>NZ_JBEZDM010000001.1:62909-948841 GCF_040648335.1 Nonomuraea sp. NPDC049158
CGGACGGCTCTGTGGATCTGGACCGCCAAGGCCGGTGGCGGCTTCAACCCGCCCACCAACACGTGGGATTCCGGGGCGGGCAACTTCGAGCAGCCGCGCGCCAAGCCGGTCTCAGGTGACTTTAATGGTGACGGCCTCGGTGACATCGGCACCTTCTATGACTATCCCGGGGCTCGGACGGCTCTGTGGATCTGGACCGCCAAGGCCGGTGGCGGCTTCAACCCGCCCACCAACACGTGGGATTCCGGGGCGGGCAACTTCGAGCAGCCACGCGCCAAGCCGGTCTCAGGTGACTTCAATGGTGACGGCCTCGGTGACATCGGCACCTTCTATGACTACCCCGGCGCCCGGACGGCTCTGTGGATCTGGACCGCCAAGGCCGGCGGCGGCTTCAACGCACCCACCAACACGTGGGACTCCGGAGCGGGCAACTTCGAGCAACCCCGCGCCAAGCCCGTCACCGGCGACTTCAACGGCGACAACCTGACCGACATCGGCACCTTCTACGACTACCCCGGCGCCCGGACCGCCCTGTGGATCTGGACCGCCAACACCAGCGGCGGCTTCAACCCGCCCGTCAACACCTGGGACTCCGGCGCAGGCAACTTCGAACAGCCACGCGCCAAGCCCGTCACCGGTGACTTCAACGGCGACGGTCACGGTGACATCGGCACCTTCTATGACTACCCCGGCGCCCGGACGGCCCTGTGGATCTGGACCGCCAACACCAGCGGCGGCTTCAACCCGCCCGTCAACACCTGGGACTCCGGCGCAGGCAACTGGGAGCAGTCCCGTACCAAGCCGGTCTGACGTCTCACCACCTGCGACCGCCGCGATGATCACTGATCATCGCGGCGGTCGACTGGAATGTGCAGTGAGGCCAGGGAAACGCCGGGATGTAGGCGCCCGCCGGCGACAGGGCCGTCAAGAAGGCGGCTGTCTGCGGGCGGCCGGACCTCGTCCACGCTGTCCGGCCTGAGACAGAAGTGACTGATGGGCACATAGTGATACATCGGGCATGGGACCATTTCTGGTGTGAATGCGGTCAAGCAGGTGCCTCGGGGCGGGGATCGGCTGATCCGTGTGTCGATGACGGTCGTGGTGCTGGCGGTCGCGGCGGTGGCCGCGTGGGTGTCGTACTGGCATGCGGTGGCGGTGATCGAGAAGTACGGTGCCGAGGACGAGTTGTCGGCGCATCTGGTCCCGGCGACCGTGGACGGCATGATCTACGCCTCCTCGATGGTGCTGCTGTGGTGTGCCCGCTACCGCCTGAGGGTGCCGTCGCTGGCTCGCTGGGCGCTGGCTCTGGGAGTCGCCGCGACACTGGCGGCGAACATCTTGCACGGGATCGAGCGGGGAGCCCTGGCCGCGGCGCTGGCCGCGTGGCCGGCGATCGCGTTGGTGATCTCGTACGAGCTGATCATGTGGGTGGTCCGCTCGGGTCGCGAACTCGCCGATCGCGCGTACGACGCGGGGGAGTCCGAGCGAGCGTACGACGCGGGGCAGCCCGGGCGAGTGCTCGCCGAGCCCGCACCCCCGAGCGTCCCGAGCGTCCCCACAGAGCAGGTGTCGAAGCCCGGATCAGTGGTGCACGCCACGTCGCAGATCGCCCCCGGCGAGCCGACGCAGGAAGCAGGCGAGCGCCGGTCAGTGTCCGCCGAGCCCGAACCGGCGGCCCCACTGGCGGGCCAAGACGCGCTGGCAAGCCAAGACGCGCTGGCGGGCGAGGTCCGTGAGGACAGCGACCGACGAGCGCTGGCGGGTGAAGTCCCTGAGGACAATGACCGGCCAGTGCAGGGGAGCGAGGTCCGCGAGGATAACGACCGGCGGGCGCGGGTGGCGGCCTTGCTCGCTCAGGATCCCAACATGACCGGGGCCGCGCTCGCCCGTACGCTCGGCGTGCACGAGACCACCGGGCGCAAATACCGCCGCGAAGCCCTCAACGGCAACGGCCGCTCCGCATAACGCCGAACCGGGGCGTTCCTCCAGCCGGGTCAGTGCTGCGGGCGCTGGTTCCACTCGCCGTTCACTAAGTAGGAAGTACGCGCTCCTACGCTTCGGACGTGAGTGACGAGGCGATGCAACCGGCCGGCGCTTGACGTCAGAGCGCACGGGTGGCTGTTGACGTCCAGTCACGTCTGTATCGCACAGCTACGCGAGGAGGAAGCGTCATGAGCTCCACTGCGGTCAATGTCGTGCTCGTGCACGGTGCGTTCGTCGACGGGTCGGGCTGGCAGGGCGTCTACAACCTGCTCAAACAGGACGGCTACCGGGTCAGCGTCGTCCAGAACCCCACGGTGACGCTGGAGGGGGACGCCGAGGTCACGCGGCGGGTGCTGGACATCCAAGACGGTCCCACCGTGCTCGTCGGGCACTCCTACGGCGGCTCGGTCATCACCGAGGCCGGTACCCATCCGCGGGTGTCGGCGCTCGTCTACGTCGCCGCGTTCGCGCCCGACAAGGGGGAGAGTGTGGAGTCGCTGCTCGCCGACCCGCCGCCGGGTACGCCGGCGCCGCCGATCGTGCCCCTGGAGGGCGGATTCTTGGCTATTGAGCGGGACAAGTTCCACGGCGCCTTCGCGGGTGACCTGCCGGCGGAGTTGGCGGAGTTCATGGCCGACTCGCAGGTGCCGTGGGGCGCCGGCGCGGCCGGCGCCGCGGTCACCGAACCCGCCTGGCGCACCAAGCCGACCTGGTACCTGGTCGCCTCCGGTGACCAGACGATCCCGCCGGCCGCGCAGCGGGCGATGTCCGAACGTGCGGGCGCCACCGTGGTCGAAGCCGAGGGCAGCCACGCCATCTACATCTCCCAGCCGGAGGCCGTCGTCGCGCTGATCAAGCAGGCGGCCGCTGCCGGCTGAGCGAACGATCCGTAGATCCCGTGGATTCGTCCGGCCATGGGCAGCCCGGGGTAAGCCCCCGGGCTGCCCTCGTCATCAGCTGGCGGGGGTGTGGTCCGCGCCGGTCTGGGTGGCCGTCTGGCTGGTAGGTGTCTGTACGTTGCCGCGCTGCACCGTCGGCACACTGTTGGCGAACGTCTCAGTCGCGTAGGCCGCGCCGTCCGCGAGCTCGTTCAGGAGTGACGTGTTGACGTTGTTGTAGGTGTCGCAGGCCTGGTGGTAGCAGGGGTCATAGGCCACCCCGGCGGTGCCGCCGAAGACAGCGGCCTCCTCAGCCGTCTTGACGGTGTCGGTTCCGGATCGCACGCCACCCGCCGGGATGCCCGCGTCCATGAACGACTGGTAGTCGGAGCTGCCGGTGAACGCGTCCTGCTTGAGCGCGAGCTTGCGCCCGGCGTAGTAGTCGGTGAAGGTCTTCTCGATCGCGTCCGAGCCCGCCGGCGGCTTGGAGCTGTTGGTGCCGAGTGAGTCGTCACCGTCCAGGACACCGCGGACCCCGTTCGGGGAGCCGATCATGTCGAGGTTCAGGTAGAGCGCGATCTTGGCCTTCTCTTCGGCGCTGAGGTTCGCCACGTAGTACTTGGAGCCGAGGTCGCCGCCTTCCTCGGCGCCCCAGAAGGTGAAGCGGACCCGGTTGTTGACCCGGCCGCGAATCTCGCCGATCTTCTGGGCGATGGTGAGGACCGTCCCCGCACCGCTGCCGTTGTCATTGATGCCAGGGCCCGCGGCCACGCTGTCGAGGTGGGCGCCGACGGTGACCACGCGATCAGGGTTGCCGTAGGCGGTCTCGGCCACGATGTTGGACGTCGTGCGCTGTTCGCTGATGGTGTCGGTCTTGATGTGGAGTTTCAGGCCGCCCGCCTGCGCCGCCTGCACCAGTTCGACGCCCAGCTTGTTGGTGAAGCCGATCAGCGGGATGGTGAACGGGCGCAGCGCCGTACCCTCCACTGGCGCA
Organism: Nonomuraea sp. NPDC049158; assembly: GCF_040648335.1. Lineage (NCBI taxonomy): Bacteria > Bacillati > Actinomycetota > Actinomycetes > Streptosporangiales > Streptosporangiaceae > Nonomuraea > Nonomuraea sp. NPDC049158. Next base: position 66,765 of record NZ_JBEZDM010000001.1, read on the forward strand.
TCGGGGACATCAGGCCGCTGATAGTAGGCGACCGCGCTCGCGCCGGCCTTCTGGGCGTTGTCCGTCTTGACCTCGAAGGTGCAGCCGCCCCGGCGGATGAGCGCGATGCTGCCGGCGGTGAAACCGGTGAAGTCGTCAGCTTCGCAGCCGCTGCCCACTCCGGCCGCGTCGGGATCCACGGCCACCGCGGTGGCCGTCACGTCGCCGGCGCCCGAGTAGTCGAGGGTGCGGTAGTGGGTGCCATGGGTGTAAGAGGCCGGGGACGGAGCGGTCTGCGCGAAGACCGAGGGTGTTACCTCTTTATAGAAGGGAAAAGCGAAGCGCTGGATCGTGGGTTTGTAACCGGCCAGTGTGAGTTTGGCCACAACGTAATTCGCTGACTTCTCGAATCCGACCTCGCCCGAAGCCCGGTTGCCGCCGTTGCTGTTGGCGATCATCTGGAAGGCCAACTGGTGCGCCCGGATGTCCTTGAGTTGGACCAGGTCAGCGAGGCTCGGGGTGCCGGCGTTGGCGGACGGTGCCACGCCGAGGGTCGCCGCTAAGCCGATCAAGGTGCCGATAGCGATTTTGCGCACGTGTGCCCTCTCAAAGTTCATGACTGACTTCGCGAATCGGAGTCAAGAGATCCGCGCAGATCCAAGATCATAGCCATGGTTTCTGTCGGATAGAGGGCTTACGTGATAAATGCGAAGATATTCCAGGCTTGCAGCTCTTTTATGGCCGATGTCCGATCGCCCCTGGGGTGTACCGCACCGTCCGTGGTCGTGGAACGGCCATGGAACGCCCTGAGAGAGGAGAACCGTCACCGTTCGAAAAGGAGACCACATGCGCCACCAGACCGGCTTCCAGCGCCGCGTGTTGACCGTCCTGGTCATGTTCGCCATGGCCCTCGGGTTCCCGGCCGCCGCCCAGGCGAGCGCTCTTTCCTCGACTGCCTTGCGCAGCAACGCCGCCGGCACCGCCAAGTGCATCGGTCTGGCGAACAACGGCAGCACCGCCAACGGCACCCCGCTGGTGATCTGGGACTGTCATTTCCATGCCGACCAGATCTGGCAGGGCAACAACGACCGCTCCATCCGCACGCTCGCCGGCAGCGGCAAGTGTGTCGGTCTGGCGAACAACGGGAGCACCGCCAACGGCACTCCGCTGGTGATCTGGGACTGCCACCTGCACCCCGACCAGCAATGGAGGTTCGCGGCCATGGGCGCCAACATCTACTCCATCCGCAGCTTCGCCGCCAGCACCGCCAAGTGTGTCGGTCTGGCCAACAACGGCAGCACGGCCAATGGCACCCCGCTGGTGATCTGGGACTGCCACCTGCACCCCGACCAGCAGTGGGGCCTGCCTGATTCTCCTGCGGCCTTCGGATTCGCTTCCTGATCGACTTCGCCGCAGCTGGAAGCGCTCAGGACCAGGTCCTGGGCGCTACCGGCTGACAGGAGACGCGTGCTCGCGGGTTTACGCGCGGCCCAGCAGGGCCCGGGCCACCTCGACGTCCGTGATGAGGATGTTGATCCAGCGCCCCCGTACCGCTCCCCGGATCGCGGCCAGCTTGGCCGCGCCCCCCGCGACCCCGATGCGGCGCTCCACGGCGCGCAGTTGGTCGGGGGCGATGCCGATGATGCGGTCGTCGAAGTCGGCTTCGACGGCTCGTCCGTCGGCGTCGAAGTATCGGGTGCAGACGTCGCCCACGGCGCCGAGCTCCTGGAGCTGGCGCTGGTCCTCGGGGGCGATGGCGTTGCCGGAGCGGCGGAGCAGCGGGGAGGGTTCGAGGGTGCCGATGCCGAGGAGGGCCAGCGTGAGACGCGACCACGACTTCATGACCTCGGCGACGGCGGGCTCCTTCGACAGCATGTCGCGCAGTTCGCGGCTGTGGACGAGCGCGGCCGACGGCGCGAAGACGGGGCGCGCTCCGGTCAGTTCGGCGAGGCGGCTGGTGAGGCGGGTCGCGTGCAGTTGCACTTCGGGGCTGCCCGATCCGCCGACTATCTGGACGACCTCTTCGGCGACGGGGGTCGTCTTGGCCCGCATGACGTTGATCGCCTCCAGGAGCGTCGCGCTCCAGGAGGAGATGCCGATGACGTCGCCGCCTTTGAGCGTGGCGTCGAGGTAGGTGGCCGTCGCGGCGGCGAGTGCCGGGATGACGTCAGGTCCCACGCCCTCGGTCTCGACGACGACGGCGTCGCGCAGGCCGTACTGCTCCACGAGGGCTTCCTCGAGCTCGGCGTGCACGCCGTCGGGGGAGACGACCACGGTACGGACGACAGCGCGGTCGGCCGCCTCTTTGAGGAGGCGCGAGACGCGCGGCTGCGACATGTTGAGATGGGCGGCGATCTCTGGCTGGCGTAGCCCGCGCTCGTGGTACATGCGGGCCACCTTGACCAGCAGCCGCATGTGGTCGGGGCTGGGAGTCGAAGCGATCACCACGTGAGTTCCCCGTCCTTTCTCGCTCCGGTGAGCGCGTCGCCCGGAACGTCCGGTCTGCATGCTAGACGTTGGAGTGGCTAGAGGCGATGTCGTCGCCCCTAGCCGCCGGCGCCTCAGAGTTTCGCGAAGACGCCGTACTGGTCGGCGTTGTCCTTCGTGATGATCTCGCAGTCGATCGACTGCTTCTCCGGCTGCCCGGTCGCGCCGGTTTTGACGAACTTGTCGGCCTGCTCGACCGCGGTCGTGGCGCCGAGCGCGGCCGGCTGCAGGGACGTGGCGAGCATGGTTCCGGCCTTGATCTGCGCGATGGCGTCCGGGCTGCCGTCGAAGCCGACGACGATGACGCCGCTCTTCTTGGCGGCCTTCAACGCCGCCACGGCGCCGAGTGCCATCGTGTCGTTGCCGGCGATCACGCCTTGGATGTCCGGGTTGCGCTGGAGGATGGTCTCCATCTTGCTGAAAGCCTCTTGCTGGTCCCAGTTCGCGGTCTGCTGGGCGACCCGCTTCAGGTCTGGGTACTGCGAGATGACGTCGCCGAAGCCCTTGGAGCGCACGCCGGCGTTGGTGTCGGATTCCTTGCCGGTGAGCTCGACGTAGTTGCCCTTCTCCTTCATACCCTTCACGAACTCCTGGGCGGCGAGCTGGGCGCCCTGGGAGTTGTTGGAGACGATCTGGGCCTTGGCGATGCCGGTCTGGTTGATCTCCCGGTCGATCAGGAAGACCGGGATCCCGGCGGTCGTGGCCTTCTGGACGGGGCCGATGGAGGCGTCGGCGCCGGCGTTGTCGAGGATGATCGCCGCGGCCTTGCGCGAGATGGCCGAGTCGATCAGCTCGCTCTGCTTGTTCGGGTCGTCGTCGTGGGAGTCCACCGAGGTCTGGTAGCCGAGCGACTCGGCCTTCTTCTTGGCCGCGTCCGCCTCGGCCTTGAAGAACGGGTTGTCCGGGGAGGGGGTGATGATCGCGATCAGGTTGCTCTTGGGTGCGGCGGCGGCGCTCGACGAGGAGCCGCTCGACGGCTTCGAGTCCGCGGGTGCGCCGGATGATCCGCATGCGGTCAGCGTCAGCAGCCCTGTGGTCAGGGCCGCCGCGGCCTGGACGACCAGGCGACGGCTGGGGTGGGACATGGTTTACCTCCTGGAAGACGCGCCGGCGTGGACGCGGGATGGGGGATGGGACCGGTTCTGAAACCGTTCCGGTCTGGCATCTGGCATAGGGAGTGGAGAAGGGTCAGCGGGCGGGGGCGCCGGGTCTGACCGGTTCGTCGTCGGTGGCCGCCGCTTCGTCGGCGGTCGCGACCGCGACCGCCGAGGCGGCCGCGCCGCGGCGCTGGAAGCGCTGCTGGGTCTGGTCGAGGATGACCGCGACGATGATCACGGTCCCCTTGATGAAGATCTGCCAGAACGTCGAGACCCCGACGATGACCAGGCCGTCGGCGAGGAAGCCGATGACCAGGGCACCGACCAGAGTGCCGCGTACGTTCCCGCGTCCGCCGGACAGGGCGGCGCCGCCGATGACGACGGCCGCGATGGCGTTGAGCTCGAAGCTGTCGCCGGCCTGTGGCGCGGCCGAGGTCAGTTCGGAGGCGATGATGAGGCCGGACATCGCGGCGCAGGCGCCGGAGATCATGTAGACGATCACCTTGACGCGCTGGACGGGGACGCCGGTGAGCTCGGTGGCCCGCTCGTTGCCGCCCGTGGCGTAGAGCCAGCGGCCGAAGGGCGTCGAGCGCAGGAGTACGGCGACGACGGCGGCGAGGATGATCATGATCCAGATCGCCACCGGAAGGCCGAGCGGCCGGCCGCCGCCGATCCAGTCGAAGCCGGTGTTGTGGGTGCTGGGGTCGCCGCCCAGCTTGGGGTAGGTGGTGCCGCCGGAGATCAGGAGCGCGGCGCCGCGCGCGACGTACAGCATGCCCAGGGTCGCGATGAAGGGCGCGACGTTCAGTCTGGTGATGAGGAGACCGTTGATGCTGCCCATCACGGTGCCGGCCGCGATGCACAGGATGACCACCGCCCACACCGGCGGGTAGGCGATGACGCCGAACACGCTCAGGTGCACGCCTTGGAGCAGTTCGCCGGCGATCACGCCCGACAGCCCGACGATGGAGCCGACCGACAGGTCGATGCCGCCCTTGAGGATCACCAGCAGCATGCCGAGCGCCAGGACGGCGTTGATGGCCACGTGCTTGATCATCGTGATCAGGTTGTCGACGGTCAGGAAGGAGTCGGACAGCAGGGCGAAGACGATGATCAGGACACCGAGCGCGATGAACGCACGTAGCTCGAAGATCGAATTGAGCGTCTTCAGGCGGCGCGCCTCCGCCGCCGCCCGGCGGCGTTGCCGCAGCACGGCTGCGTGGTCGTTGGTCAGGGTGTCAGCCATGGCTAACCTCTTCGGTGGTGTCGGCGCTGTCGGCCAGGCTCATCAGCTGGTCGCGGGTGATCTCGCCGGCCCGGAGGTCGGCGATCAGCCTGCCGCGGACCAGGACGAGCAGGCGGTCGGGTATGTGCAGCGCCTCTTCGGTCTCAGATGTGGTGAACAGCACCGCCAGGCCGCGTTCGGCCTGCCGCGCCATCAATTCGAAGACATCGGCCTTGGCGGCGACGTCCACGCCGCGGGAGGGTTCGTCGAGCAGCAGCACGCGGGGGCCGGTCATCAAGGCCTTGCCGATGACGACCTTCTGCTGGTTGCCGCCGCTCAGCGAGCCGATCGGGGCGTCGGGGCCGCTGGTCTTGACGGTGACATCGGTGATCATCGTCTGGACGGCGGCGCGTTCCTTCGTGCGGTTCACGAAGAGGCGGCGGACGAAACCGGTCAGCGCGGCCAGCGACAGGTTCTGGCCCACGCTCATCGTCTGGACCAGCCCGTCGCGCTGGCGGTCCTCGGGGACCAGGGCCAGCCCGGTCTGGATGCGGCGGCGTACGGTGCCGACGACCGGCTCGCCGTACAGGCGGATCTCTCCCGAGTCGGCGTGCAGGCGGCCGGCCAGGCACTCCAGGAGTTCGGTACGGCCACTGCCCATGAGCCCGTAGATGCCGACCGTCTCCCCGGCGCGGACGGTGAGCGAGACGCCGTCGACGGCCAGGCGGTCGGGGTTGGCGGGGTCGGCGACCGACAGCTCGACGATCTCGAGCGCCACCGGCCCGAGCTTGGGCTCGCGGGCCGGGAAGAGGTCGTCCTGGTCGCGGCCGACCATCTTGCGTACGACCCAGGCGAGGTCGACGTCGTCGGCGGCGGCCGTGGCGACCATGGAGCCGTCGCGGAGCACGGCCACGTCGTCGGCGATGTCGAGCGCCTCCTCCAGGTGGTGGGAGATGTAGACGATCGCCACGCCTTCGGCCGTGAGCTCGCGGATGACCTGGAAGAGGACCGCCACCTCCGGGGCGCTCAGCGCCGACGTCGGCTCGTCCATGATCAGGATTCGGGCGTCCTGCAGCAGCGCGCGGGCGATCTCGACGAGTTGCTGCTGGCCCAGCCGCAGGTCGCCGACCATCAGATCGGGGTTCAGCGCCCCGTCCAGGCGGCGGAGCACGGTGGCCGCCAGCGACCGCTCGGCCGTGCGGTCGACGAGGACGCCGCCGCGGGTCCGCTCCCGCCCGAGGAACAGGTTGTCCTGGATGCTCAGGTTCGAGCACAGGCTGAGTTCCTGATGGATGATCGAGATGCCGCGATCGGCCGCGTCTCGGGCGCTGCCGAACTCGACGATCTTCCCGTCGAGCTCCACCTGGCCGGTGGTGGGCGACTCGACCGCGCTGAGGATCTTCATCAGCGTCGACTTGCCGGCGCCGTTCTCGCCGAACAGCACCATCACGCGCCCCGGGACGATGTCGAGCGAGACGCCCTTGAGCGCCTGCGTGCCGCCGTACACCTTGGTGACGTCCACCGCCCTCAGCACCGGAGTCGCCGTCACGACGCCGCCTCGACGGAGATCGGGGTGACGGTCAGCACGTCGGCGGTCAGCGGCGTCATCGCGCCGACCACGGTGATCTTCTTGCCGTCGAGCGACGGTACGTCGAGCGACGACAGCACCTTCGACTTGACCTCGTTGTTCAGGGCGGTGCCCGCGTCGGCGTAGTCGACCTGGTTGACGAACTGGCCGAACGCGATGAAACCGACCGCGTCGCGCAGCGCCGTGCCATTGATGGCCGGGCCGATCTGCACCTGGACCCTGGTCTTGCCGCTGCCGGGCACCTCGACCGGCAGCAGGCCGCTCTTCGCCGTACCGGCGGTGCCGGTCAGCGTGACGGCGTAGCTGTAGGGCCCGGTGCCGGCGCGGTGGCCGTACTTCTGGCCGGCCGCGTCGGTGTCGTCGGCGATCGCCTTGCTCAGCGTGACGATGTCGACGGCCTTGCCCTTGATCGCCGGGACGACCTTCGGTCCGTAGGTCGCGGCGCCGTAGCGGGCCGGGTCGAACTTCGCCTGCTCGCCGGCGCGCGGCGCGGTGTCCGAGCGGTACGTCGTACTGGCGATGATCGCGATGATCACGAGCACGAGCGCGATCAGGCTGCCGCGCCCCAGCGTGAGCCGGCCGGGCCGGGTAGATTGCACTGCTGTCATGACGTACTCCCGTTCGCGCGTGCGCCGAGGTCGCGGGCGACCGTCAGGCGCTGGTGCCATCTCGCCGCGGCTGCCCTGCGGTGCTCCGCGCTCCAGTCAGGGGTGAAGATCTCCACGTCGCCGTCGGCCCGCCGCTCCAGGTCGGCGGTGGTCCACAGGCCCAGTCCGAGACCGGCCAGGTCCGCCGCGCCGCCCGCCGAGAGCTCGTGATGCCGGGTGCGGGCCACCTCGACATCGCTGAGGCCGGCCTGCAGCCGCATGAGCGCGGTGCTGCGGGTCAGGCCGCCGTCGGCGACGATCCTGCGCAGGCCCGGCATGGCGGTCAGGACGTCGTCGACTTGGTGCGCCACCGACTCCAGGGCCGCCCGCGCGAGCTGCTCCCGCCCGGTGCCGAGATCGAACCCGGCCAGCACCGGCACCGCCCGGGGGTCCCACCACGGCGCGCCCAGACCGCCGAAGGCCGGTACGAGGGTGACGTCGCCCGCGTCGGAGCCGGCCGCCAGGTCGACGACCTGGTCGGCGGAGATGCCGAGCAACTCCGCCAGCCAGGTCAGGGTCCGGCCGGTGGAGCGGATGTTCGCCTCCCTGGCGAACGTCGGCCGCTGCCCGGTCGACCAGGCGATCGTGTCGCAGACCGGGCTGCCCGGCCCACCCAGCCCACCCGGGCTGTCCGGGTCGCCCAGGCCGCCAGGCGACTCCGCGACCGTCATCACCGACGATCCCGTGCCGTAGGTCACCTTGACCACGCCCGGCCGCCAGCCCGCGTGCGCGAACAGCGCGGCGTGCGAATCGCCCAGCACCGCGAGTACGGGCACCCCGGCGGGCAGCGGGTCCAGGTCGCGGACCGTGCCGAAGGGGCCGGTGGAGGCGACGACGCGGCCCAGCGCCGCGCGGGGGACGCCGAAGATCTCCAGCAGTTCGTCGTCCCAGTCGCCGGTCGCCAGGTTCAGCAGCTGAGTACGGGAGGCGTTGCCCACCTCGGTGACGAACTCGCCGGTGAGCGCGTCGAGCAGCCACGCGTCCACGGTGCCCAGGCGCAACTCGCCGCGCCGGCTGCGCTCGCGCGCCGGGTCGTGCCGGTCGAGCAGGGCGCCCATCTTCAGCGCCGAGAACATCGGGTCCAGCGGCAGCCCGGTACGACTCCGGACCAGGTCGCCGTACCCTTCCTCCAGAAGCTGGGCCGCCCGGTCCGCGCCACGGCGATCCTGCCAGCCGACCAGCGGCGCGATCGGCCGGCCGGTCGCCGCGTCCCACAGGACCACCGACTCGCGCTGGGTGCTCAGCCCGATCCCGCGTACGGCCCGCGGATCGGCCTGCCGCAGGCAGGAGGCGACGGCGTCGCGGACGCTGCCGAGCAGTTCCTCGGCGTCCTGCTCCGCCAGACCCGGCGCCGGGTGGCTCTGGGACAGCGGCGCACTGGCGCGGGCCACGACCTGGCCGGCGGCGTCGACCAGCAGGGCCTTGGTGGAGCCTGTGCCCTGATCGATGGCGAGGACGAGCGGTTCCATCAGACCCGTCCCAGAGCCTCACGGGCGGCCTTGACGATGCCCTCGGCGTTCAGGCCGAAGTGGTCGAGCAGGAAGGACGTGCTTCCCGTCGGTGCGAACGTCGGGACGCCCAGCATGCGTACGGGGACCGGATGACGCTCCGCGACGACCTTGGCGACGGCGGCGCCCAGACCGCCGGACAGCAGGCCCTCCTCCGCGGTGATGATCGCGCCGGTCTGCTCCGCGGCGGCGACGACCTCGGCCACGTCCAGCGGCTCGACGAAGGTCATGTTGACCACCCGCGCGGTGAGGCCCTCCGCGCGCAGGAGCGCGGCGGCGTCGAGGGCCCGCGAGACCATCGTGCCGATCGCGATCACGGTCACGTCGTCGCCTTCGGCCAGGCGCGTCGCGCGGCCGGCCTCGAAGGGCGCGCCCGCCGGTGTCACCGCGGGGACCTTGAAGCGGGGGATGCGGATATAGGAGGGGAGACCGGACGCCGCGGCCCAGCGGACGGCGTCGCGGGTCTGCGACGGGTCGGCCGGGACGACGATGCGCAGCCCGGGGACGGCGCGCATCCAGGACAGGTCCTCGATGGAGTGGTGGGTGGGCCCCAGCTCGCCGTACGCCATGCCCGGGCTCTGCCCGCACAGCACCACATGCCGGTCGCTGTAGGCCACGTCCGCCTTGATCTGCTCCAGGGCGCGCCCAGTGAGGAACGGCGCCGCGGCGGACACGAAGGGGATGAAACCGGCGTTGGCCAGGCCCGCTGACACGCCGACGAGGTCCTGTTCGGCGATGCCGACGTTGATCAGGCGGTCGGGGAACTCCTCGCGGAACTTGACCAGGTTGCTGGAGCCGACCGAGTCATTGCAGACCGCCACGATCCGCTCGTCGGCGCGGGCCAGGGCGGCCAGCTCCTCGCCGAAGTCGACGCGGCAGTCGAACGTGGGCGCCTGCTCGGCGAGAGCGGTCATCGGCTCAGCTCCTCGAGCGCGAGCTGGACCTGCTCGTCGGTGGGCACCTTGTGGTGCCACTCGACCCGGTCTTCCATGAATGAGACACCCTTGCCCTTGACGGTGTTGGCGATGACGGCGACGGGCCGGCCCGTCGACGACGGCGCGTACGCCTGCTTGATCGCGGCGTGGTCGTGGCCGTCGATGACGCGCACCTCCCAGCCGAAGCTCGCCCACTTCTGGTCGAGCGGCTCCAGCGACTTGGTGTCCTCGGTGCGGGCGCCCTGCTGCAGCCGGTTGCGGTCGACCACGGCGGTGAGGTTGTCCAGCCCGTAGTGGGCGGCCGTCATGGCCGCCTCCCAGTTGCTGCCCTCCTGCATCTCGCCGTCGCCGAGGACGACGATGGTGCGCCAGGTCTCGCCGCGCAGCTTGGCGCCGAGGGCGCAGCCGGTGGCGACCGGGAAGCCGTGCCCGAGCGGGCCGGTGTTGGTCTCCACGCCGGGCACCTTGACCCGGTTGGGGTGGCCGTTCAGCGGCGACAGCGGCGCCATGTACTCGGTGAGCCGCTCCTGGGGGAAGAAGCCGCAGGAGGCCAGCGTCGAGTACAGGGCGGCGGCGCAGTGGCCCTTGCTCAGCACGAACCGGTCGCGCAGCGGGTTGGCCGGGTCGTGCGGATCGAGCCGGAGCGTCCCCCACATGGCGGTCACCAGCAGGTCCGTCACCGACAGGTCGCCACCGACGTGCCCCATCCGGGCCGCCTGGATGGTCGTGAGGATGTCGCGCCGGATGCGCGTGGCGATTCCGGCCAGTTCGGGGGCCGCCTCGGCGGGCGAGGCCGCACGCAGGAGCGCGCTCCGCTCGACGTAGGCGGCGGCGACGGGCGCGTCCAGTTCGAGGGGCCTGGACGCGATCTTCACGGCGGTCATGCGGACTCGCTCTCGGCGAGTGCCCGGTAGAGCGCCCGCTTCGCGATGCGCTGGGCGCCGAGGGCGTCCTGCGCCGACTGGGCCGCGGCGAGCGCGTCACGGTCGAGATAGCCCAGTGCGTGGTGGAAGGCGCGCATGGTACGGATGCCCGCCCGCGCCGCCTCGACGGAGTCCTCGCGGAACGGGAACTGGTCGAGCTGCCAGACGCCCTCCCAGCCGGCGTCACGCAGGGCGAAGAAGAACTCGAACGTCTCCAGCAGGTGCACCGAGCCGACGACCATGTCGTCGTCCCAGCCGCGGAAGTTGTCGTTGACGTCGATCGCGAAGAGTTTTCCGCGGCTCATCGCCATCTTGGCGGCCTCGGCCGGCGTCTCGCCGCCGTACAGGGAGTGGCCGAAGTCGAGCAGGATGCCGACGTTGTCCACGCCCATGTCCTCGATCGCGAGCAGGGTGCGCGCGACGGAGGAGAAGACCATCCGGTTGCGCGGCTCGCGCGGCTTGTACTCGATCGCGAACTTCAAGTCGGGGAACGCCTGCGCGAGCTCACGGACCGCGCCGACCGACTTGTCCCACAGGTCGGTGTAGTCGGCCTGGAAGGGATAGTCGTAGCCGTCCTGCCCCGGCCACAACTTGATGTAGTCGACACCCAGCTCACGCCCGACTTCGGCCGCGGCCGCCACCAGGTCGATGGCGTCCTGGCGTACGGCGGGGTCGGGGTTGGTGAAACCGCCCTTGGCGAACTTGCCCGTGTAGAACTCGGGCGTGACCGCGATCGCGCGCAGGTTCTGCTCGGCGAGCGCCGCCCGTACCTCGGCGGTGCTGATGCCGCCGGGCGGAAACGGCCAGTTCAGGTCGACGACGGACAGGTCGCCCACTGCCCCGGCAAGTTTGATGCAGTCCAAGACCGTCTTCGGCTCGCCGTAGCCGTCGGTCGCATACCGGTCGACATAGGTGGCGAAGTGCCAGATGCCGGCCCCGTAGACCGGCTCATCGTGGGGCTGAATGTTTATGCGATCACGATCAGACATGCAAAGCAAGCTACGGGAGGAGCAAAAGAGGTGTCAATGGGGTGGTCGGTCACGTGTGGGCAACCTTGACGACATCCAGGAGCAACATGAATACTGCGCATGCAATTCTCCACTCAATGGTGAATAGGTATTCGCAGAAGGAGTTGCCGTGCCCCCCTCCAGACTCCCAGCCTCCCGGAGCAGGCGACCTATCCGGGCATTGACCTGCATGATCGCGGCTCTCGGCATGACTGTCGCCACGCTCCCCGCGGCGGCCGAGGCCGACAGCCTCCATCAGGAGGGGGACCTGCCCAGAACGGTCGTCACCACGGACATGGAGCAGGACGACTACGCCTCGCTCATCCGCTATCTGCTCTACACCAACGAGGTCGACACCGAGGGGATCATTTACAGCAGCGGCAAGTTCCACTGGTCGGGAGACGGCAAGGGCACGCCGTTCTTCCTTCCCAACCGGGAGTACACCACCCCGCAGACGTCATGGCGATGGACCGGGACGCGGACCATCCAGGACCAGGCCCTGCGCGCGTACGCCGAGGTCTACCCCAATTTGCGCAGGCACGACCCCCACTACCCGACGCCGGGCGAGCTGCTGTCCAAGGTCAAGATCGGCAACATCGAGTTCGAGAACGAGATGGCCAAGGACACCGAGGGCTCCGACCTCATCCGCGACCTGCTGCTGGACCGCGATTCCCGGCCCCTGTACCTCCAGGCGTGGGGTGGCACCAACACGATCGCCCGGGCCCTCAAGTCGATCGAGGACCGCTTCGGCAGCACGAAGCAATGGCCCCGCGTCAAGGTCGCGGTCTCGAAGAAGGCGGTGATCCTGGCCAGCGGCTTCCAGGACGACACCTACGCGCAGTACATCGCTCCCGTCTGGCCGGACATCCGCGTCGAGAACATGGCGGCCGGCTATGCCACCTGGGGCTACAACTGCGAGCGCGGGCAGGGCAACGTGCGCGGCCTCCCGGCTGACCGCGTCTACTTCAGCGGCGCGTGGATCAAGAAGAACATCCAGATCGGGCCGCTGGGCTCGCTCTACCGGTCATGGCTGGACGGCCAGTCGATGCCGGGCGACCAACTCGACATCTTCGGCGACCCCGAACGTGCCGCGAGCGGCTGGTGCAAGCCGCTGGCGCCGTACGACTTCCTCTCCGAGGGCGACAACGTCGCCTTCAACCCCTTGCTCAAGACCGGCATCGAGGAGCCGGAGAACCCGCTGCTCGGCGGCTGGGGCGGCCGGGCGACCCAGACGACCACCGCGCCGAACCTGTGGACCATGGTGGGCGCGGAGAAGGACGACACCGGCGCCGACGTCAAGAACTACACGACGCTGCGGTGGGCCGGAGCCGCGCAGAACGACTTCGCGGCCCGCATGCGGTGGACGCTGACCCCCAAATACCGCGACGGCAACCACCCGCCCACGGTCGACGTCCACGGCAACGACACCGTCCGGGCCCGGCCCGGCTCCGTCGTCACGCTGACCGGCCTCGCCACCGATCCCGACCAGGACGCTGTGACGCTCCGCTGGTCGCAGTACCGAGAAGAAGGCAGCTACCCCGGCACCGTCACCATCACCGACCGCGGTCGCGGCCGAGCCGCCGTCACCGTCCCGGCGGACGCCACACCGGGGCAGACCATCTCGATCATCCTCCAGGGCACCGACGACGGCGCGTTCCCCCTCACCCGCTACGACCGCGTGTTCATCCGGGTCGTCTGACGATGCGCGACATCACCCGGCGAGCCGTTCTGCCCGCCGGGTGATGTCGGCTCAGTGGGCGGCGTCGAGTTTCGCTCGTTGCTCCGTCGTCAACTCCAGGTCCGCCGCGGCCAGACTCTCGTCCAGTTGCTCGATCGAGGAAGCGCCGATCAGCGGGATCATCGGGACCTCGCCGCCGATGAGCCAGGCGAGCACCACCTGGTTGACGGTCGCTCCTGTCTCCTGGGCCACTTCCCGCAGCGCCGCGAGACGCCGGGGGGTGCCCGCGTGATCGAACGCGTCGCCAAGTGGCTTGTCGTCACGTACGTAACCGCCGCTCAGCAAGGGCGAGTAGGCGACCAGCGCGAGTTCGGGCTCGGCTCGCAGGTAGCTGAGCAGGTCACCGCCGACCACGCCGAGGTTGCCGTCCTGAGAGCGCAGCGTCGGAAGATCGGTGCGCTGACGGAGGTAGGTGTGGTGATATTGCACGACCTCGTAGCCGGGCAGCCCCGCCGTGGCCGCCAGGTTCCGGGCCCGCTCGAGTCGCCATGTCCAGTGATTACTCGCCCCAAGCAGACCAGCAGTGCCTTCCTCGACCAGACCGGCGAAACCCTCGACCGTCTCCTCCAGCGGCACCGTGGAACCTTCGAGGTAGGCGTGTGCGTACAGGAGATCCAGCTTGTCCACGCCAAGCCGTTCCCGGCTTCGCTCCGAGGATTCCCGGATCACCCGGGCCGACAAGCCCTCAAGGTCATGACTGAGGGTGGACGATGGAACGTTCGGCCGCCCGCCGAGCTTGGTGGCGATGACGATCTCGTCCGTGATGTTACGACTGCGTCGCCAACGGCCGAGCAGCGCCTCGCTTTCACCCCCCTGAGTGCCGTTGACCCAATAGGCGTAGTTGTTGGCGGTGTCGAGGAAAGTGCCGCCGGCCTCGACGTAGCGGTCGAGGATGGCGTACGACGTCGCCTCGTCGATGGCGGTGCCGAACAGCATCGCGCCAAGACTCAGCACACTGACCTGACGACGAGTCTGCGGATCGCTGCCGATCGCGCGATACCTCATGGGAATCCCCTCCATCTTGAGCGTTGGGCGGGATTGTGCACCCTAGAGGCGACTCGAGGTCAATGCGTCAGGCGCGCTCGAAGGGGAGCACTTCCGTCAGGTGCTGGATCAAGGCGCCGGGATTCCTGGTCTGCGTCATGATCCGGCCCGGTCCGGTGAACTCGAAGACCAGCCCTTCGCCGGACTTGAGCGACTGGATCGTCTTGCCCTCGACCGCCCGGCGCAGATTGCTCTTGACCGTCTCGTCGTAGGCGACCAGATGCCCGGAGTCCACCACGACCTGCTGGCCGGCCGCCAGCTCGATCACGTCCATCGCGCCGTAGCAGCCGAGCACGACGACGCCGCCGCCCTGCGCCTTGATGAGGAAGCCGCCCTCGCTGCCGATGAGGTTGGACATGCCACCCCACTTGGTGACGATCTCCACGCCGTCACTGGAGGCGATCCACGATCCCCTGGTCAACAGCAGCACGTTGTCGTCGCGTACCTCGGCGGCCTGGACATCGCCGGGCAGGTGATGCGCCACATCCACCCAGCCGCCACCTTCCGGAGCGGTGTAGCGGGTGGTGAACAGCGACTCCCCGCCCAGCGCCGAACGCGCCAGCCCACGCAGCAGACCACCCTCCACCTTGGCCTGGAGTTGAACCCCCGCGCTCGTCGCGTACATCGCGCCCGCCTCGACGCGCAGGGGCTCCCCGCCGTCCAGATGACAGCGCGCGACCGCGAACGAACCTGGGTGGCGGATCTCAGTCTTCATGTACGCCTCCATGCCGATCGTCTTGTTCGCGAGCGACTCTGCCGGGCGGCCATTCACGATTCGTTGACGCCGCATAAACGCTCAGGCAAGGCGCTCCTTTTCGGCTGGTCGTGGCATCGGGGGCGCGCCGATGGCGTCCGTCGCCGCCGCCAGGGAGAAGGTCAGGCCCAGGACGAGCGCGAGACTCGCGGGCGTGGGCAATCTGGTTTCCGCTGGGATCGCCGCGACCGTGCCCAGAGCGAACGGTACGGCCACCATCGCCAGGGCGGCGACGCCCACGACGGTGCGTTGCCTGTCCAGGGCGGTGTGGTCGAACTCCGTTCCCACGGTGAAGGTGAAGATCGCCAGCCCGGCCTGGGCGAGCAGGAGACCGCCACGGCGAGGAACAACCGCAGGATCGACTGGATGGGCGTCGCCTCCGCGGCCGGCGGCACGGCTACCTGCCTTGACGGCTCAGGACGGCTACCTGCTTGACGGCTCAGTCGGTGCCCGGCGACGGCCGGGTCGCCCGGCCGCCGACCAGCAGCAGCGTGCCGACGGCGGCGACCATCCCGACGGCGATGACCGGTACGAGGGCCTGGAAGCCCGGCCCGGCGACCACCAGGCCGAACATCGGCGGGCCGAGCAACGATCCGAGGCTGCCCGCCTGCGCGACGACGCCGTTGCCGACATCGGCGTGGTCGAGACGGTCCAGCACCATCGGGAGCGCGGCGAAGACGAGGGCGCCCAGGAAGCCGTTCTCCATCGAGATGATCGCCGCGCCGACCTGCGCCGCCGTCAGCGAAGCCGCGCCACCGTACATGAGCCAGGCCGCCGGGACGGTGAGGAGGCCGACCACCGCGAGCACGCGGACCGGCGTGCCACGGCGGAGCAGCATTCCCACGGCCAAGCCGCCGAGCGCGCTGAGCAGGGAGATCACCGAGGTCACCGCGCCGGCGGCGGTGGCCGTGCGGCCGTACTCCTCGATGAGGAGTGTGGGCAGCAGGACGATCACCGGAATGGTCACCAGCGCGCCCAGGCAGAAGGCGACGGCGAGTGCGGCCGGCCACTTCAGGGCCCCGACCCTGGGAACGGGCCCGGCCGCCGTCAGTCGGCCGGATCCGCGCGGCAGCCGTACCCGGACCACCAGGGCCATCGCCAGCGTCAGCGCGGCGATCAGCCCGATCCAGCCACGCCAGCCCAGAGCGGAGCCGAGTACGCCGCCCCCAAGGGTGCTCAGTCCGATGCCCACGGCGACGAATGTGGCCCAGATCGACAGGGCGGTGCCGCGGTCCCGTTCGCCGGCCAGGCGGAGGATCAGCGCGGGGCAGGCGATGGTGACCAGGACGTATCCGGTGCCCTCGACGCCTCTGGCGGCCAGCAACCAGCCGAAGCCGCCCGCCCACACGCTCGCCGCGCTCGCCGCCGCCATCAGGACCAGCCCGGTGATCAGCGACCGCTCCGTGCCGAAGCGGCGGACCAGGTATCCGGCGGGCAGGCCGACGGCGGCGCCCACACCGACGACCGCCGAGATCACCCAGCCCAGTTCCGACAGCGACAGCCCGAGCTCACCGGCCACCGCCGGGCCGACGGAGGCGAACTTGCCGAGGCTCATCGCCGCGGCGACGCCGCCGAGGTAGACGATGGCGATCAGCATCCACGGGGTGCGCTGCGGCGACTTCTCCCTCGGTTCCGTGGCGTCCGAGGTTGGCTGGCGGTTCATGAGGCTCCTTCGCTTTCATCTGGTCCATTCGCCGCTTCGGTCAAGCGCGCCTGGATGGCCACGAGCCCGGGTCCGGCGAAGGAGAAGCGCACGTCGGCGGACCGGCGATGCCGGGACACGCGGTGACCGTCCTGGACATGGATCCACAACCAGGCCGCGTCCAGGTCCAAGGCGACGGGGCCGCCGTCGGTGGACGGACGGGGAGGGACGGCGTACCGGCTCAGCGGCGCCAGCAGTTCGGCGGAAACAGCGCCGGTCAGACGATTTCATCACGCTGGTAGGTGAAACTGCGCAGGCTGGGGATTATCTGCACGAGGCACCGCCCGCCGGGCAGTAATGACAGGCGCTTACTACGCCCGATGATATCCGGGCTTCCCCGGGTCGCTTCGTGGTCCACGTCGCCTCCACATCACGCCGACAATGGCCCACACAACTTGATATGCGGCCACCGGTTTGTCAACCCTGGAATAAAGAGCACTTGACGGCGCTCGCGAAGCCTTGCTATGTCGCCTGGCCCGCGCGTGATCTCTTTTCTTTTTGCCGCAGGGGAAACCCGGAAAATCGGGTGACCCTGGAAAAAGAGCACTTGACGGGGTCAGGCCGGGCGAAGGTATTGTCGCTGGAATTGCTTATTCGATCTTATTAAGCATGGCCAGGAAGGAGCGGATCGCTCACTCGAAGATCACCAAAAAGTTCAGAGCGGAAGGGCAGTAGCTGCTGTTCTCACGAGGTAAGAGAGGCGAGGTCTCCGATGCGAACGGCGTGTCGTGCATCGACTCCGTCATGGGTTATGGGCCAGTGATAATCGGCCACTCGGACGACCTCTTCAACGAAATTCTCGGCGGCTATCTGGCCAACGGCATCATGATGCCGGGGTTCACCACCTTCCATCAGGAATACCTGGAACCGACCGCTGGGCGAGCGGCCCGGAGATGGAGGCGCGTTCTTCAAGACCGCCTCGGAGGTCGTCACCGCGGCCTTCCGGCCGGCCGCGATGCGGACCGGCCGGCTCGGCATCGTCCGCAGTGGCTACGTCGGCTGGCACGACTCCCAGATCGCCAACTCCCTGAAGCGGCACGAGCCGTTGCACTCGCCCCTGCGCGAAAAGCTCCGGTACACCGACGGGATGGACCGACTTCCACGACCGGGCGCGCCGCGCCTTCCAAGCCTGGAACGAAGCCGACCGTGGCTGACCTCCTGCGCCTCGCGCTCGTCGGTGACCGCCTGCAACGGCGACGACGGGGTCGCGGTCTGGCTGGAGCGAGTCATCTGAGAACCCTTGACACTTGTCTGATGAGTATTCACGATGGGCGCTGAGCCGGGATTGTCACGCGCCGGTTCTGTGCTCCCAGTTACCCATCGGCCGCAGAGCTCGGTGTCGCTCCGCTCCAAGGTGCGCCCGGGCAGGAGAGAACCACGTGACACGACGACAACCCACTCTCGCCATACAGGTACGCGATCGGCTCCACGCGCTGATCGTCGAGCAGGGGCTGCGCCCCGGGGACAGGCTGCCCTCGGAGAACGAGCTCATCACCCTCTTCGACGTCGGACGTACCAGCATCAGAGAAGCGTTCAAGCTCCTGGAGCAGGAAGGACTCATCCAGTCCCGCCACGGCGACGGCCGGTATCTCACCTCCCAGCCCAGTCTGGACCGCCCGCTGACCCGCCTCGAAGGCGTCACGGAGATGCTGGCCAGCCGCGGCTACACCGGCGTCAACGCGGTGCTGGACATCGCGGCGACGGAACCGGACCGCAACCAGCGCGAACTGCTGCAGCTATCCGGCAGCGAGGCCATCGTCCGGCTGGAGCGCCTGCGCCGCTACCAGGACGACGCGCTGCTCTACTCGATCGACCTGTTCCCCCGCTCGCTCATCGGCCGTCCGCTGGACGAGGTGGACTGGACCGGGTCGCTGTTCCAGCTGCTCACCGAGTACGGCCACAACATCGCGTACGCGATCACCCAGGTCCGCGCCGTCACCCTCAGCCAGACACAGGCGGAGCGCATCGGCAGCCTCGAAGCCGACGGCGCGTGGCTGCTGCTCATCCAGACCCACCACGACAGCGCGGGACGGCCGCTGCTGTACTCCCAGGACTATCACCGGGGCACCGACTTCTCCTTCCACCTGGTGAGGCACCGTGACTGACACCTTGGGACGCCGCCGTCAGGTTCTGTTCGACCAGGACGGCGCACCGGACGACCTGCTGTCGCTTCTCCTGCTGACCCAGTACGACAACATCGACCTGCGCGGCGTCGCGGTGACTCCTGCCGACTGCCTTCCCCATCACCATGTTCCCGCTGGACGTGACCAACCGCGTGCCGGTGGCCCTCGACTTCGTCCGGGCCTTCGGCCGCCACTACGGGTGGCACGTCAGCGACCTCGCCGGATCGCTGCTCGCGCTGACATTCGGCACCTTGGAGACCACCGGCCTGCCGTACTGCTGCTGGGACAGCCTGACCACCTCCTACCTGGCCGAATCGGACATCTGCACGTTCGAGACAGTGCGCTGCGACGTGATCACCCAAGGAGAGAGCCGAGAAGAGAGGATCATGCGATGAGTACGAGAACGTTGGAGGTCACCAGGCCGTTCCCAGCCTCCCTTTCCGGTCACCGGGCAGGGTGCTCCAAGCTGTCGGTCTTCTGCCTCGCCATGAACGAGGTCTCCTATTACGGGCTGCCCCTGCTGCTCATGAAGGTGCCGAACGTCGCCAGGGCCGAGGTCGGGCGGAGCGCGGCGGAGGCCAGATCGCGGCTGGCCGGCGAGGATTTCGACATGGCGGTGATACCGCTCACCATGGTGCCGGAGGTGCTGGACGGCGATCCCCGGCGAAACCGCCCGAGGATATTGGCCCTCGTGCGGGAGCAAGGAGAGATCGTCTCGCGCCTCGACTGGCGGTACGGCGTGGCCGGCTGCCTCCTTTGGGACGAGATCAATGTCGCGAGCCTGGCCCGTACCTTCGACCGGCTGATCCGCGGCGACGTGCCCACCACGGTGCACGGCCCGGACACGCACCTGAACGGGAAGTTGACCCAGCGGGAGCACTTCGTGCTGACTCTGCTGCTGCGGGGGATGAGCAACCACCAGATCGGCCGGGCCATGGGGATATCCATCCACGGCGTCAAACGGCATGTCTCGAACCTGCTGGTGAAGTTCAACTGCTCCAATCGGACGGAGGTGGCCCTGGTCGCCCAGCGGCTGGGGCTGGATTCCGCGCCGCCGAAGGCCATGTAAGCATCGCCGGAATTAACAGATTTCAGGGCTTGGGCAAGTAGGCACCCTCCGGGCGGCGGGTGCCTGGCAGGGCCTTTTGGGTGGCTGCCGGAGCGGTTCCTCAGCCCGCCGCCCGCTTCACGAGCTCGCCGATCCGTGCCTCGTCCTCGGCGGTCAACGTCGTCAGGGCGAAGGCGGTCGGCCACATGGTGCCGTCGTCGAGGTAGGCCTGGTCGTTGAAGCCGAGCGTCGCGTATCGCGTCTTGAACTTCTGCGCGGGCTGGAAGAAGCAGACGATCTTGCCGTCCCGGGCGTAGGCCGGCATTCCGTACCACAGCTTCGGCGCCAGCTCCGGCGCGCTGGCCTTGATGATGGCGTGCAGCCGCTCGCCGGTGGCGCGGTCCTGCTCCGACATCTCGGCGAGCTTGGCGAGCACCTCGCTCTCCCCGTCGGCCTTGGCCGAGCGCGAGCCGCGCCGGGCGGTCGCCTTCAGCTCCTTGGAGCGCTCCTTCATCGCGCTCCGCTCCTCGTCGGTGAATCCGTCGTACTTCTCGGTGTCGCTCATGGCGGGCTTCCTTTTGTCTGGGTGGCAGTTCGTCGGTGTGTTCCGACAGGAGTTATCTGACCACCGACGCGTCAGGGCCCGCATCGTCCGTGGGACACCGTGGGACATCGGAAACGCGGCCTAGCTGCGGAAACGAGGGTCCGTTCCATCGTCGCGGGCTGGGACGCCACCTACGATGACCTGGTACGCCTCCCGCGCGAGCGTTTCGTTGTGCGGCCGCCCGAGCTTGCGCGCCAGCTCGATCGTGCGCTCGTGCAGCGCCAGCGCCTCGTCGAAGCGGCCCGCCGCGCGGCACGTCTCGGCGTACGCGGGCAGGAAGTCGATCTCCAGCTGGGCCTCGGCCAGCGGTTCCAGCAGCTCGAAGGCCTGTCGATGGTGTTCGAGTGCCTCGTCGAGCGAGCCCATGACGCGCAGCGCGACACCCAGATAGTTGTGACACCACGCCTTGTTGTGCTGGGCCTCGGCGAGCTCCAATGCCTCATGCAGTGCTCGCAGCGACTCCGCCGGGTTGTCCGGTGCCAGCGCGACACCGAGCGTGACCAGCCCGGTTATCCGGGCAGGCCCATCGGCCAGGGCGAGTGACGCATGGGCGAGTTCGGCGGCCTCGCTGTGCCGTCCGAGGTGCAGGGTCACCCAGCCGTCGAAGGCCAGCGCCTGGGAGCGTCCGGAACGATGCCCGGTCTTCTCGAACAGCAGGCGCGCCAGCCGGAACTTCGCCTGGGCCGCTTCGAAGTCGCCGAGATCCCGGCGGACGAAGCCGGTACGCAGCGCCAGCGCGCCTGCCAGCTCGTCATCGTGCACATCGAACTGTTCGGCCAGTTCGTACGCGGCGAGCGCCTCGGTGAGACGACCGGCGGCGGCGCGGGCGAACCCGAGATCCACCAGCAGCGAGGCCCGCTGCTGGTCGCGCCCGAGACGTCCCGCGGCGGCCGCGGCCGCTTCGAGCAGGCGTATCTGGTCGTCGGTTCCGCGATGCCGGAAGAACCAGACACGCATGGCCGGCGGCAATTCCGCCACCACCTCGTCCGCGCCGAGCCGGACTGCGGCGTCGAAGCAGGCGATCAGGTTGGCGTACTCGGTGTCGAACCAGGCCATGGCCTTCGCCGGATCGCCCTCCTTGCGGTGGGGCAGGGGCAGCGTCCTGTCGTAGGTGGTCGCCTGCGCCAGATAGTGGCGCAGGACACGGTGCACGGCGGCATCCGCCTGCGGCTCCTCATCGGCGGCGATGTCCGCCGCGTACCGCCGGATCAGGTCGTGCAGCCGGTACCGCCCAGGCGAGGGCTCCTGGATCAGATGCGCGTCCACCAGCTCTTCCAGCACCGCGTTGACGCGGTCCGGCGTCATGTCGGCGAGCGCCCCCGCCACCGCCGCGTCGAAGTCGGCGCCGGGCAGCACGCCCAGCAACCGGAACACGCGCCGCTGGACCGCGTCCAGCTGCTGCAGCGACATGCCGAACACCGAGTCGAAGCGACTGGCACTGTCACGCAGCCGCTCGGCCAGCACCGCCACCGTCCAGCCCGGCCGGTGCCGCAGCCGCGCGCCCGCCATCCGCAGTGCCAACGGCAGGCCGCCGCACTGCCGCAGCACCTGGGCGACCGCCTCCTCTTCGGCCAGGTCCACCCCGGCCGCCCGGCCGAACAGCGACGCCGCGTCCGCGGGAGGAAGCGCCTCCAGGGACACCGGCGGCACCCCGTCCAGGCTCACCAGCCGGTTGCGGCTGGTGACCAGCACCGCGGACTTGCCCGCGCCAGGAAGGAGCGGACGTACGTGCTCCGCGTCGACCGCGTTGTCGAGCAGGACGAGCGCCCGGCGCCGGGACAGTTCCGAGCGCCAGAGCGCCGCGCGTTCGACCGTGTCGGACGGGGGATGCGCGACACCCAGGGCGCCCAGGAGCCGGCCGAGTGCGGCCGACGGCTCCAACGGTTCCTGGCCCGGGGTGAAGCCGTGCAGGTCGAGATAGAGCCCACCGTCAGGAAAGGACGGCGCGAGTCGGTGCGCCACGTGCACGGAGAGGCTGGTCTTCCCGACGCCCGCCATGCCGTCGATCGCGACCGCGCCCGTGGTACGCAGCAGCTCCTCGATCAGCGCCGCCTCCGTCTCGCGTCCGGTGAAGTCGGCGAGGTCGGCAGGAAGGTCGTTCCGGCGCGGGCTGGGCGCCGCGCCGGCCTTGGACGCCTCGACCCACACCGCGCGCAGCGGACGGGGATCGCGGGCGACGACCCGGCACAGCGCCACGACGGCTTCCCAGGGCGGCACCAGCCGGCCGGTCATGTACCGGGACAGGGAGGAACTGCTGAGGCCCGCCTGGCGGGCGAGGGCGCGCACGCTGAGCCCGCTCAACTCCTTGATCTGGGTGAGCTGGGCGGTCAGGTGTTCAGGTGCGCTCGACACCCGCACACGGTACCCGTCCCAGCCCGCGACCACGGAACAGAGGGTCGTTTCCGCAGATAGGCCACATTCCGGGTGTCCCACGCTGTCCCACGGACGAGGCGGTTCCGGACGCGCCGGTGGTCAGATGACTCCCGTCGGAACGCGACCGACACCCGTCAGATCACGACCACTGACTCCCGTCAGAACATGACCACGAAGGAGAAAGCGATGCCCACCGAACGCATGCCGAACCCGGCGACCCTGATCCCCGAGGCGATGCAGGCGCTGATGGCCGTCAACAAGGCCATCCTGGGCGCCGGAGTGGACGGGAAGCTGCTGGCGCTGTGCCACCTGCGAGCCAGCCAGATCAACGGCTGCAGCCCCTGCGTGGCCGGGGGCGCCCAGCAGCTCCGCCACCACGGCGCCACCGACGAACAGGCCCACGCCGTCGTCGCCTGGCGTGAGACGCCCTGGTTCAGCGAGGAGGAACGCGCCGCGCTGGCCCTGACCGAGGCCATCACCCGGCTCGCCGACCGGCCCGACCCGGTGCCCAACGAGGTATGGGACATGGCCGCCAAGCACTTCGACCAGAAAGAGCTCGCCGCACTCGTACTCAACATCGCCATCACCAACGCCTTCAACCGCCTCAACGCACCGACCCGCCAGCAGGCGGGCGGCCAGTGGTAGGCGCGTCGTGCGAGATGGGAGCCCTTGGGCGGGCTCCCACCGGTCACCTCAGGGGTTAGGGAGGCGGACGACCGCGGCGCCGTGCTGGTATTCGCCGAAGCTCCAGCCGGCGATGAGGGTGGCGCCCAGGTGTGCGACGGCGCCGCTGCCGGGGGGGGGCCATTCCGCGGTGGCGAGGTACTGGGCGCCCGCGGAGACGGCGTCCGCGTCGCCCACGCAGTGGAAGCGGAGGTGGTCGCGGAGGGCCTGGTTCTGGACGGGGCGAAGGGCCTTCTCCCATTGCAGTTCGGCCTCTTCCACGTACCCATCGTCACCGCCCATGGGGATGAGATGGGCAGGGCCTCGGTGGGTGAAGGTGGCGGCGCGCAGGGCGTCCAGGAGGCCGTCGTCGCCTTTTGCCGTCATGAGCGGCGGTCGCCGGTTGGCGCGCCCTGCGGCTCCGCGGGCAGTGGTTCGGGCCGAACCGCGGTGGTTCAGGCGCGCATGTTGGCGCCGCCGTCGATGGCCCACACCTGGCCGTTGATCCATTCGGCGTCGTCCGACAGCAGGAAGGCCACGGTCGCGGCCAGGTCGCTCGGACGGCCTAGGCGGGTCGTGGGGACCATCTCCAGGAACATCTTCTGGAGCTGGACGTCGTTCTGTTCCTTCTGCGTCTCGCCCATGACGAGGCCGGGCATCACGCCGTTGCAGCGTACGCCCGCGGAGCCCCAGTTTCCGGCGATGTGGCGCGTGAGCGCGTTGATGGCCGACTTCGAGGCCCCGTAGGCGGGGCGCTTGCGGTCGCCGCCGCTGACGGCGGTGCCCGAGGAGGTGTTGACGATGCTGCCCCCGCCGTTCGCGAGCAGGTGGGGCAGGACGGCGCGGACGGTCCGTACGTAGCCGATCACGTTGACGTCCATGGTGCGCTCCCACACGTCGAGATCGGTGTCGAGCAGCGACTTGTCGCGCCCGAGATTGCCCGGCGAGAGATCCGCGCCGACATTGAACAGGCCGTGCACCGTGCCGAACGTCTCCATCGTCCGCGCCACCATCGCGTTGATGGACACCTCGTCGGCGAGATCGAAATGCACCGCGATCGCCGAGCCACCCGCCTCGGTGATCTTGGCGACGGTGGACTCCGCCCCGGGCAGGTTGATGTCGCCGACGACGACGTTGGCGCCCTCCTCGGCGAGTCTGACCGCGGTACCAGCGCCGATGCCGGTCGCCCCGCCGGCCACGATGAACGTCTTCTCCCGCAAACCGCGCATTACTGTGCTCCGATCGATGCGACGCCCTGGCGTCCGTGTACGTGATGAAAGTCGCCGTGATCCAGCAGATGCCGGGACCACACACCAGCTAACCGTACATCTGTGTACGTTTATGCCCGCTAGGGTTGGACCGTGCGTGAAGACGGCCCACCGACGATGCGGCGTGACGCTGCCCGCAACCGAGACCGATTGCTGTCGGCGGCCCGGCAGGTGTTCGCCGAGCATGGCCATGACGTGGCGCTGGAAGAGGTCGCGCGGGCGGCCGGGGTCAGCCGCACCACCATCTACCGAAATTTCGCGACCCGTGAAGAACTCGTGGCCACGGTCTTCGAGGACAATGCCGCCCAGATCGAGCACTACGCGGCAGAGTTGCGTGAGGTGCCCGACGGTGTGGTGAAGCTGCTCGACTTCGTGCTGGACATGCAGGTGGAGAATCGCGGCCTCGCGCAGGTCCTCGCCGGGGTGGACACGCAGTGGTTCACCGACCTCTACAGCCGCATCGCCGCCTCTTTCGAGCCGCTGCTCGAGCGAGGTCGCGCGGCCGGAATCGTCCACCCGGTCATCGACATCGAGGACCTGATGCTGGCCATCTCGATGGGCGAGAGCGTCGTGGCCAGCGATGACCTGGTCCGCCGCGAGGGACGCATCAGGCGGGTGCGCGGCATGCTGCACCGCGCCCTCTTCACCAGGTGAGGCCGGTCAGGGCTCGTTGAGGTAAGTGAGGACGGCCAGGACGCGGCGGTTGCTGCCGTCGTCATCGGCGATGCCGAGCTTGCCGAACATGGAGGTGGTGTACTTGCTGATGGCGCTTTCACTGAGGAAGAGCCGCTGACCGATGGCCTGATTGGACAGTCCTTCGGCCATGAGGCCGAGCACGGAGTGTTCGCGTTCGGTGAGCCCGCCGAGCCGCCGGGTCGAGGACCCGCTGGACAGCAGCTTGGCGATGACGGCCGGGTCCATGGCGGTCCCGGCGGCGGCGACTCGGATCAGCGCGTCGATGAACTGGTCGGCGTCGAACACGCTGTCCTTGAGGAGATAGCCGACGCCACCGGCGCCGTCGGCCAGGAGTTCGCGGGCGTACAGCTGTTCGACGTGCTGAGAGAGGATCAGGATCGGCAGCCCGGGCACCTCGCGGCGGGCGGCGAGAGCCGCTCGCAGCCCCTCGTCCGACTGGGTCGGCGGCATGCGGACATCGACGACGGACACATCCGGCCGCCACTTCAGCAGCGCGTCGAGCGTCTCGGGCCCGGTGGTCGCCGTCGCCACGACCTGGTGTCCGTACGCCTCGATAAGGCGGACCATCCCGTCACGCAGGAGGTAGAGGTCTTCGGCTACAACGATTCGCATGGCACCACCATCCTCACACAGGTCGGACCGCCCGCCGGGCTGGTGATCTCCAGAGCGCCGTCGAAGACCGCGAGGCGGCGGCGTAGCCCCGCGAGTCCACCGTCGGGTCGCATGCCCGCTCCGCCCCGGCCGTCGTCTTCGACGTCAACGACGATGCCGGTGTCATCCCTGGCGATGGAGATGCGCGCCCGGGTGGCATGGGCGTGTTTGACGGCGTTGGTCAGCAGTTCGGCGACTCCGAAGTACACGGCGGACTCGATCGGCGGGTCCAGGCGTAGCTGAAGGTCGGTGCTGACCGTCGCTTCGAGCGGGCTGTCCAGGGCGAGAGCGCGAACGGCGTCGACGAGCCCGCGCTCGCTCAGCACCGGCGGGTTGATTCCCTTGACCAGTTCGCGGAGCTCGGTCAGCGACGTGGCGGCGCCGGCCCGTGCTTCCCGCATCAGCGCCTTGGCCTGGTCGGGATTGGTTTCCATCAGCTTCTCCGCGGTCGCCAAGGAGAGCCCGAGCGCGACCAGGCGGGCCTGCGCTCCGTCGTGCAGGTCCCGCTCGATCCGGCGGATCTCGGCGGCCTGCGCGACCGTGGTGTCCGCGCGCTGAGCCGTCAACTCGTCCACCCGGTCCGCCAGAGCTGTCGCGGGTGAGGCGCGCAGGAAGCGGACGGCTACCGGCTCGACGGACCGCCAGGCGTACGGGGCACCGCCGATCGCCACGGCCAGACCGAGCACTCCGACCAGGCGCGCGGGGAGCGCCGGCTGGGACAACCCGAGGACCGCCGCCACGACTCCGGCCGGCGGGATCGCGCAGATCACGCCCGCGGTGATCGGTACGATCGCCATGAACCGCAGGTCACGCCAGACGGCGGGATCGCGCCACCGGGTTCGCCACCGCAGATCCATGCGGGCATCCCGGCTGGTGCGCTCGTAGGAGTAGCCGTTCCACCAGTGCCCGGTCGCCATCTGCGTCACCGGCCCGGCCTGGCGATATCCGGCGGGAATGACGGTGCCCGTCCACTTCGCGACGAGAGAGCGGACCATTCGGCACACCGGGCGGGACAGGGCGAGCGTGCCGATACACGCCCATATGAACGGCGCTATCCCCGACCACAGGTTTCCGCCCCACCACCAGAACCACAACACGACGGCGGCGGCCCACACCGCAGGCACCAGCATGGCGACGACCACCACGACGCACGCTCGCCCGAATCCCACACAGGCGCTCGCCACCCACTGTCGCATGATTCTTCCTTCTCACTTCATGACCCTGCACCGATCCAGTACCACTGTGCACCGCACGGCGTCTGGTCCCCGCCAGATCGGCTGTGGAGTGGGTCTAGCCCCACTCACCTGTACGTCCAGGCCGATACCGCGTCACTCATGCCCTCCCTAACGTCGACACCACTCCAGACGACACGAGGGAAGAAGAGACATGGAAACCACCAACCATCCAGGCACCCAGCGGGCCTTCGGCAAGGCGAAGATCTTCATCGCGGCCTACGGCGCGCTCAGCGCCGCGGTCCTCATCACGGTCGCCATCCTGGCGATCACCGGGCACACGGTGACCTCGTTCATGTGGGGCCGATCAGCCGGAGTGCTCGCGAGCGCGGCGGTGACCTACTGGCTGACCGTCCTCGCCGCACGGGGAGCACGAGGGGCCTTTCTCCGCGTACGGATCATCTCGATCGTCATGCCGCTCGCGATCGTCGGCGTCGACCTGATCCCCGGTGTCACCACGGCTTGGTTCGCCATGATGCAGGCCACCTGCGCCCTCGCCATCGCCGCGGTCGCCTTCATCGTCAACGGGTCCCGGCTGCGCGCCGCCTTCACCAGGTGATCGTCTGGCCGGGCATTGCCGATGTCCGGTCAATGCCCTGGATCGGCGGCCAAACGCGATTGACACTGGCCCCATGAAATCGACAGTGAAGACATTTCTCGCCGCGTCGGCATTGGCCTGCCTGACAGTAGTGGGCGCGACGGGCGCGGCGAACGCGGCCACCGGGCGGCTGACCCTGATCAGCGGCACAGCTGCCGCCACCATCGCCTACCCCACGTGCCAGAGCCCGAGGCAGTACCCGGTGCGGCAGTACGAGATCGACGCATTCGTCAACGAGCCGCTGCCCGGCTGCCAGGCCGTCCTGGTCAACACATCGGGCGCACAGAAAGTGCTGTGCGTCGGCCGGGGGAGCGTGCCTGCCGAATTTCGCCGGTCGGCAGGCGTCATCATCCAGCCTGGCATCGCGCCGGCCTGTACGTTGTGATAACGCGTTCAGCCGGCGTTGTGGCGATACCAGTCGAGCGTCGCGGCGATGCCCTTGGCGTGCGGGGTGACCTCGACCGGTCCGAAGGCCTTGCGGAAGGCCGAGTCGTCGGCGACGAACGGGCGGTCGCGCTGATACCAGGTTTCGCCGAGTTCGCGCACGGTGGGGTTGAACAGGCCGATGAGGCGCTGCATACCCCGGCCTAGCCCGGCGGTCTTCAGCTCGCCTCCCATCTCGGCACGCACGAGGTCGAGGAACTGGCGGCCGGTGATCGCCTCGGCGGCGGGCAGGTGCCAGGAGCGGCCGTCGGCGTCGGCGCGCTCGCCGAGGGTGACCAGTCCGGCGGCGATGTCCGGCAGGTACGCGACGGTGTGCGGCTGGTCGAGGTCGCCGACCCAGCGGGCGGTCTTGCCGGCCAGGGCGGCGGCGAAGATGGTCGGGCCGTAGGTGGTGTTGACGCCTCCGGGGCCGTAGTAGTCGGAGGCGCGCCCCATGGTCGCGCGGACGCGCCCGGACCGGTGGGCGTCGAGGATCAACTCGTCGACCTCGGCGCGGGCCCGGCCCTTGCGGGTGGTGGCGGCGTACGGGAGGTCTTCGGTCATGTGGCCGTCGACGGGTCCGTAGACGTACAAGTTGTCGGCCATGACCAGCTTCGCCCCGGCGGCCTCCACCCCGGTCAGGATCGTACGGATGAGGCCGGGGAACTCCTCGGCCCAGCGCTCGTACTTCGGCTGCGCGCACTGGTAGACGACCGCGGCGCCCTGGCAGGCGGCGAGGGCGCCCTCGGAGGTGGTGACGTCGGCTCGGAGGCTGTCTCGGCCGAAGGCGGCGCCCCGGCTGACGGCGCGGACGCGGTGGCCGCGGGCGGTGAGTTCGGCGACGACGGCCGCGCCGACCCCGCCGGTGGCGCCAAGGACGACATGCAGGTCAGACATGGTATTGATCCCCCGAAAGCCAGTTTCAAACCGTTGTTATGTAACAAGGTTATGTTTACCATGGCTTCCATGGCAAGACCGAGAACCCGCGACTACGGCGAGCTTCGACTCGAACTCGTCGACGCAGGCGGCCGGCTCCTGGCCGCGGAGGGCCCGGCGGCGCTGACCACCCGCCGGGTCGTACAGGAGACGGGCGTGTCCACCACGGCCGTCTACCAGCTCTTCGGCGACAAGGCCGGCCTCATCCGCGAGATGTTCCTGGCCGGCTTCGAGCGCCTCGCCGTGGCCTTCGCCGCCGTCCCTCGTACCAGCGACCCGGTCGCCGACCTGCTCGCACTCGGCCACGCCTACCGGGCCAACGCCCTGGCCAACCCGCACCTGTACGAGCTCATGTTCGGCCGGCCGATCCCCGCCTTCCAGCCCGACGCCGCCACCGCCGCGCTGATCCAGCCGACCTTCGACACTCTCGTCGCCGCCGTCGCCCGCTGCGTACAGGAAGGCGAATTCGCGCCCGGTGAGCCCCAAGAGCTCGCCGTGCGGATCAACGCCCTCGCGCACGGGCTGTGCAGCCTCAACCTGCGTGGCGCCCTCGGTGGCCCCGACGAGGCACGCCGCCACTGGGACGACGCCTTCGACACCATGATGCGCGGGCTGCGCGCCGCCGAATAGCAAGACCGGGCGGCCCCTGCGCAGGGGCCGCCCGGTCTTTTCATGAGGTCAGGCGATGGCCGGTTCGCCCGAGGGGCGCGGCGCGCTCACCGGAGCCTCGTCGAGCGACTGCGGGGGAGCGTTGAACACCGCCTCGTCGAGACGACCCTCGCCGCGGGCGACGAGGACCGGCACCACGATCTGTCCCGCGACGTTGGTCGCGGTGCGGATCATGTCGAGGATCGGGTCGATGGCCAGCAGCAGGCCGACGCCCTCAAGCGGCAGGCCCAGGGTGCTCAGCGTCAGCGTGAGCATGACGATCGCGCCGGTCAGACCGGCTGTCGCGGCCGAGCCGACCACGGAGACGAACGCGATCAACAGGTACTCGCCGATCCCCAGCGGGACGTTGAAGACCTGCGCCACGAAGATCGCCGCCAGCGCCGGGTAGATCGAGGCGCAGCCGTCCATTTTGGTGGTCGCGCCGAACGGTACGGCGAAGGAGGCGTAGTCGCGGTCGACGCCCAGGCGCTCGATCGTGACCTTCTGCGTCAGCGGCAGCGTGCCGACCGAGGAGCGGGAGACGAAGGCCAGCTCGATCGCGGGCCACGCGTTGCGGAAGAACGTGATCGGGTTGACCTTGCCGACCACCGCGAGCAGCGTCGGGTAGACGGCCAGCAGGACGATGAAGCAGCCGACGTAGACGCCGAGGCTGAACTTGGCCAGCGGCGCGATCAGGTCCCAGCCGTACGTGGCGACCGACTTGCCGATCAGGCCGGCGGTCCCGATGGGGGCCAGGCGGATGACCCACCACAGCGCCTTCTGGACCAGTTCGAGGATGGAGCGGCTGAAGGTGAGGAACGGCTCGGCCTTCTCACCGATCGCGATGGCCGCCGCGCCGAGGACGATCCCCAGGAAGACGATCTGGAGGACGTTGAGCTCGGTGAACGCCGTCACGATGTTCGTCGGGATGATGCCGGTGAGGAAGTCGACCCAGGTGCCGACGTTCTCGGGCGCCTTCGCGCCCGCCGTGTTCAGGGTGATGCCCTGGCCCGGGTTGATGATCAGACCGAGGCCGATGCCGATGATGACGGCGATCAGCGCGGTGGCCAGGAACCAGAACAGCGTCTTGCCGGCCAGCCTGGCCGCGCCGTTGACGTTGCGGAGGTTGGCGACGCTGACCACCACGGCGGTGAACACCAGCGGCGGCACTGCCAGCTTCAGCAGCTGAACAAAGAGTTTTCCGACTTCGGTGAGCGTGGTGGCCAGCCAGGCGAGGTCCCAGATACGGGCGGCGAAGCCGAGGGCCACGCCCACGACCAGGCCCAGCAGCAACTGCAGGGAGAAAGAGAATCTCTTCACGATGAGGAAGGCTCCGAAAGACGGCATGCCTAGGAGGGCATGCGAAAGGGGGGCGGGTGAGGGGTCGGGGAATCCAGCGCTCGTCAGAGCGCGGTCAGCGACAGAGGGAGCCGGTCAGACGACAGAGATCAATGTGCAGCCGCTCAACAAGCCACACAGACAGGACGATGAACCTCACAGGATCACTTAACCGTAGTTAACGGGACACTATTCCGACTCTAAGAGCGATCTACCTCACAAATCAAGACTTTCCCGACCCGATTTCAGGGGATACGCCACGTGTCGTGGGGGTGACGGTGGGTCTCGGGCCGCGGTCCGCAGGCACGCCTACGCCGCACGCTTGACCTCTACCGAAGTTGAGGTTCCAGACTGGCTCTCGTAGTCGTCAAGCGAGGAAAGTGATCAGTTGTGCGAGTTGTACGAGTGGCGGAGTTCGGCGGCCCGGAGGTCCTTCAGATCGCGACAGTGCCGGACCAGGTCCCTGGGCCAGGCCAGGTCGTCGTCGACGTCGAGGCCGCCGGAGTCCTGTCGATCGACACGGTGATCCGCAGCGGGCAGGCCGGTGAGATCTTCCCGGTGGAGCTGCCCTACGTGCCAGGCGTCGGTGCGGCGGGGCGGGTCAGCGCGGTCGGCGAGGGCATCGAGCGGGAGTGGATCGGCCGGCGGGTCCTCGCCGACGTCGAGAACGGCGCGTACGCCGAGCAGGTCACCGCCACGCCGGAGAGCCTCATCCCGATCCCGGACGGCTTGGGGACGCGGGAAGCGTTGGCGCTGCTCCACGACGGCTCCGTGGCGATGCAGCTCTTCGACCGGGTCGACCTGCGGCCCGGCGCGACCGTGTTGGTCCAGCCCGCCGCCGGCGGCCTGGGCAGCGGGCTGGTGCAGCTCGCCCACGCCGCCGGTGCCCGGGTCATCGGCGCCGCCCGTGGCGCCCGCAAGCTCAAGGCAGTCGAGGAGCTCGGCGCCGACGTGGTGGTCGACTACACCACACCCGGCTGGCTCGGCCAGGTCGGCAGGGTGGACGTGGTCTTCGACGGCGTCGGCGGGGAGCTCGGCCGGGCCGTCTTCGACCTGGTGGAGCCGGGCGGCACGTACTCCAACTACGGATTCTCCGGCGGCGGGTTCACCGAGATCGACCGCGACGAGGCGGCGCGACGCGGGGTGACCGCGATCGGCATGGAGCAGCTTGTCGAGGGCCAGGCTCATCGAAGGAAGTGGGTGGGGCGCGTACTGAAGGAGGCGGTGGCCGGCCGGATCCGTCCGCTCATCGGCCAGACGTTCCCGCTGGAACACGCCGCCGAAGCGCACGCCGCCCTTGAGAACCGCGACACCCTGGGCAAGACCCTCCTGTTGACCTGACAGGTTCCCGTTCCCAGTCAGCCGCCGGCGGCCGATCGTCTGGTGTTCAGCTGGTCGAAGCCCACCGCGACGAGGATGAGCACGCCGATGGCGATCTGCAGGTAGAAGGCGTTGATCGCCAGGAGGTTGCCGCCGTTGTTGAGTACGCCCATGATCAGTGCGCCGGTGGCGGCGCCGACCGCGCTGCCCTTCGCACCGAAGAGGCTGGCGCCGCCGATGACGCAGGCGGCGATCGCGTTGAGCTCGAAGCCGGTGCCGGCGGTGGGGATGCCCGCTCCCAGACGGGAGGCGAGCAGCACCCCGCCGAGGCCGGCGAGCAGGCCCGAGATCATGTAGACGGAGATCGTCACCAGGCGGACGGGGACGCCCGCGAGGCGGGCCGACTCGGGGTTGGAGCCGACGGCGTAGATGTAGCGGCCGAAGACCGTCCGGGCGAGGACGAACCACATCACGGCGGTCACCACGGCGGCGATGATGAGGAGGTTGGGGATCCCCAGGATCGTGCCGTTGGCGATGGTCTGGAACGCGTCCGGCACTCCCTGAATGGTCTGGGCGTCCGTGGTGACCAGGACCAGGCCACGGGCGATGCCGAGCATGCCCAGCGTCGCGATGAACGGCGGCAGCAGGGCCTTGGTCACCAGCAGGCCGTTGACGATCCCGAGCACCGTGCCGATGGCCACGCCGAGCAGGATCGACGGCAGGATCGGCACACCGGCGACCAGGAACTGCGCGGTGGAGGCGCCGGACAGGCCGAGGATGGAGCCGACCGACAGGTCGATCCCGGCGGTCAGGATGACCAGGAGCTGGCCGATCGCGATGATCCCGAAGATGGCGACCTGACGGGCGAGGTTGGCCAGGTTGTTGCCGGTGAGGAACTCGTCGCTGGCCAGCGTGAGGGCGCCGATCGCCACGAGCAGGACGACGAGCCCGCCGCTCTCCCGTCCGGCGATGTCGCCCAGCGTGACGACCCGCCGCTTCGGCTCGGCCGTCGGCTCGAGCGCCTGCCTGGGCTGCGGCACCGTCTCCAGCGCCGCCGCGTCGTCCGTTGCGCCGCCGGGAGGCCGGTTGGTGATCGTCGTGGTCTCGATCGGCTCGCGCCAGACCAGCTTAGGCATCTCGGCTCACCCCTCCTGGGTCATCTCCGCCACTCTGGAGCCCGCTCTTCGGGGGCTCGCTGTCCGGGGGCTCACCGTCCGGGAGCTCGGCGTCCAGGAGCTCGGCGTCCGCGAGCTCGGTGCCTCCGGCGCCGCTGGCCAGGCGGAGGACGTCCTCCTCAGTGGCGGTTCCGGGCAGCTCGCCCGCGACCGCGCCGTCCCGCAGCACGAGGATGCGATCGGCGAGCCCCAGCAGCTCCGGGAGGTACGACGAGACCACGATGATCCCCAGCCCGTCGGCCGCCAGGTCACCGATGACGGTGTAGAGCTCACCCTTGGCCCCGACGTCGATGCCCTTCGTGGGCTCGTCGAACATCAGCACCTTCGGCTTGGTGAGCAGCCACCGGGCGAGCAGCACCTTCTGCTGGTTGCCGCCGGACAACGTCGACACCGGCTGGTCGTACGAACCGGCGCGCAGCCGCAGGCTGTCGAGCAGCCGGTCCGCCTCCTCGGCCTGTTCGCGGCCGGGCAGGAGAC
The DNA here is from genome assembly GCF_040648335.1 of Nonomuraea sp. NPDC049158. Classification (NCBI taxonomy): domain Bacteria; kingdom Bacillati; phylum Actinomycetota; class Actinomycetes; order Streptosporangiales; family Streptosporangiaceae; genus Nonomuraea; species Nonomuraea sp. NPDC049158. Next base: position 100,972 of record NZ_JBEZDM010000001.1, read on the forward strand.
CCCGGCGAGAGCCGCTGCGCAGGCTCGCGATGGTGACGTTCTCCCGGATCGACAGCTCCGGCAGCAGCCCCAGCACCTTGCGGTCCTCGGTGAGGAGCCCCACTCCGGCGTTCATCATCGTGCGCGGCCCGGACGGTTTCACCGACTTGCCCCTGACCTCCACCTCACCGGCCACGATGGGAGCGGCGCCGAAGATGGACAGCAGCAACCCGCTCCGCCCCGCCCCCAGCAGCCCGCCGATGCCGAGGATCTCGCCCTCCCCGACGTGCAGGTCGATGCTCGGCGAGCGGTCGAACCGGCGCAGGCCCCGGACCCGCAGCGCGGGCGTGCCCGCGTGCCGGTGGGTCTCCGGATAGAGCGAGCTGATCTCCCGGCCGACCATGGCGGTGATCAGCCGGTCCTCGTCGTACCCGCTGATCGGCCCGGCCTCGGACAGGCCCCCGTCCCGCAGGACGGTCACCCAGTCGCCGATCTCGAACATCTCCTCCAGCCGGTGGGTCACGTACAGCATCGCTATGCCGCGCTCGCGCAGCCGCAGGATGTGCTGGAGGAGGCGCTCCGACTCGGCCTCGGTGAGCGCCGTGGTCGGCTCGTCGAAGACGATCACCTTGACCGAGTCCGCGGTCAGCACCTTGGCGATCTCGACGAGCTGGCGGGTGGCCGCCGGAAGGCGTTCCACGATCGAGTGCGGACTGAGCTCTGTCAGGCCGACCTCGTCGAGGGCCTTCCTGGCGCGGGTCTCCAGCTGGTTCCTGGCGATGATCCCGGTCCGTGCCGGAAGACGGCCCATGAACAGGTTCTCCGCGACCGACAGGTGGGGGAGCAGGCTGAGCTCCTGGTAGACGGCCTGGACGCCGGCCGCGCGTACCGATGCCGGGGTCGGCGCGGTGACCGGGCGGCCGTCGATCTCGTAGCTGCCGCTGTCGCGGCGCAGCGCACCCGTCAGTACGCGGATCAGGGTCGACTTCCCCGCGCCGTTCTCCCCGGCCAGGCAGTTCACCTGGCCGGGGACCAGGCGGAGCGAGACGTCGCTGAGGGCCTGGACGGGGCCGAAGGCCTTGGAGACGCCGTGCAGCTCGACGACCGGCGCGGTCATCATTCCGCCTTCATCGTCGGCGGGTGGAGCAGCTGCTTCACATCCGGCGCCGTCATGTTGCCCTTGTCGGCCACGACCGCCCCGGGGTCGATGTCCCGTGGCGGGATGCGCTTGACCGTGGCCATCCCGGCCGCCAGAACGCCCTGGTAACCGAAGAAGTACGGGTTCTGCACCACCAGCGCGTCGATCGTGCCGGCGGCGAGCGCGGCGTTCTCCTGCGGGTCGGAGTCGAAGGCCACGACGGGGACGGTCGCGGCGGCGTGGTTGTCCTGGATCGCCCGAGCCGCGCCGACACCTGAGGTGTTGTTGTCGGCGAAGACCCCCGCCAGGTTCGGGTTGGCGGTCAGCGCGTCGTTGACCTGCGACGCGGCGGTGTTGATGTCGTTGTTGTTGAAGCGCTGCAGCCCCACCTTGACCTGCGGGCAGTTGTTCGTGATGCCCTGCTTGAAGCCGGCGTCCCGATCGACGAGCGACTGGATGCCGGCCACCGAGGACTCGATCATGACGGTGCCGCTCGTCTTGTTCTGCGCCTTGAGCAGCTCGCACATGCGCTTGCCCGCCTGGGTCCCGGCCTTGACGTTGTCGGTGCCGATGAACCCCTCCGAGGGGGTGGTCACGCGGCTGTCCACGGTGATGACCTTGAGACCGGCCTTGCGTGCCCGGTCGATCGCCGAGTTCAGGGCGCTGGAGGAGTTGGGCGCGATGACCAGCCCGTCAACGCCCCGGGAGATGGAGTTCTCGACCAGTTGTACCTGCTGGTCGATGTTCGTCTCGGAAGTCGGGCCGAACGTGCTCACGTTGAGCCCGAAATCCCCGCCCGACTGTTTCGCCCCGGCGATCATCGTCTGCCAGAACGAGGAGTCGCTCGCCTTGATGATCACATCGATTTTCTTGCCGCTCGCCAGCCCGCCCGCGCCGCCGCCCGCCGCGTGGCCGGCCGTACTCGTCGCGCGGCCTCCCACCACTCCGAGTACCAGCGCCACCAGCGCGATCGCCGCGACCAGTGAGAGCGAGAAGACAATGCGCGAACTAGCCATGACGGCCCCCTGAAAAGGTGTCTCAGGCGGGTCGTAGCACCCCTGAGAACACCCTTCCAGCAAAGCCCGGGAATCCACTGGTTCGAAACTAGTAAAGAGAAAAGAACTCATTACTCGCAGCACGCCGTCGCTGGGTGATTACAGCAGGATGCGTCGGTGCCCCGCGTACTGGCGAGGACGCTGGACCCTGGCGAGTTCGCGCAGGGCGCGCGACGCGCCGCTCCGCCTGGCCAGGGCGAGTGCCTGACGGGCCGTCTCGGCCGAGCGCTCCCTGTCATGGGCGTCGGCGTAGGCGTGGGCCATGCGGGCCAGGGCGTAGGCGATGGCGTACGTCGGCTGCGCCTTCGGCGGTCCCAGCTCCAGGATCTCGATCGCGCCACCGGCCTGCCCGAGGTCGATGAGACACCCGGCGCACAGCGCGTTGTGCGCCTCGGCCGAGCAGTCGAACCGGTAGGGCGGGTCCTCGCCCGGCTCCTCCAGGGACTGCGCCGACTCCTCCAGGCGGCGATGGCACATGTCCACGTCGCCGGCCAGGGCGTGACCTTGCGCTTCGTGATGCCGGCACAAGGCGTCCATCCGGGGCGGAAGTTCTGCGCGTTCGCGGGCCGCGATGGCGAGGTCCACGAGCCGGCCGGGACCGCCTCGGGTGTCGGAAAGACCGCCCCGCTGGGCCAGCGTGTACGCCTCCAGCAGCGCGTCCGCCGTTTCACGGGCGTCGCGGATGGCCTCGTCCGACCAGGTCAGCGCCCCGTCGGGGTCGCCGGCCTCGTGGTACATGCGGCTGATCAGCTCCGCGTTCTCCGCGGCGAGCGCCAGGAAGGCCCGCCTGACCGGCGTACTGGCGTCGCGGTGGAACTCCTCGATCCCGGCGAAGACCGGCCGCAGCGCGTTGATCAGGTCGGCGGGCCGCAGGTCGGTCCGGGAGTAGGCGTCGAGGAGGGTCCTGAAGTAACGGACCGTCCCGTCATCGGCGCGCTGGGGCGCCTCGATCGCCCGGCCGGTGCGCTCCTCCTCCTCGGCGCTGAACATCCCCGACTGCAGCGGGATGTTCGTGACGTAGTGCCACCGGGTGGTGCCGGCCGCGTCCCCGACGAACAGGTCCGCCTCGTCCACGCCGAAGGCCCGGCAGAGCAGTTCCGCGTGCGACTCCTCGAGCCGCCGCTCACCGGTCTCCCACAGCCGGATCATCGTGCTGAGCGCCTCCGGTGCGGGGAGCTGATCACGCGTCGTCTCGTCCGCCGCGTCGGCCAGCCGTCTACCGAGCTCGTCGCGGCTCCACAACCGGCCGCGGCGCAGGACCCTCAGGCGGGCGGCCCAGATCGGAACATCGATGTCAGCCATTGGCGTTCCCTCAGCGTCCGAGTGATTTGTCTATATTGTCCGTTTCCCTGGGCTGTCTCGTTAATCCTGAATCGGCAGATCGGCCGGCTGACCTGGGCGGATGGCCACCCCTGCGGGTGATGTCACATGGCGGTCGAAAGCCGGAAACCTCCGCGCAACCCTTGACACGCCAACCCGCCACCCAGCACGCTTGTCGGGAAATGAAAAGCCTTTTCACACAGTGAAAAGCATTGGAAGGCGGCACACCCCCATGAGCCACGAACCCGCGCTCGCCCAGCACCCTCCCGACCAACCGGAACCAGCGGCACCGCCCGCTGACGCCCGGCTGAGAACCGGGGCGCAGGCCGCCCTCGTGGCCCTCTCGGTCTATGTCGCGAGCGGGTCGCGCAGGCGGCGGAGGCGGTCTTCAGCCTCGAGGAGGGCAAACGGGCTGCCATCCTTGAATCCGCGTGACAACCGTTCTCCTAAAGGCGAGGGAGTTCCGCCGATGGCCGCCGGGCAGCCACAGCCGTCCATGCGCTCGGTCGAGCGCGCGTTCGACGTGATCGAGGTGCTGGAGCAGAGCGACAAGCCGATGCGGCTCTCGAACGTCGCGCGCCGGGCCGGCCTGTCCCCGGCCACCACCCTGCGCCTGCTCGGGGTGCTTCAGCGGCGCGGGTTCGTGGTCGCCGAGCAGCAGGCCTACCACCTCGGTCCGGCCACGCTCGCCGCCGCCCACAGCTTCCTCGTCACCGACAGCCTGAGCCGCGCCGCCACCCCGGTACTGCAGGAACTGGCCGCCACCACCGGCCTGACCGCCACCCTGCACATCAGATCGGGCCTGGAGCGCATCGTCATCGCCCGGGTCGACGGCGCCGACCCGCTGCGCTACCAGCTGCCCATCGGCCAGCGGCTCCCGCTGCATCTCGGCGCGGGCAAGGTGCTCGCGGCGGCCATGCCCGAGGAAGAGCTCGAGGCCCTGATGTCAGCGGTACGCGACCTGAGCACCGCGGGCGGCAAGTCCGTGAGCGAGGCGGACCTGCGTGCCGAGCTGGCGCTGATCAGGGAGCGCGGCTACCACGTCTCCGCCGACGAGCGCGTGGTCGGCTCCTCGGGCGTGAGCGCGCCCGTGCCGCGCCCCGACGGCCAGGTCATGGCCACGGTGGGCATCTCCGGTCCCGCCGAACGCCACCCCGAGAGCGAAATGCTGAGCATCGTGCCCGAACTGCTCCGCGCCGCCGCCGCGCTCGGCCGCGCGCGTGACCTCTGACGATCTCTTCTTCGTTGACCTCTCTACTTTCTTAGCAAGGATTGATGAAACATGCGTTGTGCCGTCATCGGCCTGGGAGAGGCGGGCGGCGTCTTCGCCGCCGCACTCGCCGCGTCCGGGCACGAGGTGCTCGGGTACGACCCCGCGAACACGCCAACACCCGAAGGCGTCACCAGGACCGCGACGCTGCGGGAATGCGTCGAGTCAGCCGCGTACGTGCTGGTCCTGACCGCGGCCTCCGCCGCCCCTGACGTAGCGGCGGAGTGTGGGCCCCTTCTGGCCGAAGGCGCCTGCTATGCCGACTTCACCACCGCGCCCCCCGCGGTCATGGAGCGGCTCGGCGAGACCATCGGCGGCTTCGCGGACGTGGCCATTCTCGGCCCCGTGCCGCTGCACGGGCACAAGGTGCCGCTCCTCGTCAGCGGGCCGGGCGCGGCGGCGATCTCCCAGCTCGTGAGCCCGCTCGGCACCCCTGTGGAGGTGCTCGAGGCGCCGCCCGGCGCGGCCATGGCCCGCAAGCTCCTGCGCAGTGTGTTCATGAAGGGGCTGGCCTTGGTGGTCTGCGAGGTCGTCACGGCGGGGGAGGCCGCGGGTGACAAGGACTGGATCCGGGCCGAGGTCGCCAGGCAGCTCGCCGGTGACGGGCAGGCGATCATCGACCGGTTCCTGACCGGCACCCGTACGCATGCCGTACGGCGGGCGCAGGAAATGCACGACACCGGGGCATACCTGGACGATCTCGGGGTGCCGACCGAGATGACCCGCGCCGCGGAGCGGGGTCTGCGCCGCATCGCGACCCAAGCCGACCCCGTCCTGGCCGTAGCGCGCCCCTGACAGTTTCCTTCCAGGCGGCCATGTCGTGGCATGGCCGCCCGGGAAGCCGCCTTGTTTCAGCGCCGCATCCCTCCGGCGTCAGATCCGGTCGCTGAGGGTGCGCAGCAGGGCGCCGAACGCGCGAGTGGCGAGGCGCGGCGGGGTGAGGCCGTTCATGCGCAGGAGGTACTCGCCTTGCGGCAACGTCCTCGGGCCGGACACCGCGAGGCTGTGCGTGGCGATCGTGGAGGCCAGGGCCGCCCGCCGCCCGCCGCCCGCCGTCGGCAGTCGGTCGCTGGATTGCCATGCTCGCCGTGCAGGTCGTCCTCAGCGCGCACGAAAACAGGGCCTCCACCGCGCCGGGGAGGCCCTGTCAACGCTCGATGATCAGCTGCAGTGTTCGAAGATGCTGTCGTAAGTTGAGGAGCCTGCCTTGCCGCCCCACCTCACGCACTTGTCCGCCGCCGCGGCGCGTACGGGCCCCGCGTAGTACGTGAAGTTGCCTGAGTCGGTAACTCTGCTGCTTCCCTGCACTTCCAGGTAGGCGCTCGTCGCCGTGGCGGTGCCGAGGGAGGTTCGCTTCAGGGTGGCGACGCAGTTGTTGCCGTTGCCGCTGTTGTAGAGCAGGTAGACCGTGCCGGAGGTGCCGAGCGCCGCCGAGTCGATCACGTTGTAGCCGGCGCCGCAGACCTCCTGCGGGGTGTACGGGTTGGAGGTGTTGCCGCAGTTCTTGGAGGTCAACGTCTGGACGGGATAGCCGAAGGTCGTCCCGTTGAAGACTGCCTTCTGGATGTTGGAGGGGTAGTCGGTGCCCTGCCGTACCTCGTAGTGGAGGTGGGGGGAGATGTTGTTACCGGGCTTGCTGGTGTTGCCGACCGTGCCGATCTTCTGTCCCTGGGAGACGGTGGCTCCCTCGCTGACCGAGCGAGTGTTCAGGTGCGCGTAGTAGGTCGCCCAGCCGCCGCCATGGTCGATCTTGACAAGGTTGCCGTAGCCGTTGGTCGAGCCCTGGTGGGCGGAGATGACCACCGTGCCCGCGGCCGCGGCCACCACGGGGTCGCCCAGGTCGGCCTCGGGCGTGCTGCCCCTGTTGAAGTCGATCTCCCACGACAGGTGGGCGCTGCTCCCGTTGGAATTGCCGGTCCACGACTGCCCGCAGGGGAAGGGCAGCTGGAAGTTGGTGGCCATGATGCTCGCGTCCGCCGTCACCTGGTTGGGCGGGTCGCCGCCGCTCTCCTCGCCTGGGTCGGCGGCGGCAACACTCAGGAACAGGGCTAAGCCCGCGATCGCGATAGCTCGGAGTTTCACTGGACCCCTTCCGCACCGTGTATGTCTTGCTAGGGCCCAGGGTGCGGAAAATCCGTACAGAAAACATACAGAAATTGCATGGTTTCGCTCCGTGTCCGTGCGTCTCCCTCCGTACGTCCGGCAAGGACCCGTGAACCGGCCCGCCGACCGTCCCTCCGTACGCCAGAAAGGACCGGCGAACCGGCTCGCGATCTAAGCCGACCGAGCTGCGAGCTAAGCCGTCCGAGCCGCCACCGTCCGCCACCCGAAGGTGACGGCGCCGGCCAGAAGCACCAGGCCGGACAGCACACCGCTGATGAGCGGCACCCAGGTCACGGCCGCCGTGGACGCCAGAACGAGACCGGCGACGCCCAGCAGAGTGAGAACCACACCAGGCACGGCGATGCTCCAGTCCTTCCACATGGGTGCCAACGCGATGAAGTGCACACCGACCACGAACGCGACCCAGGCCACGTTGGTCTCAACCGGACGTTCCCAGGCGGTCAGCACCCGGATGCCGCCGAAGAGCAGGATCGCCTCGGCGGCGACGATGATCAGGTAGCCGCGGCTGAACATGTTCCGTTGCGGGGCCGCGACGGACCGCTCCTTGCGGGCGGTGACAAACCATAGGGCCATGACACTCGCGGCCGCCAGGCACGCGGCCACTCTCAAGAGATTCACGGTCACGGTGTTGAGCGGGCTCTGCGCGTTGACGACGACGAAGACCGCGCCGAAGACCGCGCCAACCAGCAATCCAGTCATTCGCTGCATGAGCTTATTGAAATCCCTGCCGGGTGCGGTCCGCAGTGGGGCTGGGACGAGGACGAGGTAGGTCTGGCACTACCTGGCCGCGCACTACCTGACTGCGCCGCGCAGATAAGCCAGCACGGCCAGCACCCGCCGGTTGTCGTCGTCGGAAGCAGGCAGTTCCAGCTTGGCGAACACGCCGGCCACGTGCTTGCCGACGGCCGCTTCCGTGATCGACAGGGCGCGGGCGACGGCCCTGTTGGAGCGCCCTTCGGCGATCAGCGCGAGCACCTCGCGCTCGCGCGGGGTCAGCTGGTGAGCAGGCTCGGTGACCTCCCTGGCCCTGGCCCAGGTCTGCTCGAACAGGTCGATGAGGGTGGCGATCAGACTCTGCTGCCTGATCACCAGGGCACCCGGCGAGTAGGCGACGGGGGTGATGCGGACGAACGCTATGGTCCGGTCGAAGATGAGCAACTGCTGTATCGGCTCGTCGACGACCCGGTGCAGGTCACCGGCCGCGTGCAGCTCCCTGAGCCGGGCCGCTTTGCGCGGGTCGTCCAGCACGCTCGCGTGGATGATCGTGCGCATCGTCATGCCGTCCCGCAGGGCGTCGAGCACGTGGACCCGGCTCTTCTGCTCCTCGCGGCCCTTCTCCGGCGAGCCCACCGGATGCATGGCGCGCAGCTCCCGGGCCGAGGCGGCGGCCTGCGCGATCTGCTGCCGTACGAGCGTGGGGTCCTCCAGCCGCTCGACGTCGACGGGGATGCCGCGCAGCTCGCCCACGACCTCTTCCAGCCGATGGGCCAACTGGGCCAACGACACGCTCTCGTCCACACGCCTCCTTCGCCTGCCGCGCCGTCCGGGCGTCGGGCCTCCTGGCAGCTGCGCACCATTCTCGCAGCGCCGGGACGGCGCGCTCCTCTTGCCATCTCGGTGGCCAGGTTCTAAGTGAGCGGGGGCGGAGGTCACGGAGCGTCCGTCGACGGACCTGATCCCACGGTGATGACGATCTTCCCGGCGGGATGGCCTTCGGCGAGGTAGCGGATGGCGTCGGGTGCGTCGGCGAGGGAGTAGGTGCGGTCGATGACCGGGGTGACCGCACCGGATTCGATCAGCTCCGCCAGCTCCTCCAGCTCTTGGGCGCGTTCCTTGGAGGTCACGCCACGGAGCCGCTGGCTGGTGAACATCGAGACGAAGGGTGCGCGCATCTGGCGGGTGTAGCCGCCGAGCAGTCCGCCGGCGTCATGCCCGCCGCCGGCCAGCACCAGGGTCCCGCGCGGAGTCAGGGCGCGCCGCAGCAGGGCCAGCGGGCGACAACCCGCGAGGTCGATGATCACGTCGTAGCTCGGCCCGTCGCGGTCGACCTCCTCCTGGGTGTAGTCGATCACCTCGTCGGCGCCGAGCGACCGCACCAGGTCGGCCTTGCCGGTGCCGCACACGGCGGTCACCTTCGCGCCGGCCGCCTTGGCGATCTGCACCGCGAACGACCCGATGCCCCCGGCCGCGCCGGTGATCATCACTCTCTGTCCGGCGTGTACGTGGCCGCCGTCGCGGACGCACTCCAGCGCGGTCACCCCGGAGATGGGCACCGCGGCGGCCTGCTCGAACGACAGACTGGGCGGCTTGGGCGCGAGCCGCTTGGCGGGGGCGGCCGCGTATTCGGCGAACGTGCCGCTACGCGGGCTGGTGCCGTACACCTCGTCACCGGGTTTGAACCGCTGAACGCCGGCGCCGACCGCCACGACCACCCCGGCCAGTGCCCGGCCGCGGACCGGCACCCTGGGCCTGGTCAGGCCGAACCAGGCACGCGCTCCGTAGGGCCGGCCGGTCATGCAGACCCACACGCCCGGGTCCACCCCGGCGGCGCGCACCTGGACCAGCACCTCCTCGTCGCCGATCGACGGCCGGTCCAGCTCGCGTAACCGGAGGACATCGGCCGAGCCGTACGTGTCCTGAGCGATCGCTTTCATTGTGTCTCCTCCTGGGAGCCGGGGTATTGGAACACCTCGTCGAGCGGGACCTTGAACACGTGGGCTATCTGGAAGGCCATCTCCAGGGACGGCGAGTAGCGGCCCTGCTCGATGGCGATGACGGTCTGGCGGGTCACGGAGATGCGGTCGGCCAGCTCGGCCTGCGTCATCTCGTCGTGCGCGAAGCGCAGGGCGCGGATGCGGTTGGTCACACGGGTCGGCTTCACCATTGAGGCAGGCTCCTGCGGTAGACGATGACCTTGGCGACATTGCCGAGGACCGACGACAGGGCGAAGCACACGTAGATCACGTTGGCGATCCAGAAGCGGTCCCAGCCGGCGATCGCCATGAGCATCGCCGCGACCGCGCCGATCACCACGAACGCCTGGCCGACGTGGTCGCCCAGCCGCCCGATCTCCCGGTCTCTCTCGTCCTTGACCAGGGACGCCGGCCTGGCCGCGGCGACCACGACCTCGAGCGCGATCGTGGCGAGGATGGCCCCTCCCACGCTCCACAGCAGCGCCGCGCCATAGGGCACCTCGGCCAGCGGGCGGTCGCCGGCCCGGCTTAAGACCACGAACGCGTACCCGCCGTACGCGGCGACGGAGACGATCAGCCGGATCCACGCCCGTCTCTCTTCGAGTGTCATGACGGCTCCTTGATGTACAGAATCTTTGACATCTCGAAAGTAGCAAATCTTTGACTTCATGTCTAGAAAGTTTTACATGGCACATCGCGCACCCAACGCGAAGACCGCCGACGGGCTATCCGTCGACGGTCTTCAATCCGGCAGTCGCTAGGGCAGTCCCCAAGCCGGCGCGCTGCCATCGCCCGGGACGTCGCGCGGCCGGGAAGGGTGCTGACCTGGCCGGCTGACGATGGCCGTCCTGCCTCTGCGCAGCGGGATCTCGAGCGTGTCCGTACCCCGGTGGGAGAGGGGTCTGCCGTGCTCGTCGCGGACCTCGACCGGGCCCTCGATCCCGTGCCGCAGCCGCAGCGGCTCGCCTGCCTCGCTGTGGACCCTGATCCAGTCCGTACGCCCCTGGCTCCGCGAGGCGTCCACCAGGAACGCGCCCTGCGTACGCAGCTGTTCGACCGAGACGTCGGCCCAGGTGGCGGAGACCGCCGGGAACACCTTGACCACCCCGCCGTGGCTCTGGATCAGCATGTCGAGCACCGACTGGGCGGCGGCCAGCGGGCTCTCGATGGCGAAGTTGGCGCCCTCCCTGTACATGGTGTTGGGGGTGATCGCGCAGTTGTCCACGACGTTGCCGTCGATGAAGAAGCGCAGCTGGGCCAGCGCCTCCTCCGGGTTGCCGAACAGCGTCTCCATCGAGGAGGCCGCCGCGAAACTGTAGCCGTGCCACCGCTCGCGCATACTGGTCCAGTGCTCGAAGCTGCGCCGGTCGAGCGACTCCTGCAGCGGATACATCCAGAGCAGGTGCGAGTAGTGCCGGTGCGACTCCGCCAGCGGCACGTCCGCCCCGATCATCACCCCGTCCTCGTTCTGGTGGTACGGCACCAGCCGCGCGAGGATGTCCTGCCAGCGGGCCTTGCGCGGGTCGTCGAGGCGTAGCCGCTCGGCGCTGTCGAGCAGGGTGCGGCAGCCCCAGCGGATGAGCGAGAGGTCGTAGGTGGCGTCGGAGGCGTTGGCGTACTCGGGCGAGCGGGTCTCGGGCAGGTGCAGCCGGCCGTCGGCGCCCTCGACGAGGAAGCGCTCGTAGTAGGTGATCGCGCCGGTGAGGATCGGGTGGAGCAGGTCGCGCAGCACGCCGTCGTCCATGGAGTGGCGGTAGGCGAGCCAGACGTTGTGCATGCCCCAGGTGAGGTTGCCGGTGTGGTCGTTGGGGCTCACGCCGGGTACGCCGACGTATCGCGGGCCGGGCCGGAGCATGCGGTCGCCCGGATGGCACAGCGCGTAGGACTTCCCATCGCGATAACCCGGATTCACATTAAGCTCCAGATTTTCGCGATATTTCCGGAACGTGGTGGTTACCGCGTCCAGCTCCGGGTGGTTCGAGCCGTTGATCATCGGATAGCTGACCTGGACGTTCAGGTTCCACCAGATGTTGGTCCAGCTGTTGCCCACCTCGGGGAACCACGGCCCCCACTCGGTCACCACGGGCGCGCCGTCCCTGGTGGCCGAGGCCATCTTGTAGAGCTGGATCCAGTAGAACCGCTGCAGCCGCTTGTCCGGGATCGACACCAGGCTGCGCCGGTAGAACCGGTGCCACCAAAGCCGGTGGGCCACGACCTGTGCCTCCGGGTTCCCGTCGAGCACCCGGCGCACGGTCCGTACGGCCTCCTCGGCCCCGGTCGAGTCCGGGTATCCATAGGCGATCGTGGCCGCGAGCACCCGGCTGGTGCCGTGCCGGACCTCGCGCCAAGCCGTGGTGTAGCCGCCTCCGGCGTGCATGGGCTGCTCGACGCGCCCTTCGGCGGCCACCGGTTCGGGGTTGCCGGTGTACTCGGGCGGGAGCCGGATCGTCCTGGTCGTATGGGAGGGCAGGGACGTGAAGCCCCACGCCGCCGCCTCCTCTCCCGGGGTCGGCGTCATGGACACCAGCAGCACGCCGCGCTGGTTGAGCACGAGCGCGCTGAACCGGACGCCGCCCTGGGCGGTCGTCACGGTCCCGGTGAGCTCGGCGCGTTCGAGATCCAGCCGCCAGTCCACCGCGGTGACGGCCCCGGCGAAGGTCAGCGTCAGATAGCCGATGGGCAGCCGCGAGTAGCCGATCGCCGCCTCCCACTGCCCTCGCTGGTCCTGTACGAGGGAGTGGCTCAGCATGAACCGCAGGACGTTCCCCTCGCCGCCCTTGTTGTAGACGTGTACGCCGAGAAACCCGTTACCGAGGAACGGCCCGTTCTGCCAGCCGCTGGGCAGCCGCCTCCAGATCATGGCGGCGTCCCGCAGGACGTCCCCGTACGCGTCCGTCTTCTCCGGTACGGCCTGTGCCCACGCGGTGGGGGAGGTGGCGACCACGGCAGCGGCCCCGCCTAAGGCGAGACCTCCGAGGAATGTTCGTCGCGAGGATGTATTTTCCGACATTTGTGCCTCCGCTGGGGGGCTGGTGAGGCAATTCATCTGATGAATGAGAAGATCCATCCCGATGACTGGCTCTGTCAAGCCCTCTCAACGTGCTGGGTCGGCAGGAGCGACAGGGATTTTCAGCACGAATCGCGCGCCCTTCTCCGAATCCTCGATGGTCAGCAACCCGCCGTGGCGCTCGGCGATCTCCCGGGCGATCGCCAGGCCGAGTCCCGTACCTCCCATGTCCTTGCTGCGGGCGGCATCCAACCGGGTGAAGCGCTGGAAGACGAATTCCCGCTGGTCGGGGGAGATGCCGGGGCCGTCGTCGTTCACCTCGAGCACCGCCTCCTCGCCCTTGCGGCGGACCGAGATCGCCACGGTGGAGTCGGCGTGCCGCGCGGCGTTGTCCAGGAGGTTGGTGAGCAGGCGGCCGAGCTGGAGCCGGTCTCCGTCGACGATCGCCTCGGGCCCGAGGTCTGTCACGACGCGTGCTTTGGGGGCACGGCGTTCGAGCTCGGTCATGACCAGCTCGCGCAGGTCCACGCGGTCGCCGTCGCACTGCGCGCCGGCGTCGAGCCGGGCCAGCACCAGCAGGTCGACCACGATCGCCTCCAGCCGGTCGAGGCTGGCCAGCAGGGCCTGCGCCATGGCGGTCCAGTCCGCCTCGTCCGGGTGCAGCATGGCCGCTTCCAGCTGGGTGCGGATGGCGGTGATGGGACTGCGCAGGTCGTGCGAGGCGTCGGAGGCGAAGCGCCGCTGCTGCTCGACCGCCGCCTCCAGCCGCTCCAGGGTGAGGTTCGCGGTCTCGGCCAGCTTCCGGATCTCGTCGTGGTGGTCGGGCACGGGCACCCGGCGGCCGAGGTCGGTCGAGGTGATCTCGGCCAGCTCGGCGACGATGTCGTCGACGGGGTCGAGGGTCTTGCTGACCGTACGGTAGGCGCCGATCGCCGTGGCGCTGATCAGCAGCGCGGACCCGACGAGGAGGGCGATGACGACCGAGCGATCGATGTACCAGGGGACGACGAGATCGGCGCCGTAGACGATCCAGTCGCCGCCGGCCCCGGCGACCCGTATGGCCACGACGATCATGCACGCGTTCGCGAAGCTCGGCACGGTGCAGATGACCCGGTCCTTGATCAGATTGTCATCCGGTGGGGCGAAGGAGGCCATGCGTGGTTCGCTGAGCATCCGCAGGTTCGCCGCGACGAGCTCACCGTGGGCGTTCACCACCTGGAGAGCGGCGATTCCATGGTCGGGGAGCAGGGAAGGGAGCTGGTTGCGCGAGATGTGCCGGGCCACGTGCAGCTCGGCCTGGAGGATCGTGTCGGTCCGGTCGTCCATGGCGCGTTCGTGGGCGCCCACCAGGATGAACACGCAGACGACCAGGCACAACGCCGCCATGACGGCACCGGCCAGCAGCGTCATCCGAGTCCGTACGGACAACTCGTGCCGCAAGGTCACCATGTCTCTCCGTCCGCCTGACGATCACGCGCCAGGAGCGGGTCCGGAGGCAACCGCTCCTGGTTCGCCCGACTCGATCAGGTGTGCCGCGCGTGCAGCATCGGTTTCAGCGCCACCAGCGCGCCGACGACGAAGATCACGGTGGCCAGGTAGATGAGCCCGAGGTGGCCGATAGTGGCGAAATGGTACGGGTAGTGCGCGGGCAGGGCGATGATCAAGGCCAGCACCGGGACCACGATCGCCGTCACGTACGCCCACCAGAGCCCGTGCCTGACCCCGAACCAGGCGAGTGCCGCGGTGGCCAGCCCGGTCGAGGCGATGAAGCCCGACAGCGCGATGTGCAGGTGCGCGATGTACCTGAACAGATCGGGACTGAACGACTGGACCTGGGCCCGGCTGACATCGACCTCGTGCGGACCGATGCCGAGCTCCAGGAACCCGCCGGTGAAGTTGCGGATGAAGAAGATCACCGCGTAACCCATGAATGCCAGGCCGGCCAGTGCCATGAGCGCTGCGCCGAGCCGCAGGGCGCCGGACGCCGCGTCTGTCGCCGGGTGATGAGCGATGGTCGCCATGGCCGCCCCCTTTCCGGAAATCGTCGCCAAGGGGGAGCACGGAATGAACACCCCCATTGTCCCACCTGCACGGGAACGCGCATGGCCACTCCCTGGGGGGCGGGGTTGTGCCGATTATTGGCCATCTCATGGCCGGTGGTTCGGCAAGAGGAAACCGCTGCAATACATACCTCGTTGCTACGCTATGACATGACTTGATTACGTTGCGTAGCTATGGGAGTTAGTGTGAAGGTCGCCTGCGTCGGCGGCGGGCCCGCCAGCCTGTACTTCTCGATTCTGATGAAGCGGGTGGACCCGTCCCACGACATCACTGTCTATGAGCGGAACCCGGCCGGGTCGACGTATGGCTGGGGCGTGACATATATCTACGACCTGCTCAACAATCTCCACGGTGTCGATCCCGAGTCGGCACGCGCCATCAGCGAGAGCTCGGTCCGCTGGGACGGCTGGATCATGCACGTCCACGACCGCGCGACGGTGACCGTGGACCATGGGGACGAGGGCTTCGGCATCGGCCGGCACCGGCTGCTCGACATCTTCTCCGAGCGGGCCCGCTCCCTCGGCGTGCGCATCGAGTACGAGCGTGAGATCGCCGAAGAGGAGGAGCTGGCCGACGCCGACCTCATCGTCGCCGGCGACGGGGTCAACAGCGTGCTGCGTGAACGCCACGCCGACCACTTCGGCACCCAGGTCGCGGTCGGGCGGAACGTCTATATCTGGCTGGGCACCACCAAGATCTTCGAATCCTTCACCTTCGCCTTCGTGGAGACCGACCACGGCTGGATCTGGTACTACGGCTACGGATTCGGCAAGGAGCACAGCACCTGCGTCATCGAGTGCTCCCCCGAGACCTGGCGGGGGCTCGGGCTCGACCAGGCGACCGAGGCCGACGGCCTGGCCCTCCTGGAGAAGCTCTTCGCCGACATCCTGGACGGGCACCCCCTGATCGGCCGGGCGCACCCCGACGGCCGGGCGCACTGGCTGAACTTCCGCACCCTGACCAACCGGACGTGGCACCACGGCAACCTCGTCCTGCTCGGGGACGCCGCGCACACCACGCACTACTCCATCGGCGCGGGCACCGCCCTCGCGCTGGGGGACGCCGCCTTCCTGGTCAACGCGCTGCACGAGGAGACGCTGCTCGAACCGGCCCTCGCCCGTTACGAGCGGGAACGCCGGGCCGTGATCCGGCCGACGCAGCGGGCGGCCCGCTACAGCGCCCGGTGGTACGAGAGCCTCCCGCGCTACATCGACCTGCCGCCTTGGCAGCTGTTCGCGCTGCTCGGCCAGCGGCAGTCGGTGCTGCTCCCGCGCGTGCCGCCGCGGCTGTACTACCGGCTGGACCAGGTGGCTGGGAAGCTCGGGCTGGCGCGCGGGTCCAAGCACTGACTCCGCCCTGGGGTTGCTTCTGTACCTACTAGTATGTACGGTCAGTGTCGTGGACACGAGGGAACGGCTGATCGAGAGCACCCGGGAACTGCTGTGGGAGTGCGGATACGTAGGCACCTCGCCGAAGGCGATCCAGCGGCGATCCGGCGCCGGCCAGGGCAGCATGTACCACCACTTCCGCGGGAAGTCCGACCTGGCGCTGGCCGCGATCACCCGGAGCGCCGAGGAGTTGCGTGATCGCGCGGAGGCGGAGCTCGGCGGCTCGGGGACGCCGCTCCAGCGGGTCGCCACCTACCTGCGCCGGGAGCGGGAGGCGCTCCGGGGCTGCCCGGTCGGCCGGCTCACCCAGGACTCGGACGTCATGGCCGAGCCCACGTTGCGCCGCCCGATCGAGGAGACCTTCGCCTGGCTGCGCGACCGGCTGGCCGGGGTTCTCACGGAGGCACGGGCGGCCGGCGAGCTGGCCACGGCGCTCGACCCGGCGGCCACCGCCACCGCGCTCGTCGCGGTGCTGCAGGGCGCGTATGTGCTGGCCCGCGCGGCCGGCGACGCGGACGTCTACGCGCAGGCCGTGGACGGCGCGCTCGGCCTGCTCGCTGCCCACTGAACCGGATCGTTGAAAGGAAGAAGTAATGCCATTTGTTCGCATTGATGCGGTTCGTGCAGACGAGAAGCGGCTGGCGGCCCTGGGCCGGGCCGTGCACGATGCCCTGGTCGAGGCCATCGGCATCCCGCCGGACGACAGGTTCCAGGTGATCACCGGCCACGACGGAACGCGGCGGATCATCAGCTACGACGAGGACTACCTCGGCATCCACCGGGACGACGACCTCGTGTTCGTGGCCATTACGATGCGCTCCGGGCGCACCGCGGAGCAGAAGCAGGCCCTCTACCGCAGGATCGCCGAGCTCGCCCAGGACTACGCGGGCACCGAGCCACGCAACCTCTTCGTCACGGTCACCGAGAACGAGCCGATCGACTGGTCGTTCGGCGACGGCGTGGCCCAGTATGCGGTGGCCGCTCCGGGATCTCCGCGGCCGTCCTGGGCCGGGGCGGCCGCCGAGGCTCCGTGATCTCGGCCAGCAGGCTGTCCCAGTGGGCGCCGATCTCCCGCGGGTCGTAGGCCTTGGCGGTGCGCTTCGCGGTGGCGCCGAACTTGCGGCGCAGGTCCTCATTGTCGATGAGCTCACAGATCGTCTCGGCGAAGGCGCCGACGTCGCCCGGCTTGACCAGGCGGCCGTCGAGACCGTCGGTGATGACCTCGGCCGGACCGGTGGGGCAGTCGAAGGCGACGGCGGGCAGGCCCTTGCTCATCGCCTCGATCAACGCCATCGGCATCCCCTCGGAGCGTGAGCTGAGCAGGAACATCCCCGCCTTCGACAGCTCCTCTCCGACCTGATCGGTACGCCCCATGAGGAAGGCGCGTCCGTCCAGCCCCGACTCCTCGATCTGGGTCTTCAGCCGCTCGCGCCACGGCCCCGACCCGTAGATGCGCAGCGTCCACTCCGGATGCCGCTCGCCGACCAGCCGCCAGGCCGCCAGGAGCAGGTCGAAGCCCTTGACCCGATCCAGCCGCCCCACCGCGACGGCGGTCGTGCCGTCCAGCGAGGCGTCGCCACCGCCGAGGGGCGGCAGGGCGTTGGGGATGCAGGCCAGATGGACCTCGGGCACCGCCCTGGCGTAGCGGTCCAGGTCGGCGCGGGTCAGCGTGACCAGCGCGTCCAGCTTGCCGTACCGGCGCTTGATGACCTTGCGCAGCTCGGGCTTGTGCGCGGCCAGGTTGCGGTGCTCCTGGCCGATGGTGATGACCCCGGGCGGTGCGAAAGCGGCGGCGAACAGGTTGAGGCTCGGCCTCGTGGTGATCAGCACCCCGCCGCGCAGCGAGCGCAGGTGGCGCAGCAGCACCAGGTCGGTCAGCAGCGAGCAGCGCCGGTAGGAGGGCTCGGTCGACGGGACCAGCACGCTGGGCAGCCGCGACAGCCATCTGCGCAGCCTGCCTTTGTCGCGGGTACGGTCATCGAGGACCGAGATCCGCACCCCTGAGGGGAGCGGGAAGAACGGCTGGTTCCGCTCGCGGATCAGGCTGACGATCTCGACCTCGCGCTCGTGCGCCAGGTATCCGGCGAGGTTGAGCACCGTACGGATGGTGCCGCCCATGCCGTACGCGTGGAACAGCAGGATGCGCACCGTGCCGGCGTCGGGTGCGGGTGTGGTGCGCGCCCGCCGCAGGTCCGCCAGCCGGAGCAGCCACAAGGCCGTCCACCGTACCCAGCGTGCCCCCGACCCCAGCAGCCAATTCCGCGATCTCTCGTACATCCCAGCCGCCCCCTACCTGGATGATCGTCACGAGAAGGACATCTCCGAACCCCCCTACCTTTCTACTACATAGTTAGTAGTAGTTGAAGGGGATGAATCGCCCAGGTACTAGAGCTACTCTGCTACACAAGCTGTAAGTAGAGAGTGAGCGCTCATGACCTCACCATCGCGCCAACGCCGGGACCGGGGCGGCCTGGAGAGTGAGGTGCTGGCGATCCTGGCCGGCACCCCTGGCCCGCTGACCCCCGGCGAGGTGGCCCAGCGGCTGACACCTCCGCCGGCCTACACCACGGTCATGACCGTGCTCAGCCGCCTGCACGACAAGGGCGCCGTCAGCCGGATCCGCAGTGGCCGCGCCTACGCCTACTCCTTCCAGCGCGACGAGGCCGCCCGGCGGGCGGCGCAGATGCGCAACCTGCTCGGCGAGGGCCAGGACCGGGCCCGGGTGCTGGCCCAGTTCGTCGGGGAGTTGTCCGAGCAGGACGAGGCGCTGCTGCAGCGGCTCCTGCGCGAGAGCGGCGGCACCTGACATGCGCGTCGACGTCTACCTGCCGCTGCTCATCTCGCTGCTGCTCGGCGTGGTCGCCCCGCCGCTGGCGCGCTGGCTGCCACCGTCGACCGCCGGCCGTGCCCTGGTCGCCGCGGCGCTGGTGTCGGCGGTCAGCACCGCGTACGCGCTCGCGCTGCTCACCTGGACCCTGCTGGCCCAGATCCGGTTGGTGGCGTGGCTCGGCGGTTGGTCCCTGCAGTCCTGGGACGACGCCGATCCCGTGCCCACCCCGGTCGCCGTGGGCGCGGCGCTCGCTCTCGGCGTCGCCGCGATCCGGCTGGTCCGTACGATCCTGCGGCATCGGCGGGCCATGGCCGAGGTCCGCCGCGTCGCCGACGATCTGGACGGCGGGCCGGGCGACCTGGTCGTGATCGACGAGGTCCGCCCCGAGGCGTTCGCCCTGCCCGCCCGGGGTGGCGGGCGGGTGGTGGTCTCCACCGGCATGCTGAACGCCCTGGGCACGGACGAGCGACGCGTCCTGCTGGCCCACGAGAACGCCCATCTGGCCCACCGCCACCACCGGTGCCGGGCGCTCGCCGAGGCGGCCGCCGCGGTCAACCCGCTGCTGTATCGCCTTCCCCAGGCCGTCGGCTACGCCACCGAACGCTGGGCCGACGAAGAAGCCGCGAGCGCCGTCGGCGACCGCGCGCTCGCCGCCCGGGCGCTGGCCCGCGCCGCCCTCGCCGCACTGGCCGCGTCGTCTTCTCCCGCGGCTCCGGCGATGGGTTACCACTCGTCAGATGTCCCCGAGCGCGTACGCTCCCTGCTCAGTCCCCGGCCACGACGCCGGCCCGTGCTCCTGGCCGTGCTCGCCGCCCTGGCCGCGCTGACGCTGTGGGCGCCGCTGGACGCCAACCAGGACGCCGAGTCGCTGCTGGTGCACAGCGGGGCCCCCATCTTCCTGCTCTGCGCGCCCCACTGCCCGGCCTGAAGTTGCGTCGGGGGGAGAGGGGCGATGGGAGAAGCGCCCACTGCCCTGCCTGAAGCTTGTGTCAGGGACGCTGGGAGAAGCGGTCGACCAGGATGGCCAGCCGCCGGTCGTGGGCCTCGCGGGGGAGTCTGCCGCCGCGCATGAGCGTCACCAGCCCGTGCAGGCCGCTCCAGAAGGTTTCGGTGAGCAGGCCGAGGTCGTCGTCGCCGACCTGTGGTTCCAGCGCCTGGCTCAGCTCGCCGAAGGCCGCCTGCAGGGGGGCCGGCGCCTCGGGGGTGGCGAAGGGCAGGTCGACGGCCAGGCTGAAGATCACGTCGTACAGTGCGGGCCGCCGTTCGGCGAAGTCCGCGTAGGCGGCGCCGACGGCGGCGAGGGCCTGCCGGGGGTCGTCCGTCGAGGTACGGGCCGCGTGCAGGTCGACGGCCAGGTCGGCGCAGCCCTCCACCGCCACCGCCGCCATGATGGCGTCCTTGCCCTTGAAGTGGCTGTAGAGCACCGGCTGGCTGTATTCGACCTGTTCGGCCAGGCGGCGCGTGGTCACCGCCTCCCAGCCCTCGGCCTCGGCCAGCGTCCGGGCCGCTGTGATGATCAACCGTTCCCGCTCCGCCCGCTCGCGCTCCCGGCGCGCCTGAATCGACATGCCGACAACTCTAGCACCGCTAGCGCTCCTGTCGATGCTCTGAAACCGGGCGGCGGTGCACGTCGCCGCCCCGGAGGCGCGGCTATTTGGTGGGAACGGCCGTGGTGGGAGTGGGAATGTCCGTGGTGCAGCGCAGTGGGGCGTCCGTACGCACCAGGCCGAACATGCCCCCCAGCTTGCTCCCCGACTCGGGCTTGTAGTCAGGAGTCCGCAGGCTGATGAGCACCTTGGTCCCCGCAGGCATGGCCGACGGCGTGATGATGAACGTCGGCTCTCCGTCGGGCCGCCGCGGCCCCTCCTTCCAGACGTCGTCGAACCCCGGCACGTCCACCGGCGAGTCGCAGAACTCGTTGATCTTGATCAGCGCGGGGACACCGGCCTCGGCCAGGGTCCGCTCCAGGACCTCCGGATCCTGGGTCTGCCGCTTGGTCATGCTGACGGTGACCGTGCCGTCGGCGTTGCTGTCGACCGAGAAGGCGGCCAGCCGCACGTGCACGGAACCGCCCACGACCGGGGGCGCGTTCACGCTGGGACCACCGGTCGCCAGTGTCAGCGCCAGCGCCGACACCAGGGCGGTCCCCGTGGCCAGCCCTGTGACCTTGAGCCGTCGGCGCGACCGCCCCGCGGCCACGATGTCGCCTACCGGGGTGTTCATCCGTACTCCGGGCATCGAGTCCTTGAGCGCGTCCAGTACGTCTTGGTCGTTCATAGCTCACCCTCCTGGCTGTTGGCTGTGGCGAGGTCGCCGCGCAAGGTCGCGATGGCGCGCGACAGATGGGCGGTGACGGTTCCCGGAGCGATTCCGAGCGTCTTGGCGGTGGACTCGGTGTCCAGATCGAGGAAGACGCGTAACGCGATCACTTCCCGCTGCCGTCGCGGTAACCGCCGCAGCATGGCCAGCAGCGCGGGGTCCACGCCGGCTGCGGCGGTCGCCGGTTCCGCGGCGTCGTGACCGGTGAGGGCGACCTCGTGCCGCCGTCGCCGCCACCAGGAGATCCGGGTGTTCAGCGCCGTACGGACGATCCAGGCGCGGGGCGCCGGATGGCGGCGAACCTTCCGCCAGGACGTCCACGCCCGCGCGAACGCCTCGGCGACCAGGTCTTCCGCCAGTTGCGGGCGGTCCCCGGTGGCGGCGAGCACGGCCCGCAGGCACGCGTCCCGGCTCTCCTGGTAGAACTCCTCGAACTCCCGTTGTTCCACATTCCCTATACGCGCCAGGACGCGGCGACGCTTACATGAGCAGGTGCCGGAGGTCGTTCGCCTCCGGCACCGTGTTGGGGGTGGTCAGGCGATGGTGCAGGTCGTCCCGCCCAGGGTGAAGGAGGTGGGTTTGCCGGTGTTACCGGTGTGGGTGGCCTGGAAGCCGAAGTTGGTGGAGGCTCCGGGCGCGATGGTGGCGTTGTAGCTGACGTTCCTGGCCGTGACCTGACCGCTGGAGGGGGAGACGGTGGCGTTCCAGGCGGAGGTGACCGTCTGCCCGCCGGGGAGGGTGAAGACCAGGGACCAGGTGTTGATCGGGGACGCGCTGGTGTTGGTGATGGTGACGGATGCGGTGAATCCGGTGTTCCAGCTGTTCATGGTGTAGGTGACGCCGCAGGGTCCGCCCGGCGTCGGCGTGGGAGTTGGAGTGGGGGTCGGCGAAGGGCCGGTGGACCCGCCGTCCAGTCCGAAGAACGCGATGACCCCGGCGGCCATGCCGCCCTGCGGAAGGCTGTGCCCGATGCCTTGGATGCTGACGCCCTCGACGGCGACGGTGGTGCCGGTGCCGCCGTAGCGGGTCCGGGTCCAGGACGCCTGCGGGTGGTCGGTGAAGGTGGGGGTCTGACTGAGCCCGTGGACGTCGGTCCACTGCTTGATCTCTTCCTGGAAGTTCGGGTAGCGGAGCGTGGCGTCCTCGGTGCCGTGCCACAGTTGCATGCGCGGACGCGCCCCGGTGTAGCCGGGGAAGGCGCCGCGTACGAGGTCGCCCCACTGCTGCGGGGTCTTGATGATGGTGCCGTTGGCGCAGGCGCTGTTCCAGCTGGAGCCGTCGGTGGTGGCGAAGCAGCCGAACGGCACGCCCATGAACGCCGCCCCGGCCTTGAAGACGTCGGGATAGTCGCCCAGCAGCACGTTCGTCATCATGCCGCCCGAGGACGCGCCGGTCACGTAGACCCGGGAGGCGTCGCCGTTGTTGTGCTGCTCGACGTACTTGACCATGGACACGATCCCCACCGGGTCGCTGCCGCCGTCGTGCTTGAGCGCCTGGGGCGAGGAGACGTCGAAGCAGGACCCGCTCCTGGTGGCGGAGGGGTAGATGACGATGAATCCGTACCGGTCCGCCAGCGAGGCGAACTCGGTGCCGGAGTAGAAGGCCGGGCCGGAGCCCGTGCAGTAGTGCACGGCCACCAGGATCGGCGGCCGGGCCGCGACGTTGTTCGGTACGTACAGGTGCATGCGCAGGCCGCTGGGGTTGGTGCCGAAGTTGGTCACCTCGGTGAGCGAGGCCGGGGAGGCCGGTGGAGCCATGGTCAGCCACGCGATGACGAACATCGCGGCGGCGATCAAGGTGCCGAGCACTCTGGTGGTCATCCTCATCCGCTGCCCCTCTCTCGATGTGACCCCGAAACATTCGGAGTATTCTTAAAAACTTTTCGAGAGACAAGGAACCACGTGGGCCGCCATATTCGACACGCGGTGACCTGGGGAATCTGCTCAACCTAGGTCTGAATTCTTGAAACTTTCGGAAATCACCTGGCCAGGCTGGTACGTAGGTGTGCGCGTACAGCGGGGGTCAGCACCTGGCCGGCCCGTTCCACCATGAGCGTCATGTGGTACGCCACGAGCGCCATGTCGCAGTCAGGCGCGACGAGTACGGCCAGGCAGGAGCCGTCGCTGATCGACATCGTCAGCAGCAGCCCCCGCTGCATCTCCACCACGGCCTGGGTGACGGTACCGGCCTCGAAGACCCGGGCCGCTCCCAGCGTCAGGCTCACCAGCCCCGCGGCGATCGTGGCCAGCTGCTCGGCCCGGTCGGCGGGAAAGGCCGCCGAGACCGCGAGGGGCAGTCCATCGGATGAGACGACGATCGCGTGGGCGACGCCTGGGACGGTGCTGACGAATTCGGTGATCAGCCAGTCGAGCCCATGCCCCACGTAAGTCAGGTCGTTCATGCACCCTGTTCCCTGTTCATGGGGCCGGTAGAAGGGGCCCTGCCCGTACTGATGTCCTCGCGCGCGGCCCGGAGTCCCTTCTGGAAACTCGCCAGGCGGTTGCGCGCCCGATCGGGTGAGATCGGGGGCGCCGGCGGGACGTTCTTCGGCGCGGTGGATGTGTCGGCCGAACCCGGCACTAGGTTCGCCTTAGGCACCCGTTTGGGCAGCCCGGCGGCCGTCGCGCCGTCACGTACCGGCTCGACCGCGGCCGCCGCGGCGTGCCAGCCGGCATCCGCCTGGGCGGAGCTCCAGTTCGCGCCGCTGTCACTGTGCTCGAACCAGGCCGACTCCACCGAGGCGAAGATCGGCAGGTACTCGTTACCCGCAGAGGCCGGCTTCACGGTCGGGATCGGGCCGGTGACGGCCGACTCGGTCTCGGGGAAGTCGTATCTGGCCCGCTCCGGGCCGTCCATCCGGTCGCCGCGGCTCCTGTTCGGCGGCTGGTCGCCAGTGGGCCATTTCGGCAGGCCGTTGTCGCCGGACCAGCCGACCGGCGTTCTCGACGGCGTCCAGATGTCGCCGGTGTCGTAGGAGCCGTAGCTCGCGCGCGGCTCGGCAGGCCGGCCGGTCTCGGCAGGCCGCGGGGGCGTCGAGGGCCAAGCGCTTGCTGAGACCGGCGGGATGGAGGGATACGACGGGTGCCCCGGACCCATCTGATAGGTGGCCGCCGGCAACGGCGGCGGCGTCGGGTAAGCCTCCTCGCGGCCTCCGCCGGGCATGCCGGCGTAGGCGGGCGTCGGCGCGCCCAGCAGCGCCTCTGGCATCAGCACCATGGCGGTCAGACCGCCGGAGCCGTGCAGGCGCAACTGCACGCGGATGCCGTGCCGGTGCGCCAGCCGGGCGACCACGAACAGGCCCATGCGGCGCGACACCGAGACGTCCACGATGGGCGCGTCGATGAGGCGGTCGTTGGCCGCGGCCAGCTCGTCCTGGGTCATGCCGATGCCGGAGTCGGTGATCGACAGCATCACGCCGCCGCCGTCGATCCGGCTGCCGGAGACCGTCACGCGGGTCTCGTTTGGCGAGAACGACAGCGCGTTCTCCACCAGCTCGGCCAGCAGGTGGATGACGTCGTTGACGGCCTGACCCGCGATGGACACGCCGTCGGGCACCTGCAGGACGACCCGCTCGTAGTTCTCGACCTCCGACAGCGTGGCGCGGGCCACGTCGATCAGCTTGACCGGCTGGCTCCAGCGGCGCGGCGGGTCCTGACCGGCGAGGACCAGCAGGTTCTCGCTGTTACGGCGCATGCGGGTGGCCAGGTGGTCGAGCTTGAACAGGTTCGCCAACCGGCTCTCGTCCTGCTCGCCCTGCTCCAGCCCGTCGATGAGGGTGATCTGCCGCTCGACCAGCGTCTGGCTGCGACGCGAGAGGTTGACGAACATCGCGTTGACGTTGCTACGGAGCTTGGACTCCTCGCCCGCCAGCCGGACGGCTTCCCGGTGCACTTCGTCGAAGGCCCGCGCCACCTCCCCGATCTCGTCCGTCGACGAGACGGCGATCGGCGGCACCTGTACATCGTCCGCGCTGACCTCGCTGGTGCGGAGCTGCCGCACGAGCTCGGGCAGCGTCTGGCCGGCGACCTTGAGCGCGTCTCCGCGCAACCGCCTGAGCGGCCGGACGAGCGAGCGGGCCATGACGGCGGTGACGGCGAGGACCAGGATGATCAGGGTGATGACGAGGGCGATGTTGAGCCCGGCCACGTACTGGTCATTGCCCTGGACGTCGGCGCTGATGGTGGCGACCTGCTGCGACATCGCCTTCTGCACGGTGTGCGCGCTGTCCACGGTGTCGCTGATGGACTCGACCCAGCGGGCGACGTCGTCGCTCGTCGAGGTGTCGAGCCGCCGCAGGGACAGGCCCGTGTTGGTGAGGAACACGGCCCTGTTCATGTAGAACTCGCCCCGACCGACCTTTACGCTGGCGACCGTGTTGTCGAAGAACTGCCGCTGGGCGACGGTGGCCACGGTGCGGAACGAGGTGCGTTCGCTCTCACGCCTGGAGCGGGCATCGAGGAACGCCTTGTACTCGGGTTCTTCGAACGACCCCCTGACCAGCGCGATCATCAGCAGGCCCCGCAGTTTGGAGGTCTCCTCCTCATAGCGGGCCATGGCTCGCAGGGCCGCGGTCGTGGAGATGAGCTGCTCGTCTGTCGAGCCCTGTGTGACCTCGTCGTAGAGCTGCAGCATCTCGGTGATGGCCTCGGAATACTTCTCCATCGTCGGGAGCGGCGGCAGCTGCGTGCCGGCCACGGTGGCGCGCAGCGAGGCGAGCTGGGTCAGCCTGGTGCGGATGGTGGCCAGCTTCTTGCGGCCGAGATCGGACAGCGAGTCCTCGGCCGTCGCGGCGGCCGAGGTCGTGCGCACCACGCTGGCGTTCACGATGCCCTGCTGGGCCGCGAGCCGCTCCTTCTCGGCCGATGCCCTGTTGGAGGCGACGAACTGCGCCGAGAGGTCACGTTCGAGGGCCATCTCGCGGGACAGCTCGCCGAGTTGCGCGACGAGGGAACTCACGTTGCTGATGTGCTGATACTGCTGGGCGCTGCTGATCGAGGTGGTGACGCGTAGCCCGCCCAGTATCACTGCCACCAGGGTCGGAATGGCAATCAGAGAAATGAGGCGGGTCCGCACCCGCCAATTGCTCAGGGCAATTGCGCTGCCGCGGGCGGGCACCGGCTCGGCTGACTTCGAATTCGCTACTGAATGTCCCGGCAGAGCGGGGGCCCCGACGCGACCGTGTTTGGTCGTCGTTGTCCTCACTGGTGGCAACCTCTCGCGTGGCCTGCTGCAGGGAATTGGTCACACTGCCGAGTGATTGCAGGCAAGTTGGCGGCCAATTGGATCACGAAGTCGAGAGGTTAGCCAACTCCTCGGAAATTGCAACCGATCCAACGCGATAATTTTTTCTGTTGATGTTTCAAGCAGATTTTATATTACAACACATGTATCCGAAAAATCATGTCAATCCGGGCAGATGATCATCAACAGCACTCTAGGTACATAGAGCCTCCATCGCCCA
This sequence comes from Nonomuraea sp. NPDC049158, assembly GCF_040648335.1. Classification (NCBI taxonomy): domain Bacteria; kingdom Bacillati; phylum Actinomycetota; class Actinomycetes; order Streptosporangiales; family Streptosporangiaceae; genus Nonomuraea; species Nonomuraea sp. NPDC049158. The sequence continues at coordinate 127,617 of NZ_JBEZDM010000001.1, forward strand.
CATAGATTGTTTTTCATTGAAAAATCTGTATATACGTGGCATAGCGCTTCAGGTTTGATCTTCCCTCCGCTACGCTTCACGCTCGGTGTCGCTGATGCCGTATCTCTAGACGCGCTTCCCTTGTAGGAGACCCCCCCCGATGACCCGCACACTGCGCTGTCGCGCCCTCATTCTCGGCGCCGCAGTCGCTCTCACCCTCACCGCCTGTAGCGGGAACAGCGACGCCGCTGGCTCGTCGGCCAACGGCAAGGGCTTAGAGAAGACTGTTCTCAAGGTTGGCGTGCTGCCGGTCCCCGACGTCGTGTCGCTCTATATCGCCAAGGAGAAAGGCTTCTTCAAGGAAGAGGGCCTGACGGTCGAGCCGGTCGTCATCGCCGGCGGCGCGGTGGCCCTCCCGCAGATCAAGAGCGGTGCGCTGGACATCTCTGCGACCAACTACGTCTCGACCTTCATGGCCATCGGTAGGGGTGAGAAGATCAAACTGGTCGCGGACATGTACCAGGCCGGTCCCAACACCTTCAACATCATGGTTCCGAACGATTCGCGGATCAAAACGGTCGCTGACCTCAAGGGAAAGACCGTCCTGGTCAACACCCTCAAGAACATCTCCACGCTGGCCGTGGCGACGCAGCTGAAAGTGGCGGGCCTCACCGAGAAGGACATCAACTTCGCCGAGAAGCCGCTCCCTGACATGGGTAACGCGCTCAAGAGCGGCCAGGGTGACGCCGGCCTCCTAACCGAGCCGTTCATCACCGCCACCCAGAGCACGCTGGGCTTCCACAAGCTGGCCGACACCATGACGGGCGAGACCGAGGACATGCCGATCTCGGGCTGGATGGCCTCGGACGGGTGGACGCAGAAGAACCCGAAGACGCTGGCCGCCTTCCAACGGGCGCTCGCCAAGGCTCAGAGCCTCGTATCGAGTAACCGCAAGGAGGTCGAGGCAATGCTGCCCAAGTACACGAAGATCGACGCGAAGACCGCTTCGGTCATCACGCTGGGCACCTATCCGAGCGAGCTGAGCGCCACCCGACTGCAAAAAGTGGCCGACATCATGCTCGACTACAAGTACCTCACCAGTCCTTTCGACGTGAAGTCCGTCATCGCGGCACCATCCAAGGGATGACTCGTGCACGACTGCTCCGCGGCGTCGTGGGCGCCGCGGGCTTTCTTGCCGTCGGAGAGCTGGTCATCCGGTTCGGGCTGAGCAGCGGCGTGGTCTTCCCGCCGCCCTCGGCCATCCTGTATCAGGCGGTGCTCCTCGCGGCCGACGGAGACTTCCTGCTGGGAGTTCTCACGACGCTCACGAACTGGGCGCTCGGCCTGCTGCTCGCGGTGGTGGTGGCCGTCCCGGCGGGGGTCCTGCTCGGTGCGTTGACCCCGATGGAGCGCGCGGTCCGGCCGCTGCTCGAGTTCCTGCGGCCCATCCCCTCTGTCGCGATCATCCCGCTGGCGATCCTGCTGATCCCGGCGGACGAACTGATGAAGGTCTCCGTCATCGTCTACGCGTCCGTCTGGCCGATACTGATCAACACGTTGTACGGCATGCACGACGTCGACCCGCTGGCCAAGGAATCGCTGCGCAGCTTCGGATTCGGGGGGCTGGCCGTGCTCGGCAGGGTGAGCCTGCCCAGTGCCGCGCCCTTCGTCGCGACCGGCATCCGGATCGCCGCCGGGGTCGCGCTGATCATCGCCGTAAGCGCCGAGCTGCTCGCCGGGGGCACCACGGGCCTGGGGGTCTTCGTGATCCAGGCGGGGAGCGGGGGCAGGACCGACCTCATCATGGCGGCCACGTTCTGGGCCGGCGGATGCGGCCTGCTGGCCAACGTGGCGTTGCAGGCGGCGGAGCGCCGATTGTTCCGCTGGCATCGGGTGCGGACGGGGGCGGTGTAGTGAGGTCGCTCGCCAGGCTCTGGTTGATCCCCGCCGTCATCGTCTTCTGGGAACTCGTCACGCGGCAACTGGAGAACACGGACTTCCCGCCGCCCACCACGATCGTCTCCCGCATGTACGACCTGTGGTTCTCCGGCCCGGCCGCACGACTGTTCCTCACCGACGAGGCGATGGACAACATCCTGCCCAGCCTGGGGCGCATGTTCTCCGGCTGGCTCCTGGCCTCGGTCATCGGAGTGGTGCTGGGCGTGGTCCTTGGGCGCTCGCGGGTGGCGGCCGACTACGTGAACGCGCTGATCGAGTTCGGCCGCGCCATCCCGCCACCACTGCTGCTGCCGTTGTTCCTGGCGCTGTTCCGGGCCGGCCTGCAGATGCAGCTCGCCGCGATCGTGTTCGGGGTGATCTGGCCGGTGCTGCTCAACTCGATGGACGGGGCCAGGGCTGTGGACCGGACCTACACCGAGACCGCCATCGTCTTCGGACTGTCGAAGGCGCAGCGCCTACGCCAAGTCGTCATCCCCGCCGCCTCACCCAAGATCTTCGCGGGCCTGCGGCTGAGCTTGTCGCTCGCGCTGATCCTCATGGTGATCTCCGAAGTGTTCGGCAGTACGAACGGCATCGGCTACCAGATGCTCGTGGCGCAGCGCAGCTTCGAGACGCCCACAGTGTGGGCGACGATCGCCCTGCTGGGGGTGCTCGGCTTCCTCGTGAACACGCTTTTCGTGCTCGCCGAGCGACGGCTGCTGGTCTGGCACCAGCAGGCCACCCGGACGCTCTGACTACTTTTTGTGATGGAAGGAAAATATGTCAAACTCCGACAGCCTCCTCTGGGGGGCGGTTGCCGGCATTTCGCGTTTCGCGGCTTTACTGACGATGGCGGATCTGGGCGTCGCCGACCAATTGGCGGACGGGCCGCTCGACACCGAGGAACTGGCCAAGAGGTGCGGGGCGCACGCCCCCTCACTCCGCCGGGTCCTGCGTGAGCTGGTCAGTATGGGGGTCGTCCGCAGAGCCGGCTCCGATGGCTACGACCTGACCGACGCGGGCACCGTGCTCCGCTCCGACGTCCCCGATTCGATCCGGTCCTCGATTCGCATGATCGGCGAGGACGGCTTCTGGTACGCGATGGGCAGGCTTCCGGACACGGTGCGGACTGGAAGCTCAGCATTCGTCACGAAGCACGGCCAGGTATACGAATATCTAGCGACAAAGCCGGATACGGCGCGGATCTTCGATGCCTACATGACCGCCAGGGCCATCTCGTTCACGGAAGCCCTGGTCAAGCAGTACGACTTCGCGGGCGTCGGCACCCTGGTGGACGTCGCCGGGGGCAGGGGCCACATCCTGGCCACGGTCATGCACTCCCATCCGGACATGCGCGGCATCCTCTACGATCTCGGCCACGTGGCGGACGGGGCCAGAGAACTGCTGGCCACGGAGGGCCTGGCTGACCGGTCCGAGGCCGTGGCCGGCGACTTCTTCGCCTCGGTGCCGGCGGGCGCGGACGCCTACCTGCTGGCCAGTGTCCTGCACAACTGGGGTGATGGCGATGCCGTGCGGATTCTGCGCAATGTCCGCCGCGCGATGAACCCCGGCGGGCGAGTACTGGTGCTGGAGGCGGTGCTGCCCGACGACGACGCGCCGCACGTGGGCAAGGATCTCGATCTGCGTATGCTGGCTCTCCTCAACGGCGCCCGTGAGCGTAGCCGGGAGGAGTACGCGACGCTGTTCGCACAGGCCGACCTGGAGTTGGCGGAGGTCATCGAGCTGGCCGCGGGAGCGAGCCTCCTTGAGGTCAGGCCCGTCTGACGCGTAGTGCGGCACGGATGGATGCGGCACGGCGGACACCAGGTGTGTTGAGCCGCGGGCGGCCGGGCCGCCCGCGGCTCTGTCAGGTCACTGGACGGTGATCTTGTCCACTTCGACGGTGATTCCCTTGACCTGCGGGGTCGAGGTGGCCGTCGTCACGTTGCCGACCCCCGGGCTGACCCCCTTGATCTTCATCGAGTAGGTCAGGGCACCACCGGGCGCGCCGGGTGTGCTCGTGACCACGAGGTCCTGGGTGGGCGGCCCGGAGATCTGGTCGCCCGCCGTACCCTCATCGTTCTCCGCGCCCACGGTCAGTCCCGCGCCCGCGGGGGCGTCGCCCGGCAGGTTGCCCGGGTCGTAGGCGTAGCTGATGTCCTCCACGCCGTTGAGCCCGATCCACTGCTGGAACACCTTGAGGCTGCTCGTGCCGAAGGTGTGGACCCGCCATTCCAGTACCAGCCAGCGGCTGACGCCGTCGGTCAGCGTCCCGGCGAAGACGCCGGGGGCGCCGGTGCCGTCGAGGTCGGTCCAGTAGGAGGCGAGCACGGCGTTCGGCCGCGCCGGGTCGGGCAGCGTCTGCGGGAGGAAGGCGATGTCGTCGGCGCCGTTGGTGCCGCCGGCGACGCTGTAGCCGTTGGAGACCACGCCGATCCTGGTGTAGGTCTTGCCGGCGAAGGTGAAGGCGGGCACCGTGAAGTTCAGCGCCTGCTCGTCCCCGATCGGCGTCGGGGTGATGCCGAAGGCGTCCAACGGAAGATATCCGGCAGGACCCGCACCCGGCGCGATCGTCGGCTTGTCGGGCTGGCGGCCGGGCAGTGTCGCCTTGGCCGTCGCGATCTGGGTGCCGATCTTGGTGGCGCCGGTCACGCTGTTCAGCCGCAGGCGCGCGTCGAGCGTGCTCAGCGCGGTCACCTCGGCGCTGGACAGGCTGTTGTTCTGCACGGTGACCGTGCAGGTGGACTCACCGGTGTTCCGCGGAATGGTGGCCGGCGCGCAGGTCTGGTCGACCGGCACGATGCCTTCCTGACGGAAGAAGGCCACCGGCAGGTGCAGCGCACGCGAGCCGCCGACCTGCTTGAGGTTCACCTGGCCGAAGTACTGCCCGTCGGGCAGATCCGGCGCGGTGATGACCACCGTCAGCTTCGTGCTCTTGCCCGGCGCGACGGTGAAGCGCGCCGGCAGCACCGTGATGTTGGCGCCGCTGACCGTCGTGGCCGAGGCGGAGAACGTGAGCGACTTGCTGGTGGTGTTCGTGACCGTGCGCTTGGCGGTGATGAGGCCGGGCATGGTCGGCGCGTTCACCGAGGGCAGGTTGAGGTCGATCCGGTTGAGCGGGTCGGTGGCCGAGGCGATGAAGTTGGCCGCGCTCTCGTCCAGGGTCAGCCCGGGGTCACCGGCCTTGGTCAGGTCGATGCGCCCGCCGCCCATGTCGAACGGGTCAGCGGGGGTGACGCGGTCCTGCTTGGTGACCGCGGTCTTGGCCGTGGTCTCCAGAGCCGACTTCACCTGTCCCGGTGTCCAGGTCGGGTGCAGGGCGAACACGAGCGCGGCCGAGCCGGTCACGTGCGGCGCCGACATGGACGTGCCCTGGATGACCTGGTACAGGTTGCCGGGCGGCCCTTCGAGCGGTGACTCGGGGGTCGGGGTCATGCCCGCCAGGATGTGCAGGCCGGGCCCGGTGACGTCCGGCTTGAGGAAGTCCCCGCCGGGTCCGCGCGAGGAGAAGTAGGTCATCACGTCGCCCTGCCAGCTGGCCTTGACCCCCTGGGTGAACGACGCCGTCGCGCCCGGATGCGCGGACAGGAAGCTCATGAGTACGTCGGTCTCGGGCTTGTTGACGTGCACCGACGGGACCCAGTGGGCGTCGGTGAAGACGTCGAACGGGAAGGCGTTGTAGAGGATCATCCCCGCGGCGCCGCCCTGCCTGACGTTGAAGCTCTTCAGCACCCGGTTCGGGCCGCGCTCGCAGGCGACGATCTTCCCGGTGAAGATCCCGGCCGGCGCCGGGGTGTCACACAGCGCGTTGGAGTACGGCGGAGCGGACGCCAGCACCACAGGCAGCGGCGAGGCGAGCCCCGAGGTGACGGACGCGCCCTTGATCGTCGCCGTCGCGCCACCGCCGGACAGCGTGATCGTGGACTGGAACGTTCTGGTCTGCGTGGACGCGGCCACCGTGGTCACCCAAGGGCTGCGGTGGTCGGTGGTGTTGGCGCCGGGCCCCGAGTTGCCCGCCGACGCCGAGACCAGCACGCCCGCCGCGTACGCGTCGAGGAAGGCCAGCTCGACCGGGTCGCTGTAGGGGTCGGAGCCACCGGAGATCGAGAAGTTGATGACCCGGACGCCGTCCAGAATGGCACGTGCCACCGCCTGCGCCGAGTCGGACGGGAAGCAGCCCTCCGCGCCGCACACCTTGTAGACCGAGACCTCGGCGGCGGGCGCGATGCCGTGGATCGGGCCGCGGCTGATCCCCATCGGGTTCGCGTCGGCCACCGGGCCGCCGGCCGACGTGGTGGCGGTGTGGGTGCCGTGCCCGTTGGAGTCACGGGCGCTGTCGGGGTAGACCTCGCCGCCGAAGACCGCGTTGTAGGTCTCCAGGAACGGCTGTCCGCCGATCAGCTTGTTGTTGCAGGTGAAGGGATCGCTGGCCGGGGTCAGCGGGTTGTCGCCGAAGTCGCAGACCCGGGGCGTGCCGTCCTTGGTCGGACCCGGGGCGGGCAGGCCGGTCGGGGCGGCGAACTGGGGGTGCTCGGGCCAGGCGCCGGAGTCCAGCACGCCCACGATCACGCCCTTGCCCGAGGAGTTGCTGCCGCCGAGCTGGTTGTAGATGGTGTTGGCGCCGATGAACTCCGGGCTGGAGTCGGTGAGGAGCTGCTGCGGCTTGTCTTCCTGTACGGCGACGGCGCCGGGCAGCTTCAACACCTCGGCCGCCTTGTTGCCCGGGATCCGGAGCGCGATGCCGCCATAGACGGTCCTGACCCGCTGGCCCACCACGGCCCCCGGAACCTTGCCGGCCAGCTGGTCCAGGAACGCCTTCTCCACACTCTCGATGTGCTGGCCGTACTTCTTGGCCTCGGCACTCCTGGTGTCGAGGGCCTTGCCGGTGACGGCGGGACTGGTGCCCGGCAGACCGGGCAGCCCGCCCCGATAGGCGGCGAGCGAGTCGTAGTCCAGCTTGACCATGATGTTGATCGGCGCCGGCGAAGTGGTCCGCAACAGCGCCTGGTCACTCTTGGCGAGCTTGCCCGTCGGGGACTTGGCGCCCTCGACGAGCTGGGCGCCGGTGACGGGGGTGGCCTGCCACTTCCCGTTCGCGGGAGAAGGCGTGGGGGTGGCCCGCGCCGCTGCCGGGCTCATCACCGCCACCATGCTCAGGCCGATGACCACCAACGCGAGCCGCCGCGCGCGGGATAAGCGGGGACTGGATAACACAAGATCCTCCTCATCGAGGCTGCATGGACTCACCACGCCGCCAAGGAGGCATCAGGTCACCCCGCGTCGAGGCACACCGGAGAGATCACTGAACCCTCCCCGGTGGGTGACAAGCTGTATGAGCCGCCCCGTGGGGCGGCTCGGTACCGACCGGAGTGTAACCAGCGATCACGCGGCCGAGAACCCCACCGAGTTGCCATAATCCGGCGGGCAATTTGGCTATTCGTACGGCTCCGCCGGTTGATCGATCTTCACTACGTCGGTGGCGGTCATGTCAGGGATCACGTAGCCGTTGGGGATCTTGCCCTTCCACGGGATCCATGAGCCGGTGACCTGTACCCAGGAGTTCTCCCTCGGAGCCGGTACGCCCCGGACCGCCACCTTCAAGGCGAGGGCGTCGGCGGCGCAGCAACTCATCTGCATCCTGGTGACGTACCAGAGATTCTTCTTCTTCGACGGCACCACGAAGCCGGTCAGCTTGACCTGCCGGCCCGCGAGCGACGTGCCGGCGGGGTCGTAGGCGCGCCCGATGAACTCGCCGAGCGCCAGCCGGGGCGCGCCGTCGGAGAGCTCACGAAAGGCCGCGGGGGCGGGCGGGCGCGGCGCGGGCGCGTCGTCCTCGCCGCCTGCCGCGAACGAGCCCAGCGCGGGAGGTGCGATCAGCACGATGGCGAACACCGGCACGGCCAGCAGCCACGCCACCCGTGGCCCGTGGTCGTGACCGTGGTCGTGCCCATCAGCCTGCCCGCGCCACTGCCTGACCAGGGACACCAGGGCGAGGGTCGCCAGCACCACCCCGGCTCCGACGAGTAACGGCCGGAAACCCGGTTTGACGTAGTTGACGTACGTGGTGGAGAAGGCGGAGATGTTCAGCAGCGCCCCGCCGAGGATCAGCAGCATCAGGCTCTGCGTCTGGCGTTTCACAGCAGCACCCATCCGGTGACGAAGCTGACGCCGATCGCCAGCGTCAGCGTGAGGGGCACGAAGCGCCAGGTGAAGGGCCGCCCGAACGTACCCGCCTGCAACGCGATCAGTTTCAGGTCGACCATCGGCCCCACCACCAGGAAGGCGAGCTTGGCCGTGGGCGAGAAGGCGGTCAGGGAGGCGGCCACGAACGCGTCGGCCTCCGAGCAGATCGACAACAGCACCGCCAGCAGCGCCAGCACCAGCACGGACACCACCGGAATCCCGGCCACGGAGGTGAGCCACGAGCGGGGGACCACCACGTTGAGCGTCGCCGCGGTCAGCCCGCCGATGACCAGGAACCCGCCGGTATGCAGCAGGTCGTGGCACATCGCGTCCACGAACGCGCCCCATTTGCCAGGCCCGGGCGCCGTGGTACGGCGGGGCACCGGCAGCCACTCGGTGCGCCCGAACCGCGCCCAGATCCAGCCGGCCAGCACGGCCACGGCCAGCGAGGCGCCGAACCGCGCGACCACCATCGCCGGGTCGCCGGGAAAGGCCACCGCCGTGGCCACCAGCACAACCGGGTTGATCGCCGGCGAGGCGAGCAGGAACGCCAGCGCCGCGGCGGGCGCCACACCACGCGCCATCAGCCCCGAGGCCACCGGCACCGAGGCGCATTCGCACCCGGGCAGCACCGCGCCCGCCACCCCGGCCACCGGCACCGCCGCGTAGGTCTGACGCGGCAGGGCCCTGGTCCAGAACGAGGCGGGCACGAACGCGGTGATGGCTGCCGACAACGCCACCCCGAACACCAGGAACGGCAGCGCCTGCACACACACTGCCACGAAGATGGTGGCCCACGTCTGCAGCGCCGGAGCCGTGAGGTGGGGCGCCAGCAGGAACCGGCCCGCCACCAGCAGCGCGATCAGGCCGACGAACGACCACGGCAGCAACGACTGACGGGCAGGTCCGCGCCCCCACGAGTCCGGTGGGAGACGATCTTCCGCCTCGGGCCAATCCAGCGGGGTTCCCTGTGTCATCGCCCTCCCTGCCCAGCGCTCGGTCCTGATGACACGCGAGCAGTAGATTAGCGGGTTCCGCGATGTCCTTGCCGGAGACCGAAACCAGGGGTGCCCGGTTGCCACCGTCCCGGGGAGCCCCCCTCGCCCAAGGCGCTCAGGTTCGGACGTTCAGGTGACAGTGGGGGTCGCCGCGGCCGGTCGTGGTGCGGGCATGGCGGTGACGTCCCAGTCGGTGTCGGACAGCCTGAGGGTGCGTACGCCCAGCCGGCCGAACACCACCGCGATCGCGCCGAGCGCGGCGAGCTCCACCGCGGCCGGCGGGTCATCGGGTAACACGTTGTGTACGATCACGACGGCGGTGATCAGCGCCGGGGCCCACCAGCCGATCAGCCCGGCTCGCCAGGCCGCCCAGGCCAGCAGCGCTATGCCGATGCCGAAGCTGGTCAGCAGGACGAAGAAGATCACGAGCGCCGGGTCGGCGTTGAGCCTGTCCTCGAAGGCCCGCATCTGTGCCGGATCGCCGCCGGCCAGTGACCGCATGACGAGGTACACCGTGGCGAGTCCCATGTGTCCCAGCGCGCCGAGCAGGGTGCACAGTCCCCCCAGGTGGGCGAGCAGTGAGCCGCGGTCGCGAGCCTGGTGGACGATGCCGCCGATCGCGGGCACGGTGAGCACCGCCGATGCCAGCAGCGTCAGCGCCGAGGCGGTCATCAGTCCCGGCCGGCCGACCGCGGCGCCGTAGAAACCGGTTCCGCCGGTCGGGTCGAGTGGGTCTTGGGCTACCAGCAGCGTGCCGAAGCCGATCAGGCTGAGCCCCGCCGCGACGCGGCGGAGACGCCGGGCGTCGGAGAAAGCGGACATGATGTCCCTCCCGTGGTCGCGACCGTCTCGATGGCGGCCGACGCCTCAATGTCCTGCCGGGACGCCACCGCGGTCGTCGGCAGTACGGCTCGATCCGGGTCCGCCCACGGGATGACGGCCGCACCTGAAAACGTCGTCCCCCAGGCTGACTCGCCGCAGCTCCCCGCAGGCTTATCGTCAACCCATGGTCAGGCTTACCGCATCGCCGCACCGGCGCGACGTGCTCCTGGCGCTGGGCATCGCCGGCCTCGCCCAGGCGGAGGTGTGGTCCGGCACCGTCGTGGGCGGCTCCCGGCCGGCGGTGGCCGCCACCGTGCTGGTGACGGGCCTGGCACTGGCATGGCGCAGACGGGCCCCGACGGCGGTGCTGGTGATCGTGTTCGGCGGCCAGATCGTCCAGGCCGCGCTCGGCGTGGACTCCAACAGCGGCTTCTCGACGCTGTTCGCCCTGGTCATCGCGATCTTCTCGGCGGCCTTCCACGCGCGGCACCCCATGGCGGTCCTGCCCGTGTCACTGGGCCTGGTCGCGGTGGCGGTGCTGATCGAGAAGGGACCCTCGCCCGCCGACCTGCTCTACGCGGGTGTGTTCGTGACGGGTGTCTGGCTGGCCGGTCACGCGGTGAGCATCAGACAAATCCGCGCCGAGCTGTCCGAACAGCGGGCCGCGCAGATCAAGCGCGAAGCCGACTGGCGGGCGGCGGCCGCGGTCAACCAGGAGCGCGCCCGGATCGCCCGCGAGCTGCACGACGTGGTGGCCAACAGCATGGCGGCGATGGCGCTGCACGTCGGCGGGATCCGCCGGCTCCTGCGGCCCGAACAGCAGGCCGAGCGGGAGGCGCTCCTGGTGGCCGAGCAGACCGGGCGTCAAGCGCTGACCGAGATGCACCGGCTCCTCGCCCTGCTCCGCGAACCGGACGCACCCGTGTCGCACACCTCCCTGCCACGGCTGGCCGACGTCGGTGACCTGCTCGAACCGCTCCGGGCGGGCGGCCTGAGGGCCGAGCTGCGGGTTGAGGGCACTCCCTTACCGCTGCCGCCCAGCATCGACCTGTCGGCGTACCGGATCTTGCAGGAGGCGATCACCAACGTGGGCAAGCATGCCGACGCCACCCGGATCGACTGCGTGATCCACTACGGCGACAAGACGCTACGCCTGGATGTCCTCGACGATGGCAGGCCACCGCAGGCGGACGGCAGGTCAGCACAGACGGACAGCAGGTCACCACCGGCCGACGGGCCGACGCCTTGGAGCGGCCACGGACTTGTCGGGATGCGCGAACGGGTCGCGCTCTACGACGGGACGCTGGAGGCCGGTCCGCAGCCGGGCTGCGGCTACCGTGTCACCGCCGTCCTCCGGCTGACCGGTCAGTCCGGGCAGTTCGGGCAGTCCGGGCAGGGCTCATGACGATCCGCGTGCTTCTGGCCGACGACCAGCAGATGATCCGCGCCGGGCTGCGCCTGATCATCTCGGCGGAGCCCGACATCCAGGTGGTGGGCGAGGCCGATGACGGGTTCGGCGCGGTGACCGCGGCACGCAGGCTCCGCCCGGACGTGACACTCATGGACATCCGCATGCCCAGGCTGGACGGCATCCAGGCCACCCAACGCCTCTTCGCCGACACCCCGCCGCCGACCCGCGTCATCGTCCTGACCACCTTCGACATCGACTCCTACGTCTACGAGGCGCTTCGGGCGGGGGCGAGTGGCTTCCTGCTCAAGAACGCGCCCCCGGAAGACCTCGTCCACGCCATCCGCGTCGTCGCCTCCGGCGCGGGGTTGCTCGACCCGGCCGTCACCCGGCGGGTGATCGAGGAGTTCGCCCGCACACCCGCGCCACTCCCGCCGCCACCGCAGGTCGCCAGCTTGACCGCACGCGAGCTCGAGGTCCTGCACCTGGTCGCGCGCGGCCTGTCCAACGCGGAGATCGCGGCCCGTCTGTACGTCAGCGAAGCCACCGTCAAGACCCACGTCGCCCGGATGCTCACCAAACTCGCCCTCCGCGACCGCGTCCAGGCCGTCGTGTACGCCTACGAACACGGCCTCATCCGCGCCGGTAACTGACCCACGACGCTCCTGTCCGAGCACGACAGCGCTGCCCGGCGACACCCACACCACCACTCACCTCGTCGCATGTCCACGACCTCATCGTGCGCACCACTCCACCAACAGGCATATAAGCGACAAAATGGTGTTTTGTGTTATCTCAGTGGTGATGTTCCCGTCTCCTGGTCGGAGCATCGGAGCTCCGGATCGGGGTGATGGATGTACGCGCGGCCGACGTACGAGGTCGAAACGGTGCTGGCGGCCGGGGCGGGCGATCACAGAGCGGTCGACGAGCTGGTGCGGAGTCATCTGCGGCTCGTGTACAACATCGCCGGCCGCGCCATGAACGGCCACCCGGACGTGGACGACGTCGTGCAGGAGACCATGGCCAGGGTCGTGACCGGGTTGTCCGGACTGCGCGATCCCAGGAGCTTCCGATCCTGGCTGGTCGCCATCGCCCTGAACCAGGTGCGGGAGTGGCGGCGGGCCACCGCCGCCACCACCACCAACACCGCCGCCCTCGACGAGGCGCTGGGCATGGCCGACGCCAGTGCCGACTTCGCTGCTCTCACCGTCACCCGGCTCGGCCTGTCCGGGCAGCGCAAGGAGACGGTGGAGGCCAGTCGCTGGCTCGACACCGACGACCGCGAGGTGCTCACGCTGTGGTGGCTGGAGGCCGCGAACGAGCTCACCCGGGCGGAGTTGGCCGCCGGCCTGGACCTGAACGAGAGACACGCGGCCGTCCGCGTGCAGCGGGTCAAACGGCGGCTGGAGTCGGCCCGCGCGGTGGTGCGGGCGCTCTCGGCCTATCCTCGCTGCGCCGGGCTGGCGTACGTGGCCGACGGCTGGACGGGCACGCCGTCACCCCTGTGGCGCAAGCGGCTGTCGCGGCACGTGCGCGAGTGCCGGACCTGCGCGGATCGTCTGACAGACCTGGTTCCGGCCGACCGGCTGCTGGCGGGGCTGGGCCTGGTGGCCGTCCCGGCGGGGTTCGCGGTGGGCCTGCTGGAGATGGCGCGGACGGCAGCCGTACCAACGCTGAAGGGCGGCCTGGTGGTGAAGGGCGGCCTGGTGGTGAAGGGCGGCCTGGTGGCGAAGGGGAAGGTGGCGGCCGGCGCGGTGGGTTCCTCGCTGGCGGCCAAGCCCGTCGCGATCGCCGCAGCCGGCGCCGCGCTGATCGCCGGTGGCGCGGTGATCGTCCACAACCTCCAACCTGAGCCGCCGCGCGGGCGGGCCGCGCAGGCGATCGCCACCTCCGTGCCCGCCTCCTCCCCGCGCCCTTCGCGGAAGCCGAAGCCGACGCCGAAGCCGACGCCGAAGCCGACGCCGAAGCCGACGCAGACGCGGAGCCGTCCGGCGGGCCTGTACGGGCGCACCGTCGACACGGTGGACCAGGCGCCGCCCAAGGCTCGGCGTCCCGCCCCGCTGCCCCGGCGCGCGGCGGGCACGCTGGCCATCGGCGGGAAGCACGGCTACTCCAGGTATGGCGGCGCCCCCCAGATGACGCACCGGGGCGACTACATCACCATCACCGGCAAGGGCTACGTCGAGGTCCGCTGGGGCATCCTCTACCGCAGCCGGATCGGCGACTTCCGGGCCGCCACCTGGACCGGGCTGAAGGGCAGACTGTTCCACGTCGCGTCCGGCGGTGGGCGGCGGATGGACGACGAGCAGGCGCCGGGCGTCACCTGGATGGGCGCTCCCGAGACCGGCTTCGTACGGCTGCCCCCCGGTCAGCAGCAGATGTGGCAGAACGAGTTCTACTACCTGGACGGCCAGGTCACCGTCCACAACAACGAGAGCGGCACGGACATCGACCTCAACGTGGCGCCCCGGACCTGGAGCGAGGTCTGGCGGGACATCTCCACCGGGCTCGACCCCGCCAGGGGAATCGTCCGCTACGGCCTGACCCGCGACACCGGTGACGACCGCGCCCCCGTCCCGCAGTACGTCACCAGGGCGCGGCCCGCCGACCCCGCGACGGTGCCTCAGCGCAGCCGGGTCTCACCCTGAGATTTCTGTTATCACCGGACAGGCGGTTCCGTCTCCTGCGACAAGAGTGACCCCTGGGAAAGGACTTCCATGACCACGCAGCCCTCCCGCCGGAGCCTGCTGAAGGCGGCCGTGACCGTGGGCGCGGGCGCCGCCGTACTCCCCGCCCTGCCCGCCGGCGCCTCGGCCGCGGCGCTCAGGCACCCCGGCATGCTGCACACGCAGCCGGATTTCGACCGGATGCGGGCCCAGGTGAACGCCGGAGCCCAGCCGTGGAAGGCGGGCTGGGACAAGCTGGTGGCCAACAGCCGCTCCAAGAGCACCTGGAAGGCCCGCCCGGTGGAGACGGTCGTCAGAGGTGGCACGGGGGCGAATCACGTGCAGCTCGCCATCGACGTGGCCGCCGCCTACCAGAACGCGCTGCGCTGGAAGATCAGTGGCGACAGGGCCCACGGCGACGCCGCCCGCGACATCCTCAACGCCTGGTCGGCCGCGCTGAAGGCGGTGACGGGCAACGCCGACCGCTTCCTCGCGGCCGGCATCCAGGGCTGGCAGCTGGCCAACGTCGGCGAGATCATGCGCGGCTATCCCGGTTTCGACCTCGGCCGCTTCAAGAAGATGATGCTCACCGTCTTCTACCCGCTGAACGACCGGTTCCTACGGGGGCACAACGACGCCTGCATCACCAACTACTGGGCCAACTGGGACCTGTGCGCCATGGCCTCCATCCTGGCCATCGGTATCCTCTGCGACGACCAGGCCAAGGTCGACCAGGCCGTGGAGTACTTCAAGCACGGCAAGGGCAACGGCGCCATCATGAACGCGGTGCCGTTCCTCCACCCCGGCGGCCTCGGCCAGTGGCAGGAGAGCGGCCGCGACCAGGGCCATGCCAGCCTGGGCATCGGGCTGATGGGTGTGCTGTGCGAGATGGCCTGGAACCAGGGCATCGACCTGTACGGCCACGCCGACGACCGGTTCATGAAGGGCGCCCAGTACGTCGCCAAGTACAACCTCGGCGAGAGCGTGCCGTTCACCACGTACAAGTGGGGGACCGGACAGAACTGCGCACCCCGTGAGCAGACGGAGGTCTCCGCGGCGGGACGCGGCATGAACGATCCGGTCTGGGCGCTGCTCAACAACCACTACGGGGTCCGCCGCGGGCTGCCGGTGCCCCACATCGAGGCGTACGGCAAGCGGCTCGCCCCCGAAGGCGGAGGCGGGGACTACGGCGGCAGCAAGTACGACCACCTCGGCTTCGGCACGCTGACCTTCACCCGGGCCACGGCCACGGGCGGGGGCGGGCTGCTGCCGACGGGCGTCTCGCGGGCCTTCCTGTCGGTCAATCACCCGAAGGCGTACATCCAGGCCGCGGGCGCCGTGGGCCGCATCGGGGCGACCGCGCTCGCGCTGCGCGTCGTGCCCGGCCTGTCCGACGCCAAGGGATACTCCTTCGTCGACTCCGCGGGCCGATACCTGCGGCACAAGGACTTCCTGGTCCGGTTCGACGCCAACGACGGCACCGCGCTGTTCAAGCGCGACGCGACCTTCCACGCCCGCCAGGGCACGGTGGACGGGTCGGTACGGCTGGAGTCGGTCAACTACCCCGGCCGGTTCGTCCGCCACCGCGACAACGCCCTCCGCCTGGACAAGGCAGAGGACACGACGCTGTTCCGCGGCGACAGCTCCTTCAAGCCGACCGCCTGACCCGAGTGCCCGGGCGGCGGCGGTGTGAGCGCGCCGCCCGGGCACCTTTCGTCAGATCTCGCAGTTGAGCTCGGTGTCGCCTCTGTCGGAGTCGCACGTGTCGGTGCCGCCGTCGGCGCTGATGGTGTCGTTGCCGCCGATCCCGTCGACGGCGTTGATGACGTCGTCGCCGTTGCCGCCCCGGATCTCGTTGGCCGCGGCGTTTCCGGTGATGTGGTCGGAGCCCGCACCGCTGAAGACTCGCTCCACGTCGCTGCCCAGGTTGTCGCCCTCGCCGGCCGTGCCGTCGTTGGCCACCCCGTCCAGAGTGATGGTCTGGGCGGTGCCCCGGTTGTTGTACGCCGCCAGGTCCGAGCCCGCGCCACCGGAGAAGCTGTCCTTGCCGTCGATGGCGTCGGCCTGGAAGAAGTCGTCACCGCCGTTGCCGAACGCGGTGTCGTCGCCCGTGCCGCCGGTGATGCCGTCGGAGCCGCTGCCACCCCTGAAGGTGTCTCGGCCCGCTTCGCCGAACAGCTGCGTGCTGACCGCGGAGTTGTTGGTGATGGTGTCGTCCAGGTCGCCGGCGAAGACCCGGACGACGGTGACGCCCTGGCACCGCACCTGGTTGGCGGTGACCCGGGTGCAGTCGCCTCCGTCGGCGCGCATGACGTCCCCGGTGTCACTGACCAGTACGTTGCCGAGGGCGTCGGTGGAGATGGTGATGTTGTTCACCTTGCCCTGGGCCGCCGACACGATGAGATTGCCGGTGAAGAGGCTCGCCAGGGTGTCCGCGCGGGACGGTAAGGCGAAGACCGCTTGAACACCGGCCATGGCCGCGGCCAACGCCAGGATGGACAGAATCTTTCGCATGTGTGGTGCACACCTCTCTGAAGGGGTTGTGCCGCAATTAAAGAGAATGCGCACCGTCCTGGGACAGGTAAAAAGTCACATATTCTTTATGGCGTGGATCATTCTGCATATTGCCTGATGGCGGGGCTGCGGGGCCGAATTTCATCCCGACGATGGAACTGAATGGAACGGAATGGAACGCCGTAATCGGGAGGCGTTCGCCGTCATATATCGCGCCGATTCCCATGTAAGATCATGTACATCTGAGTCATACTCTGCTGCACTATGCGCATGGGGCGACGGAGGGCGGCAGGCATATGAGGTGGCTGCGCGGCTGGTGGCTCCTGGTGCTCGCGGCGATGGCGAGCGCGGTCGTCTCACTCCTGGCTTCGTCCATGCCCGCGCTGGTCGGCTCCGTGCTGGTGGGGGCGGTCAGCGGCGGGGCCGCGGTGCTCACCGTACGAGCCGAGCGGGCGATCGACCGGAACGCGGCCACGCGGCCGCAGCTGTACACCGGCGAACGGGGGAAGCCGCCCCAGGTGCGTGACATCGAAGACCCGCTCAGCATCGGGGTCCACCTGGCGCCCCCGCTGACCGGGCCCGACGGCACAATCGACCGATGCCCGCCGTACACCCGCCGCGACCGGAGCGACGACCTGGAGCGGGCGCTGGCCGTGAGCAGGTTCGTCCTGGTCGTGGGCGAGTCGACGGCCGGCAAGACCAGAGCCGCCTACGAGGCGATGCGCGCCTGCCTGCCGGACCACACGTTCATCCGCCCGGTGGGCAAGCCGGACCTGCCGCAGGCCCTGGACCTGGCGCGGCGCCGGAGCAAGAGCGTCGTCTGGCTGGACGAGCTGGACCTGTACCTGGGCGTGGACGGCCTGACGGCGGAGATGGTCAGCCCGCTGATCGCCGCCCCTGACCGTCATTGCGTGGTCCTGGCCACGATGAGATCGCACGAGCGGGCTCGCTACAGCCCTCGGTCGAGCCCGGGCCTGAGCGACAGTGAACGGCAGGCGCACCGGCTGGCGGGAGCCGTGCTGAAGCAGGCGCTGGAGATCCGGATCGAGCGCCTGTGGTCGCCGGACGAGCGGCGGGCGGCGGCCGACGTCGACGATCACCGGATCCGGCAGGCGCTCGCGCATGGCGAACAGTACGGCGTGAGCCAGTATCTGGCCGCCGGCCCGCAGCTGTTCCAGGAATGGCTGGACGCTCAAGGCTCCTGGCCGGAGGGCCGGCCGCGCGGCGCCGCGCTGGTGAGTGCGGCGGTCGACGTACGGCGGGCGGGGGTGCAGCGGCCGGTGCCGCTGTCGTTCCTGCGCGAGTTGCACGAGGGCTACCTGCGGGCCGGTGTTCGCCCGGAAACGTGGGAGCAGGCGCTGGACTGGGCGACGCAACCGCTGCACTCGACCAGCAGCCTGCTGGTTCCGGCCGAGGACGAGCAGTATGTGGCGTTCGATTATCTGGCCGACGCCCTGGACGAGGCTCGAGGCCTGTCCGAGGTGCCGGGAGAGATCTGGGAGGCGGTCGTCTCCTTCGTCACCGCGGGTGATGTCGTGGAGGTCGGCTGGTCGGCATATTTCCGGAGCCGGATGGATATCGCCGAGCGCGCCCTTCACCAGGCGTTCGACGCGGGGCTTTTCGAGGCCGCGCTGGACTTCGCCTACATGATGAGTTCGGCCGGTCGCGACGAGGACGTGGTGAGCTGGCTGGAACGAGCCCTGGCCAGGGCGTCCGAGAGCGGAGCCCCGCCGGAGGAGGTGATCGCCCTTCGCGACCGGGTGGCCTGGTGGATCGGGGCGCGCTTTCACGAGAGCGGAGAGCCCGCCCGGGCGCTCGACCTCGCGCGGTCGGCGGTGGAAGAGAGCGAACGGCTCCTGGGCGCGGAGCATCAGCAGACGTTGCTCTGCCGCCTGACGCTGGCCCGCCAGGTCGGCGCGGTGGGCCGCGAGGAAGAGGCGCTCGCGCTGGCGGAGGAGCTCGTCGAGGTCGGTACGCGGGTGTACGGGGCGGACAGCGACATCGTGTTCGGTGGGCGGTTCGAGATCGCGGTCTGGACCCGGTGGGGCGGGAATCCCCGCCGGGCGGTGGAGCTCTGGCGGGAGCTCGCCGCCGACAAGGTCGCGATCGGTAACGGCGAGATCGCCGACACCCTGGACAACATCGAGGCCACTCTCGAGGAGATCGGTGACCCGCGGCTCGACGCCGATGCCGTCGCCTGGCTCGACGAGCTGGGTGAGCGTGCGCTCCAAGAGGGGACGCTAGATGGCTGGGGCGCCATCACGCTGTTCACCAACCTGGCCTGGTGGGTGGGCGGCCGGTTGGACGGGCCGGGAGACCACGAGCGGGCCAGAGAGCTCGCCGAATGGGCCCTGGAGGTGGGCCGGAGTACGTTCGGCGCGGGTGACGCGCATGTTCTCGCCGGTGAGGTCATCCTGGCGCACCAGCTCGGCAGGCTCGGCGACCCCGAAGCCGCTTTGCGGCGCTGTGCGCGGGCGGCCGAGGACGCGGCCCGGATCTATGGCGAGACCCATTACCTCACCGTCTTCGCGCGATCCGTACTGAGCCGGTGGAGCCCTCAGGGCTCAGCGGGATGAGGAGGCGACGCGGGATGAGGAGAAGATGCGGGATGAGGAGGTGATCTCCGAGAGCCAGGCCTTCTCCGGTTCGAGCAGGGATTCCGTGGAGAAGCCGGCGTCCGCCTCCACCTCGGCGATGCTGGCGCGCACCTGTGCCGCCTGGCTGTCGGCCAGGTGGTCGAAGATGGTCAGGGACCTCCGCCAGGTCTCGACGGCCAGCACCGGGCAGCCGGTCGCCGCCAGGGCCTGGCCGAGGATGTGCAGGGTGCGGGCCTCGGTGTTGCAGTCGCCGATCTCCCGGCTGCGGTCGAGCGAGCGGAAGCACCAGCGGATCGTCTCCTCGTGGTCGCCCAGCGCGGCGTATGTGATGCACATGTCGGTCAGCGCGATGCCCTCGCCCCAGAGATTGTCGATCGCGCGGAAGGCGGCGAGTGCGGACAGATGGTGCTGCAGCGCCGTACGCGGCTGGCCGAGAGCGAGCAGTGCCCGGCCGAGCCCGGCCGAGGCGATGGCCTGCCCCCAGTGATAGCCGAGGTCGGTGAAGATGGCCAGCGCCTCTCGGTGGCACACGACGGCGGCCTCCGCCGCGTCCAGGTCCCGGTGCACCATGCCGAGCGTGTTCAGCGCGTTGCCCTGGCCCCAGCGGTCGCCGAGATCACGCTGGAGCGCCAGCGCGATCTCGGCGTGCGGGAGCGCGTCCTTGAACTGCCGGTGGTCCCAGTGACCCAGCGCGAGGCTGGTGCGGATCGTGGCCTCGGCGTGCGCGTCGCCCAGTAGCAGTGCGGCCTCCAGGCCGATCTCGTTGCTGGAGATCCAGGAGTCCCAGTGCTTGCGCAGGTTGAAGAAGCTCCACAGCGCGCACGGCAGCTGCCATGCCACGCCGTACTGGCCGAGGGTGAAGGCCCGCCGTACGGCGGCCATGAGGTTGGCGTGCTCGGTCTGGAGCCAGCACAGCGCGTCGTCGTAGCCAGAGAAGGTGTACGGCTCGCACGACGGCTCCAGCGGCGGGAGCGGGAGGCCCTGATGCTGCGGGTTGAGCACCTGGTCGGCCTGGTCGACGGTGTGCAGGTACCACGACAGCAGGCGCTTGACCGCGGCCAGCCGGTCGGCGTCGGACTCCTCGGCCTCGACCCGTTCGCCGGCGTAGACGCGCATCAGGTCGTGCATGCGATACCGCTCGACGCCGCCCGTCTCCAGCAGGCACCGGTCGGTCAGGATCTCGGCCAGCCGCCGTGCCTCGGCGGGCGGGACCCCGATCAGCGCCGCGGCGGCGCCGACCCCGAACTCCGTCCCGCTGTGCAGGCTGAGCAGCCGGAACGCCCGCGCGGCCCGCGGGTCCAGCGCCTGGTACGACCACGAGAACACCGCCCGCAGGCTCATCTGCGGATCGTCGTCCACGTCGAGCAGGTCGAGGCGGGACCGCTCGTCGCGCAGCTGGGCGACCAGGTCCGCCAGCCGCGCGCCGGACCGCCGGGTCACGTGCTCGGCGCTGATCGCCAGCGCCAGCGGAAGGTGGGCGCACAGCCGGGCCAGCTCGGCCGCGGCCGCGGCCTCGTCGGACACGCGCCCGGCACCGAGGATCTTGCCCAGCAGCGAGTGCGACTCGTGGTCACGCAGCCTGCGCAGGAAGACGTGCCGCGCGTCATCGTGTACGGCCAGCCCGGCCAGGCGGGTACGGCTGGTCACCAGCACCAGACAGTCCGACCCGGGGAGCAGGGGTCGTACCTGGGCCGTATTGCGGGCATTGTCCAGCAGCACCAGCACCCGGCGCCCGGCCAGCGTGCTGCGCAGCAGCGCGGAGCGGGCCTCGACCGCCGTGGGGATCTGGTCGGCGGGCACGTTGAGGGACCGCAGCATCATCTCCAGGGCGGTGGCGGGCGCCATCGGCTCGCCGGGGCCGAACCCGCGCAGGTCGATGTGCAGCTGCCCGTCGGGGAAGCGCTCCCGCACCTGGTGGGCCCAGTGCACGGCCAGCGCGGTCTTGCCGACCCCGCCCGCGCCACCGATCGCCGCGATGACGATGGGCCGGTGCTCTCCCTCTTCCGGAAGTAAGTCGTACAGCTTCGCCAGGTCCGCGTGGCGACCGGTGAACCGGGCCAGGTCGGACGGCAGCTGGCGCGGCACCGAGGCCGGGGGAGGGGTCTCGGGTTCGGCGGGCGCCGTCGTCAGGGAAATGCCGTTCAGTACGGCCTGCTGGAGACGCCGCAGCTCACTGCCGGGATCGATGCCGAGCTCCTCGCGCAGCAGGGCGGCGACGTGGCGGTAGACCTCGAGCGCTTCGGCTCGGCGCTCGGCGAGATGGAGGGCCAGCACCAGTTGTTCCCACAGGCGCTCGCGCAGCGGATGCTCGGCGGTGGCGGCCTTGAGGTCCGCGATGATCTCCTCGTGGCGGCCGGTCCGCAGCCCGAGGTCGAACCAGCGCTCCAGCAGCCGCATCCGCTCCTCTCCCAGCCGGGGCACCTCATCGCGATGCAGCGACTCCGACGCCACGTCGACCAGCACCGGTCCCCGCCACAACCCGAGCGCCTCGCGCAGCAGGCCGGACTCTCCCGGCTGGTCGCCCGCCCCGGCCGCCCGCGTCGCCTGCTCGGCGAGCTCGCGGAACCGCTCGACGTCGAGGGTGTCGGCGTCGGCCCGTAGGAGGTATCCCGCCCCCATGGTCTCGATCAGCGGCCGCCCGCCGGCGCCGTCGTCCAGTGCCCGGCGCAGCCTGGTCATCTGGGTGTGCAGGGCCGCGCGCGCCTGCTTGGGCGCGTCGTCGCCCCACACGTACTCGATGAGTTTGTCGGGCGGTACGTGGTGGTTGGCGTTCACCAGCAGCGTCGCCAGCGCGATGCGCTGCTTGGCCGCCGAGAGCCGTACCGGCCGGCCGCCCCGTGTTATCTCCAGTGGTCCCAGCACACTGAACCGGATCCCCGTACCCGTTTCCATCCGTGGACCTTTCCGCGATCTCCCGACGGTGCGCGCCATCCCCAATGACACGATCACCTGTTCGCACTCTCCACCATGCAGCAAGGAAGGACGGTTTCCGCGCGTACCGGAATACATCCTGCCCGGAGTGCTACTTCATAGCCATCCTTAATACGGCCGCACCGCGCTGGGGCGACAGGTTGCCGAAAGGATGACGTCAGCCTTTTGACAGGGCCGCTGTTTACCGTGATGACGACAAGGGGTCAGGAATTTCACGTAGACCAGGGGGAGAAACATGCAGAAAAGACATCTCGGGGTGGCTGCGGTGTCAGCTGTCCTATTCGCCGGCGCCCTCATGCCCGCGCGAGCGCGTCGGCCGCGCCCATGTCCGTGACGGCAGGGGGCCGTACCTGGGGCTACTGCGGTCCGTTCGAGGCGCGTTGGGACGGGGACATCGTGACCACCCCCGCCGCGCGCACATCGAGCGACCCGAACCTGCGGTTCCGCGCCTGCGGGGCACCGAGGGGCGTGCCCGGCAGCCGGGCGATCTGCACCGCCCCCTGGTAACAGGGACCGCGTCCTGGCCGCCGCCGGCGCACCCACCGGCCGGGACGCGGCCTTCGGCGAGCAAGACCCGGGTCTGACCGAGCTGGTCAGATTTGGGTCTTGCTTGCCGGAAGACCTCCGATCTACGCTCCAGATTACTCGTTAGTTAACTTTCCTAATAAAACGAGTAGGAGCACCCCCCGATGCACCGATCCATCCGGCTCGTCGCGCTGGCCGCGCTCGCCGCCGCCCTCTTACCCGTCACCCCCGCCCAGGCCGCGGCTCCCACCCGATACGAGGCGGAGAACGCCACGATCTCGCAGGGCGTGGTCGAGTCCAACCATGCCGGATTCAGCGGGACAGGATTCGTCAACTACGACAACCTGACCGGCAGCTACGTCGAGACCACGATCAACGCCCCGAGCGCGGGCACCGCCTCGATCACGCTGCGTTTCGCCAACGGCACCACGGTCAACCGCCCGATGGCCATCGCGGTCAACGGCACCACGGTCAACCGGGACTTCCCGAGCACCGGCGACTGGACGACCTGGCAGGACGTCACGATCACCGCGCCGGTCAACGCGGGCGCCAACACCGTCAGGGCCACGGCGACGACCGCCAACGGCGGGCCCAACCTCGACTACATCGACGCCGACGTGGCCGCGCCGTCGAACGACTACCAGGCGGAGAACGCCACGATCTCGCAGGGCGTGGTCGAGTCGAACCACGCCGGGTACACCGGCACGGGCTTCGTCAACCTCGACAACGTCGTCGGCTCGTACGTCGAGTTCACCGTGAACGCGGCCACCGCGGGCAACGCCACACTGGCCCTGCGCTTCGCCAACGGCACCACGGTCAACCGCCCGATGGCCATCGCGGTCAACGGCACGACCGTGAACCGGGACTTCCCCGGCACCGGCGCCTGGACGACCTGGCAGGAGGTCACGGTCGCGGCCGCGTTGAGCGCGGGCGCCAACACCGTCCGCGCCACGTCCACCACCGCGAACGGCGGGCCGAACCTCGACCGGCTGAGCGCCTCAGTCATCGGACCACCTGACACCGAGAAGCCGTCCGTGCCGGGCAACCCGCGCGCCACGGGCACCACGTCCGCCTCCATCACGCTCGCCTGGGACGCCGCCACGGACAACAGCGGCACCATCAAGGATTACCGCGTACGCGAGGGCGACACCGTCGTGGCCACCGTAACGGCCGCCACCGCCCAGATCACCGGCCTGGCGCCCAGCAGCACGCACACCTATACGGTCACCGCCCGCGACCCGTCGGACAACGAGTCGGACCGCAGCGCCGCCGTTACGGCCACCACCCAGGCGGGCGGCACCGGCACCCCCGTCGCGGCCAACGGCCAACTGCACGTCTGCGGGGTCAGGCTCTGCAACGAGCACGGCAAGGAGATCCAGCTGCGCGGCATGAGCTCGCACGGCCTGCAGTGGTACTACCAGTGCCTCAACACCGCGTCACTGAACGCGCTGGCCGACGACTGGAAGGCCGACGTGCTGCGCATCTCCATGTACATCCAGGAGGACGGCTACGAGACCAACCCGCGGCTGTTCACCGACCGGGTGCACAACCTGATCGAGCAGGCGACGGCCAGAGGCATGTACGCGATCGTCGACTGGCACATGCTCACCCCCGGCGACCCCAACTACAACCTGGCCCGCGCCAAGACGTTCTTCACCGAGATCGCCCAACGGCACAACGGCAAGAACAACCTGCTCTACGAGATCGCCAACGAGCCCAGTGGCGTCTCCTGGTCCACGATCAGGAACTACGCCCAGCAACTCATCCCCGTCATCAGGCAGTACGACCCCGAAACCCCGATCCTGGTCGGCACCCGCGCCTGGTCCTCCCTCGGCGTCTCCGACGGCGCGAGCGAGACCGAGGTCGTCAACAACCCGGTCAACGCGACCAACATCATGTACACCTTCCACTTCTACGCGGCCTCCCACGGCACCGAATACCTCAACACCCTGTCGAGGGCCGCTGACAAGATCCCGATGTTCGTCACCGAGTTCGGCACCCAGACCTCCTCCGGCGACGGGTCGAACAACTTCACGAGGTCGCAGCAGTACCTGGACCTGATGGCCCAGAAGAAGATCAGCTGGACGAACTGGAACTACTCGGACGACGAACGCTCCGGCGCTGTCTTCACCGAGGGCACCTGCCCCAACGGCCCCTTCACCGGCACTTCTCGCCTCAAGGCAGCCGGCGTGTGGGTCCGCGACCGAATCCGCACCCCCGACGACTTCTGACCCACGTGGGTGTCCGCCCCTGGACCGGACACCCACGACGGCCCGTCTTCTTCCGCTCCCCCGGAGGGGGTCCCACCGTGGGGCTCCAGCCGCGACGGACCGCCTTCCTTCTCTCCCCGAAGGGACCCCAGCCACCACGGACCGTCACAGGGACCGAGACGGTCGGGTGACGAAACCCTCGGTGGACCTAGGAGAACAGGTCGCGAATCTTCCCGATGACCTCGACGATGACCGACACCTCGCCCGCCCTGAGCGAGAGCCGCTTCAGGGCGTCGAGGATGCGCGACCGGTCCGGCTCCGGCTCGGCCAGCTCCCGCCGGACGTCGGCCGCGTCCCGGCGCGCCTTGCCCGGCTCGTCCACGACCGACTCGTGCTCGCCGAGCAGTCTCTCCAGCTGGTCCAGGAGCTGTGCGGCCGTACCAGGCGCCGGCGAGCCGAGGTGGTTGACGGTGGCGCGGGCGTGCTTACCCATCGCGATGGGGCGATTTGACCTGGCCACCGGTGATGTGCAGGCCGTATTCCGTGCCTATCGAAGCCTCCCAGCGAGTCATGTGCCTGGCCATAGGACGCCGACGCGTGCTCGCCGAAGACGATCGGGCCGTTGATCGTCCCGCCCGGGCCCATGGACAACGAGGTGACCACGAACTGCGTTTGACGCGCTCCCTGGGATGCATCCCGGAGATTCCGCCTGTGCCGCATGGTGTCATGCGGCATTTCGGTGGCTTCCTGCTTCGTCGGCCGTGCCCCGTGCCTGGCGCTTGCGCGCTGGGCGTGGGGTCTTACCTGCCTCCACAGGCGTTTGGGGTCTCCGCTTCCCGCCCATCTCAGGGTCGGGTTTCCGTCCAGCGGCGACCTGCCGCCTCCCGGCGGCCAAGATGTTGATCGCGGCATTCACATCCCGGTCATGCCTCACGCCACAGGCGCACACCCACTCCCGCACGCTCAGCGGCATCACCTGCGCCAGGTTCCCGCACGCCGAGCAGAGCTTGGAGG
Source organism: Nonomuraea sp. NPDC049158 (assembly GCF_040648335.1). Taxonomy (NCBI): domain Bacteria; kingdom Bacillati; phylum Actinomycetota; class Actinomycetes; order Streptosporangiales; family Streptosporangiaceae; genus Nonomuraea; species Nonomuraea sp. NPDC049158. The sequence goes on from NZ_JBEZDM010000001.1 coordinate 153,402, forward strand.
AGGGATGGAACCGGTCGATCCGGGCGAACGTGCGACCGTAGAGTTTCGCCTTGTACGCCAGCATGCCCACGAACGCCGACCAGCCCGCATCGTGCACGCTCTTGGCCAGCCGCGTACGGGCCAGCCCCTTGACCGCCAGGTCCTCCACATAGATCGCTTGGTTCTCGCGAACTATCCGCATGGAGGTCTGATGGTGGAACTCCCGGCGCGCATCGGCGACCTTCGCATGCTGCTTGGCGACCTTGATCCGGGCCTTGACCCGGTTCGCCGAACCCTTCTCCTTACGCGACAACACCTTCTGAAGGCGCTTGAGCTTCTTCTCCGCCCGACGCAGAAACCGGGGCGAGTCGACTTTCCGGCCATCGGCCAGCACCGCGAAATGCCCCAACCCCAGATCGATACCGGTCTCAGCCTCGATACGGGGCAACGGCCGTTCGGCGACGACGACCACGAACGAGGCGAAGTACCGGCCCGCCGCGTCTTTGATCACCGTCACACTGGACGGATCGGACGGCAGGCGGCGTGACCAGCGCACCTTGATGTCACCGATCTTCGGCAGGGACAGTTTCCCGCCTGTCGTGATCGTGAACTGGGCGTTCCTGGTGAACCGGATCGCCTGCCGGTTGTCCTTACGGGAACGCAGCCGGGGCGGGCCGATTTTCGCCCCCTGACGTTTGCCGGACAAACTGGCGAAGAAGTTGCGGTAGGCCACGCAGGCGTCCGCGAGGGCCTGCTGGAGCACCACCGCCGACACCTCACCCAGCCACGCCCGATCGGGACGTTGTTTGGCCTGGGTGATGACCTGCTTGGAAAGCTCTCCATTGGTGATGAACGGCAGCCCCTCGGCGTGGGCATGGCGACGCACGGGTCCAAGCGGAAGCAGTAACGCAGCTGCACGGCCTCGATTCTACAGTTGAGTTATGGCCGGACACAGTGAAATCCGGACCGGAATGCACTGCGTTTCCCTCCTCCGCGCCCACTTGGTTTTCATCGCGAAGTTGTGTCATGAGGTGCTCATTGGGATGAGGGTTGCCAACCATTCGAATGTGCTCAAAGGGCTATGAAACAGCTGGTGGCGAAAAAACCGGAAATCGGGACGTCGCGTACCACAAGTGTTGTACTCTCCCGCTCATTCGTGCGTGGCGGTGAGCCTATAGTGGGCGAATATCTCAAGAGCGGCTCGTTATCAAATAGTCTTCTTTCGGTAATGCGGGCGGTCGTCGACGCGACGAATCAGCAATAAAGCATTTGTCCTGGCTTTTCGGGATTGATTAGGGAGAGGTGCATTGGTGGATGAATCGGGCTCCGGCCGCCTTTGTGGGCGATGCGGGGCCGACGCCGGGAACCTCGACCGGTGCCCGAGGTGTGGAGCGGCCCTCGCGGAGCCACCGGCGCGGGCGGACGGTGGGGAATGGGACCCCTGGGATCGGCCGCGCCCCTGGACGTCGCTGGTCTTCCTCGGCCTGATCCTGCCGGCGCTCGCCCTCGGGCTGGTCTGGTGGCTCGCCTCCGGTCACCCCTGGCCCTCCGGTGAAGGAGACACCCAGGCGCGGCAGGACGAGGTGCCCGTGCTCACCGATGCCACCGGCGCGACCTCAGCACCGGCGACCGGCACCGGATCACCGGCGGCCGACACCGACCAGGCCGCCCGGCAGGCCACCGGTCTGGATGATCTGCTGACCAACAGCCACTCGATCCGCGCCGGCCTGTCGGGGGCCATCGCCCGCGCGAGCAAATGCGAGCGGGGCGGCGTGAACGCCATCCAGAACATCACCGTCAACCGGCGCGATCAGCTGACCATGGCCCAGGCGCTCGACCTGACCGCCCTGCCGGAAGGCCCCGCGCTCAAGGAGTCCCTCGTGGCCGCGCTCCACGCCTCCTACTCCGCCGACGCCGCCTTCCTCACCTGGGCCCGGCGCCACCTGGCGAAGGGCTGCACCGGACCCATCGCCCAGGATCCCGACTACCAGCGCGGCCTCGACAAATCGGGCGACGCCCAGACGGCGAAGGCCCGATTCGTCGAGGCGTGGCGCCCCATCGCGGAAACCTACGGCTTGACCCACTGGAAGGCCGACGACATCTAGAGGCCGCATCTAAAGGCGACGTCTGACGGCGGCAGCCCGCAGGATCGGTCAGATGCCCGGCGTCCGCATCGTCGAGACGAGGGGTTCGACGATGCGGACGCCGGTGCTGTCAGCGCATGCGGACCTGGGAGGCCAGCGTGCCGCCGCTCGTGGCCTGCCATCCCGCCACCACTGTCGGGTGGCCGCCCGTCGCACGGGTCAGGGGTACGGTCACGGTCGTGGTGCCCTTACCGGAGACGGTGACGACGCGGCTGCCCGCCGTGCCCTGGTCGTCGCGGACGAACAGGTGCGCCTTACCGGCGGCGTTGGCGCGCAGTGTCACCTTCACGGCGTTGCGTCCGCTCATGGCGGAGACCACCCGGCCGCTCTCCGACTCCTTCGCCGCGGGACCGCCGGCGAGCGGGAGGTGGACGCGGACCGCCTGCTCCAGCGACTGCGGCGAGTCCAGGCTGGACAGCCCGGTGTCGGGGATCACCGGGTCGGGCGGGGTGGTCGGCCGATCGGCCGGCGGCTGGTAGCCGGGCAGCGTCGCCACGCCCCACCGGTACGGGTCACCCTGTACGCCACCCCAGGTCGACCAGCCGATCCGGGTCTGGCCGGTCTTGTCCTGGGTGTCGGAGTCGTACACCAGGATGTTGAGCCCGAGATGCGCGGGATCGACCGCTCCCGGCAGGGTCTCTATCGGGATGGCAATCTCCACGTCGTACGCCCCGGCGGAGACCTTCGAGGCCACCCGCATGCCGGTGGCGGGTCCCTGGTGGTTGTCGGCGTCGCGCAGCGCGCAGGGCGGCCCCTCGGCCGTCACCGGCAGCACCGCGGCCTTGAACGTCGTGGAGGTGTTCTCCGACGTGCCGCGCGGGTCGAGGGTGACCTCGACCGAGTCGGTACGCCAGTGCCGCTTGCAGTCGGAGGCCGGCAGGCGGGTGCCGACGACGTCGTCCTTCACGTGGACCATCAGGAACAGCGTGTCGTCCCGCCAGCTCACCTTGGCCGTGCCGGAGCAGTCCGCCGCCGACGAGCACGCGGTGCCCTCCCACAGGCGGGAGATGTCGAGGGCGGGGCCGGCGTATTCACCGTCGCCCTCCACGCCGTCGACGGCCGGCGCCGCCGCGGCCTGCGGGATGGACGTCGCCGGGACCAGTTCGAGCGCGGGCTTGCTGACCGACGATCCGTCCGCGCTGGTGGTGGTGATGGTGTACGCGTAGTCGCCGCCCTGGTTCGAGGTCTTCAGCGCGGGGTCGGAGTTGGTGACGGTGAACGGCACCGTCGTCGAGGCCCCGGCCGCCAGCCCGCTGTAGGGCGCCTCGGCGCGGTCGGCGGTGAAGCCCGCGGGCAGGTCCAGGCGTACGGTGCCGGACTGGGTGGTGCCGCTCACGTTGGTGACCACGACGCCCACCTGGCGGGAGCCGCCGGACGGGAGGGTGAGCACGGGCGTGACCAGGCCGCGCAGCTGCGGCACGCCGAGTTCGGCGGTCCACTTCTCGTACTGGGCGACCTGGGGAAGCAGCTGCTGCCCACCTCGTACGGCCGGGCTGACCTCGACCTGCCGGTCGGTGTAGCCGCGTCCATGCTCGGTGGTCAGCGTGGCCGCCAGGCGAGCCCGCTCACTCGCGCCCTGGGGCGGTGTCACCGTGAACGTCGCGGATCCCGTACGCCCCTGGGCGATCCTGCCGAGGTCACCGGAGCCGCTGACCTGCCACCCCTGGGGGGCGCGCAGCGCGACGGACGATCGGCCGAGTGGTTCGCCGGACGGGGCGGTCGCGGTGACCTTGACGGTGAACGCCGTTCGCGGGCGGACGTCGAACGTACTGGGCCGCAGGTCGAGCAGGGTGCCGAGCGGCACGGTGCCGGCCGCGCGGGTCAGCGCGCCGTCGAGGATCGCCGTCGGCGCGGCCGCCGCCGCGCTGCCCGGCTCGGGGAAGGGCACCCGCGAGTCCACCTGGGTGAAGAAGTCGCAGCCCAGCTGGGCCGGGTCGGACGGCACGTCGGGGAAGACGGCCCAGCCTTGGGAGGCGTACGAGCGCTGGGCCTCGCGCTCGATGGTGGCCCAGGTCTTGCCGCCCTGGCTCTGGGATGGGCGTCCGCTCCACACGCCGTACACGTTCTGCGCCGGGTTCGTGGGACGGAACGTCGCGGCGCAGGCCGGACCGACCTGGGAGGTGCCGCGCCCGCCGCCGAGGAAGAGCCGGGCGGGCGCGAAGGGCCGCAGCCCCTCACGGGTGAGCTGCTCGGGGAAGGCCTTCGGGTCGGCCGCCGCGTAGAACGCCTCGACGGCCAGCCGCGCGGCCTGCTGGTGGTTCCCGTGGTTGCCGGGGGAGGGGGCCGGGTCCATGGTCAGCATGACCTCGGGCCGGGTCTGGCGGACGACCCGGACGACCTTCTCCAGGGTGTCGTCGCCCCAGATCTGGTCGGTGAGCGGGGCGCTGACCGTGTAGTAGAAGTCGACGTCGTCGAGGTTGAACACCTCTCGCACACCGGCCCGGCCGACCGCGGTCCGCTCCTCGGCCTCCCGCAGCAGGCCCAGTGCCGGGCCTTCCTCCGGCCCGACGGCGTTGCCGCCGCCCTCGCCCCGGGTGACGGTGACGACGCCGGCGCGGATCTTGTGGTCCTCGTTCCACTGGCCGAGCGTGGACAGGCTGAACGCCTCGTCGTCGGGATGGGCGCCGACGAACAGCGCGTCGAGGTCGAGGGGTGGAGCGGGGGCATGCTCGGCCAGCGCGGGCGCGGTCGGCACGAAGGCCAGCGCGGGCGCCGCCGGCACGAAGACCAGCGCGGCGGCCACCGCTACCAGCGCGTGGAGCGACCTCTTCAAGGGAACCTCCGGGGGGTTATTCGCGGACCGCCCCCTGGAGCAGTCCGCGGACGAAGTGACGCTGGAGGAACAGGTAGAAGATCACGACCGGGGTCGCCACGATGACCGACCCGGCGGCGAGAAGAGTGAAGCCGGAGGTGTACTGGCCCTGGAAGAAGGCCAGCCCCAGGGGCGCGGTCCGCAGCGACTCGCTGGTCACCATGATCAACGGGATGAGGAACTCGTTCCACGTCCACATGAAGACCAGGACGGTCAGGGTGACGACGGCGGGCCGGGCCGGGGGCACCAGCACCTGCCACAGGATGCGCCAGGTCGAGGCGCCGTCGATGCGGGCGGCCTCGACGATCGCCCGGCTGCTGGCCCGGAAGTAGGCCCGCATCCAGAACGTGCCGAACGCCACCGACAGCGCGACCTGCGGCAGCGCGACCGACCAGAAGGTGTCGATGAGGCCGAGCGAACGCAGGTCGAAGTAGAGCGGGACCGCGATGGCCTCACTCGGCATCATGATCCCGAGCATGAACAGGTAGAACAGCACCGACTGGCCGCGGAAGCGCATGGTGCCGAACGCGTACCCGCTCATGATCGACAGCACGACGCTGACGACCACGACGAACGCCGACACCATCAGGCTGGTCCGCAGATAGGTGCCGAACCGTCCGATCTCCCACGCCGCCGAGAAGTTGCCCACGTGCAGCCCCGCCACGCTGAGCCCCTGCCCGGTGGCGTCGGCGCTGTCGTCGGGGCCGAGCGCGGCGAACAGGATCGACAGGATGGGGAAGAGCGCGAACGCGGCGAACGCCGACAGGATGACGTAGTTGGCCAGCCGCTCCCCGCGCGAGATCACGAGGCCCCCCTGTCCGCGAAGCGGTTGATCATGAACGAGATCGCGAAGATGGCCACTGTCAGGGTGACCCCGATCGCCGCCGCCGAGCCGATCTGGCTGAGCCCGAAGGCCCGGTGGTAGACCTCGTACGACGGCACCGAGGTCGAGGTGCCGGGACCGCCGCGCGTGGTGATGTAGACCAGGTCGAAGGTGCGCAGCGCGGCGATCACGGTCAGCGTCAGCGCGACCGCGATCTCCCCGCGTACCGAGGGCAGCGTGACCGCGAAGAACTCCTTGACCGCCCCGGCCCCGTCGAGCCGCGCGGCCTCGTACAGCTCCGAAGGGATGCGGCTCATCCCGGCCAGCAGCAGCACGGTCACCAGGCCGGTCTCGAACCAGGTGCCGACCACGCCGACCGCCGGCAGCGCGAAGGTGTAGTCGCCCAGCCAGCCCCTGGTGAGCGAGTCGAGCCCGAGCGCGCCGAGCAGGCCGTTGAGCGTGCCGTCCGGGGCGTACACGCGCCGCCAGGCGACGGCCACCACGACCATGGCGACCACCTGCGGCAGGAACACCACCGTCCGGAAGAACCCGAGCCCGCGCACCTTGGCGTGGTTGAGTATCGCGGCCAGCATCAGCCCGATGGCCAGCGGCGCCAGCGCGTAGAACGCGACGAGCACCAGGGCGTGGACGAAGGCGTCACGAAGCCCCTCATCCGCGACGATCGCCGCGTAGTTGGACAGACCCGCCCACGTGCCGACGGACAGCCCGTCCCAGTTGTACAGCGACAGCTGTACCGCCCGGCCGATCGGATAGAGGAGGAACGCCGCGTAGATGACGAACGCCGGAAGGATGTAGAGATAGGCGACGCGCCGGGGTTCCCCGGGAGGTCGGGCCACGCTCACCCGTTGCTCTCCGCGAAGGCCTTGTAGTCCTTCTCCAGCGTGGCCAGGAACTCCTGCGGCGTCGCCTTCTTGGCCAGCAGGTCCTGCAGCGCCGCGCCCAGCGTGTCGGCGAAGGTCGGCGTCGCGTAGTCGAGGTAGGGCACCAGGCCGTCGTTCTTGGTCGCGGTGCCGAACGCCTTGAAGACGTCCTGCTGCGCGCCCGCCGGCACGCTCTGCTGGTCGGTGTCGGCCACGGGCAGGTTGCCGGTGGTGGTGAGCACCTTCATGGCGTCGGCGTTGGTGATGAAGTCGATGTACGCCGCCGCCGCGTCGGGGTTGGGGCTCTTGGCGGTGATGGCGAACGGCAGGCCCGTGCCGCCGGTCGCGACGGGCGGCGCGTCGGGTGTGGCGCCGGGCGGCAGGATGAAGCCGAGGTTCTTGCCCAGGACCTTCTCCATGTCGGCCATCAGCCAGGTGCCGCCGATCAGGAAGACGCCCTGGCCCTTGCTGAACGCCTGCCAGGCCGGGTCGTAGCCCTGGCCGTTGAAGCCCTTGTTGAAGTAGCCCTTGTCGACCCAGTCGACGAGCTGCTGGGCGGCCTTGGTGTTGTCGGGGGTGTTCCACGAGGCGCCCTTGCGGCCGAAGGCCAGCGTGCCGATCTGGGCGGCCGGAACGTTACGGCCCTGCACGGTGCCGAACACGTGGATGGCCGGCCACTTGTCGAGGTTGCCCAGCTGCATGGGTATCTCGCCGGCGCCCTTGGCCTTGGCCAGCGCGGCCTGGAACTCCTCCCAGGTCTTCGGCGGCTGCAGGCCCAGGCTGGTCAGCTTGGCGGCGTTGTAGAAGATGCCGACGACCTCGCCGACCTGCGGCAGGCCGTACAGGTTGCCCTCGCCGAACACCTTGCCGTCGGCGCTGTAGCTCGAATAGCGCAGGACGGAGTCCGGATAGCGCTTCTTCCAGCCGTACGCCTCGGCGTAGGCGTTCAGCGGGCGGAGCTGGCCGGCCTTCACGAACGCGCCCATCGAGGACCGGCCGTTGTTGGCCTCCACCACGTCAGGGGGTTCGTTGCCGCTCAGCGCCAGGCGCAGGGTGGTGTTGAGGTCGTCGAAGGAGCGGGAGACCCGCTTGAGCTTGATGTTGGGGTATTTCGCCTCGAACGCGGCGTTGAGCTGCTTCATCTGGGCGGCCTGCCCGCCGCGTACCTCCTGGTCCCAGATGGTGAGCGTCACGTTGCCGAGGGCCGCGGCGTCGGTGCGCACCGCGCTGGGCGCGGCCGACGAGGCGGCCGGCGGTGGAGCCGAGGAGCCGGGCGCGCACGCGGTCGCGGCGAGGGCCACGGCGGTGGCGGCGAGTACGGCACGCCTGCGAGGCGTCGGGGGGATCATGGTGTTACTCCTTTTGCGCAGGCACGCGGTGCGTGTTCGGGTCCTCGGGCTCGTCGGGTGGACCGTCCGCCGTGGTGCCCTCAGGCCCGCCGGACGCCTCGGCGGCGGTCCTGGCCGGTGGCTTACCCGGCGTCCGCGGCGCCATTCCCACGTCGGCCTGCCGGGCGATGGTGGCCGCCGCCCGGCGTACCGCGCCGACGGGGTCGGTGGGCACCAGCTTGTCGAGGAAGCCGTAGCGGCGGGCCAGCGAGTCGCCATAGGCGCCGCTGTGACCGGCCGCCGCGCGTACCTCGTGCCACCAGTCGGCGATGTCCCCCCAGCCGGGCGCGGCCAGCGAGCCGCCGAACTGCTGAACGGCCAGCGCCGAGCAGACCCCCGCGAACGCCAGCCGGTCGGCCAGCGGCCAGCCGCACAGGGTGCCGAGCACGAGGCCCGCGCCGAAGACGTCCCCCGCGCCGGTCGGGTCCAGCGCGGTCACCCGCGGAGCCGGGACGAACGCCTCCTCGCCCGTCAGGGAGTCGATCGCCATGGCGCCGTTCGCCCCGTCGGTGACCACGGCGAGGGGGACCCGGTCGGCGATCGCGTACAGGGCGTCACGCGGGCTATCGGTGCCGGTGTAGGCCATGGCCTCGACCGCGTTGGGCATGAACGCGTGACAGACCGCGAGCTGCTCCAGCAGGGCGGCCGACCAGGTGCCGGACGGATCCCAGCCCACGTCGGCGAAGATGAGGGCCCCGTCGAGCTGCGCCTTCTCGGCCCAGTTGCACTTGCCGGGCATGCCGAGCGGCTCCTCGGCCGACAGCGTCACGATCACCGCCCTGGAGCGCGGCGGGGCGCCGATCATGTCCGAGGCGGCCATGGGAGCGGAGTGGCCGTGGGTGACCATGCTGCGATCGCGGTCGACGGCCATGGAGACCGTCACGGGCGAGTGCCAGTTCTCGAAGCGCCGGGACCTGGACAGGTCGACCGACTCCTGCTCCGCGAGCGTACGCCAGCAGAAGTCGGCGTAGTCGTCGTCCCCGAACGCGGCGGCCAGCGAGGTGCGCAGGCCCAGCCGGCTGGTCGCGATGGCCAGGTTGGCGATGCCGCCCGGGCACGAGCCCATGCCGTCGGCCCAGATCTCCGTGCCGGCCGCGGGCATCGCGGGCAACCCGGTGAACACGATGTCGAGGAAGACCGTGCCCGCTAAGAAGACGTCGAACTGCGGCCCCTCCGGGGTTCGCTGATCGGCTAGAGGGTCGTACGCCTGGGCAGACACAGAACAAGTCCTCCTCGACAGAGCGAGATGTGCGCAATCTTGCATGTTTGCTCGCGCACTTCAAGTGTTTCACGCGAGGTTTTGGTCAATGATGCTCGCTCATGCGCGAATATGACTGATACGATTCCCGGGTGCTTCAGCGCCTCAGGCATGCCGAGATCATGCGCCGGGTCCGCCTCTCAGGCGCCACCAGCGTGAGCGATCTGGCCAGCCAACTCGGCGTGAGCCCGTCGACCATCCGCCGCGACCTTGAGGTGCTCGACCGCGACGGCACGCTGCGGCGGGTGCGCGGCGGCGCTCTCGCCGAGGTCGACGCCGACGCCGACCGGCCCTTCGCCGAGGTGGCGGTGGTCGACGAGCAGGACAAAGAGGCGGTGGCCGGCCGCGCCGCGCAGCTTGTCCGCGACGGCGACGTGGTCCTGCTCGACATCGGGACGACGACCATGCGACTGGCCCGCCGGCTGCGTGGCCGCCACGTCACCGTGGTCACCTCCAGCCTCGCCGTCCTCGACGTGCTCCGCACCGACCCGGCGGTCGAGCTGCTGCTGCTCGGCGGCATGGTCCGCCGGACATACCACTCGCTGGTCGGCGTGCTGACCGAGGAGGCGCTGCGCCAGGTGTGCGCCGACCGCGTGTTCCTGGGCGTGAGCGGCATCCGGCCGGACGGCCAGCTCGTCGACACCACGCTCGCCGAGGTGCCGCTGAAGCGCGCCATGATCGCGGCGGCGGGCCAGGTGGTGTTACTCGTGGACCGGCACAAGTTCCCCGGCACGGGCGCCCTGCGCGTGTGCGGTCCTGAGGACATCGACGTGCTGGTCACGAACGAGGGCGCCGACGAGACGACGCTGCGCAACTGCGCGGCCGCGGGTGCCGAGGTGCAGGTCGTGTGACAGCGGTGGCGATTCGTGTGCCAGCGGCCGCGATTCGAGCGGTGGCGATGAAGGGGTTTCGATGAGACTGACCGTTCTCGGCGGCGGCGGCTTCCGGGTCCCGCTGGTCTACGGCGCGCTGCTGCGCGACACCGCGAAGCCGCGCGTGGAGCAGGTGATGCTGTACGACGTGTCGGCCGACCGGCTGGCCGCCATCCGGCACGTGCTCCAGCAGCTCGCCGCCGGGCACGACCACCCGCCCGAGGTGCTGACCACCACCGACCTGGACACCGCGCTGCGCGATGCCACCTTCGTCTTCTCGGCGATGCGCGTCGGCGGGCTGGCCGGCCGCACCGCGGATGAGCGGGTGGCGCTGGAGCTGGGCCTGCTCGGCCAGGAGACGACCGGGCCCGGCGGCATCGCCTACGGCCTGCGCACGATTCCGGTCGCCGTACGGGTGGCCGAACGGGTGGCCGCCCTCGCGCCCCAGGCATGGGTGATCAACTTCACCAATCCGGCCGGCATGATCACCGAGGCCATGCGGAGCGTGCTCGGTGACCGCGTGATCGGCATCTGCGACTCGCCGATCGGGCTGGTCCGCCGGGCCGCCGCCGCCCTCGGGCTCGACCCGGCCCGCGTGTCGCCCGACTACGTGGGGCTGAACCACCTCGGCTGGCTGCGCGGGCTCACCCACCAGGGCCGTGACGTGCTGCCTGACCTGCTCGCCGACGACGTGGCGCTGCGGCAGGTCGAGGAGGCCCGGATCTTCGGCGGCGACTGGGTGCGGACCCTGGGGGCGCTGCCCAACGAGTATCTGTACTACTACTACTTCACCCGCGAGTCCGTCGCCGCCATGTCCGGGCAGACCCGTGGCGAGTCGCTGCTCGGGCAGCAGGATCGGTTCTACGAGGCCGTACGCGCACAGCCCGAGCAGGCCCTCACCGAGTGGGGCCGGGCACGCAAGGAGCGCGACGAGTCGTACATGGCCGATACGCGGGAGATCACCGACGCCGGTGAGCGCGACGCCGTCGACCTGGAGGCGGGCGGCTACGAAGGCATCGCGCTGGCCCTGGTGGGCGCCATCGCGCGTGGCGAGCCCTCCACCATGATCCTCAACGTCCGCAACGGCGGCGCGGTGGCCGGGCTGCCCGATGAGGCGGTCGTCGAGATCCCCTGCGCGGTGGACGGCTCCGGGGTCCGGCCGCTGGCCACCCGCCCGCTGCCCGGCCGTTTCCTCGGGCTCGTGCAGCAGGTGAAGGCGGTCGAGCAGACGGCCATCGAGGCCGCCCTGTCGGGCTCGTCCCGGCTGGCCGTCGAGGCGTTCGCCCTGCACCCCCTCGTCGACTCGGTCGGCACGGCGCGCAAGCTGCTCGACGGCTACCGGGCCCGCATCCCGGAACTGGCCGCCGTTTTCCAGTCGTAGCACGCGCCCGTCCTTCAGTCGTGCACCTGTAGCAATCGCCCGTCCATCAGTCAGTCGTGCGGTCAGTCTTGGCGCTCGTCGGGCAGGTTTCTGAGCGCGCGGAGCGTGGGCAGGAGCGCGGTCAGGACGCGGGCGTAGGCGGTGAGCAGGTGGGGCAGCTCATCCGCCTGCTTCCACAGGGAGTCGACGAGGTCGCTCTCTTCGGACGGGCGCGCACCGTCCCATTCATCGGACAGCTCCCACGCGCGTTCCTTGGCCGCTACGGCGATCTCCACGGCCTCGGCGGCGAAGCGGACGTTGTCCACCATGGGCGGCGCGACACCGGCCGCGGTCAGGGCCTGGACGAGGTCGCCGGTCTCCGGCAGGAGCGGCATCCGGTGCTTGCGCCACATCTCACCCCACAGGCGCTGCCGCCGCCCCTCCGGAGTCCCGTCCTCGACGAGCAGCGGGTTTCCCTCGGGGTCGCGCTGGAGGATCAGGCCGAGCTCCGCCGCGAACGCCTTGCCGCCGACCGGGATGCCCTCCGGCGTCCAGCACTGATCCATGCTGCCGGCCAGCTCGGCCAGTCGGCGGTCGGCTTCGGGGATGGGAGGCAGGCAGGCGAGTTCGGCCTGGCACATGCACGAGCTCGGATCGCCGGCGGCCGCGCGTACCCGGGTCAGCGGAACGCCGGTGAGCAGCGCCATCACCGCGCAGACCGCGAGGTCGACCCACCAGGCGATGAACTTCTGGGCGGCCTCCTCGTGCTCGTCGACCATGCTCTCGGCGAGGAGCACGCGTTGGACGATGAGCGACACCAGCGGTTCGAGTCTCAGCCCGCCGACCATCCGGCCGGACGTGGAGTCCTGCTCTCGCACGCGTTCGGCGAGGGTATAGGAGTCGCGGTAGTGCTTTTCCGCGGTGGCGTGGTCGGCCACGGCATGCTCGGCGATCTCGGCCACGCCCTCAAGAAGCCGATCGATCGACTCGTCGGTCAACGGCCGCCGGGCGGGGGAGGAGTACACGGTGGGGGCCTCCTGGCAACTGGCTGTTGCCGGAAGATTACTCTCGGGCACCGCCGCTCAGGGTGGATTCCGCTTCGATCAGCTCGACTTACCGTGCACGACGAGCGCCCAGGCCAGCAGGCCGAAGGCGGTCGTGGAGGCGAGGACGCGGACGAGGTTCCAGCTCGCCCAGCGGGCCTCGTCGAAGCGCTCGCGGACCGCGGCGAGATCGGCGATGGAGTCGGGGTCGCCGGCCGCCTTGAGCGCGTCGTTGAGCGGCACGTTGATCGCGATCGTGATGACGAACGTGACGATGTAGAGGACGAGCGCGACCGCGACCCACGGCAGCTCGGGCCGCCCGATGTGGGTCGCCGTGGCGAGGATGGTGAAGGTCAGGGCGCCCACGAAGCCGCCGCCCATGAACCACGGGTTGATGATGGCCCGGTCCATGGCCTGGAACGCGCCGATGAAGGTGCGATCGTCGGTCTTGGCCAGGCCGGGCATGACGGTGTGCGCGTAAAGGCCGAAGACACCGGCCACCAGCCCCATCGTCATCGTGGCGGCCATCAGCGAGACAACCCGCAACACGTCCATGGTGCTACTCCTGGGGAGACGGGGGGTTCGTGGCTCGTCGAGGATAACAAGCGGCCCCTGTCGCGCCCCTTTCGCGCGGCTGTCGTGGGGGGCCGCTGAACCCCGCGATACCCTCGAGATCGTGACGTTGTTCGGCATCCGTCCAGAGCAGGGCGTACGACTCACCAATATCTTCGCCACACCCTGGCACGTGACGGACGGCGGGGAGGCGGCGTCGGCGGGCGAGCGGCCACGGCTCGGACGGCCGGAAACCTACTTCACCGGCTCGGCGACCCCTCAGGTCCTGCACAAGCTGGCTCTCGAGCATCACAAGATCGAATTCGAGAGCTGGGACCGGCCGCTCGCGAGTGCCCGGTTGTGGCTGTTCGCGGTGCCGTCCACGCAGATCGTGGCCGTGCTGAGCCTGGACGTCGAGGACGAGCTGGCCGACACGGTCGATCTGCTGGAGGACTGCTTCTACGCCGACCTGAAGATCGACGGCCGCTCGCTGGAGGAGGTGGCCGCGGAGCTCGCGGGCGGCACCGGCGGGTTCTTCCCCGAACGCCACCAGCTCGCCTTCAGCTCCCAGCTCCCGCCCGAGACGTCCGACGACCTGGTCAAGCGGGTGATCTACCGCGGCGATCTCCCGGAGCGCGAAGAGTTCAGCACGATCACGTACCCGAGCGAGCTGAACCGGCGCCCGCAGACGACCGCCGCCGTAGGCCCGTACGTCAGCGTGCTCTGCGGTCAGCCGAAGTACGTGGAGGACGGCATCTTCCTCTCCGCCGTGCAGGGCGTGGCGAGCGCGGCGCGGCTGCGCGAGATCCGGTCGGTGGCCTACCAGGCGGTCGAGGCGTTCCGTGGCCGCGACCGGGGCTGGCAGGACACGCGGGAGCGGCGCCGGAGCCTGGAGTCACTGACCGACCAGCTCGGCGACCTGGAGCTGGACCTCAGCTACAGCGTCGAGGCGACGGCGGACCTCGGGATGATGGTGCCGTCGTTGCGGGTGGCGGGCTACCACGACGCCCTGTACGCGACGATGGGCCTGGTGGGCAAGGCGGAGAACGTGGCGCGCATGCTCGAACGGCTCGGCCGGGCGATCAGAGCCGAGCTGACCTCGATCGAGAGCCTGGAGCGGCGGGCGGATGAGGACCGGCGGCTGCGGTGGACGGTGGCGGTCGGGTTCGTGTCCACGGTGGCGATACCGGTGACCTTGGTGCTCACCTTCTTCGGGGTGAACGCCCGTGAGGTGGATGTGCGGGTGTCGATGTTCGCCGGGCGGTATTGGGGGATCTACGGCTTGACGGTGGCCGTGGTGGGGGTTGGAGTGGGGCTGCTGGTCGGCCTCTATCTGCGGCAACGCCACGAAATGCGCCGAGACCGCCGCTGAACTGCGGTTGGGGTCTTCCGCGGCACCCCCGAGGTTTGGGGATGACGTCGTGCCCGCTGCTCGGGTGACTGTGGAGGCAGACAGGGTGGATCACTGCCAGTTCGGCGGATGACCCCCGGGACTGCATCGGAGAGCAAGATGCGCAGATCCACGATGTCGGTGCTCCTGCCCGTCGTCACCATGCTCGGCGGGCTCTGCATCGCTTCGTCCGCTTCGGCGGTCTCCTCGCCTCACCCACAATCCCAGCGGGTACACGCCGGCCCAGTTGCCGCAGAATCAAAGCCGCGTACCGCCGCAGCATGCCCGCAGTCCAGGCTGTGCTTCTACGACGACACCGACTTCAACGGAGCCTTGGACGTTAATCGGTCAGTTCCCCTTCACCTTTGCCTCGGTAGCTCATTCGCCGCCAGATCGGTGATCAACAACACAGTGTTCGCACACAACATTTGGCGAGAAAGCGGATGCGAGGGGGAAAGCATCCACGTCGGTCCAGGTGAAAGGGTTACCGACATCGGATTCGACGCTCACTACACGTCGAGAGCCTGAACGCGAGCTCCAGCGGCGCCCACCTCTGCCGAATGGCATACTCGCAGCCCCGGAACAGGGCAAAGATCGGCCGAATGGCACATGGGCCGGATCGACCCCGGCCAGCAGGCTGGTCGCATGGCAACGACAACCCCACGATCCCTGATCTCGCGCTGGCCCGCGTGGTCGGCCTACGCGGCGGCCCTGTGGTCTCTGGGCTATGGCCTGCTCGGCATGGCCTGGGCACGTGGCGCGCCCGGCTTCCCCTGGGGAGCTTCCGACCCCGATCTGGACGGAGCGCTGTCCATCCTCGCCGGCGCCACCCCGCGTCCCGGCGGCTGGTGGATCGCCGCGTTCGGCGTGCTCGGCGCGATCCTCGCACTGACGCTGACCCGTACCGGCCAAGGCGGGCGGGGCCTGGTCTCCCTCATACCCCTGCTCCTGGCCTGGCCCTCGGCGGCCGTACTGATCGTCGTGATCCCCGACTCTCGCCTCATGATGGGCGTGGCCTACAGCCCGTTGCTGGCCGTCGCGCCGCTCTTCGACCTGAACGTGGGCGGCACCACCCTGGCCGATGCCTGGCCGTGGCCGGTGGTCAACCAGCTCGTGTGCGTGCTGGGCGGACTGCTGCTGGCCGCCGCGGCGCTCGCCTATCAGCGGCGTCGCCGTGAGGCCTGCCGTACGTGTGGGCGTACCGGCCAGGACGGCTGGACCGCGCCCGAGGCGGCGACTCGATGGGGGCGCCGGGCCGTCTACATCGCCGCCACCGTGCCGCTGGTCTACTGCGCGACCCGGTGGTGCTGGGCGCTCGGCGTCCCGCTGGGGGTGAGCAAGGAGTTCCTCGTTGAAGGCGCACGCGATGCTCCCGGCATCTGGCTGGCCGGTGCCTACCTCGCCACCTTCGGGGCGGGCGGCGGCGTGCTCACCCTCGGGCTGGCGCAGCGCTGGGGCGAGGTCTTCCCGCGCTGGATCCTCGGCTTGAGGGGCAAGCGGGTGCCGCCGCTGCTCGCCATCATCCCGGCGACGCTGGTCGCGATCATCATCACGGTGGCCGGTATGACGTACATCCGCGGGGCGATCGCGGGCCGGTTCTCCATGGCGGAGTGGGGCGCCTGGCTGCCGGAGACGTTCTGGCCGGTCTGGGGAGGGGCGCTGGCCGCCGCAGCCTTGGCCTACCACCTGCGCCGCCGAGGCCAGTGCCGCCACTGCGGCCAAGGCGCCGGTGATCGGGCCGACCGCCCGTCACCTCAGCTGGTGCGGGAAAGCCCACTCCGCTAATCGTGACCGCTAATCGTGAGCGGGGCGGGTGTAAGCGGGGTGGCGAGCGATGGTGCCGGGTTCGGGTTGCCGTGGCGTCGCGTTGCCGGTCAGAGCCTGCACGAGCCGATCTCGTACGGCGCTCAGCTCGGCGATCCGCTCCTCCAGGGCCGCGACCTTTCTGCTCACCGCTTCCACACTGGGCGGGCAGGCCGGTCCCAGCGAGACCTCGCCGTCGTCCAGGCAGGGCAGGAAGCCGCGTACGTCCTGGGCGGTGAAGCCGTTCGACAGCAGGAGCTGAATGTTGCGGACCCTGGCCACCGCGCCGCCGTCATAGTGCCGGTACCCGTTGACGGCCCGTTCCGGCTCAAGCAGGCCCTGCTGCTCGTAATAGCGCAGGGCCCGGACGGTGACGCCGCTCGCTCGCGCCAGCTCCCCGATCAGCACTGCCGCAGTTTATGCCTTTTGCCCTGCTGCCACAGAGAGGCCGCCGTCGACGCGAACCACTGTGCCGGTGAGGTACCCGGCCTCGGGCCGCGTCACGTTCACGATCCACCAGGCGATCTCGCCGGGCTGGGCGATGCGACCGAGCGGAATGCGTCCGACAAGTCCTTCGCCCGCGGCGGCGATCTGCTCCTGGGTGAATCCGGCGTGCGCCAGCACGGGTGTGGCGGTGATGCCGGGCGCCACGGACACGACGCGCACGCCCTTGGGCGCGAGCTCGACCGCCCAGGTGGCCGTCAGGAAGTCGAGCGCCACCTTGGTCGATCCGTAGACGGAGTTGTCCGGCCAGCCGTACGAGGGTGGGTTGGAGGACACATTCACGATCGTCCCCTTCGCGGCGGCCAGGTGCGGCAGGGCGGCCTGGGCCAGGAAGAGGGGAGCGAGGAGATTGGTGGCGATCTGCTCTTCGGCGGTACGGCGATCGATCGTCCCGAGCGCGGCGGGCCGAGTGATCGCGGCATTGTTGACCAGGACATCGATCCGGCCCAGCCGCTGTACCGCCGCCTCGACGATGCGCTCGGGCCCATCGGCTGCCGCGCCGTCTGCGACGAACGTACTGATCGAGGGGTACGCGGCAGCGGTCTCCTCCAGACGCGCGGCGGTACGACCGACGACGAGCACCCGCGCGCCCTCGGCGGCGAATTGGTGAGCCGTGGCACGGCCGATCCCCGTGCCGCCTCCGGTGATGACCACGCCCTTGCCTGCCATGCCGTCCATGGGTGTCCTCTCTGTCCACAGGTGAGTGACCGCGACGCTAAAGGCTGACCTGGGGGTCAAGGTCAAAATGGCGGCTCGTCCCCGGGTTACGACGCGGCGGTCGGGAAGCTGGCGATCGCGCGCGTGTCGAGCGCGTCTGTCCATTCGCTCGTCCGGAACCCCGGTGAATGGCCGTTCGGCGACTCAGTGGGCACGGACGGACACCAGCGCGTCCTGTTTATGGATCGGGATGCCGTGCACTGCCGCCGGACCGGCCTTGGCCCCCATGTCAGTTTTCCGCCAGGCAGAGGTGATCGGCCGGCCGGGCCAGGGCTGGGCTTGGCCGCTGCAGATGCGGGGGCGGCCGAGCTGGGGGGTCTCGCGGCGTCAGGTACAGCGACGAGGTCGCGCTCTTCGTCCAGGATCGTCCAGTGCTCGACCAACTCGTCGATGTGCATCGGGGGACGTTATGTCCGCCCAGCATTGACTAGGCAAGTCACAGCAAGTTCAACACTGTTTGGGCTCGTCACACCCTTCTTGCCGGTGCCCTCTGCCCGATGCTCTAGACGGCAATCCCACGCCATGCGAATATGTGTTCGATATACGAAGATCGTCAGTGGGGGCGGGTCCCGTAGTCATGCCGGGGTGCTCGACTCTCCCCTTCTCCTCCAGAACGGAGTGCCTGTGCGCCCATCCACCTCTGCCCATGCTCCGCTGTCCCGCCGATTAGTCGCCTGGGCCGGGGCCCTGCTCCTGGCGGCGGCCCTGCTCGTCACTCAGGCGCCCACCGCCGCGACCGCCGCGGCCGCCGCGGCCGCCGCGACCGTCACCGACCTCGGCGTCGCCGCCGACAGGGGCGGCGACGTGGTGGGGCAGAGCGGCAAAATCTTCGTCGCCGCCGACGATCGGATCGTGGTCACCAAAAGCGACGGCGCGCTCATCGACACGATCAGCGGCCTGTCCGGTGCCGTGGCCCTGTCCGTGGCGGACAACGGCAGGAAGGTGTACGCGGCGCTGCGCGATTCGCATGAAGTGATCGAGATCGACATCGCAACGCTCGCCATCACCAAGCGGATCGACCTCGCCGCCTACCCGTGCCCGTCCACGCTGGCCCAGTCGTACGAGCGGCTGTGGGCCGGATACGGGTGCGGCCAAGCGGGGGAAGGAGGCGTCGTCGCCCTCGAGCTGTGGAGGCCGACACCCACCCTCGTCCCGGTCGGGCCGGCCACGACGCAGCCTCCGCTGGTCGCCGTCGCCGGGAGCACTCTGGTGGCGGGAGAGCCGGGAGCCGACCCCGCCTCGATCAGGGTGTATGACGTCAGCACCACCCCGGCCACCCCGCGCGGTGAGATCCGCGCCGACACGTCCCTGCGGGACCTCGCCCTCGCCGACTACGGGTCGGCGGCGCTGTCGGCGCTGGCCGACACCCACCGGTTCGACGCCTGGGACACGACGACCAACGCCAAGACCCGCGCCTACGACAGCGGCGAGCTGAGCGAGCACGGCCTCCCCACCGCTGTCGCGGCCAGCCCGAACGGCGCCTACGTCGTGGGCGGCTGGAACTCCTCCGCAGGCGACGCGGCGGAGCTCGTGGTGTACGACGCGACCACCGCGGAGGTCATCTACACAGCCGCCCACCAGGGGAAGACCGTCGTGGCGGGCAGCATCGAGTTCTACGGCACACTCACCTTCGCGGTTTTGAAAGAGCCCGGCACCGGGCGGATGCACCTCTGGCGGCTGCCGCCCTCGCCCTACCACTCCTCCACGCTGACCTTGACGGCTCCCTCCAAGGTGACCGCGCTCAAGCAGTCGACCCTCAGCGGACGACTCACGCTGAGCAGTGGACTGCCCCCCGGCGCGCAGACGCTCGAACTGTACCGCTGGCTCCCCGACGGCACCTCCAGGCCGTTCCAGGAAATCACCACGGCGGCGGACGGGACCTACCAATTCACCGACGCCCCGCCGTCCCTCGGGGCGTTCAAGTATCAGGTGTACTGGCCGGGCAACTCATGGTTCTGGGGTAGCGGCTCCTCGGTGACCGTCACAGTGTCCCGGTACGAGCCGACGCTTACCGTGACCGGACCGGCGACGGGCAACGTCGGCGAGCGACTCGAGTTCAGCGGCACCGTCGGCGCCGACGGCATCACCTTCCCGGGGTCGATCATCTCCGTCTCGCGCAAGGTCGTCAGCCCGGATGGCAGCGTCACCTCGAAGCACCTGGTGAAGTTGACCACCGCCGCCGACGGGTCGTTCAGCTTCTCGGATACGCCGACCAGGGCCGGGGAACACACGTACGCCCTCCTCTTGTTCGGCAATTCGACCATGGAGTCAGCGAGGACCACCCAGGTGGTCAGCGTCCTCCAGCCGCCCGCGTAGCATCCCGACGCCCGGGTGACGGCGACCCGGCTCGCCGTCTCCCGGCCAGCCGGGTGCCGCAGTCCAGGTCGATCGTTCCCGCGGTGGCGAGTGGATCGCATGACGGTGGAGCCGTCGTAGGTCGGGCTGTCGCCCCAGCCCGATGGGCCGCTGCCGTTGGCGAGCAGGAAGAAGGCGTGATTGCCGACGCCGGAGGAGCGGTGCACGTCCAGGTTGCCGACGGTGGGCGACCAGCAGTCGGCGGACACGCCGCCTCTAGCCGGGCGTCATGGTCTGGGTGCCGATGGTGTCGAGCAGGGCGAGTTTGGTCTCTGATTCGCTGCCCGGCTGCGCCGTGTAGATCACGATCCGCAGGTCGCCGTGCTGGCTGGTGAGGATGTCGCAGTCCAGGTCGATTCTGCCCACCTCAGGGTGGTCGACGGCCTTGGTTGCCTGGTGGTGGTCGGAGACCAGGTGGGCGTCCCACAGTGTGCGGAAGGAGTCGCTGAGTTCGCGGAGTTGCTGGACGAACGCGTGCAGCCGCGGGTCGTCGGGGTAGCGGGCGGCGGTCCGCCGGAGGTCGGCGACCATCGAGCGCTCGAAGGCCGTCCACTCGTCGGGTGTCATGATGATCCGGTGCGGTTGGCCGGTGTAGGCGCGCCAGAGCATGTGGCGCTCCTCCTCGTCGAGGGCCGATGGGTCGCCCATCAGCGCCGCCCACGGTCGGTTCCAGAGGATGAGTGCCCACATCGCGTCGTACACGGCGATCGGGTGATCATCGAGCCGGTTCAGCAGCCTGCGTACGCTCGCCGGGATCAACTGGCCGATCCGCCCGCTGCCGACCGCGTGGCCGGCCAGCAGGAAGAGATGGGTCTGTTCGGCGTCGTCCAGTTGCAGCGCCCGCGCCAGCGCGGCGCACACCTGCGCCGACGGCGTCGAGGCGCGGCCCTGTTCCAGGCGCACGATGTAGTCGGCCGACACGCCCGCCAGCATCGCGAGCTCCTCGCGCCGCAAGCCCCGCGTGCGCCGCAGCCCATTGGCGGGCAGGCCCGCCTGTCTGGGGAGCAGTCGCTCGCGCCAGACCCGCAGGATCGTCGCCAGTTCGCCGTTGCCGCTCACCCCCTCATCGTCGCACCACCCACCCGCTCGTGCCTGGTACGGGTGTTCCCAGGAAGACCCTTCGCTGGTACGACCTGCGACGACGGTGTGAGGCTGGAGTCATGACAACGACAGTGATCACCGGGGCGAACAAGGGCCTTGGCTTCGAGACCGCCCGTCAACTCGTCGCAGTGGGCCATACCGTCTACATCGGCGCACGCAACGCGGACAACGCCCGGCGGGCGGCGAAGGAGCTGGGCGCTTTGCCGCTGCTCATCGACGTCACCGACGAGGCGTCGGTCCAGGCGGCCGCGGAACTCGTGGACAAGGAGCAGGGCGGCCTGGACGTCCTGGTCAACAACGCGGGGATCGCCGGTGGTGCGCCTCCGGCGAGCGAGTTCACCGGGGCGGACATGGAGACCGTCCTGAACACCAATCTCGTGGGCGTCGTCCGGGTGACCCACGCGTTCCTGCCGCTGCTGCGGCGCCGCGGGCATGGGGTCGTGGTCAACGTCGGCAGCGGTCTTGGTTCGTTCGCCCGGGTCCACGACCCCGACCGCATCGAGTCCCACGTGCCCGCCCTGGCCTACACCGCCTCGAAGGCCGCGCTCGCCATGCTGACCGTCCAGTACGCGAGGCTCTGCCCCGAACTGCGGGTCAACGTGGTCGACCCCGGCTACACCGCCACCGATCTCAACGGCTTCAGCGGGACGCAGACCGTCGAGGAGGGCGCGGCCCCGATCGTACGAGCCGCGCTGCTGGGCGCCGACGGGCCCACCGGGGCGTTCTTCGACCCCGCCGGAGTGGCACCGTGGTAACGCGGCCGCCGCGACCGCATCAGTGCTCAACTACCTGAACCGGTCGGCGGGCGGGTGACGTCTCACCTTTGTGAATCTCCGTCACGTGGCCGTCGTCGTCACCGCGATCTGCGCGGCCACCGTCCTGACCTCATCCTCGGTGAGCAGCCCGCCAACCGTCCTGACGTCGTGCCCGCAACAGTGGGGAGGCCGCCACGCCGGTGGCTGGGTGCCTGCCGCCGGGCAGATCGACGGGGTCGGCGACTACCTCGTGCCCGGCAGGCCGGTCACCGCGATGATCTGCGCGTACCCGGGCGACAACACCCGCATGGGCGGCGAGCGGCTGGCCGGATCACGGACCCTGACCGGCGACGCCGAGGCCATGGCCCGTGACCTCGGCTACCTTCCGGTCAGCACGGAGGAGCGCGATGTCATGTGCACGCTGAAGGGCGGCCCGATGACCAACTACCTCATCCGGTTCGCCTACCCCGGCGGCGGAGGGCTCTGGGTGGGCAGCGCCGAGGAGGTCAACGGCTGCGTCCGGACCACGAACGGCACGGTCCAATCCCGCTCGTACGTAGGCCGGAGCCTCACCGCCGCCTACCGGACCGGAACATGGCGGCTCGTGCACCCCGACGACCCCTGCCAGATACCCGGCGAGCGCCGGGGCCAGGACGAGCGGATGGTGCCCGACGAGCCCATCTCCGTCCTGGTGTGCAGGCGTGCGACCAGGGCTGGTGAGCGGGCTCCGCGGCGTGAGCACGACCGCCGGACGGCAGGATCTCTGGCGCAAACGCTGAACGCCCTGGACGCTGGGGACAAGGAGATCCTGAACGAGGTCAGCTGCGATCCGGCCGACTGGTTCGATCTCCTGTTCGGATATGCGGAAGGTCCGCCTGTCCGTGTCTCGATCGTGCTGGGCTGTGATCATGGCGTCGACAACGGGTTTCTCAATGCGCCCCTTGATGATGCCCTCCGCGACCAGATCATCCGTCTTGCCCCGCCGGGCTAGCGCTGTTGCGCGAGCCACGCGTCGAAGGTGGTCGGCGCGATGCGGGCGTCCTTACCGGGCAGCAGCGCGTTGCCGGCCGCCGCCGGGTCGAACACCGACCACGTGGGCACGAGCTTCACCGTACGGCCGCGCGCCTCGTTGGTGCGCCGGGCCATGTCCACCAGGTCCTGTGGGTCGGGCCCGGCGACGTCGACGTAACGTCCCCGCGGCTCGCCCAGCGCGATCTCGGCGAGGATGTCGGCCACGTCCGCGGGCGCGATCGGCTGTACGAGCAGCGGCGGGATCGTCGCGACGCCGTCCTGCTCGGTCCAGCTCGTCACCAGTGCGGCGAAGTCGTGGAACTGCGTGGCCGGGACGATCGTCCACGGCACCGGTCCCTCGGACACGAGGCGCTCCTGTTCCCGCTTGCCGGCGTAGTGGGCGTTGCCCTCGATGCCATGGATCCCGACGATCGAGAGCAGCACATGGTGACGGACGCCGGCTCGTTCCTCGGCGGCGAGCAGGTTGCGCGTGGCGGTGCCGAAGTACGCCACCGTCTCGGCCTGGTCGGTCGCCGGTCCGTTGGTGGCGTCGATGACCGCCTCGACGCCGGCCAGCGCGTCGTCGAGCCCGTCACCGGTCAACAGGTCGACGCCCAGCGAGCGGCTGATTCGCACGACCTCGTGCCCGCCGCGTTCGAGGGCGGCGACAGTGAGGGCCCCGATGTTGCCGGTCGCACCGGCGATCGCGATCCGCATGATGATCTCTCCTTCTCTGGCTGACGCGGGAAACGCTATCACGGACTAAACAGGTCCATAATGTCTGCGATAGGCTCGGAGGCGTGAAGCTGCCGGTGAGTACTGAATGGGTTCTGCACTGCGCTACGACGCTGGCGCAGCTCGACGCAGGAGCCAGCGCGTCGGCGGCACAGCTCGCGCAGTACTACGACCTCCCGGCGCCCTATCTCACCAAGCAGCTGAAGGCGCTTGTCAGGGCCGGCCTGCTGGGCGCGACCACGGGTCCGCGGGGCGGGTTCCGGCTCGCGCTGCCCCCTTCCGAGATTACGCTCCTGCGGATCGTCGAGGCCGTCGACGGCACGTCCCCGCCGTACGCGTGCCGTGAGATCCGCCGGCGAGGGCGGGGCGCGCTGCCCGCCGAGGACTGCCGCCGCACGTGCGTCCTGGCCGAGAAGATGGCCGACGCGCACGAGGCGTGGCGAGGCAGCCTTGCCGGGGTCACCCTCGCCGACATCCTCGCCGAGCTGCCCCCTTCGGCGCCGGCCCGCACCCGACGGCTCCTGGCGGGGACGGCGTAGGTCGCCCCCGCAGGACGGCGAGCCGGCGCAAGCTCAACAATCTCAAAGCGCAGGTGAAGGGCTAGGCGATCGTGCCCGAAGCGGCGTGCAAACTCCCTAGCAGCGCGTCTCTGGAGGCCGCCGCGGCCTCCTCGGCTGTCGTGATCGCCGCGAGGATGGCGGCGGCCAAGCCCGTCGCGTCCAGTCGCCTCCTGCTCCGCGGGGAGATCTCCAACCGCGCGATGGTGCCGAGCGCGTCGGTGACGGCCACAATCCCACCCTCGTCGGCCACGCCGGCGAACTCGGCGGCACTCCACTCCTCCACCCTCGCCTCCGCCTGCTCGGCGGCGGCGATCAACGCCTCCAGCCGCGCCTGCGCCTCCTCCATGCCCTCCATCGCTCACTCTCCTCGCAGCACGTTGCGGATGTGGCCGTCGAGCGGGTCGGCGGCGCCCTCTGTGCCCGCGGTGTCAGGCGCTTGTCCCGTCAGATCCTGGACGACCTGAGTCAGCCGCTCCCCCATTGCGAGGTGGGCCGCGGCGATCGCCTCGCAAACGGCCTGGGCGAGCTGGACATGGTCCAGGCCGCGCAGGCCGCGCGGGTCGATGGACAACCCGCGCAGGCGGCCGGTGCCGGACACCTCCGCGCGGACGACCTCGGACGGGTCGGCGCCCGCCAGCCGTTCCTCCTCCAACTCGCCCAGCGCCCCGGCCAGGGTGCGCGCCCAGCCGTCCGTCTCGCGCAGCAGTCCGTCGACGTCGTCCTGCCGACCCCCGGCGAACGCCTCGACACGCCTCATGAGGCTTCCTTCGACATGGGAACCCAGTAGTTTTCCAGCTGGGTGGGGTCCGCGATCGCAGGGGTGAGGTGGAGATCGCGTGCCCCCAGCGCCGGGTTGCCGGACCGGTAGAAGGCGCCCCTCAGATCGTTGAGCTTGAGTTCCAGCTTGTTGAGGGCGCCCTCGTAAGACTTGTACACGTCGGCGAACTGCTTGACCAGATTTCCTGCCGCGCTCATGAACAGGCCGACCTGGGTCATCAGGGCGACCCTCCCCACCGGGTGTGCGCTCATGGCGGCGACGGCGCGCAGTATGGGGGCCGAAGTGGCGTAGAGCCCGAACACCGACAGGTCGTACTCCAGTACCTCTTTGTACTGGCCGTGCATGGCGCCGCTCATCTCGTCAGTGATCTTGCCAAGCTGGCCGTACAAGCCGTTGACGTTAAAGCGGACGTACTGCTGGAGCGTATCCCTCGCTTGGCCCTTCCAGTTGGGGGAGATGTCATCAAAAAAGGCACGCCACAAGTCGGACCGGCTGCCTTCCAGCAGTCCGGCCATGCTCTTCCACTGCTCACGCCGATCGTAGAACAGGAACGGGTTGCCCAGGTTGAGGGTGGCCGCCACGTCCAGCGCGAGCGCGGCGACGCCGAGCCCCGAAACAGCCATCGCGGCCCTGTTGGACTGGCGCAGCGGATTCAGCTCCGTGATCAGCCGCTTGTAGAAGCCGGGGTCGGTGCGCGGCTTGGGAGCGACTGTGACGGTCCGCTGTACGGTGCCGCTGGCGTTGGAGACATAGAGCTGCTGATTGGCCACAGGGGTGGTGCTGCCCGGCACGATCAGCTTCGGCGGTTCTCCAGACGGAGTCGACATCGCGAATCTCTCCTCACTCGGCGGTGCTGGCCCGCGCGGCGGCGACGTAGTTGTCCGCGGCTTTGTCAATCTTGCCGCTGTCGGTGCGCAGCACTTCGGAGAGGATGCCCGCGCTGTCCCGCCAGGTGTCGGCGATGGTGTTCAACCGGTTGACGAACATCAGCCCGACAATGGGCACTCCGGCCATGGGGGCCAGATTCCAGCCCTCGAAGCGAGGGGTCCACTGCTTGACGGCGTCCACGCCGGTGGCCGAGTCGTCCATGGTGCCGGCGAACTTCCGCACGTACCCCGCATCGGTCTCGTAGCCTTTCGCGGCGCCGTCGGTGTCCTCGAGCAGTGGCGCGGACTTGGCCAGTGAGGCCTGCACCGGCTGCGCGCGTAGATGCGAGGGGAGGCACAGGGGCGGCGGGCACGCGGGGATGTGCGGGCACGGGCTTACCAGCGACGGCGAGGGGTCGGGCGTCCCGAACGCCGGCGAGCCCGGGGAGGTGGTCGGCGAAAGGTTACCGGGCGGTTGACTGGCCATGGATAAAGGTTCATCGGACGACACGGGACATTTTTACCACGATCATGCTAAATGACCGCGCGAGCCCCCGTTTCCGCGGGGTGGGGCGTTTCTGCCGGTAGTGATCTCTATGGTCCCTGCCATGACGAGCTGGGACGAGATACGCGGACCAGTTGACCAGGCTCGTCCCCGGCCAGGCAGGAAAACCAGGTGCGGCGACCGGCGGGCCGGGAGTAGAAACGGCGTCATGGATGAGCAGCCCCTGCCGGGTGGCAGGCATGTCGGCGGCGTACGCATCGGCGATACCGTCCATCGGCCCGCCAACCCGTGGACGCGCACCGTCCACACCGTGCTGAACCATCTGGAGGCGGCCGGGTTCGAGGGGGCGCCGCGGGTCCTCGGGTTCGACGAGCGGGGGCGCGAGGTGCTGACCTACCTCCAGGGCGACACGATCGGGGAGCAGGCTCCCTGGCCCGCCTGGCCCTGGTCGGACAGCGCGCTCAAGCAGGTCGGGGCCTGGATGCGGCGGCTGCACGACGCGACGGCGACGTTCGTGCCCGAGCCGGACGCGGTCTGGTTCACCGGGCGTCCCTGGCGGCCGGGGCTGGTCATCGGGCACCACGACGCCTCTCCTTACAACGCGGTGTGGCAGGAGGACGACCTGGTCGGGTTCGTCGACTGGGACACCGCCGGGCCGTCCTCGCGGGAGCGCGATCTGGCCTACAGCGCGTTGACCTGGGTTCCGCTGCACGCCCGGCGCGTCGTCACAGAGCAGGGGTTCACGGCGTTCGAGGATCGGTCCCGGCGGCTGCACCTGCTGCTCGACGCCTACGGCTACGAGGGGGACCGTACGGCGTTCCGCTCCGAGGTGGTCGACCGGGCGCGGTTGAACGCCGAGGTCATCCGCCGGCTCGCCGAAGGTGGTGAGCCGGTCTATCAGGCGCTGCTGCCGTTCGCCGCGAACCTCGAACAGGCCGTGGTCGAGATCGAGGCGCTGCCGGAGGCCTTCTGGAAGCGCGGCTGAGGGTCCGCCCGCGTGGTGCGTGACCTTTTTGTGATCTCGCGGGGCGTGACATCTCCGGAAAATGGGAGATAATGAATACGAAGTCCAGCAGAGGGCTTCGTCTCGTGTTATCGAGGCGTGTCTCTGTCTGGGCTTTTGTCTTTGGACGGGACCGCCTGCAGTAGATATGAGGAGCAGGAATGACCGTCCAGCAGGCTCACGCTCAGCCTCAGGTACTCGTGCTCAGCGAGATGACCGCCGAACAACTCCTGGTCGAAATGGTCAAGCCGGAGACCACCGAGCTCGACAAGGTACGGATCCGCGAGCGTCTCGTGGCGATGCACGAGTGGCTGGCCAACGACATCACCCGCCGCTACCGCTACCGCGGCGAGCCCATCGAAGACCTGCGCCAGGCCGCCTACGTCGGCCTCATGAAGGCCATCAACGGCTTCGACGCCGAGCTCGGCCACGACTTCCGCGGCTACGCGGTCGTCACCATGACCGGCGAGGTCAAGCGCCACTTCCGGGACCGTACCTGGGCCATCCGGGTGCCGCGCGTCTACCAGGAGCGCCGCTCCGAGCTCAACAAGCTCGTCTCGGACCTCAGCCAGACCCTCGGCCGCTCCCCGACGGTCGCCGAACTGGCCGAGAAGATGAAGATCTCCCAGGAGGACGTGCTGCTCACGATGGACGCCTCGGCGGCCTACAGCACGCTCTCGCTCGACGCCCCGACGGGTGTCGACGACGACTCCGCGTCCCTCGGTGACGTCATCCCCGAGCGTGACGAATCGCTCGACTCCCTGGTCGACAAGCACGCCGTCAAGCCGCTCATCGACGCGCTGCCCGTGCGGGAGAAGAAGATCCTGCTGCTGCGCTTCTACGGCAACATGACGCAGGCCGAGATCGCCGCGGAGTTCGGGATCTCGCAGATGCACGTCTCGCGCATCCTGCGCAAGGTCCTCGACGACCTGCGCAAGGGCCTGTCGGACTGAGGTCCCCGGTCACGCTGCTTCGGCCGGCGCCACATAGCGCCGGCCGAAGCGGCGTCACCACAGGCGTCACTGCAACTCGACACCGATCAGGCACGTGTCGTCGTCGGTGTCGGAGTTGCAGTGCGTCAGCAGGTGGTCCAGCCGCAGGTCGAGGGTCTGCGCCGGCTGCCCGGCGATGACGAGCAGGTGGTTCTGGGCATGCTGCAGGGCCCGGTCCCGGCGTTCGATGAGCCCGTCCGTGTACATCATCAGGGTGTCACCGGCTTCGAGCTGCAGCTGCCCCTCCTCGTACGCCGCCTCCGACACCGCGCCGAGCAGCAGCCCCTGAACCATCGGCAGCTCCGCCGCGTTCGTCCCCCGGACCAGGAGCGGCGGCAGGTGTCCGGCGCGGGCCCAGCGCAGGACCTTGGTCCGCGGGTCGTACAGGCCACAGATCGCGGTGGCGGTCACGCTGTCGGTGAGATGGTGGGCGACGAGGTTGAGCCAGGTCAGCAGCTGGCCGGGCCCCGCGCCGGTGGCGGCCAGGCCGCGCAGGGCGTTACGCAGCACGACCATGCCGGTGGCCGCCTGGATGCCGTGCCCGGCCACGTCGCCCACGGACAGGAGCACCTGCTTGGACGGCAGCACGACGGCGTCGTACCAGTCGCCGCCGATCAGGTGCTCCTCCTCGGCGGGCCGGTAGCGGACGGCGATCCGCAGCCCGAAGGCGTCCGTCGTGTCGTGCGTCGGCGGCATGATGGCCCGCTGCAGCTGCAGGGCCAGGCGGTTGCGCTCGGCTGTCTGCTGCTCGCTGTGGGCGAGCTGGTCGCGGGTCGCGGCGAGCGCCACCTCGGTCCAGTGCTGTGAGGAAATGTCCTGATAAGCACCGCGTACGGCCAGCAACCGGTCGTCGGCCCCGAAAACCGGCTCCGCCACCACGCGGATGTGCCGGGCGATCCCGTCGGGCCGCTGGAGCCGGAACGCCGTCGAAGCCGAGCGCCGATGGTGCAGCACGGTGCGCAGGAACCGGCCGATGCCGGTCTCGTCGTCGGGATGGGCGTGCTCGCGCAGCCGTTCGAGGGGGATCGGCTCGTCGCCGGGAGACAGGCCGTACAGGGCGAAGAGCTGGTCGTTCCAGGTGACCCGGCCGGTGAGCGCGTTCTCCTCGAAGCCGCCGATGCGGCCCAGGCGCTGGGCGTGCTGCAGGATGCCGGCCAGCCGCGCCCGTTCGTCCTGCGGCCGCCAGATGAGCAGCACGCAGTCGCCGTGGCGGGTGGCGCTGACGCCGGCCTCGGTGCTCAGCCGCACCTGGTCCACCAGGGTGTCGAGGGTCATGCGGTCAGTGCGGAACGGTTCGCCGGTCGCGTGTACGTGCTCGACCCTGGCGAACAGCCCGCCGTTCTCGGCCGCCAGCGGGTACGCCTCCAGCAGCAGCGCCCCGGTCACCCGATGGCGCGGACGCCCGGCCGGGTCGGCGAACCGGCTGTTGGCGTGCACGATGCGGAAATCGGTCAGCCTGCCGCCGCTGTCGAGATGCGGACAGAGCACCAGGGCGGGATCATGGAGCCCATCGGCCAGGTCGACGAGCTCGGAGAAGGCCGGGTCGGGCGACGCGGGCCCGTCCGGCGCGAACGTGTCCAGGGTATGGGCGCACAGGTCCGCCAGCGCCTCGATCTGCCGCTCGATCTGCGGCGGTTGCGGCTCCAGATCATGCGGCCAGCCGATCTCCAGGACGCCCAGGATGCGGCCGCCCGTGCCGGCGGGCACCGTCACCCGCCCGCCTTCGGCCGCCTGCCGGTGCCCGATGGTGGGCAGACCGGCCTCGCGCAGGGCCGGGAACCAGACGGTCCGGCGCTCCGAGAGAGCCTGGCGGGCCGGGGTGGCCACGCCCGGAGGGACGTACCGCCACCGCATGGCCTCCTCGGCGCTGAGCCCCGCGTAGCCGGCCAGGCTGAGCGAGGCGTCGGGACCGGCGGCCCACACGGCGACCGTCGTCGCGCCGAGCGGCGCCAGCGCGTGCTCCAGGAGCGACTCGGCGACCGCCTGGGTGTCGCTCGCGCCGAGCGCGCCGCTCTCGGCGGCGCGCAGCCGCAGGGAGACGGAGTGGCGCGCACGGTCGTGGTCCGTCGCCGCCAAGCGCAGGAACTCGCCGGCCGTCTCGCTGATGCGGTCCTGCGCCGCCTGGTCGATGATGACCGAGGCCAGCTCCAGCTGCGACATCCCGGCCTGCTCCGCGAGCGTGGTGAGCTGGCGGCCGGCCTGGGCGGGGCCGCAGCGCAGCCGCTCGACCAGGACGCCCTTGGCCAGCTCGATCAGGGCGCGCCCGTCGGCGGCCAGGTGGGCGTCCTGGATCTCCTTGCGCAGCCGTTCGATCGTGGCGGCCAGCCGCCCGACGTTCGCGTCATCGGCCGAAGCCTCCGCATGGGCGGCGCCAGGCTGCTGTGCTGGTTGCAACGTGGGACTCCTGGGGATGGACACGAGCTTTTCCCGGGGGACTGCGCTAGGAGGTCATCCAGCGCTGTATCACCTCGATGAGATGGTCGGAGTCGACCGGCTTGGTGACGTAGTCGCTCGCTCCCGCCGCGAGCGACTTCTCCTGGTCACCCGGCATGGCCTTGGCCGTCACCGCGATGATGGGCAGGCCGACGTACTGAGGCATGGCCCGGATCGCCTCCGTGGCGGCATAGCCATCCATCTCCGGCATCATCACGTCCATCAGGATGAGGTCGGTCTCCGGGTGGGCGATGAGCGTGTCGATGCCCTTGCGGCCGTTCTCCGCGTGCAGCACGTTCATGCCGTGGATCTCCAGCATGCTGGTGAGCGCGAACAGGTTCCTGGCGTCGTCGTCGACCACCAGCACCGTACGCCCGGCCAGCGTGTCGTCGACCTCGCGCCCGGCGGGCACGCCCACGTTGGCCGGCCGGACCAGGGGGAGCACGTCGCTCGGCTGGTCGGCGGTCAGGTGCAGGGCGATGCGCTCGCGCAGCTCGTCGAGGCTGGACAGCAGCTCCAGCGGCCGGTTGCTGGCGCGGGCCTGCAGGGTCGCCTCCTGCTGCGGGTTGGTGCGCCAGTTGTTGTAGGCCAGGACCGGCACCTGCTGGAGCGCGGGGTCGCCGTCCATGGCCTCCAGCAGGCCGTACGCCGCCATATCCGGCATGTCGATGTCGAGGACGATGCAGTGGCACGCCTCGGCGGCGAGCGTGGCGGCCGCCTCCTCCGGGCCCGCGGCGGTGACCACCTCGACGGTCCCGTTGAGGTGGGCCAGGTCGCGGGTGTTGGCCAGGTCGGACACGACGCTCTCGGCGACCAGGGACAGCAGCCCGCGCTGCCGCTCCTCGATGATCAGGAGCCGCCGTTGCTGCGGCACCACGGGCGCGGCGGGCAGGCTGTGCCTGGCGGCGGACGGCAGCGGCTTGATGTCGGGGGCGGAGTAGTCCTCGAAGTCGGGGCGCGCGATCGGCAGGTAGAGCGTGAAGACGCTGCCCTGTCCCGGAGTGCTCTGCGCGGTGATGCCGCCGCCGAGCAGGTAGGCGATCTCGCGGCTGATCGACAGGCCCAGCCCGGTGCCGCCGTACTTGCGGCTGGTGGTGCCGTCGGCCTGCTGGAACGCGCCGAAGATCACCTCCAGCTGCTGCTCCGGGATGCCGATGCCGGTGTCGATGACCCGCAGGGCCACCGCCGCGCCGTGCGGGCGCGCGGGAACGGGCAGCTCGGCCGGGCTGGCCGGCTCGATCCGTAGCTCGACGCTGCCCGTCTCGGTGAACTTGACCGCGTTGGAGAGCAGGTTGCGCAGCACCTGGCGCAGCCGCGAGTCGTCGGTGAGCAGCTCGGTCGGCACGCCCGGAGCGGTGGTGATCAGGAAGTCCAGGCTCTTCTGCGTGGTCATCGGCCGGAAGGTGGCCTCCACGTAGTCGAGCAGCTGGCGCAGCGACACGCGTTCGGGGTTGATGTCCATCTTGCCGGCCTCGACCTTGGACAGGTCGAGGATGTCGTTGATCAGCTGCAGCAGGTCGGAGCCGGCCGAATGGATGATGCCCGCGTATTCGACCTGCTTGGCCGTGAGGTTGCGGGTGTGGTTCTGGGAGAGCAGCTGGGCCAGGATGAGCAGGGAGTTGAGCGGGGTGCGCAGCTCGTGGCTCATGTTGGCCAGGAACTCACTCTTGTACTTGGAGGCCAGCGAGAGCTGCTGGGCCCGCTCCTCCAGCTCCTGCCTGGCCTGCTCGATCTCCAGGTTCTTGGTCTCGATGTCGCGGTTCTGGGTGGCCAGCAGCGTCGCCTTCTCCTCCAGCTCGGCGTTGGAGCGCTGGAGCTCCTCCTGCTGGTTCTGCAGCTCCGCCGAGCGGGTCTGCAGCTCGACGGTGAGCCGCTGCGACTCCACGAGCAGCTCGTCGGTGCGGGCGTTGGCGACGATGGTGTTGAGGTTGACGCCGATGGTCTCCATCAGCTGGTCGAGGAAGGCGCGGTGGACCGGGGTGAAGGCGTAGACCGAGGCCAGCTCGATGACGCCGAGCACCTGCTCCTCGGCCACGATCGGCAGCACGACCACCGAGACGGGGGCCGTGCGGCCGAGCCCGGAGGAGACGGTGATGTAGTCGGCCGGGATGTCGGTCATGGCGATGGTCTTGTGGGTGCGCGCCGCCTGGCCGACCAGCGCCTCGCCGATGCGGAACCGGATCGGCCGCTCGGGGTCGGCGGCGAAGCCGTACGCGCTGATGAGCTGCAGCTCGGTCTCCTCGGCCAGGAAGAAGGCGCCGTATTGAGCCGCGACCAGGGGTGCCAGCTCGTCCATCACCAGCTCGGCGACCGTGGCCAGGTCGCGATGCCCCTGCATCAGCCCGGACATGCGGGCCAGGTTGGACTTGAGCCAGTCCTGTTCCTCGTTGGCCCGGGTGGTCTCGCGCAGCGACTCCACCATCGAGTTGATGTTGTCCTTGAGGTCGGCGAGCTCTCCTTCCGCGTCCACGGTGATGGAGCGCGTCAGGTCGCCCGAGGTGACCGCGCTGGTCACCGCGGCGATGGCGCGGACCTGGCGGGTGAGGTTGCCGGCCAGCTCGTTGACGTTCTCGGTCAGCCGCTTCCAGGTGCCGGAGACCCCTTCGACCTCGGCCTGGCCGCCCAGCCGCCCTTCGCTGCCGACCTCGCGGGCCACCCTGGTGACCTCCGCGGCGAAGGAGGACAGCTGGTCGACCATCGTGTTGATGGTGGTCTTGAGCTCCAGGATCTCGCCGCGCGCGTCGACGTCGATCTTGCGGGTCAGGTCGCCCTTGGCCACCGCCGTGGTCACCTGGGCGATGCTGCGTACCTGGTTGGTCAGGTTGTCGGCCATCGAGTTGACGTTGTCGGTGAGGTTCTTCCAGGTGCCGGCCACGTTCGGCACCCGGGCCTGGCCGCCGAGCTGGCCTTCGGTGCCGACCTCGCGGGCGACTCGGGTGACCTCGTCGGCGAAGGCGGACAGGGTGTCGACCATCGTGTTGATGGTCTCGGCGAGCGCGGCGACCTCGCCCTTGGCCTCGACGGTGATCTTCTGCGACAGGTCGCCCTTGGCCACGGCGGTGGCGACCTGGGCGATGCTGCGTACCTGGCTGGTCAGGTTGGAGGCCATGACGTTGACGTTGTCGGTCAGGTCCTTCCAGGTGCCCGACACGCCGCGTACGGTGCCCTGGCCGCCCAGGTTGCCCTCGGTGCCGACCTCGCGGGCGACTCTGGTGACCTCGTCGGCGAACGCGGAGAGCTGGTCGACCATCGTGTTGATGGTCTCCTTCAGCTCCAGGATCTCGCCTCGGGCATCCACCCGGATCTTCTGCGACAGGTCGCCCTTGGCCACGGCGGTGGTGACCTCGGCGATGCTGCGTACCTGGGCGGTGAGGTTGTCGGCCATGACGTTGACCGACTCCGTGAGGTCCTTCCAGGTGCCGGAGACGCCCTTGACGTCGGCCTGCCCGCCGAGCCGCCCGTCGGTGCCGACCTCGCGGGCCACCCTGGTGACCTCGTCGGCGAAGGAGGACAGCTGGTCGACCATCGTGTTGAGGGTGTTCTTGAGCTCCAGGATCTCGCCTCGGGCGGCGACGGTGATCTTCTGCGACAGGTCGCCGCGCGCCACGGCGGTGGCCACCTGCGAGATGTTGCGGACCTGGGCGGTGAGGTTGCCGGCCATGAAGTTCACCGAGTCGGTCAGGTCCCGCCAGGTGCCCGCCACGCCCTTGACGTCGGCCTGGCCGCCCAGCTCGCCCTCGGTGCCGACCTCGCGGGCCACCCTGGTGACCTCGTCGGCGAAGGAGGACAGCTGGTCGACCATCGTGTTGACGGTGTTCTTGAGCTCCAGGATCTCGCCACGAGCCGCCACGGTGATCTTCTGCGACAGGTCGCCCCGGGCCACGGCCGTGGTCACCTGGGCGATGCTGCGTACCTGGTCGGTGAGGTTGCCGGCCATGGCGTTGACGGACTCGGTGAGGTCCTTCCAGGTGCCGGACACGGCCGGCACCTCGGCCTGACCGCCGAGCCGCCCCTCGGTGCCGACCTCGCGGGAGACGCGGGTCACCTCGGAGGTGAACAGCGAGAGCTGGTCGACCATGCCGTTGAAGACGGAGGCGATCTCGCCGAGCAGCCCGTCGGCGTCGTCCGGCAGCCGGGTGCCGAAGTCGCCGTCGCGGACCGCGGTCAGGCCGGCCAGCAGCTGCCGGAGCTCCGGCTCGCCGACCTCGCCGACGTCACGTGTCCGCTTGGGACGTCCGGACGAACGTGAGGCCCCCGCTGCGTCACTCATGTTCACCCCTGGTTCGATCCTGCAATTGTCAAAGCTTCACCAGGAGAATAGTCAAGCGGGCGAGTGCATCGTGCTCATCGTCGAGTTGCGGTCAAGCAACTGTCCGAAAGCCTTGGTAGAAGGTCAGGATTTGCGGCCGACAGCGCCGTATTGCGACACTTCCTGGCCGCGATATTGGGTGGTCGGCTCGGGACGCCACTTCGGCAGCGACACCATGCCCGGCTCGACCAGTTCCATCCCCTTGTAGAACTCCATGAGCTGCTCGGTCGTACGGATCGTGATGGGCGTGGCGCCGCTGTCGTTCCAGATGGCCGCGGCGCGGTCCATGGCCGGGCTGCTCACGCTGGAGGCGATGGTCAGATAGCTGCCCGAGGGGAGCGCCCGCATCAGCTCGGCGACGACCGTGTACGCCTGCTCGTCGTCCGGCACGAACTCCACCACGCCCAGCAGCATCAGCCCGACGGGCTGGGTGAAGTCCAGCGCCTTGGCCGCGTGTTCCAGGATCGTCTCCGGATCGCGCAGGTCGGCGTCGATGTACGTGGTCAGGCCCTCGTCGGTGCCGCGCAGCAGCGCGCGGGCGTGAGCCAGGACGATCGGGTCGTTGTCGACGTACACGATGCGCGCCTCGGGCGCGGCGGCCTGGGCCACCTCATGGGTGTTGTCGGCCGACGGGATGCCGGTGCCGATGTCGAGGAACTGGCGCACCCCCGCCTCCACGACCAGGTGCCGCACCGCCCGCGCCAGGAACTCCCGCTCGGCGCGGGCGATGATGGCCAGCTCCGGCATGACCTCGAGGATCTGCTCACCCGTCTCGCGGTCGGCGGCGTAATGGTCCTTGCCGCCCAGCCAGTAGTCGAAGACACGGGCCGGATGGGCCACTGAGGTGTCTATGCGGCTCAGCTGTTCCATTACGTCGTCGTTCGCGTCCTCGGTCATCAGGGGTCCCCAGGTCGTCGCGGTAGAGGAGGGATCTTTCTGGGCTCAGCCTAGAGGTCATTTAGGCGGCAAATCGCAAGAATCACGACATGTGATCATTTGAATACTTGACATGGATCAAAGGGCACCAGGAAACTCTCCTGAACCACTGGACAGATTGTTCGGTAAACGTTTACAGGGAGCGACCGATGCCCTTATCTCGATGGAGCGGTGTCGGTGCGCTCATGGCCCTCGCCCTCGTCGTGCTGCTGGCCGTACCGGGAGAGGCGCGCGTGCGGGCCGGCCGGACCGGGACGATCACCGCGGCCGCCGCGCCCTCGGCGGCGCTGGGGGAGAACATCGCCTACAACCTCTACCTCCCGTACGGCTACGCCAAGGGCGCCGATCGCTACCCGGTGCTGTACCTGCTGCACGGTCGTGGCGACTCGATGCAGGCGTGGACCCGGGTCAAGGACACGCTCGACGCGATGATCCGGACCCGGCGGATACCGCCGCTCATCGCCGTCATGCCCGACGCGCCGTGGAGCGAGCGCGGGAGCTGGTATGTGGACTCCCGCTACACCGGCTCCGACCTGCCAGGACGGCCGGTCGAGACCGCGCTGACCCGCGACCTGGTGGCCCACGTGGACGCGACGTACCGCACGGCGCCGATCCGCCAGGCCCGCATGATCGGCGGCTACTCCATGGGCGGCTCGGGCGCGCTGCGCTTCGCGCTGGCCCACCAGGACCTGTTCGGCAGCGCCATCGTGCTCAGCCCGGCCGTCTACACGCCGCTGCCGCCGGGCGACTCCTCCACGCGTGACTACGGCGCCTACGGGCAGGGCGGCGAGAAGTTCGCCGACGCGGTGTACCGGGAGCTGAACTACCCCGCCCTGCTCCCCAAGCTCGACCAGGACCTGCCCGTACGGCTGTTCGTGGCCGTCGGCGACGACGAGTACGCCAACCCCGACCCCGCCGACGCCCAGCACGACCTCGACTTCGAGTCCGCCGCGCTCTACAACGCGGCCCGGCGCTCGCCCGCGATCTCGGCGCAGCTGCGCGTGCTCGACGGCGGCCACGACTGGACCGTCTGGGCGCCCGCGTTCGAGCAGGCGATGGCCGAGCTCGGCCCGGGGCTGAGCGTCACGCCGCCGGCCGGGTTGCCCGCCCCGCTGTACGGCACGGCCGCCCAGGACTGGGCCGGTGGCGTCGCGGCCCACGCCGACGGATCGCTGACCACCGGGTTCGCGGCGAGCGGGCCCGTCGGCGGCCAGCCGTACGCGGGCCGCCTCGACGCGGTGCTGGTGCGCGGCGGAGCGGACGGCTGGACCAGGCAGCTCGGCACCGCCGCCGACGAGCGGTTGTACGGCGTCGCGGCGCTGCCCGACGGCGGCGTGCTCGCGGCCGGCTACACCAAGGGCGACCTGGACGGCCACCACGCGGGCAACGCCACGGACGACGCGTTCGTGGTCCGGCTCGACGCCAAGGGCGCGGTCCGCTGGCTCACCCAGTTCGGCGCGCCGGGCGTGGCCGACCGCCTCTATGGCCTGGCCGCCGCCCCTGACGGCGGCGCCTACGTGGCCGGCTACACCAAGGGCGCGCTCGACGGGGCCAACAGCGGGGACAAGGACGCGCTGGTCGCCCGCCTGTCCGCCGATGGCGCGCTCTCCTGGGGCCGCCAGTACGGCGGGGTGGGGGAGGACAAGGCGTACGGCGTGGCCTCCGACGGAGCGAATCTCTACGTGACGGGCAGCGCGACCTCGGCCCTGCCGGGGACGACCGCGCTCGGCGGGCTCGACGGCTGGCTCGCCGCCTACGACCTGAACGGGGCCCGGAAATGGGCCACCACGGTGGGCGGCACCGGTGACGACCGGCTGAACGCGGTGGCCGTCACCACGGCGGGCCTCGCGGTCGCCACCGGGGGAGTCGGGGGTGACCTGGTCGCGGCGGCGTACACGGGCGCGGGCAAGCAGCGCTGGCAGGCCACCGTCGCCACCCCGGCCGCCGACGAGGGCGCCGCCGTGGTGCCGCTGCCCGGAGGGTCGGTCGCGCTGGCCGGATACACCCGGGGTCGGGTGGGCGTGGTGGCGGGCGCGGCGGACGTCCTGACGGTCCGGCTGGACGGCAAGGGGAAGCAGCAGGCCGCCGCTCAGCTCGGCACCGCCCGTGACGACGGCGTGGACCCGTTCTCCGAGGTCAACCTGTTCGCCGCCGCCACCCCGTCGGGCCAGGTGGCCGTCTCCGGCCTGACCTACGGCACGCCGGCCGGCGACCAGGCACCGGGCAACGGCGACGTCTTCACCACCACGATCGACCCGGCCACCGGCCTGCCCAAGGGGTGATGAGGTCAGCCCGGTGTGAGGAGGCCCGCGTCGACGATGGCCCGGCCGAAGGGTCGGGCCAGTTCGGCGAGGCGTTCGCAGCCCTCCTCGCCCAGCGCCGAGTAGGCGGGCAGGGCCAGCGCGTCGGTGCGGGTCTCGATGTGCCGGCGCAGGGTCTTGCCCTCGGCGCTGAGCGTGTGGCCGTCGAGGAGACCGCGTTCGCGCAGGCTCTCCCCGGCGGCCGCCCACTCCGGCTCCGGCCAGGCCCGGCTCAGCTTGAGGAAGTCCACCGGGACCTCCCCGCTGGCCGCGTGCAGCACGAGCGCGTCCAGCGGCCCGACGCCCTCGGTGACCAGCGTGCTGATGTGCCCGTCCCCACGGAACTCGCGCAGCAGCGTCTGCGCGTGCCACAGCTGGAGCAGCGGATCGTCCGGCCAGGCCAGCGCGGCGTGCGCGGCGAACAGCGGGCGGCCCTGCGGATGCTCGCAGGCGGCCTCGGCGGCGCGCCGGGCCAGCGCGAGGACCGTGTCCAGCTCGGGCTGCTCGTGGATGCCCGCCCGGCGCAGGGCCTCGTCGGCCGCCTCGTAGCGCGCGGCCAGCACCTGCTCGGGCGTCGCCAGGTCCCAGGCGGCGGGCAGCGCCTTCCGTACGAGATCGGGGTGGAAGTTGTAGAAGGTCGCGATGACCAGCTCGGCGGAGGCCCGGCCGAGCGCCGCCCCGCGCGAGGCGAAGTAACCGGAGCGGCCGTTCAGCCCCAGCGCGGCGTACCGCTTCCGGCCCTCGGGGACGAAGTAGATCATCCCGTGCACCGGCTCCAGCCGCCGCCAGGCCTGCCGTGCCGCCTTCATGTCAGCCTCCCCCTTCATGAAAGTGACTCCACGAATCGCGCCATCCCGGCCAGCCACCGGTCGGGATCGTCGGCTTTGCGGCGGGCGAAGTCGGCCACCTCGGGGTGCGGGAAGATGTGGAACCGCTCCGCCGCCAGCCCCTCGACCACCGTGCCGGCCACGTCGGCCGGGTCGAGGATCGCCCCGGACGCGCCGACCGCGCGGGCCGTCAGGTGGTCCTCCGCGACGCCGCGCTCCAGCATGGCGGTCCGTACGCCCTGCGGGCACAGCACGCTGACCTTGACGCCCTTGGTCGCGTAGTGGATCGAGACCCACTCGGCGAAGGAGATGGCCGCCGCCTTGGTCACCGCGTAGGGGGCGTCGCCGGGGCAGCTGATCAGTCCGGCCGCCGAGCAGGTGTTGAGCAGGTAGCCGCCGCCCCGCTCGACCATGCCGGGCACGACCGCCCGCGCGGCGTACACGTGGGCCCGCAGGTTGACCGACCACAGGCTGTCCCACTCCTGGTCGGTGGCGTCCAGACCGTGCCCGGCGATGACGCCCGCGTTGGAGCAGAACAGATCGGGCGGACCGAAGGGCGTCTCCGCCAGCGCGGCCACTTCAGCCTCAACCGACACGTCGGCCCGTACGGCCACGGCCCGGTCGCCGATCTCCTTCGCCACCGCGCCCGCGCCCGCCTCGTCGAGGTCGGCGACCACCACTCCGGCCGCCCCCTCGGCGGCGAACCTGAGCGCCATGGCCCGGCCGATCCCGCTCGCCGCCCCCGTGACGACGACGACCTTGTCCCGCACCCGCATGAAGCCACCTTCCTAACCGACCGCCCGGTATCCAGAACGTAGTTCTACTACCGGTGGCGAGTCAACGTCTCGATGGCGCGCTTGAGGATCTTGCCGGTGGGGCTCATGGGCAGTTCGTCGGCGAACGTGACGTGCCGGGGGTACTTGTAGGCCGCCACCCGCTCCCTGACGAAGGCCCGCAGCTCGTCGGCCTCGACCGGCGCGCGCAGCGTCACCACGGCCGCGATCTCCTCCCCGAGCTCCGGGTGGGGGACCCCGATGACCGCCGCCTGCCGGACGGCGGGATGCTCGTACAGGACCTCCTCCACCTCGCGCGGGTAGACGGTATAGCCGCCCCGGATGATCACGTCGCGGCACCGGTCGACCAGGAAGAAGAACCCGTCCTCGTCGACCCGGCCGAGGTCGCCGGTGTGGAACCAGCCGTCGCGGATCGCCTCAGCCGTGGCGGCCGGATTGTTCCAGTAGCCCTTCATCACGTTGGGACCCCGGACGACGATCTCGCCGATGTGGCCGGTGGGCACCTCGCCGTCGTCCTCGTCGACCACCTTCATCTCGACGTCCTTGATCGGGCGGCCGATCGACCCCGGCCGGGTGCCGTTGCGGCCCCTGTTGGACGAGGCGACGGGCGAGGTCTCGCTCAGCCCGTACCCCTCCACGATCGAGCAGCCGAACCGCGTCTCGTACGCCCGCAGCACGTCGAGCGGGAGCGCCGCCCCGCCGGAGACCAGGATGCGCAGCAGCGACATGTCGGAGGCGCCCGGATGGTCGAGCAGCGCGATGTACATGGTCGGCACGCCCTGGAAGACCGTGACGCCGTCGCGCCGGATGACCTCCAGCGCCCGGCCCGCCTCGAAGCGCGGCAGCAGCGTGAGGCGCGCGCCGGCCTGGACGGTGGCGTTGAGCGAGCAGGTCTGCCCGAAGGAGTGGTAGAGCGGCAGCGCCCCGAGCACGACGTCGTCCACCCCGAGCGCGTGCATGCGGGCGACGGCCGCGGCGTTGCCGCCGAGGTTGCCGTGCGTCAGCTCGACGCCCTTGGCCCGGCCGGTCGTGCCGGAGGTGTAGTGGATGACCGCCGTCTCGCCGTCCGCGCGCGGGGTGACGTCGTGCTCGGCCGCCAGACCGCGCAGCAGCCGCTGGAACTCGCCGGGCACGACGAAGAAGCAGTCGGTCAGGGTGCCGGCGGTGCCCGCCTCGGCGGTCTCCGCGAAGGCGTGCCAGGCGATCAGCAGGCAGGCCCCGCAGTCACCGACGTACGCGGCGATCTCCCGCCTGCGCAGCAGCGGATCCAGCGGGACGACGACCGCCCCGATCCGCAGCACCCCGTAGTAGACGACGGCGAACTCCGGGACGTTCGGCAGCATGACCGCCACCCGGTCGCCCGCGCCGATCCCACGCAGCCGCAGCAGCGCGGCGACGCGGGCGCTCATCAAGTCGAGCGCGCCGTAGGTGAGCGCCTCGTCGTCGAGCGTGACAACCGACCTCCCGCCTAGCCGATCGGCGGCGGTGTGGAGCCGGTCAGCGAGATTCATGGAACGACCGTACGTCCCCG
Source organism: Nonomuraea sp. NPDC049158 (assembly GCF_040648335.1). Taxonomy (NCBI): domain Bacteria; kingdom Bacillati; phylum Actinomycetota; class Actinomycetes; order Streptosporangiales; family Streptosporangiaceae; genus Nonomuraea; species Nonomuraea sp. NPDC049158. The sequence goes on from NZ_JBEZDM010000001.1 coordinate 194,719, forward strand.
CTCCCACGTCGCTCATCGGTCACGGTGGCCAGTCTTTGCCCCCCTTGGTTGGTGGTGGGCGGCAGAGAGTCGTGCAGGGCGATCGCCACGAGCAGGTCGAGCAGGTCACTGATCCGGCGCAGGCTGCGACCGGTGCGCTCCTGGATGCGGCGCAGGCGGTATTGAGCGGTATTGGGGTGGATCTGCAGCCGCTCGGCCGAGGCGCGCAGGTTCAGGTCGGCGGCGGCGAAGGCGCGGATCGTGGCGGTGAGCACGCCACCGCGCGCCCGGTCCTCGGACAGGAGCGCGGTGATCCGCGGATCCACCAGGTGACGGGCTGTGTCGTCCGCCCTCAGCGCCAAGTACTGGAACGGCGATAGCCGGGGGAGCGCGGCCACACCGCCGTCCTCCGGCAGGAACTCCAGCACGGTACGGGCCTCGTCATACGCCTGCGGGATCCCGGCCGTCCCCGCGGCGACCGTGCTGATGCCCATCGCCAGCACGATCCCCTCGCCCATGAGGCTCTCGCGTACGGCCTGCAGCCGCTCGCACAGCTCCTCCGGGTCGCCGCCGGGGCCGAGCGCGGGGATGGCGACGATCTCCGACCGCCGGACGACCGACAGCGTCCGCGCGCCGTTCGCCCCGGCCCTGGAGAGGGCCGCGCAGGCCGCGTGCCGCGCGTCCACGCCGCGGTCGGAGTCCGGGTTCTCGCCGATCACGAGCGCGCGCGGCCCGAGCAGGACCGCGATCACCACCAGCAGGGGCGAGCGGGTGTCGGACCCCAGGCCGTACGCCTGGGCCGCGGCCAGTTGCCTGCCACGCGAAGGCGCGCCGCCGGCCAGCAGGGTCTCCAGCAGGTCCCTGCTCTCGTGTACGGCCTCCGCCGCCGCGTAGTGCTGGAACTCCAGGTACGCGTTGGCCGCGTGCGTACTGGCGAAGTCGCAGTAACGCATGATCGGGGTCGCCAGGGAGAGCGCGGCCTCGTGGCCGGCGGCCGAGTGGCCGGCCCGCTCCAGCACCGACCCCCAGAAGACCCGCTGGCACACGCGGAAGGCGTTGATGTAGTCGGCCAGGGCGAGCCCGGCCCTGGCCCGCCGCATGGCGGCCCGGCGCGCGAAGGCGATGTCGTCGACGGTGACCGTGCGGTCTTCGAGCATCACGGCCAGCTTGCTGCGGTAATGGCGGGCCACCTGGTCGCGTACGTCGGCGAGGAAGTTCTCGTCCTGAGCCGCGTAGGCGGGGATCTCGGCCCGCATCGTCTGGACGGCCGTGTCGGCGAGGTCGGCTAGATGATCGAGGAGCTCGGAGAGGATGCGCGTGCGCTGGACGCGGACCGTCGCCGAACCGGTGAGCGTTTCCGTGCTGAAACCACCGGACATGCCGGGATGATCCATGCACTTTGCCGGGCGGTCAACAGGTCGTAACCGGTCCGAGACAGATCCTGTGCCCGGCGGACAACAGCCAGGACGCATCTTGGGTGACCGTGCCCAATGTGGTCTCGGACCGGTGGCTCCTACGCTTTCAGAACATTGTTCGCCGCTCACCGTCAGCGGGAGGCCGGAGTGCTGGAGGTAAGCGAGCTCACGGTCAGATTCGGTGGCATCACGGCGCTCGACGGCGTGGGCTTCTCGGTGCGGCGCGGCGAGATGGTGGGGCTCATCGGGCCGAACGGCGCGGGCAAGACCACGCTGTTCAACTGCCTGACCCGCCGCCACGACGCCGATGCGGGCCGGGTCGCGTACGAGGGGCGGGACCTGCTCGCCGTACCTCCGCACGCGATCGCGGCCTTGGGCATCGCCCGTACCTTCCAGAACCTCGGCCTGTTCCCGCGCATGTCGGTCCGCGACAACACGCTGGTCGGCGCGCACCACCGCGGCCGGGCCGGTTTCCTCACGGCGGGCCTGCGCCTGCCCGGCGTGCGCCGCGAGGAGGCCGGGCTGCGCGCCGAGGCCGACGCGGTGCTCGACCGGCTGGCGCTGACCGAGGTCGCCGACCATCCGGCCGCCGGGCTCCCGTTCGGCACGCTCAAGCGGGTGGAGCTGGCCAGGGCGCTGGTCGGCCGCCCCGCCCTGCTGCTGCTCGACGAGCCGGTGAACGGGCTCAGCTCGGCGGAGGTCGAGGAGTTCGCCGGCGTCCTGCGCGCGATCCGCGACGAGTACGACCTGACCATGGTCGTGGTCGAGCACCACATGGGCTTCGTCATGGGGATCTGCGACCGGATCGTCTGCCTGGACTTCAGCCGCAAGATCGCCGAGGGAGCTCCGGCCGAGGTCCAGCGCGATCCCGGGGTCATCGAGGCGTACCTGGGGACCGCCGTATGAGCGATTTGGTGGTGACGGACCTGGTCGCCGGATACGGCGACGCGAAGGTGCTGCACGGGCTGAGCCTGGCGGTCGGTCCGGGGGAGATCTGCGCGATACTCGGGCCGAACGGCGCCGGCAAGACGACCCTGCTGCGGGCGCTGTCCGGCATGGTCCGGGGGCGCGGCAGCGTCCGGCTCGGCGGCACGGAGCTGACCGGCCGCTCGCCGGACGCCATCGCCCGGCGCGGCGTCGCCCACGTGCCCGAGGGGCGCGGCACATTCATGCCGCTCACCGTCGAGGAGAACCTGCGCCTGGGCGCCTACGTACGCCGGGGCAGAACCGGCGTGGAGGCCGACCTCGACCGCATCTACACCTACTTCCCGGCGCTGAAGCCCAGGCTGCGGCAGACGGCGGGCAGCCTCAGCGGTGGCGAGCAGCAGATGCTGGCCATCGGCCGCGCGCTGATGCTGCGTCCCCGGCTGCTCCTGCTGGACGAGCCGTCACTGGGCCTGGCGCCGCTGGTCACCCGGGAGCTGTTCCGCATCGTGCGGGCGATCAACGAACAGGAGCGGACCACCGTGGTCGTCGTCGAGCAGAACGCCCATCTCGCCCTCGGCATCGCCCAGCAGGCGCATGTCCTGGAGACCGGCCGGATCGTGCTGTCGGGTACGGCGGAGCGGATCAGGGCGGACGAGCAGGTCGCCCAGTCCTACCTCGGATACCGGGTCTAGCCATGGCCGGCTTCCTGCAGCAGGTCGTCGAAGGGCTCGGCGCGGGCGCCATCTATGCCAGCCTGGCGCTGGCCCTGGTGCTGATCTACCAGTTCACCGGCATCGTCAACTTCGCCCAGGGCGAGCTGGCGATGTTCTCCACCTACCTGGCCTGGCAGTTCACCGCCGCCGGGCTGCCGTTCTGGCTGGCGCTGGTCATCACGCTCGTGGTGTCGTTCGCGGGCGGCATGCTCATCGAGCGGGTGATCATCCGCCCGGTGGAAGGCGCTCCCGAGCTGACCGTGGTGATCGTCACCGTGGGGCTGTTCATCTTCGTGAACGCCGCCGCCGGGTGGATCTGGTCCTTCACCATCAAGGACTTCCCCAATCCGTTCCCCGAGGGCGCGCTCACGGCAGGGAGCGTCAGCGTGGGGTACTCGACGCTGGGCATCCTCGGCGTCGTCGGCGTGGTGATGGGCCTGCTGTACCTGCTCTTCCAGCACACCAAGATCGGCCTGGGCATGCGAGCGGTGGCCGCCGGCCCGCAGTCCGCCCGGCTCGTCGGCATCCGGGTGGGCTGGACGCTCGCGCTCGGCTGGGGCCTGGCCGCCACGGTCGGCGCGGTGTCCGGCGTGCTGGTGGCGCCGCTGCTCTTCCTGGACCCCAACCTGATGGGCGGGGTGCTCATCTACGCGTTCGCGGCGGCGACGCTCGGCGGGTTCGACAGCCCGCTGGGCGCGGTCGTGGGCGGCCTGATCGTCGGCGTGGCCGAGACGCTCGCCGGGGCGTACGTCGGCTTCATCGGGTCGGATCTCAAGATCGGGGTGCCGCTGGTCATCATCCTCGGCGTCCTGCTGCTGCGGCCTCAAGGGCTGTTCGGGCGAGCGGTGGTGGAGCGGGTATGAGCGAGTCGGCGGAGGCGACCGGTGCGCCGGTCGCGAAGGGGCCCGATTCTCCGATCGCGGAGGAGCCCGATTCTTCGGTCGCGGAGGAGCCCGATTCTTCGGTCGCGGCCGGGCCCGGAGGGCAGGTCGCCCGGCGGTGGCGGGTGCCCGCGAACTGGCGCTGGATCGTCGTGGCGCTGCTGCTCGCGCTGGCCTGCTACGCGCCCTTCCAGCTGGTGCCGTTCCGGGTCTTCCAGTTCACCATGGTGCTGATCTACGCGGTGGCGCTGCTCGGGCTGAACCTGCTCGTCGGGCACGCGGGCCAGATCTCGCTCGGGCACGGCGCCTTCTTCGCCGTCGGCGCCTACACCGCGGCCATCCTGCTGCACCGCTGGGACGTGCCGTACCCGGCCACGCTGCCGGCCGCCGCCGTGGTGGCCTTCGCGCTGGGACTGGCGTTCGGCGTGCCCGCCGTCCGGCTGCGCGGCCTCTACCTGGCCCTGGTGACCCTGACCATCGCGATCTTCCTGGTACCGCTGCTCAAACGGTTCGAGTCGGTCACCGGCGGCTCCATGGGGCTGACGCTGGCCAAGCCGGCGCCGCCCGCGTGGACGGGACTGGCCGAGGACCAATGGCTGTACTTCCTCACGCTGGCCGTGGCCGTCGTGGCGTTCCTGGTGACCCGTAGCGTGCTGCGCTCGCGGGTCGGCCGGGCGCTGCACGCCATCCGGGACAACGAGGCGGCGGCCGAGGTCATGGGCGTACGGCTGTCGTTCTACAAGACGCTCTCCTTCGCCTGGAGCGCGATGCTCGCCGGGATCGCGGGCTGCCTCTACACGTGGGTGATCGGGTACGTCTCGCCGGACTCGTTCGTCGTCACGCTCTCGATCACGCTGCTGGCGGGCCTCGTCGTGGGCGGCCTCGGCTCGTACTGGGGGCCGCTGCTGGGCGGGCTGTTCGTCATGTTCGTACCGAGCATCTCCCAGAGCGTGAACGACGCCGCGCCCGGCGTCGTCTTCGGCCTGCTGATCATCGCGGTGATGTACGTCGCCCCGACCGGCCTGGCCGGGCTGGCGGGCCGCGCGGCGTACTCGATCAAGAAGTCCCTCCGGAAGGAGTAACAGGCATGCGCGTATCCGTTATCGGCTGTACGGCGATGCTCCTGGCCGCGGTGGCGGCCTGCGGGGGGCGGGGCGGGACCGAGCCGGGCACCACGGCGTCGGGGCCGTGCCAGGGCCAGCAGACGACCGGCATCACCGACAAGAGCATCAAGCTCGGCGGCATCTACCCACTGTCGGGACCCGCCTCCGCCTACGGTGACATCCCCAAGGGCATCAAGGCGTACTTCGACTACATCAACGCCGAGAAGAACGGCATCGGCGGGCGCAAGGTCGAGTTCGTGGTCCGCGACGACGGCTACCAGCCGCCCAAGGCGGTCGAGGAGGCCCGCCGGCTCGTCGAGCAGGAGCAGGTGTTCGCGCTGTTCCAGACGCTGGGCACCCCCTCGACGACGGCGACCTGGGACTACACCAACCAGCAGAAGGTGCCGCAGATCTTCGTCGCGACCGGCGCCTCCAAGTGGGGCACCGACACCAAGCACCCGTGGACCATCGGCTGGCAGCCCAACTACATCTCCGAGGCGCGCGTCTACGCCCAATATCTCAAGAAGGAGAAACCCAACGCCAAGGTCGCGGTGCTCTACCAGAACGACGACTTCGGCAAGGATCTGTTCGGCGGCTTCAAGCGGGCCATCGAGGGCAGCGGGATCACCGTCGTCGGCGAGCAGAGCTACGAGGTCACCGACCCGAGCGTGGACCCGCAGATGCGCAACCTGGCAGGGTCCAAGGCCGACGTGTTCCTCAACATCACCACGCCCAAGTTCGGCTCGCAGGCACTGGCCGCCGACGCCAAGAACACCGCCTGGAACCCGTTGCACATCCTCAACAACGTCTCCGCCTCGATCACCGTGCTCAAGCCCGTCGGCTTCGAGAACGTCCAGGGCGTCGTGTCCTCCACCTACTACAAGGACCCCAGGGACGCGACGTGGAACGACGACGCGGAGATGAAGCTCTACAAGGCGAAGATGGCGCAGTACGCCCCGGGCGCCGACCCGAACGTGCCGTTCTTCACCTTCGGCTGGGCGGTGGCCGACTCCTTCAACAAGACGATGTCGGCCGCGAAGTGCCCGACCCGCGAGGGGCTACGCGACGCGATGCGCAGCCTGAGCAACGTACAGATCAACATGCTGCTGCCCGGGGTGACGATGAACACCGCCGCAGATGACGGCTTCCCGATCGAGTCGATGCAGCTCATGAAGTTCAAGGGCGAACGGTGGGAGCTGTTCGGGAACGTGATCGACACCCGCAAGGAGTTCGGGCCGCTGACGGGCTGACAAGCATGGGCCTTCGCTTTTGGAGCGCTTTCGCGCAATGGGCTTCGGGCTGCGCCTAGTGGGGGGCAGCGCCCCCCACACCCCCACCCTTACAAGCGTGGTCCTCGCTAATCGCTCGGGCGCCCCCCAAACGCAAGCGGCCCCATAACCGGAGCGAGCCCACCCAGCTCCAACAGGCAATCGCTCAGCATTAAGGAAGCCGCGGCAAAGCTGACGACAAGATCGTGACCAGAGACGGGTGCAAGTGAGACGGCGGGCGTATGTTCCCTTCAATACCGCCAAGTCATCGGAGGGAAGGACCACGCCCGGGTCGTCTCGAGTATCGCTCTACGGGCGGTATCCACGCCAAGATCGACACTCTGTTCGCCGAGGAGCGTCCGCTGCCGGAAATCCTCGAGGAGCTTCGACGTTGGGGGTTACAGCCGCTGCGGTCTACGAACCCGCATCCCACGATCGGTGTGAACGTAGGCATCTGGGTTGGTGGTCAGCAGGTGGAGTTGTTCTTTCTTGTCATGGTGGCCAGGTGCGTGATGACGACCACCGGGATGAGCAGCTATGCGACCCGGTTGCTATATAGCGGCCATCGATCAAATTCGACCATGACAATGCTTGAATTTCTTCCCAGATCCACAATCACATGGGCTGTTCCATGTGAGCGAAATGTTCTGTCGTAAGACTTTGGCTTGTGGGTGGTCGGGGCCCAGCGCCGCCTCAGTGATCGCCAGCGCCCGCTCCTTCAACGGCACCGCCTCACCAGGACGACCCAGAGCTTGCAAACTCGACGCCAGATTCCCCAAGCAGATAGCCACGGAGGGGTGGTCGCGACCCAGCGCCGCCTCAGTGATCGCCAGCGCCCGCTCCTCCAACGGCACCGCCTCACTAAGACGCCCCAGACCATAAAAACTCGACGCCAGATTCCCCAACCGGACGGCCACGGAGGGGTGGTCGCGACCCAGCGCCGCCTCAGTGATCGCCAGCGCCCGCTCCTCCAACGGCACCGCCTCACCCGGACGCCCCAGATCGCTGAGACTCGACGCCAGATTCCCCAAGCAGACAGCCACGGAGGGGTGGTCGGGACCCAGCGCCGCCTCGATGATCGCCAGCGTCCGGCTGGAAAGGTGGTGGGCATGCTGGTGCTGGCCTTGTACGGAGGAGAAGGCTGCTGCCTGGTTGAGAACTCGGCCGAGTTTCACTGGTTCGGTTCCTTCTCGGTAGCGAAGAGCGACCGCATTGACGTGCGGAAGGAGATTCCGCCAGAGAGGCCAGCCCGACACATTGGACTCCGGGTCGTCTGGGAGTGCCTGAGCCAAGCAGGTGAGGGCGCGCTCACGCGCGGCGTGGCTGCGTGCGTTGTGGTAGTCCAGGCCGTTGTAAATCACCGATTGGAAGAGCCGGTGCATGCTCACCGTCTCCTGCTCGTCCTCACCCACGCGCGTGATCATGCTGTAGGAGGCGAGAAGCTCCAACGCATCGTCGAGATCCAGATCGCCGACGTTGCCGAGCAGCAAAGCCCGGGGGATATTGTCTGGGGCGTAGCAAGCCAGCGTACGTAGCAGGTGTTCTGCTTGGAGCTCCTCGGCGGTGTCACGTTCGCGGATGGCCTCCAGGTGTGTGTCCCACAAACGCGCCATCGTCTGTTCAGCTTTCCCGCCCGCCGCGGACTTGGCATACATCCGGGCTGGATGGCGGCGTAGCTGCTCCAGGTAGCGTCCGGGACTCTTATGCGACTGGCGGATGTAGGCGGCGGCCTGTTCCAATGCCAGCGGCAGGTAACCCAGCTCTGCTGCGATCGCGGCAATGTCCGCTTGATCTTCAGGCTCCTCGTGCCCGCTGACCTTGGCGATCAGCTCTACCGAGGGGCCATCGTCGAGGACATCCAAGGAAACGGAGTGTGTTGCCGACCAGGGCACATCACGACGTGTGGTGATCAGGACATGGCCGGCGGCCAGGTGGTCAAGCCAGGGCCGCGCATGGTCGGGATCATCGACGTTGTCCAGCACGACGAGCCACCCGGGGTGAGCGCGTAGCCAACTGAGCGCCCACTGAGCTGCCTCTGACACGTTACCGACCAAGGCGATGGGCGGGTGGATCTCCGCCGCTAGCGCGGCGAACCCCTTCTCGATGTTCTCTACCGTGTCCGCAGTGATCCAATACGCCACTGGGTAGCGGGCCTGATGGGCGTGGGCGTAACGCCGGACCAACTCCGACTTGCCCACTCCCCCCATACCGCGCACCAGCTGACGGATGACCACAAGATCGCCATCGTCGGCGAGCTTCTCCTCCAGTTCCGTCAGCGCATCCTCACGCCCAACGAACTCCGCCGCGCGAGGCTCCTGAAGAAACCTGATCGGAGCAGTAATCTCGACCTTCCCGGGCGCCAGCAGACTTCCCGGTTCCAACTGAGTCGTCCGCGCATCGATCGATGAACCATCGCCGCTGATCACGTTCCCGCTGATGTCACGCCCTGCCACCACGGCGCGATCAGGTGCGTTGAGCCGCTCTTGATCCTCGCCCGCCGCATCCCGGGCCATGATCTAGCGTCCGGTGATGGAAGAGTTGTCCCCCGTGATCACCGATCCAGTGATGTCACGACCCGCCGCCACACCACGATCGGACGCAGTCACCGTGTTGCCGGAGGCCGTGTTTCCTGTGGCGCTGTCGGCCTGCTCCAGCATGCGGCGCACGTCGTCGGCCAGTTGCGCATCCTCCTGCAGCAACTCCGCTAGATACACCCGCAACGCAGCCTGAAAGTCAGCATTGTCAGGCTCGCGGATCAGCCTTTCCAACTCCCTGGGCACCTGCGCCTGCTCGGCATCGGTACCGAAGAACCGCTGAAGGATCTTCCGCCCCCACCCCACGGTGGCATCAGCGGCCTCCTCCTGCACGCGCGCGAGCACCGCGCCCCCATACGCACTCACAGCCGACACCACATAAGGCGATGCCGACCCAACCAGCGCTACGAGTTCCCCACTCATGAGATGCCCCTTCCGGATGGCACCGACGACCCCCGGGCGATGCGACCGCCACACCTTCGTCACGAGAAATGTAATCCCGTCCCTATCGCCTACAGGCGAAAAGCACCAAACACGATCGCCCTCAGAACCACCTCGGCATCCGGCACAGCCGCTCTCGCCTGGATGGTCATCTCCTCGTCGGGCAGGTTCCGCCAGGCCGGCCGGATAACCGGGTCAAGCCGTCGGCGTGTCCATACTCCTGATGGTCCCCCGTGTGCTGGTTACCCAGCGTGCTTTCATGAAGAACAGCGTCGCGCAGATGACTCCCCAAAACAGGCTTGCCCTACGCAAGCGGCCCCCTAACCGGAGCGAGCCCACCCAGCTCCCACAGGCAATCGCTCAGCATCAAAGAAGCCGCGCCAAAGCTGACAACAAGGTCGCGTCCAGAGACGGGTTCAAGTGAGACGGCGGGCGTAGGTTCCCTTCAATACCGCCAAGCGCTGCGCAGACTAGCTGACGGGGCGGCCGTTGTGCAGGTACGCGACGGTGTCAGCGTCAGCGGCGGTGATCGCGGCCTGTAGGCGTGCCCACACGTACGGCCGGAGCCGCTTCCGCGCTTGGTTGGGAGTGCAGAACTCGAACGCGCCCAACTCGGTATCGGCAAGGCGTAGCGCGGCGGTTTGGCCGGGGGTGAGGGTTCCGGCGTTGAAGATGAACATCACCGAGTCGTCCCATGGGCCGTGTGGTGGCACCCAGTCAACACACACCAACGCCATGTCCTTCGGGAGGTGGAGGCCGAGTTCTTCGGTCAGTTCTCGGCGGAGGGCATCAAGCGGTGGTTCGTTGGCTTCGGCCATGCCACCGGGGAGATCCCAATTGGGTTTGTAGGTGGGGTCGACGAGCAGCACACGGCCATGATCATCACAAATGAGGGCGTCTACCCCCACGCGCTTGCGGGCCTGGCGGGCGTTGCCCTCGGTCAGGTGCGCGCGGTAGGCGGCAGGATCGCGTTCGTAGAGCGGCCGGGTGTCGGGCTCGGTCATGGGGTTGGGCTGGTCCTTGGCTGTGTGGTGTCGGTGGTGAGCTGGTAGAGCCATTCACGCTGCCGCAACGCCTCGGCCAGGTGGTCGAGGAAGCCCCGCGCGCATGCGGTGGCGCGGTGCGGCTGGAGCTGGTCGCGCAGATCGCGTAGTTGCTGAATCACCAGATACGAGCCTAGCGACCCGGTGGTATGAAGAACATCGGTCGCGACCGCACACGCCTGGTCCAACGCGCCGCGTTCGATGAGCACACCGGCCAGGGTGAGGTGCCCGAACGCGCGGGCGCGGGTGCGGCCGGCTGGCCGCAGCTCTAGAACTCGCTGGGCGTGGCGCTGGGCTGCGAGTAGGTCGCCGAGCTGCCGCATGCACCGGGCCGCGTCTCCGGCGAGGGACGCAGCATCAAACGGTGACACCCAGGGCGACGGGGCCGCGCTGTGGCTGCCCTGCAGGGCGGTCTCAGCGCGGCCCAACAGTGCGCGCGTTTCCCGTGATCGTCCTGCGGCGGCGTGCCCGCGAGCCTGCAACGCCCACAGCCGCGCCGCCAGTTCGGGGTGAGCCGGCCCCGCCGTCAACTCGCGCTGTCCCTGAGCGGCGTAGCCGATAGCGTCATCGGGGTGGGCGCGATGGTGCGCGAGGTGGGCCAGGCTCGCGAGCACGTGAACCCTCAAATGGGGGTCGTCGCCCACGCCGGACAGGTCTCGCGCCCGCGCGAAATGCCGCCCGGCGCGGTCGTCGTCTCCGGCATCATGCGCCATCCACCCGGCCATTTCTGTGAGTGCTGCGGCCGCGGTGAACACCTGCGTCCCCTCACCGCTGAACATGTGGGGACTGAGGTGGTCGCGTAGGTAGGTGGTGACGGTCGCGTACAGGTGAGCGCCGCCAATTTGGGCGTCCACCGCCCGCCACGCCGCCACTGCCGCCGCCGCATCCTCACCCGGCCCCGAGACGGTGGCCCGCGCCGAAACCGGAACAGGGACCGGGGGCGGTTCCGCGGCCGGGGCTGAGGCATGCTCTGGTGGGCGCGCTGCGCGCTGCTGCGGTACCTGAAACCACAACCGGTCAGCCGGGATGTGCAGCAGTCGCGCCCACTGTGTGAGCCTGCCCAAGTCGGTTATCGGCGGGCCGTTCTCAATCCTGGACAGCTGGGGTTGGGTGATGCCCACCCACGCCGCCACCGTTTCCTGTCGTAAGGGGCGGCCGTGGTGCGGGTGGGCGCGATAGGCCGCGATGACCTTGCCCATGTGCCACTGGTCGAGCGCTGAGCGCATGCTGGGATGGGTCCAAAACTCCGGCGGCACCCTCGGCGGCCCGGCGGGCGTACCAGTCGCCCCACGTGCGCCCGTGGTGCATGCCGCGCACCGGCCGCTGGTGTTGTCGCGCGCTAGGCGTGTCCCGCAGCGGCAGCGCCGCGCCTGCGTGTCGGTCATCTGGACTCACCGCCACATCGGAGATCCCTGCACCCCGAATGTAACCACGCGATCACGTTGCGAATCCAGGTATTCGCTGGGGCGCATATCCATATGCGTTATTGGTCATGGCCTCATGTGCGGGCTGCTGGTCACTGTGGGAGCACCCCCAGCCGACCAGCGCGAAAGGCACACCGTGACCACACAACACGCAGCACCAGAGCCGGTGATCGGCTGGAACTACCTGGCGGTCTCGGGCCGCCCCATCGTCTGGGCCGGTCCGGTCACGCATCCGGGACCGCTGCCCGGATCGGCCCTCCCACCAACAGCACGACGCCGGGCGGTGGGGTACGTGCGGCTTCGACCCGACACCGACACCGCCGCCAGCGAGCAGATCACCGCGCGCCTGCGCGGGTTCGCGGCGCGGTCAGGGCTGGACCTGGTCGACATCTTCACCGAGCACCCGCATCCGTACCGGCGATCGGCGTTTGGTGAGCTTCTCCAAGCGCTGTGCCGCCCTGACATCAGCACCGTGGTGATCCCCGCTCCGGAGCATCTGTCGGAGTTCGACGGCATCTATCAGGCCATGCGCGCCCTGATCGAGATAGAGACCGGCGCTGATGTCTTGGTGATGTCCCACACCACCGAGGCCACGCCATGACCCCGGCACCTGTCCATGAGGTCCATGACCGGCGGCTGAAAGAGTTGCTCGGTCAGGTGATCGCGGCGGAGGTTCCCGCGATCGTTGTGGACCAAGCCACCGCCGAACGGTGGCTCCTGCGGCTGGCCGGTGCCTTGCTGGGGATCAACGCCCGGCACCGCGTCGACCCGCGCGGGAGGTGCCGGTTGTGCCGCCCCGGATTCCTGCGGCGATGGTGGCCCCGGGGGGCGCGGCGAGCCTGCACTGTCCAACCGACGCTCGCGCACTACCTCCGCGACGCCGAACCGCTCCTATTCCCCACCGAGGATCACGGGGTCTCATGAGCGACCGGTTCGCGCCCGTGCCGCCCACCGTGCGCGCCTCCGAGGTCACCCTGTTGGCGCTGCACACCGCGATCACCATCGGCGCGCAAGTCGCCCGCATCAGCGCCCGAGTGTGGGGCCTGCCCTACCTCGAACGCCCTGCCGAACGGACCGCCGGGCACCTGCTCGCCCGCGCCGTCGAGAACACTGGCCACCCCGACCCCAATCCCCGATACTCCGACATCAACCCCGCCACCATCGCCGCCGTGAGTATCCGGGTCCACCGCCGCGTGGACGCACTGATCATCGACGTGTGGGACACCGACCCCACCCCGCCAGACACCACCCCACCGGACCCCCACATGAGCGCCGTAGGCGCCCTGGCGCGCCGCTGGGGCACCTACCCCTCCCCGTGTGGCGGGAAGGTCATGTGGGCCGAGATAGGCGCAGACGATCACTCACCTGCCGGGCTGGCGCAGCCTGGCGGTTCTGACCATCTCACGCCGCGCCCCGATCCCAGCGCCGATGCGTGCCCATGCCACGCCGCATAACCCCCCACTGAAAGCGGAGGCTTTACCAGGTTCGTCTCTCCGCACCGACGAACACCGGGACGGAGTTGCTGGTCAGCGTCGTTGGCGTTGGGCGGCGCGGGAGTGGTCAGGTGCTGAGCGGCATGCGGCACGATGGAGCGCGAGTGGGGCGGTGACGGGACCAGGCGACCCTGGCCGCGGCTCGGGAGTAGGACGCCAAGCCGCCCAAGCTAGCGCGGCCGTTGCGCCAGGGTGCAGGCGGCTGATGGGGCGATCACAAATCAGCCGCAGGCCTTCGCAGTGGTGCCGCTGCCCTTGTTGACGCGGCCGATCCCGGCCGTCACGCTGCCCGTGGCCTGGGCGCAGACGCCGCTTGGCGCGTAGACCATGTCGCCCCAGTGGTGCCCGCCGTTCCCGGCGCGGTAGGTGAAGGAGATGTTCTTGCGGCTGGTGAAGACGGTGATATGGCCGGTCGCGTTCTTGGGCACCGTCACCTCGCCCCAGTTGGTGCCGCAACGGCGGGAGTAATACAGCCGGATCGTGCCCAGGGTGTCATCGATCTCGTTGCTCAGCGAGGCCTTCTTCCCGGTGTAGACCTTGCTGTTGGCGCACCCGCTTCTGTAGGGGTCCTTTCCGTCGTACGTGTGGGCACTCGCTGGGCCCGTGGTCAGCAAGAGCGTGCCAATCGTCGCTACGGACATCGCAGCCGCTGCTACGTGGATCTTCATATCGGTCTACTCCTTTGTGAGAGGCCCGGGGTATGAACTCAATTTCTCGCCCTTATCTCTCCGCGAGAAATGATCTCTGGAAGGAGGGAGACTTCCCGATAGGCGGGGGAGGCGAGAGCAGCTCCGACTATGCCGGGCGCCTCGAACGGCGGCAACGGACATCCGCCGGATAGCCGTCCAAACATTGTCCAGACGTCCGGTTTGGACAAATAGCCCAGGCCGATGGGGGGGTGGCCACAGGGCGCCGCCCGCAGCGACGGGGTCTCCGTTGCCCGGCAATGAGATGAAGGGACATCACTTGGGGTAACGATATGGTGACTGGCCGCAGCTGGCGGCCTGGACGGTGCTCCGGGGGACGGCCGGCCCTGTGCGAGTGCGCATCGCCTTGTCCCGGCCGAGGAGTGTCATGTCACCCACCACCGTTGAGGTCTCGACCGCCTATGGCCCGGTATCGGGGCTGATCGAAAACGGGATCGCGTCCTTCCGCGGGATCCCCTATGCCGCCGCTCCCGTCGGGCCGAACAGGTTCGGCGCGCCCGTGCCGCCCGATACGTGGAGTGCGCCGTTGCCCGCTCACGAGTTCGGACCGACCCCGCCGCAGCCGCCGCTCAAGGGCAAGCTCGGCGAGCTGTTCCACAACCCGGTCATCCCCGGGGACGGTTACCTCAACCTGAACGTGTGGACCAGCGCCGCCGGCTCCGACGCCGCGATGCCGGTGCTGGTGTGGATCCACGGGGGCGCGTTCACCACTGGCTCCTCTGCGGTGACGACCTACGACGGCGCCACCTTCGCCCGCGACGGCGTCGTCTGCGTCACCATCAACTATCGCCTCGGGATGGACGGCTTCGCCTACATCGAAGACGCTGCCGTCCCGGCCAACCGCGGCCTGCTCGACCAGATCTTCGCGTTGGAGTGGGTGCGGGACAACATCGCCGGCTTCGGCGGCGACCCCGGCAACGTCACCGTGGCAGGCGAGTCCGCCGGCGCGATGAGCGTGCTGACCCTGCTCTCCCTCGACCGGGAGCTGTTCCACCAGGCCATTGTCGAAAGCGGCACCGCGCACATCGGCCAGACCCTCCAGGACGCCGCCCTTGTCACCGCCGCCGTCGCCACCCGGCTGGGTGTGGAGCCGACCGCCCAGGCACTCGCCGCAGTGGACACCGCCGCCCTGATGACGGCGCAGGCCGAGGTGAGCGATGATGTCACTTCCGGCGCCGACCCCGTTCGGTACGGGGCGAGCACCATCGCCTCGTGCGGCATGTCGTTCATGCCGGTGATCGACGGCGAGGTGGTTCCGCGACTGCCGATCGACGCCATCGCCGACGGCCGTGGCGCTGACGTGCCGCTGCTGATCGGCACCACGGTCGAGGAGTTCAGGACCTTCGTCGTTCCCACCGCCATGGTGGGCTGGCCCGGAGCGGCGCCGTTCAGGACCAGGACCGAGGTCTACGGTGCCCCGGCCGGCTTCTACGACCGCTACGCCGATACCAGCGTCGAGCCGTACGTCCGCAACGCCCCCTCCGGCATCGCCTGCGCGACGCTGACCGACCGCATGTTCCGCATCCCCACCTACCGCATCGCCGAGGCTCGCGGCGACGCGCCTGCCACCACCCACGTCTTCGAGTTCGGCTGGCGGTCACCCGCCACGCCCAACACCCTCCGCGTCAAGCTCGGCGCCTGCCACAGCCTTCCGCTCCCCTTCGTGTGGGACACGCTCGACAATCCTGACAGCGCGGAGTTCACCGGCCCGAACCCGCCCCAGGGACTGGCGGACGCCCTGCACGGGCGGTGGGTCGAGTTCGTCAAGACCGGCGACCTCGACCAGTGGGCCCCCTACAACACCACCGAACGGCCGGTGATGACCTTCTACCGCGACAACCAGCCGGACAACGTCATCGTCCACGACCCGCGCCGCGACGAACGGGAAATCTGGAAGAACGATCTCAACCCGAGCTGACCGCCGGCACAGTCCCGGCCTCCGGCGTGCGCGCTGCGCGCCGGAGGCGTGCGGGTGACCTGGGCAGCCGCGCGAGACCTCCCGCTGGATCGAGGAGACCACCCGCGAGGCCGATGGCGTCGACTGGGGGAGGGCGTGGAACGCTGGGGAATGTCAGCTGCCGCCGACTCCCAGGGCGGAGAGCAGGACCAGGACTACGGTAACGACAGCGAACAGCCCGTGTGCGCCGACCACGGCGACCGGGAAATGCCGCTCGGCGGGGG
Source organism: Nonomuraea sp. NPDC049158 (assembly GCF_040648335.1). Taxonomy (NCBI): domain Bacteria; kingdom Bacillati; phylum Actinomycetota; class Actinomycetes; order Streptosporangiales; family Streptosporangiaceae; genus Nonomuraea; species Nonomuraea sp. NPDC049158. The sequence goes on from NZ_JBEZDM010000001.1 coordinate 210,828, forward strand.
CGGTCTGCTCGCCTGCCGCCGGGGCGGTGGTGGCGCGGGCCCGGTATACCGGGATCCACCGGCTCAGCATGACGAACCCGAGCAGGGCGACGGGCACCAGCAGGACGAGGGCGATCCAGGCCAGCACATCCAGGTCGGCGATGAGATAGACGATCCAGACGATGAGGCCGATGGCGGCCAGCGCGAAATGGCCGAAGACTACCGGGACCGGGAGGTGGCTGCCGCCGCGGGCGCCGCCGCGCGAAAGCCAGGTGCCGAGCATGTCGAAACCGCTTTGTCGATAGTCGGCGTGCGCAGGCCGCGCTCGATCTGACCCAGATAGTCCTCGCTCATGCCCGCCAGACCGGCGACCACCGCCTGAGTCTTCTTCGACGCAGTCCGATGGAAACGGATCCGCTCACCGATGGAGATCTCAGCCGAACCCATGGCATTTGCCCTCTCGCACGTCCGGGACCAGCACATTCCGAACCACCGCTCTCCACGGTAAGCCGGAACGGCTGCCCACGTGAGAGTCTTGGCGTGCGTGTCTCCATCAGCGGGAAGGACGGTCGCGTGCTCACGAACCGGCTCGTTCTCTGGGACGTCGATCACACCTTGATCGAAACGGGCGGGGTGGGACGGGAGGTCTTTGCTGCCGCCTTCGCCGAGGTGACCGGCACGCCCATGAAAGACATGGCCGAGGTCAGTGGGAGACCCGAACTGGTCATCTTCGGCGAGACGCTCGACATGCATGGAATCCCGCGCTCTGACGACTACTTCGAGAGGTTCATCGACCTCCAGGCGGGCGACTATGAGGAGCGTGCGCATGAGATGCGTCTGCGGGGCCGCGTCCTGCCAGGCGCACTCAATGCGCTACAGGCGCTGAGCCGACGTACCCGGCATCACTCAGTCCGTCCTGACAGGGAACACGAAGGCGTCAGCGGAAGCCAAGCTGAGGATCTTCGGGTTGAACCGCCTCCTTGATCTGGAGATCGGCGCCTACGGGGAGGATGACCCCGTGCGCGCCCGCCTTGTCCCCATCGCACAGGATCGCGCCCGCAGCAAGCAAGGGCTGACCTACAGTCCTGACCTCACTGTGCTGATCGGAGACACGCCTCAAGACGTCATCGCGGGGAGGGACGGCGGAGCACGCGTGATCACCATCGCATCAGGCAAGAGCAGCACCACCGACCTCAAGGCGGCGGGCGCGGACGTCGTCTTTCCCGACCTCACCGACAGCGCCGCGCTCATCCGGACCGTCACGGGGTGAGCGTGCCTACCTGCCCATCGATCCACTTGAGGTACTCGGCATCGCCGCCCAGGATGGGCGTCACCACGATGTTGGGAACGCCGAGGGCGTGATTCGAGTAAGCGGTAAGCACCGCAAGCGTGAATGATGCGGCGGCACCCGGTGGGTGTCGCTGTTTTCCTTTCAAAGGACTTCATTGGGGCGCTGCGCGCTTGGGGGCCTCAGGCGTTGTTTCCAGTCGTGCCGGGCCCGCGCCCCCTGGACGGCCTCGCTGCCGTTCGGCCGCTTCTTGTGAGGTGCGGCCTTTGCGCGCACCTGTCACCCTCGCATCCACGGGAAAGTGATCTCGTGCAACCGGAGACGCAAGCTCCTAAGCAGGCCGTATTCAGTCTCCGTCATCCGGCGGCATGCCATAGCGGCGCGACCGGGGTGTTCGTAGTCAGAACCGGGTGGATGCATCGACGCGAGCTCGGTTTCGTATCGCCTGCTCTGTAGCCCCTACGATGCCGGTTAGGTCCGCGCCGCGCAGATTCGTGTTGTCCAGGTTCGCGTCGAGAAGGTTCGCGCTGCCCAGGTCCGCGCCGGTCAGGTCCGCGTCTCGGAGGTCGGCCTCGCGAAGGTCAGCGCTGCCCAGGAACGCGCCGCGCAGGTCCGCGTCGGGCAAATTCACTTCGCGTAAGTCCGCGTTGGGAAGCTCCGCATTGCGTAGGTCGGCATTGCCCATGTAGGCGTAGCGCAGCTTTGAGCTGTCCAGATTCGCACCGCGGAGATCTGCGCCGGTCAGGTCCGCGCCGCGAAGGTCTGCATAAGGCAGTTTCGCGCCGCGAAGATTGGCATTGGGCAGGTTCGCACCACGAAGTTGGGTGTCGGCGAGGTTGATTGCACTGCCGCCGAGTGCGGGATTGCGGCGGCCGATGACGGTCAGCGCTGCCTGGATGTCGGTGGCCGGTTCTCTCGGGAGCTTGGCCCCGAGCTGAGGATCGTGTTCGCGAAGGAAAGCGGCCAGTACATCGTAGACGGTGGGGTGGTCGCGGGGAGAGTCGATGGCCAGGCGTTCCAGGGCATAGATGCCGCCGAGGCGGACGTCCAACTTGGCCGAGCCAAGTTGTTCGACAGCTTTGGTGTAGCGGTCGGTGATTTGGCCTTGTTTGGCGGTGTGCTGGGCTTGTCGAGAGGTTTCCAAAGACTCGGCGGTGTACAACAGGCCCTGAGCCGTGAAGACGACGCCACCGATGACGACCAAGCCGGTGGCGGCCTGGATGAGGGTGTGGCGGGCGGCGTTGACCGCCTCGATGCGTTCGGTGGCGGTCATCTGCTTGCGTTCGGCGGCGGTTAGTGGATGTTGCTCGCCAGCCAAGCGCCGTGCACCAGGGCCGAGCAATAGGGCAATGACCATGCTCGCGATTACGGTCAGGGCGGCGCCGACCAGCGTCCAGCGGGCCCAGCCGAGCACAGGCAGGACCGCCGCAGCCCAGCCGAGGGCGGTGATTAGGGCAGAGGCGGGGAGTAGCCACAGTAATCGCCGCCATCGCCCAGCAACGCCCATCGGGGCGGGTAGCTCTTGGGTCGGTGTGGGCAATGTCGGCTGGCGGGTGATCGGCGGCTGGGGCGTGACTTCTGCATTACTGCAGGCAATTGCCGATATGGCTACTACAGATGCGATGACCGCTACTGCTGCGGCGGCGACGATTGCCCTGCCTGATGTGCGCTGAGATCTGTCTTCCATGCGGCCTATTGCACCGCTCCATGCGCTTTCCCGGATCGATATCGGCTTTAGGGCCAATATCCGGTGCGCATAGCTCGTGCAATACCGGTGCAGTTGGCGACGATTGCCCAGGTCAATCCCCGAAAGCATGGGATACCGGGTGCGCTGACCATCAGCGCACCATCAGATGTGCCCTCACGAGGCGTCAGGCCACCCGGCCGAGAAAAGACGCCGACGAGCGCGCTCAGGTCCGCTCAGCGGACCGATCGAACATCAACGAAGGGATCTCCCATGCGCACCAAGCTTGCCACGGCCGGCCTCGCTCTTGTTCTGGGTGGTGTTGGTCTCGCTCTGGCCCCTGCCGCCAGCGCCGCCAGCGTGTCCTCCGCTTCGCGGACGGCGACCGTCATGGCGCCCGAGTTCTCCGTCAATGGCAGGTGGCAGTTCACTCAGAGCGGCGCGATCACAGTGACGATGAACGTGACACAGGACAGCAGCGGGCGGCTCTTCGGGACCGCCTCCTGGTCCGGCGCCGTAGGGACGATCGAAGAAGGCGCGGTGGAAGGCCGGAATATCTTCTTCACCGTTGGGTGGTCGAACGGAGCCAGAGGCCGATACACCGGCTCGCTGGGCCCGGACAGGCGCCTGTCCGGGACCACGTTCGACCTGAATAATCCGTCGAGTCAGGCGAACTGGGTCACCACCCGCACCTTCTAAGACGAAGCCGAGGTTGCGGTCGCCGACGACGGGGTGGTGCCGGTCATTCAGCGCCGGGCCGCGGTCGGCCGCGCGGGGGACTTGCGCCCACGCGGCCGGAGCGCGGATCCGTCAGCCGATGGCGTACGCCCGGGTGATGGTCTGTGTCGCGCGGTCACCCGCCGCGTCCGTGACCTTGGCGCGCAGTGAGACGAACCCGGGGGCGGCCGGGTTCGCGATCCGGGCCGTCCATCCCGAGCCGGCGTGGGCCAGCCGGACCGGCCGCCAGTTCGCCCCGTCGTCGAAGGACGCCTCAAGCGTGATCGATGTCGCGCGCGGCGCGGAGGCGCCGGGGTTGCGCTGGAGGCTCACCGGGATGACGGTCGTGGACCCGGGCTTGGCGCGGTTGTGGTCGTCCAGGCCCTCGGGGGCGTAGCGGACGGCGGTCAGGGGCAGCGGCCGGGGCTCGGCCGTCCGCTGCGACCGGAACGTCCAGGCCGACTCGACCTTCGTGGACAGCGCCGACGGCCGCCGCGCCGACGTGGTCAGCGTGTAGGTCGCCGGCTCGGCGGGCAGGCGGACGTCCAGCCGGCAACTTTCGGTGTATCCGGGTTCGCAGGTCGCCAGATCGGTCTCGGCCAGTTTCTCCTCGCCGCGGGCCAGGGCGATGGTGCCGGTGATGTCGTAGTCGCCGCCCATCAGCCCGGCCTGCCCGTCGGCGAGGATGCCGTCGACGTTGAAGTTCAGCCAGTCGCCGTCGCGGCTGCCCGCGGACGTGCCGAAGGCGGGGCCGGTCACGGCGGCGTTCCACAGCTCGGTGATGGGCCGCCGGCCGAGCACCTGGCTCACGTCCGACACCCAGTGGGTGCCCGTCGTGATGCCGGTTTCCCAGGCGAAACCGGGAGTGCGGTAGTGCGTCATGGTGGCCGGCAGATTCACCTCCGGGCTCTCGGACAACCAGGCGCCCCCTGCCCAGGACCCGCCGGGGAGTAGCGGCCCCACCATCACCTCGGCCGTGCCGGGCACGCCGGGCGCCCGGTACGTCGCGCTCACCTTCACCAGGTCACGCGTGCGCGCCGTGTACGACAGGTCGTCCGGAATTCCGCCGGTGCGGTAGTCGACCAGGTCGTAGCGGTACGGGCTCGGCGCGGCGTCCTTCTTGTGCCAGGTGCTCCCGGCCAGGTACTTCAGGCCGGGCTGGCGCACCGGCAGAGCGTAGACGTCGTCACCGAAGCTGGACCAGCCTTGGCCGAACCAGCCGTTGGTCAGGGTGATCTGCTCGCTGCCGTCCTGCACGGCGGTCGGCTCGTCCACCGTGAACGTGATCTCCTTCCCCTGGCGCGCGTCCACCGTCACTTCCTGGTCCGCGCCGTCGATGGTCACGGGCCGATGCGCGGTCGTGGATTGGTCCAAGTTGTAGACGTTGACGTAGAGGTTCCACTCGCCCTTGGGTACCCGTACTCTTGCGACGCCTTGGTCGTCGAACGAGAGCGTCTTCTGGGTATCGGTCTCGAGCTGGTAGAGATAGCCCATGGCGGCGCGGGGTGTCTGGCCGTCCCTCTCAATGGTCTTGACGGTCAGGGTGTAGGTCTCGGGCTCCACGTACGCACCCGCGAGCGTGCGCACGACGGTGTCGCCCGACCTGGCGGTGACGACGCCGGGATAGTCCCCGGGCGCCTTGCCCTCCGCGCGGATCGTCAGCTCGACCGACGCCTCGCCCTTGGCGGGCACCTCCAGCCGCTTGGACCCCAGTTCCAGCGCCTCGCCGTCCGCGGCGAGGTCCAGGGTGAGCGGGGTGTCGCCGGAGTTGGCGTACGTGAGCGTCTTGGTCGCCACGCGCTCGCCGGTGCCGTTCCAGGGGAAGGAGGCCCAGACGTTGCCGGTCGTCGCGGCCACCTGCTGGGAGACCGCACGGGCCACGTCCACGCGTCCGGCGCCCTCCTCGTAGATTTTGGCGCTCCCGTTGGGGGCAGCGCTGCCGATGAGGGCCGCCTTGAGCCGCTGTCCGCTCCAGTCGGGATGGCGCTGGGCGAGGATCGCGGCGGCTCCCGCCACGTGGGGCGAGGCCATCGAGGTGCCGCTCATGGCGGCGTACGGGGCGTCGGCTCCGCCGTTGGCGTTGGCTGCCCTGATGGCGACGCCGGGGGCGGTGAGGTCCGGCTTGATGGCGTGGTCGTTGAGCCGGGGGCCCTTGCTGGAGAAGTCGGCCACCTTGTCGTCCCGGCCGACGGCGCCGACTGTGAGGGCGGCGTCGGCGCTGCCGGGGCTCAAGACCGTACCGGGCTTGGCGTCGTTGCCCGCAGCCACGACAAAGAGCGCGCCGGTACGCTCCGACAGCGTGTTGACCGCCTGCTCGACCGGGTCCACGTCGATCGTGTCCGGGCCGCCGATGCTCATGTTGATGACCTCGGCCTTGACCTCGGTCGCGGCCCACTCCATGCCGGCGACGATGTCGGACTCCTGCATCACGATGTCGCCGATCTTGCCGATGGCGAGTTTCGCGCCGGGCGCCACACCGCGTTGCTTCTCTCCCGCTCCCGCGACGATCGACGCGACGTGCGTGCCGTGCCCGTTCCTGTCGCGGATGTCGTCGCGACCGGTGAAGTCGCGTGCCTGCGTGACAACGTTCTTCAGGTCGGGATGCGTGGGGTCGTAGCCGCTGTCGAGCACGGCGACCGTGACGCCCTCGCCGGTGAAGCCCTGCTTCCACGCCTCGGTGGCGCCGATCTGCTTGACGCTCTGGTCGAGGGTGAAGAAGCGGTGGCCGTCCAGCCAGACCTTCGTCCGGTCGGCGGTCAGGGTCTGGACGCCGTCCGTTATGCCCTTCCACGTCTCGGCGGCGCTCTTCTTGGGCACCTCCACGGCGGACATGCCGAGGGAGGACAGCCGCCGGTCCTGGCGGGCGCTCCGGAGCGCGGGCACATCCCCCTTGGCCGACTGCGTGATCAGCGGGATGTCGCTCCGCTTCGCGTCACCGTACCCCCAGGCCAGGAGTTGCGTGACGTCGAACAGCCGCTCGTCCAGAACGCCCTTGGCCACCAGCGGATGTGCGTCGGACGGGTAGATGTACAGATGGCCGTCGCGGTACTGGCTGCTGTAGTGCACCTGCCTGCCCTCTCCCGGCTCCACCCGATGCCCGGCGGCGGTGACGACGACGCGGTCGCCGGTGATCAGCGTCACCGTGCCGGTCGGCCGGTTCGTCGCGCCTTCTTGCCTCGCGACTCCTGGGGTCGGGGCCGGCGTCGCGGCGGCGGGTGCCGGGGCGGTCGTGACGCCGGCCGTTACCGCCAGGATGGCGGCCAGCAGGCCCTTGCCTAACCTCATGCGTTTCCTCTCCATCGGCTGCATGACCGATCGCCGCCGACGACGCTCAGGTACGTTCAGCGGCAACGCATGGGCAAATATCCGGATACGGCAGGGTGTTACCGGGTCTCCGGTGAAAACTGAGCCTTTCGAGAAAATGGGCTTTCTTGTGAAACAGAGCCGTTAAGCCGGACATCTGCTGAGGTGTGTCCAAACAACGGAGAGAAGGCGACATCGGGCCCCCGGCGCCGGAGCAACGCTTCGAGCAGCTCTACCTGGCGCACTATCCCGCCATCGCCGCCTATGTGGCGCGACGTACCCAGTCCACGGACGACATCGCCGACGTGATCGCCGAGACGTTCACGACCGCCTGGCGCCGGCTGGACGACATTCCCGCGGGGGATGAGGCCCGGCTGTGGCTGTACGCCGTCGCCCGGCGGGTCCTCGCCAACCACTTCCGCGCCGAGGAGCGCCGATCGGCGCTGGCCGCGCGGTTGCGCGAGGAGCTGTCCACCTGGTCCAGGCCGGTGGCCGACCGGTACGGCGAGGCCACCCGCCAGGTGTTCATGCGCCTGTCGCCCGACGACCGGGAACTGCTCGCCCTGGTCGGCTGGGAAGGGCTGAGCAGCGCCGAGATCGCCAAGGTGCTCGGCTGCTCGCGCGGCGCCGCGCGGCTGCGCCTGCACCGCGCCCGCCAGCGGCTGGCCAAGGAACTGGCGGCCGCCGACCTCGACCTGACCACCTACGGCCTGCGCGCCGTCGCACTCGCGGAGGGAAAATCATGAAGAACAGCGTGGACCGCGTGGTCGCCCACCTGTCCCCCGGCGCCGGGCCCGGCATGACCGAGGCGGCCCACGAGCTCATGCGCGACATCATGGCCGCCGAGCCCGCCACAGCCGGGGCCGTCGCACCGGCAGGGCGGCGCGCGCGCCGGCCGCTGGTCCTGCGCGCCGCGGTGCCGGGCGTGGCCCTGCTGGCGGCCGCGTTCCTCGCTCTGAGCTGGCTCTTGCCCACCGGGCTCGGCCTCGGGCCCGGGACGGCCGCGGCGCTGGACATCAAAAAGGAGGACGGCTACTACGTCATCGAGATCAAGGACCTGTACGCCGACGCCGGCACGTACGAGGCGCAGCTCCGTGACGCCGGGCTGAAGGTGACCCTCAGGGTCATCCCCTCGACGCCGTCGTGGGTGGGCTCCATCTTCCCCACCTCGCCCACCGACGGCCGGTACCTCGACGAGATCAAGACCATCGATCAGCCGGGGACCTGCGACAAGATGGGTGGCTGCCCCATCGGGGTGAAGATCCCGGAGAACTTCCAGGGGCCCGCCGAAATCACGCTCGGGCGCGAGGCCCGGCCCGGCGAGCGGTTCGAGGACGGCACCACGATCGACGGCCTGGGCGAGCCGTTGCACTGCCTGCCCTACATCGGACGGACCGTGGCCGAGGTGCGCGGCATGCTGCAGGAGCGCGGCGTGACCATCCAGAGCTTCGAGGACATGGACCCGATAACCGGCGGAACGAAGCAGTCGGTGCCGGACTCGTGGCTGGTGGAGAACGGCTCCATGACAGAGCCGGGCAAGGCGACCCTGAACGTGTACGAGGGGTCCGAGCCGCAGGAGCCAGGAGGCAGCCGGGGCGAGAACTGCCCGACCTCCTAGGCCCGCGAGCCGCCGCCCGAACCGGGGGTACGAGGGCTGCCGCCCGCACGGGCGCCGGGCAGCAGCCCTCTCCCCATCGCCCGAGGCGATCCGGCGGGGGCAGGTCTTCGAGTTGGCGGACAAGGTGGGGCGTCGCCCGGTGGGCAGCATCCGAGGTCCCAAGAAGGGTGAGGGGCATCGTGTCCGGTTCCAGCGGCACGGCGAGGTGCGCACCTATCCCGAGGTCTTCCCGGCGAGAGCGGGGGCCGAGCGTGCGCTGTCGCGGATGATCGACGCCGGGCAGGCCGAATGCACGCACGATCACACCGGCGATCAGGATGTCTGGAGCCATTGCTGATGAGTATCGAGTAGGCCGGTCTTCTCCAGGGGCAGGAGCCCGTCGCCGTACTGGCGGAGTCGCGTGTATGCCTGGCGGAGGTCAGTGAGCGTGGGGAAGTGGCCGAGCTGGATGGCGAGGCTGAGGACGTCTTCGATGCCGAGGACGGGGATGCACCAGCGGGCTGCGAGTCGCTGTCCTTCCTGGTCGTCGATGGCAGCGATGACCTCATGGCCCTGCTCGGCCAGGTGGACGCTGTGGGCGACCACGACGACCTCGCCCAGATCGCGGCGGGCGCGGATGGCCTGTTCGAGTTCGAGCCCGCGGATCTCCTCGATCACCTCGACGACACGAGGTGGCGCGGTTGCCACTTCGAGCTCGGGGAGTACGCGGATGCGATCGCTTGCTTCCAGCCTTGCCCAGCGTTGTCGCAGGCCCGGGTATTTCCGGTCCTTTCCGGCGATCTCACGGCAGACTTCCTAGGGGACCAGGAGGATGAGCCCGGCCCGGGTGAGCACGTCGATCAGGATCGGGTGCAGGTTGGCGCCGGTGAAGTGGACGCAGATCACCGCGTCGAGGATGCAGATATCGTCGTCGGGATCGGACACGCGGGTAAAGCTTCCTCGCTGGTGCGGGCACGGGTGAGGAGCCGTCCGAGATCGGCGTGGCGAATATTGGCGGGGCATGGGCTGATGCCGGCGTCGGCGAGGCCGATTTCAAGATCCTCAGGGTCGCGGCCTTCGAGTCTGGCCAGTGCCCGGATGCCGAGCCGGTCTGCACGGTAGGCGATGGTGGCGCGTTCGAGGACCCGGCGGGGTGGACGCTGGGTGCGGGCGGCTTCCTGTTCGCATTCGTACTGCCAGCCCCATCCGTAGCGGCGCGCGAGCTGCGCCCCGGTCGGTCCTCGCAGCGTGTCCACCTGGGTTGCAGTCAGCAGGCCCAGGTGTTGCAGCTGGATGAGAATCACCATGAGGCTGACGCCAAAGTGGCGGGCGAGCAGAGCGCAGGCCCGTTCGTCGAGCGGGCCGTGGGCGGGACCGAGCCAGGCGCGGATCCCGTCCTGCGGAGCCAGCAGATGCCGGGCGAAGGCATCGCAACGGATTTCGGCGGGGGTACGGCAGGCGCTGACCGCATCACTGTGAGCGCCGTCCCCGAAGAGTAGGTGGCCGAGTTCGTGGGCGAAGGTGAAGCGCTGCCGTTCGGCGACGGCCCGGGAGCCGACGGTGATGAGGACGACGCCGCGGACGGGATCGGTGATGGTGAACCCGTCGATTCCAGCGGGGAAGTCGAGCACTGCGGTGTCGGCGCTGGTCAGCCGTTCTGCCAGCTCCCCCGGGTCGGCCAGCGGGGCACCGCCGAGGTCGAGGAGGGAGCGGACCGTGCGAGCAAGCCCCTGCCCCTGCGCATCGGGTGGAAGGCCGGGATCCGGCAGTCCTGGTGCTGTTGTGACGGGGGCGCGGTGCGGTGCGGCCAACTGGTCCAGCCGGTCGTCGAGGACCAGGATGTCGACGGCCTGCCTTACCGCGGCTGCGGTTGCCTCCGGCTCAGCTTGGCCGATGCGTGCGGCGATGCGGATGCGCTCGCGAACCGGGTTGCCGCGCGTGAGATCAGTCAGGGGAATGCCGAGGGTAGTGGCGATGCGGTCAAGCTCGGCGACGGTCAGCTGAGTGCGGGTGCCCAGCTCGATCCGGGCCAGGGTGGGCTGCGACAGCTCGGCCAGCCGGGCCAGGTCCCGCTGGTTGAGTCCGGCCCGCTCCCGTTCGGTGCGGACGCGCTCGCCGATGGCGCGGATGTCCATGGCCGCCTCCCTTCTTGAATCAAGAATACTAGCTTGATTCAAGAAGGGAAGAGAGCAGCCAGCCCTGATCAAAGGATCCGACGATCGCTCGTCGAGAGCGGTCACGAGTAGCGCTGATGCGCCAGTAGCGGCGGAAGCCGTGGTGATGCCGCCGCTCTTGTGTTTCCGGCGCTGTTGAGGTGCAGGAATGAGGCTATTGGTCGGGCTGTTCGTCGGTCGTGCGCCCAGCAGAACGGAGGTCGGGTCGGCCGCCCGCCCATCCGCGCCGCCTGCTCGGCTGGCAGTCGGGCGGGTCGGGCCCGCTCGTCACCTTGGCTGGCCCGCCTCCTTGGGCGACCCCGCCGTACTTCGGCGGAGGCTTGGCCGGAGAAGGGGGAAGTGTCGTCGCCGAACACTCGCTGTGTCGCCCGGCGGAAGGCGGGCGACCCTCATCGCCCCAAGAGCCCTCAGCCCCTGACGGCGGGTCACAGGGGGAGGCCGCCGGTGGCCGCGGCGGTGGAGCCTGAGTCGCGGTAGGCGGCGATGGTCCGTTCGGCGATGCGCATCTGGTGGATCTCGTCGGCCCCGTCGGCGAACCTGGCCCAGCGGGCGTGCTGGAACATACTGGCCAGCGGAGTGTCGGTGGAGTAGCCGAGCGCGCCGTGCACCTGGATCGCCCGGTCGATGATGCGGTTGAGGCTGTTGGCCACGAAGTGCTTGGCCATCGACACCTCCGTACGGAAGTCCTCGCCCTTGTCGATCTTGTACGCGGCGTGCAGCACCATCAGCTTGCACTGGTAGAGCTCCATGGCCGAGTCGGCGATGAGCCACTGCACCCCCTGCTTGTCGGCGAGCACGGAGCCGTGGCTGTATCTGCTGAGTGCGCGGTCGACCATCATGTCGAGCGCCGTCTCCGCCTGCGAGATCCAGCGCATGCAGTGGGCCAGCCGCGCCGGGCCCAGGCGGTATTGGCCGAGCCGATGGCCGTTGCCCCGTCCGCCGAGCACCTGGTCGTCGGGCACCCGCAGGTCGGTGATGACGATCTCGCTGTGGCCCGTCGAGCCGTGCATGGTCTCGACCTCGCGGATGTCGTTCCAGCCCGGCGAGGGCAGGTCGACGAGGAAGGCCGTGTTGGCGCCCCGCGCCCCTTCGGGCAGGTCGAGCTCGGTCCTGGCGATGAGGATGGCGAAGCCCGCCCGCCGGGCGTTGGAGATGAACCACTTGTGGCCGTTGATCACCCACTCGTCGCCGTCCTTGACCGCCCGCGTGCGGATGAGCGTGGGGTCGGAGCCGGCGACCTCCGGCTCGGTCATCGCGAAGCACGACATCTTGCTCCCCTCAAGCAGGGGGCGCAGGTATTTCTCCTTCTGCGCGTCGCTCGCCCAGTGCAGCAGCGTGTGCATGTTGCCCTCGTCGGGCGCCATGCAGTTGAGCACCCACGGCCCGAGCCGGGTCTTGGCCGCCTCCGACTGCACCATGGCCAGCTCGACGTGGCCGAGCCCCATGCCGCCCCACTCCTTCGGCATGTGCGGCAGCCACAGCCCTTCGGCCTTGGCCTTCTCGCGCAGCCGGAAGATCGTCCGGAGATAGGCGTCGCGGTCGCTCTCCGGCACCTCCTCGACGGCCGGGATGACCGTGCCCTGGATGAAGGCCCGGACCCGGTCGCGGATCTTCTCGTGCTCGGGGGCGAGAGTGAAGTCGATGGCCATGGTGCTCCTTCGGGGATGTCAGGCCAGCAAAAAGGTCAGGCCAGCAGATGCGCCAGACGCCGGGTGAGGCCGGTGTTGCGGCGGTCGCCGAGCCGGGCGACCGCCAGCTCCAGGGCCTTGCGCTCGCCGACCAGCACCACCCACGACCGGGCCCGCGTGACCAGGGTGTAGAGGAGGCGGCGGCGCAGCATGATGCCGCCGGACTCTGCGACGAGGGGCGCGACCACGAACGGGTATTCGCTGCCCTGCGAGCGGTGCACGCTGATCGCGTAGGCGTGGGTCAGGTCGTCGAGCTCGTCGAAGCCGTAGGTCACCGTCTCGCCGTCGTCGATCGCGATCTCCACGAGCCGCTGCTCCTGGACGATGCCGATGATCGTGCCCGTCTCGCCGTTGAAGACGCCCTTGTCGTAGTTGTTGCGGATCGGCATGACCCGGTCACCGACCCGGAAGGCCGAGGCGCCCGACCAGTGCTCGGCCCGGCCTTCCTGGGCGGGATTGAGCCGCTCCTGGAGCCGGCGGCCGAGCTCGGCGGTGCCCGCCACGCCCTTGCGCATCGGGCACAACACCTGCACCTGGCCCGGCTCGACGCCCTGCTTGCGGGGGATCGCCACGGTCGCCAGGTGCACGACCCGCTCGGCGACGGCCTCGGGGTCGTCGAGCTCCTCGAACCAGAAGCCGCCGCCACCCGGGATCCCGGGCAGCTGCCCGGCCCGGATGCGGTGGGCGTTGTGGATGATGCCGCTGCCGTCGGCCTGGCGGAAGACATGCGTGAGCCGTACGCGCGGGATCTCCTCGACCCGCAGCAGGTCGGCCAGTACGCTGCCGGGCCCGATGCTGGGCAGCTGGTCGCTGTCGCCGACGAGCAGCAGGTGGCTGCCCGACGGGATGGCCGAGGTGAGCCGGGTGGCCAGGTGCAGGTCCAGCATGGACGCCTCGTCGACCACGATCAGGTCGGCCTGCGCGGGCGTCTGGTCGAACAGCGCGTCGGGGTCGGGCTCGTAGGCCAGCATCCGGTGGACGGTCATGGCCGGCAGCCCGGTGAGCTCCGACAGGCGCTTGGCCGCCTTCCCGGTGGGCGCGGCGAGTGTCACCCGGCCGCCCATCGCCCGTGCGGTGGCCGCGATGACCCGCACCGTGTGGCTCTTGCCGCAGCCAGGACCGCCGGTGAGGACCGAGACGGTGCTGGTCAGCGCCATGGTCACGGCCGCTCGCTGGTCGTCGTGCAGCTCCGGGTCCTCACGGAAGTCGCGCATGGGCAGCGTCGAGCGGGCCTGCCAGAGCCTGCCCAGGTGCTCGGCCAGCTTGAGCTCGCGGCTGTGCAGCTCCTTGCCGTAGACCACGATCTGGTCGGGCGCCGCCTCGACGACCACTCGCCGCTCGGCGGTGAGGGCGTCGATCATCGGCCGCACCACGTCCTGATCCTGCTCGACGAGCTCGGCGGTCTGGGTGAGCAGGGCGGTGAGCGACAGGTAGCAGTGGCCGCCCCTGGCGGCGGCCGTCTCCAGCCGGTCGAGCAGCGCCGCCTTGATCCGTTGCGGGCTGTGCTCGGGAACCCCCGACTGGAGGGCGATCTTGTCGGCCGTGCCGAACGCGATGCCGCGCACCCGGCCGATGAGCTGGTAGGGGTCGGAGGTGACGAGCTCGGCCGAGTCGCGGCCGAAGACCTGGAAGATCTTGGCCGCGAGCAGCGGGCTGACCCCGAAGCCCTGAAGGACCACCATCAGCGCGGCGATCTCCTTCTGCTCCCGCCACGCCTCCAGGATCTGGCCCTGCCGCGCCGGGCCGATGTTGATGACCTCCCTGAGCCGCTCGGGCTCGGTGTCGATGACGGTCAGCGTCGCCTCGCCGAAGTGGCCGACGATGGCCTGGGCGAGCCGCGGGCCGATGCCGCGGATCAGGCCGGAGCCCAGGTAGAGCTGGATGGCCCGGGTGGTGGACGGCACGATCCGCTCGCACGCCGTCACCGTGAAGCGCCTGCCGTGGCGGGGGTGCTCGCCCCACTCGCCGGTGAGGGCGAGCGTCTCGCCCGGCTGTACGCCGGCCAGCGCGCGGCCCGCCGCGACGAAGCTGAGCCCGCCGTCGGCGCTCGTCCGGGTATCGGTCTGGCGAGTGTCGGCCGTTCGGGCATCGGTCATCCGGGCAACCGTGTATTCGTCCTCACGGACGTACACGAGCTGCTCGACGGAGGCCTCCACGGCACCGATCCAATCATTCGCGCTTACTGGCCGCGTAGGCACACTAAGGAAGGGGACCGACAGATTACCCGCCGGTCCCGCCGCGACTGATCAGCCTCCGGACTTCCACTGGGCGATGAGCTTGTCGTAGTCCAGCGTCGCCGGCTTGCCGCGCTCGTCGGCCAGCTTCGGTGCGGGGGCGCCGGGCTGGTCCAGCCAGTATTGGGCGTCGCGTTCCGGGTTCAGCTTGGGCGCGCAGTTGCCGCCGCGGCGCTCCAGCCGCGACATGATGTCGTCCTGCTGCTTGGCCAGATTGTCCATCGACTGCTGGGCGGTGGTCTCACCGGTGACGGCGGTGGCGACGTTCTGCCACCAGAGCTGGGCGAGCTTCGGATAGTCGGGCACGTTGGTCCCGGTCGGCGTCCACTGCTTGCGGGCGGGGGAGTTGTAGAACTCGATCAGGCCGCCGTACTTCGCGGAGTTGTCCTTGAAGTAGTCGCTCTTGATGTCGGAGTCGCGGATGAAGGTCAGGCCGGTGATCGACTTCTTCAGCGAGACCGTCTTCGAGGTGACGAACTGGGCGTACAGCCAGGCCGCCGCCCTGCGCTCCTTGGGCGTGTTCTTGAGCAGGGTCCAGGAGCCGGCGTCCTGGTAGCCCAGCTTGTTGCCTTCCTTCCAATAGACGCCATGCGGGCTGGGCGCGATACGCCACTTCGGCGTCCCGTCGGCGTTGACCACCGGGAGACCCGGCTTGGTCATGTCGGCGGTGAACGTGGTGTACCAGAAGACCTGCTGGGCGATGTTGCCCTGCGCCGGCACCGGTCCGGCCTCGCTGAAGTTCATGCCGGCCGCCTCCTTCGGCGCGTACTTCTTCAGCCAGTCGACGTACTTGGTCAGCGCGTACACCGAGGCGGGCCCGTTGGTGTCGCCGCCGCGGGTCATCGAGGAGCCGACCGGGCGGCAGTTCTCCACCCTGATGCCCCACTCGTCCACCGGCAGGCCGTTCGGGATGCCCGGGTCGCCGTTGCCGGCCATGGACAGCCACGCGTCCGTGAAGCGCCAGCCGAGCGAGGGGTCCTTGCGGCCGTAGTCCATGTGGCCGTAGACCTTCTTGCCGTCGATGGTCCCGTTGCCGTTGACCTTGTTGGTGAAGAAGTCGGCGATGTCCTCGTAGGCCGCCCAGTTGACGGGCACGCCCAGGTCGTAGCCGTAGGCTTCCTTGAATTGCTTCTTGTACGTGGGATTGGTGAACCAGTCGTAGCGGAACCAGTAGAGGTTGGCGAACTGCTGGTCGGGGAGCTGGTACAGCTTCTTGTCCGGCCCGGTGGTGAAGCTGGTGCCGATGAAGTCGTTCAGGTCGAGGGTGGGCGAGGTGATCGCCTTGCCCTCGCCCGCCATGTAGTCGGAGAGCGGGAAGACGTAGTTGCCCCGGGAGTGAGTGCCGATGAGGTCGGAGTCGTTGACGTAGGCGTCGTAGATGTTCTGGTTGCCCTGGATCTGCGTCTGCAGCTTCTCGATCACGTCACCTTCCTGGATCAGGTCGTGCTTGACCTTGATCCCGGTGATGTCGGTGAACGCCTTGGCGAGCTTCTGCGACTCGTACTCGTGGGTGGTGATCGTCTCGGAGACGACGTTGATCTCCATGCCGCGGTACGGCGCGGCGGCCTTGGTGAACCAGTCCATCTCCGCGAGCTGCTGATCCTTGGACAGGGTGCTCGGCGTGAACTCGCTCGACACCCACTTCTGCGCCGCCGCCTTCCCCTGGGCTTCGGTGAAGTCGCTCTTGGGCTGCTGTTCGCCCGCTGAGCACCCGGCCCCCAGTAGGACGAGCACGGCCAGGCCAACGGCCGTGGTCCTGCCTCTTGGACGTCTCATCGCCTCATGCCTCCTTCGGTCAGCCCCAAATCCCGATCACGATGGTCACCAGGAGCGCGCACGCCAGAGCCAGCCACATGGACAGGTCGGTGACGGCGATCCAGCCGGCGAGTACGACGGCCGCGCTGATCAGGCCGATGTACAAGCGGTCGCCACGGTCGGTCTCGATGCGCAGGAAGCCGCGCCGGGCCACCGGGGGCGAGAAGTGGCCCCAGATCGCCATGCCGCACAGCAGCAGCGCCAGGCCGATGAAGACCAGGGCCGTGGGGAGGGTCCACACCATCCACTGCATCGTCAGACCCTTCCAAGAGCGAAGCCCTTAGCCACGTAGTTGCGCACGAACCAGATGACGATGGCTCCGGGGATGATGGTCAGCACGCCCGCCGTGGCCAGGAGGCCCCAGTCCACTCCGGCCGCGCTCACCGTCCGCGTCATCGTGGCGGCGATCGGCTTGGCGTTGACCGAGGTGATGGTCCTGGCGATGAGCAGTTCGACCCAGCTGAACATGAAGCAGAAGAAGGCGGTGACGCCCACCGCGGAGCGGATCATCGGCAGGAAGATGCGCAGGAAGAACCGCGGCAGGGAATAGCCGTCGATCGCCGCCGTCTCGTCTATCTCGCGCGGTATCCCGGACATGAATCCTTCGAGGATCCAGACGGCGAGCGGGACGTTGAACAGCATGTGCGCGATGGCCACGCCCAGGTGCGTATCGAACAACCCCACGCTCTGATAAATCTGGAAAAAGGGCAGCAGGAACACGGCCGGTGGCGCCATGCGATTCGTCAGCAACCAGAAGAACAGGTGCTTGTCCCCGGCGAACCTGAACCGGGAGAAGGCATAGGCGGCCGGCAGCGCCACGATGAGCGACATCACCGCGTTCAGCGACGTGTAGATGATGGAGTTCAGATAGCTCGAATACCAGACCGGGTCGGTGAAGAAGGTCCGGTAATTGTCGAGCGTGGTCCGCTGCGGAATGAGCGAGAAGCTGCCGAGGATGTCCTCATTCGGGCGGATGGACATGCCGAACATCCACAGCAGCGGCAGCATCAGGGTGGCGGCGTACAGCCAGAACACCGCCCGCGCCCAGGGCAGCTGCCGCCCGGCCCGCCGCGCCACGGCCACCTGCTCCTCAGCCATCGCGGTCACCTCCCTGACCTGGTCAGCACGGTGAAGAAGACGTACGAGACGATCTGCACGACGAGGAAGTACAGCAGCGAGAAGGCGCCCGCCGGCCCCAGGTCGAACTGCCCGACGGCGACCTTCGACAGCAGGATGCTCAGGAACGAGGTGGCGTTGCCCGGCCCGCCACCCGTCACCACGAACGGCTCGGTGTAGATCATGAAACTGTCCATGAACCGGAGCAGGATCGCGATCGTCAGCACCCCGCGCAGGCGCGGCAGCTGGATGTGGCGGAAGGTCGCCCAGGCCGAGGCGCCGTCGATCTGCGCGGCCTGGAAGTAGGGGTCGGGGATCGACCGCAGGCCCGCGTAGGCCAGCAGCGCCACCAGCGGGGTCCAGTGCCAGACGTCCATGATGAGGACCGTGATCCAGGCGTCGGTGGAGTCCAGCGTGTAGTTGAAGTCGATGCCCAGGACGTTGTTGATCGTCCAGCCGCCCAGCCCGATGTCGGCGCGGGCGAAGATCTGCCAGATGGTGCCCACCACGTTCCACGGGATGAGCAGCGGCAGCGCGACGATGACCAGGGCCACCGACACCCAGACCCCGCGGCGCGGCATCGCCACCGCGAGCGCCACCCCGAGCGGGATCTCCAGCAGCAGCACCTGGGCCGAGAACAGCAGCGTCCGGACGAACGCGGCGCGGATCTCGGGGTCGCGGGCGACGGACCTGAACCACTCCAGCCCCACGAAGATCCGGTCGTCGGGGCTGAAGATGTCCTGGACGGAGAAGTTGACGACCGTCATCAGCGGGATCACGGCGGTGAAGGCCACCGACACGACGACCGGCAGCACGAGGAGCCAGGCGCGGTTGTTCTTCGGCTTGAGGCTCACCCGGGTGTCGGGGGTGCCGTCCTGCGGGGCGGCGCCGGTGACGATCTCGCCGCCCACCTGGCTGCCCGCGACGGTGACGCTCTGCTCGGTCACGATGCGCCCTCTCCGTCGAGTTCGTCGAGCCCGTCGAGCGGTGCGCCCTTTCCATCGAGCCCGTCGAGTGGTGCGATGGACCCGCACCTGACCGAGTCCCTGAACAGGAACGCGCGATCCGGTGCGAAGCGCAGGAACTCCACGGTGTCCGGAGCGAACCGGGCGTCCGCCTCCGTCTTGGCGATCATCGGATGGCCGCCGGCCTCCACGTGCACGAGGTTGTAGGCGCCCATCCGGTCCACCCCCGTCACCCGTACGGGCAGTCCGGGCGAGGCTCCCTCACCGCCGAGCCGGGCGAACTCCGGCCGTACCCCGATGCGCACCGGCCCCGGCGCCAGCTCGCCCTCTTGGTCGCTGACCGCCTGCCCGACGTCCGTCTCCGCCACCCTGACCACTCCGTCGGCGATCTCGGCGGGCACGACGTTCATACCGGGCGAGCCGATGAAGTGGCCGACGAACTCGTGCGCGGGCGACAGGAACAGCTCCGTCGGCTCACCCGCCTGCACGATCGCGCCCTCGTTGAGCACCACCACCTCGTCGGCGAAGGTCAGCGCCTCGGTCTGGTCGTGGGTGACGTAGATGAGCGTGTGGCCGGTGTCGCGGTGGATCTCCTTGAGCTTGCTGCGCAGCGTCCACTTGAGCGCGGGGTCCACGACGGTGAGCGGCTCGTCGAGGAGTACGGCGGCCACCTCGGAGCGGACCAGCCCCCGGCCCAGGCTGACGATCTGCTGCCGGCCCGGGTCCAGCCGCCGCGACCTGCGCTTGAGGTGGTCGTCCAGGCCGAGGAGCTGCGAGACCCGGCGTACCCGCTGGTCGATCTCCGCCTTGGGATACTTCCGGTTGCGCAGCGGGAAGGCCAGGTTGTCGTAGACCGACATCTCCTCGTACAGCACCGGGAACTGGAAGACCTGCGCGATGTTGCGGCCCGCCGTCGGCACCGCGGTCACCTCGCGGTCGTCGAAGAAGATCCGTCCCACAGTGGGGGAGAGCAGCCCCGAGATGATGTTCAGCAGCGTCGTCTTGCCGCACCCGCTCGGGCCGAGCAGCGCGTACGCCCGCGAGCTGCGCCAGGTCCATGTCATCGGCCGCAGCGCCCAGGTCCGGCCGCCGTCGTAGCTGTGTCCCACGCCTTCGAGCCGGATGTCAGCCATGCAGGTCGACCTCCGCGGCGGAGGTGGCGAGCAGGCGCCCGCCGGCCTCGTCGAAGACGAAGATGTGCGCCGGGTCCACGTAGGCCATGGCCCGCTCGCCGGGGGTGAAGAGCTGGGGGCCCGGCAGCTGGGCGACCAGGTGCCGCCCATCGACGAGCTGCAGGTGCAGGAAGGTCGAGCTGCCCGTCACCTCCGCGAGCCTGATCTCCGCCGGGAACTCCAGCACGCCGGCTCCACTCCGTTGGATCGTCACCTGGTGGGGGCGTACCGCGAGCACCACGTTCCGCCCCGAGGCGTGCGCGCCGGGGGAGGGGAACGAGCTGCCCAGGCACTCGATCCGGCCCTCGCGCACGACGCCGGGCAGCAGGTTGAGCGGCGGATCGCTGAGTGTGGCGGCGACGGCCAGCGTCGGCGGCTGGGCGTACATGTCCGCCACGTCGCCCACGTCCAGCACCCGGCCCTCGCCCAGGACCACCGTCGGCGAGGCGAAGGTCAGCGCCTCGGCCGGGTCGGCCGTCGAATAGAGGACCACGCCCGGCGAGTCGCGGAACATGTTCTTCAGATCGCTCCGCAACTGCTCGCGGAGCTTGAAGTCGAGGTTGGCCAGCGGCTCGTCGAGCAGCAGCACGTCGACCGGCCGGGCCAGCGCGCGGGCGATCGCGGTGCGCTGCTGCTGGCCGCCGGACAGCTCGGCGGGCCGGCGGTCGAGCAGGTCGCCGATGCCCATGATTTCGGCGACCTCGCGCACCCGCCGATCGATGTCTTTCTTGGGAAAGGAACGCGCCATGCGCAGCGGTGAGGCGATGTTCTCGTAGACCGAGAGCGAGGGATAATTGATGAATTGCTGATAGACGAAGGCGACCGAGCGTTTGCGCACGGAAATAGCCGTTACGTCTTTTCCGTTCACCACGACCCGCCCCGCGTCGGGTGGAAGCAGCCCTCCGACGACCCGCATCAGCGTCGTCTTCCCCGCGGCCATCGGCCCGACGAGCGTGGTCATTCCATGGGATAATTCCAGGTGGATGTCGTGCAGCCAGGTTTCCCCGCGCTGCCGTACGCGGACGCCGTCAAGAACCAGCGCCATGTGCACGAGCCTCCTTGCCGGAGTGCGATCGACTGCCGCGCCGCCCCGAAGCGTGGTCGGTCAAGACCCCTCCATCTAACATCCTTTGCCAGGACGTGCAAAGGGGGAAGTTTCCATCGGTCCACTTATTAGCGAATGGGCATATATTTATCGACGTTTATTTGGCCGCGGCGAACAAGTACGGCCCGCGCGATCGGGCACGGGCCGTACCAGATCTCAGACCTTGCTGATGCGGACGGCGTCCGCGATCACCAGGCCGGTGCCGGAGGTCCACCGGCTGACTCCCACGACGTTGGCGGTGCCCGCCGCGAGGGAGAAGGTGCCCAGGCTCTTCCAGCTGCCGCCGCCGGAGCGTTGGTCCACGTACACCGTCTGGTTGCCGCCGGAGGCGGCCACGATGTACGGCGCGGAGCTGTTGTAGCCGGGATCGTCCGGATACCAGACCTCCACGCGGTAGGTGCCCGCGCTGGGGATGGTCGCCTGATACCAGGCCGGGTCGCTGGCGGCCACGGGGTCGGCGAACCGGTAGTCGGCGCCGTAGCGCTGGGTGGAGTAGGTGGAGGTGCCCCAGTTCGCGCTGGCGGTGAACTGGCCGGAGGTGGTGTTGTCGACCGTGGCGGTCCATGTCGGGGTGCCGCCGCCACCGGTCACGTAGCTCATGTACGTGGTCCAGTTCCAGTACTGCCCTGGGTCGGTGTGGTCGGCGCCGGGCACCTCGGAGTGGCCGATGATGTGGCTGCGGTCCTTCGGGATGCCGTACTTGTCGCAGATGTACTTGGTCAGCGCGGCCGAGGATCGGTACATCGCGTCGGTGAACCACGAGGCCTCACTGACGTAGCCCTCGTGCTCGATGCCGATGGACCTGGTGTTGTACGTCCAGTTGCCGGCGTGCCAGGCGATGTCCTTGTCCCGGACCATCTGGGTGATCGCGCCGTTGGACGACTTGACCACGTAGTGGGCCGAGACCTGGGCGCTGGGGTTCTGGAACCAGGAGATCGTCCCGGCGTAGGAGCCCTGCGTCACGTGGATGACCACCCGGTCGATGGCGTAGCTCGACTCGCGGCTGGAGGCGGTGTAGTTGCTGGAGCTGGCGGCCGCCCAGGTGGCGTCCGGGTAGTCGGGGCTGGCCGCCTCGGCGGCGCCGAAGGCGCGCGTCTCGGCGTACTGGCCGCGGTCGGCCGTCACCTCCTGCGGCGCCACGCGTACGTCCTTGGCCTGGAGACCGAGGCCGAGCAGCTCGTAGACGGCGTCGGCGTAGAGGCGGGCGAGCTGGGGCGAGGCGGTGTTGCCGTACTTCGCCACGGCCTCGTACCAGCGGCCGGGGTCCTTCCTGGCGGCCTCGTCGAGGCCGAGCTCGTCGGCGTTGGCGCGCAGCAGCGCGGCGCCGCCGAGGATGTTGGCCGCGGTGTCGGCGCGCAGCTTCTTGACCGGCAACCCGGTGAGTCTGGAGGCCTTCTCCAGCGCCTTCGTGGTGGGGTTGCTGACCAGGTGCATCACACCGTAGCCGCCGCTGGCGCTGGGCTCGCCGTTGTGGCCGTCGAGGTGGGTCTCGGCGTAGGCGAGCGCGACGAGCAGGTCGCGCGGGACGTCCTGAGCCGCGGCGGCGCGGGCGAAGGCGTCGGAGAGCGGCGTGTCCTTGGCCGCGACGGCGGGCTGACCCGCGAAGACCAGGAGGGCGGCGAGGACCGAGGAGACGAGAGCCGCTAATCGCTTGGGGGAGAGTGACATGGGAGCTCCCTCGTTAAGGGTCGACGGCTGCACAGTAAGCCGGTTCCTGACAGATGTCGATAATTGACATTACTGACGAGTTAGAAGAAACTTTCCGCCCGTACTCGGACATGTGGGACGGAAAGTTGGGCCCCCTCGATTGGCTGAAGACTATTGCGCTCAGTTCGAGAGAAGCTGAAACTTCTTTTCGTGACCACGCACCCCCTGCGCACCATCCTGGCCACGATGACCCTTGTGCTCACCGCCCTCGTGGTGCCCGCCACGGCTCCCGCCGTCTCGGCGGCGGCGTGCGTGACCGATCCCGCGACGCCCAAGCGGCAGTTACGGGGCATGTGGGTCTCCTCGGTCGCCAACATCGACTGGCCGAGCAGCGCGGGGCTGAGCGTGGCGGCCCAGCAGGCGGAGTTCAGGGCGTGGCTGGACCTGGCCGTGTCCAAGCGGATGAACGCCGTGTTCGTGCAGGTCAGGCCGACAGCGGACGCGTTCTGGCCCTCGTCGTACGAGCCGTGGTCACAGTGGCTCACCGGCACCCAGGGCAAGGATCCCGGCTACGACCCGATGGCCTTCATGGTCGCCGAGGCGCACGCCCGCAACCTGGAGTTTCACGCCTGGTTCAACCCGTACCGGATCTCCAATGACGACGATCCGAGCAAGCTGGTCGCCACCCATCCGGCACGTCAGCATCCAAGCTGGCGATTCGCCTATGGCGGCAAGCTCCTCTACAACCCCGGCATCCCGGAGGTCCGCGACTTCATCGAGGACGCCATCATGGACGCCGTCACCCGCTATGACCTCGACGGCGTGCACCTCGACGACTACTTCTACCCCTATCCGGTCAGTGGCCAGAGCATCCCGGACGCCGCGACGTACGCCCAGTACGGCGGCGGGTTCAGCAGCATCGCCGACTGGCGGCGCGACAACGTCAACCTGCTGGTGCGTGAGCTGGACCAGCGCATCCACGCCGCCAAGTCCTGGGTCGCCTTCGGCATCAGCCCGTTCGGCATCTGGCGCAACGCGAGCACCGACCCGCTCGGGTCCAGCACCTCTGGCCTGCAGTCCTACGACGCGATCTACGCCGACAGCAGGCTCTGGGTCAAGCAGGGCTGGGTCGACTACCTCGCGCCGCAGATCTACTGGCATATCGGAAACAGCGCCGCCGACTACGCGAAGCTGACCGCCTGGTGGTCGGGTGTCGTGAAGGGCACCGGCGTCCAGCTGGTCGTCGGCCAGGCCGCCTACCGCGCGGGCGCCAGCGGCCAGGACGCGGCCTGGCAGGATCCCGCCGAGCTCAGCGACCACCTCTACGACAACAGGAAGCACCCCGAGGTGGCCGGCGACGTCTACTTCAGCGCCAAGGACGTCAAGGCGAACCGGATCGGCGCCATCGCCGCGCTGGTCAACGCCCACTACGCCAAGCCCGCCCTGCTGCCCGCCCGCGGCACCGCCGCCGCACCGGCGGCGCCCGCGAGCGCAGCGGCGACCAGGGGCTCGGGCGGCGTGGCGCTCTCGTGGCAGGGCGGCGCCACGGCCTACGCGATCTACCGGGTCGACGGCTCCCAACCGGCGGCCGATCCGTGCGCGTACGCCGACGCCCGCAACCTGCTCGGCACGACCAGGAAGACCACCTTCACCGACGCCACGGCGACGGCCACCGGCGGCTACACCTACTACGTGACCGCGCTGAACCGGACGCACCAGGAGAGCGCGCCGAGCGCGGGCGCGGTGGTGACGGGCACGGCGGCGTTCAGTGTCGTGGTCGACAACGCAGGCGCCGGGTTCGCCGCGAGCTCCTCCTGGGGCACCTCATCGTTCTCGGCGCAGCTCTACGGGGCCGACTACCGCTTCGCCGACCCCGTCGCGGCCAGCGACCCGGCATGGTTCAAGGCGGCCATCCCGAGCGCCGGGAGCTACCGGGTGGAGGTCTGGTACGCCGCCAACGCGGGCTACAACAGCGCCACTCCGTATCTCGTGGCGGCGTCGGGCGGGAACCAGACCGTGGTCGTGGACCAGCGCACGGGAGGTGGCCAGTGGCGGACCCTCGGCACGTACACCCTCGACGCGGGCACCTACAACGTGGTCGGGGTGAGCCGCTGGACCACCACGACCGGCTACGTCATCGCGGACGCCGTGCGCATCACCAAGCTCACTTCATAGGAGCCTGTCACTTCTTGAGCGCCCGGCCGTCCTCGTCCAGGTAGTCGCGCCACGAGCGCTTGGGCGCCCAGCCGAGCAGGCGGACCGCCTTGGCGCAGGAGATGCCGGAGGCATCCGGACGGCTGAGCGGCCGCAGCGCGATCGCGTCGCCGTAGTGCTCCCGCAGGGCCGTCGCGAAGTCGTGGCCACCGACGTTGTCGGGCGAGGCGATGTAGAACACCTCGTGTCCCGGCAGATCGGACTCGGTGGCCAGCACGATGGCGTCGGCCAGGTCGTAGACGTCGATGTAGCTCCACAGCCCGGCCCCGGGCTGTCCGTCGCGGAGCTGCGGGCCCAGATTGCGCTCGTAGTTGCCCTCGTGCTGCACCCAGCTCGGCCGGATGGAGACGCATCGGATGTCTGACCGGCGCACGGCCGCGTCCATGAGCTGCTCGCCGAAGTGCTTGGCGGTGGCGTAGGGGTCCTGCGGCCGGATCGGGTGCTCTTCGTCCACGGGCGCGTAGTCGGGCAGGAAGGGCCGCTCGGGGAAGAAGAAGCCGGGCACGGTCTCGCTGGAGATGTTCACGAAGCGGGTCACGCCGAACCTGATCGCCGCCTCCAGCATGTTGAAGGTGGACATCAGGTTGTTCTGGAAGACCACGTGCGGCGGGTTGGTGCTGGGCTCGGGGATGGCGGCGGCGTGGACGACGGCGTCGGCGCCGCGGACCACCGCGTACGCCGCCCCGGCGTCGGTCAGGTCGGCCTGCTGGTAGCGGGGCGCGCCGGGCTCGGTCCGCTCCCAGACCGGGCGGGTGAGGTCGACGGCCGTCACCTCGTGACCGGCATCGAGCAGGGCCTGGGTGGCCGCACGTCCGACCTTTCCGTGGGCACCGGTGACGACGACGTGCATGGGAGCTCCTTAGCCGCAAGGGTCGGAGGTCCAGGATACGGGGACGGGCCGTCGGCGCTGAAGGTTTGAATCGTTTCGCTTCAGGGCGGATGTTTGCGGGTACCGGCGCGGATGACACGCCTTGAGCCGCTGATACGTTTCCGTTTCGTTACCGCAGGAGAGCCTTGACGGCCCTGGAACGTAAAGCCTATGTTAACGCCCTAACGAGGCCATTGAAACGATTTAAGCTTCGAGCCCCAAGGGGTGTTATGAAGACCACGCTTCACAGACTCGGGGTGGCCTTCTCCGCCGCCCTCCCCCTCCTTTCCCTGGCGGCATGCGGCTCGTCCGGCAGTACGACGGCCGCCGACGGCAGCGTCACGATCTCCTTCCTCTACGACAACAACGAAGCCACGGTCAACGGGGCCAAAGCAGTCGTCCAAGCTTTCGAGGCGGCCAACCCGAAGATCAAGATCGAGTCGGAGACCCGCCCGGCGGGCACCGAGGGCGACAACATCATCAAGACCCGGCTGTCCACGGGCGAGATGAGCGACGTCTTCTGGTACAACTCCGGGTCCCTGCTCCAGGCCCTGAACCCCGGTCAGACCCTCGTCGACCTCACCGGCGACCCGGTCGTGAAGAACGTGGAGGAGTCGTACCTGCCTGTTGTCACCCAGGGCGGGAAGGCGTACGGCGTGCCGACGGGGACCGCCACCGGTGGCGGCATCCTCTACAACCGCAAGGTCTACGAGAAGCTCGGGCTCCAGGTGCCCAAGAGCTGGGCCGAGTTCACGGCCAACAACGACAAGATCAAGGCCGCCGGGCTGACGCCGGTGATCTCCACGTTCAAGGACACCTGGACCTCGCAGCTGTTCGTGCTCGCGGACTTCTTCAACGTGCAGGCCGCCTCGCCGACCTTCGCCCAGGACTACACGGCCAACAAGGCCAAGTACGCCACCACCCCGGCCGCGCTGACCGGCTTCAAGCGCCTGGAAGAGGTGCACGCCAAGGGGTACCTCAACAAGGGCTTCGGCTCGGCCAACCTCGACGCGGGGATCAAGCTGCTGGCCGAGGGCCAGGGCGTGCACTATCCCCTGCTCACCGGAGTGGTGCCCGGGTTCATCAAGAAGTTCCCGCAGGTGGGCACCGACGTCGGCTTCTTCGGCCTGCCGGGTGACGACGCCGCCAAGAACGGCGCCACGGTCTGGGAGCCGAGTGCCGCCTACATCCCCAAGACGAGCAAGCACCTCGACGCCGCCAAGAAGTTCCTGGCCTTCATCGCCTCCCCGGAGGGTGCGGCCGCCCTTGGCAAGGGCACCCCGCCGGCCGGACCGTACCGGATCAAGGGGGCCAAGCTGCCGGACGACGCGGTCCAGGTAGCTAAGGACCTGCAGGTCTACCTCGACAACAAGGCGTCCGCGCCCGCGCTGGAGTTCGTCTCCCCGGTCAAGGGCCCGTCCCTTGAGCAGATCACCGTCGCGGTCGGCTCCGGCCTGACCACGGCGGCCGAGGGGGCGGCCCAGTACGACAAGGACGTGGAGAAGCAGGCCAAGCAACTGGGGCTCGCGGGGTGGTGACCTCCTCGAGGCCGAGCACGGCCACGTCGCCCGAGCCGCCCACCGCGGCGGCCGGGCGGCGTGCCCGCGCGCGCAAGGGGAAGGGCGGGCGCGGCGGCAACCCGTACCCCTACCTGTTCTATGTGCCCGCGGGGGTCGTCTACACGATCGTCTTCCTGGTTCCGACGATCATGGCCTTCTACTTCTCGATGACCAGGTGGACGCTGTTCGACAGCACCTTCGTGGGGCTGGAGAACTTCACCGACTTCTTCGCCGAGCAGAACCTGCGGATCGGCTTCCAGAACACCCTGATCTACGCGGTGACCACCAGCGGGCTGAAGGTCGTGCTGGGGATGGCGCTCGGCGTGCTGCTCACCTCGCGGATCAAGCTGCGCGGGTTCCTGCGTTCGGTGGTGTTCTTCCCGGTGCTGGTGAGCACGGTCGCGGTCGGCATCACGTTCAGCGTGCTGCTCAAGCCCGACACCGGGCTGGTGAACAAGGCGCTGGCCCTGGTGGGCATCTCGGGCCCCGACTGGCTCGGCGACGCGAACACCGCGCTGCTGTCGGTGGCGCTCGTGGACGTCTGGAAGGGCGTCGGCCTGGCCACCGTCATCTACATCGCCGGCATGATGTCGATCCCGCGTGACTACTACCAGGCGGTCGCGGTCGACGGTGGCGGCGCCTGGCACCGGTTCAGGTTCGTGACGCTGCCGCTGAGCTGGCCCGCCACCAACTCGGTGATCATCTTGTCCTTCATCGGCGGGCTGCGGTCCTTCGACCTCATCTGGACGATGACCCGCGGCGGACCCGGCTTCACCAGCGACGTCATCGCCTCGATCATCTACAAGCAGTATCAGGCGGGGTTCTTCGGCCTGTCGACCGCCGGGAACGTGATCCTGTTCATCGTGGTCACCGCGCTGGTCGTGCCGCTCACCCGCTTCCTGAGCGCCAGGGAGGTCGCCGCATGAGGGCGCTGCGCAGATCCGGGCCCGAACTCGTCGTGGTCCTCCTGGCCGTCGTCATCTTCGTCGTGCCGTTCTCGTTCATGGTGCTCACGGCGGTCAAGGACGAGGTCCAGTCGGCGGAGCTGGACTTCGGCTGGCCGACGAGCTGGCCCATCGTCCAGAACTTCGTCGAGGTGATCGAGGCGCGCGACTACGTGCTGCTGCGCGCCTTCCTCAACAGCACGATCCTCACGGTCGTGGCGGTCACGCTGCTGGTCGTCTTCTGCTCCATGGCCGGGTTCGTGCTGCAGCGCAGGGCGGGCCGCATGCGGTCGGTGGTCAACTTCCTGGTGCTGTCCGGGCTGATCATCCCGCCGGCGATCGTGCCGACCATCTGGGTGCTCCAGACGCTCGGCCTGTTCAAGACGCTGCCGGGGCTCATCTTCGTCGAAGTCGCCTTCCACATGTCGTACTCAGTGCTGCTTTATCGCGCTTTTGTGGCGGCGGTGCCGCGCGAGCTGGACGAAGCGGCGATGATCGACGGGTGCACCGGGTTCCGGCTGTTCTTCAAGGTGATCTTCCCGCTGCTCCGGCCGGTGACGATCACGGTCATCCTGACCACGTCGGTCGCCGTCTTCAACGACTTCGTCAACCCGCTCTACTTCCTGCCCGGTGACGAGAACGCCACCGTCCAGCTCACGCTGTACAACTTCCAAAGCCAATACAGCACGCAGTGGAACCTGCTGTTCATGGACATCGTGCTCATCACGATCCCGCCGCTGCTCGCTTTCATCTTCTTCAACCGCAAGATCGTGGCGGGGATGACCGCCGGCGCGATCAAGGGCTGACGCTCAGAGGAGCCGCATGACCATCGACCTGCGTTTCGAGCACCACCGAGAGCCGCTCGGCATCGGAGAACCCAGGCCACGGCTGTCCTGGACGGTCCGCGACGACCGTCCCGGTTGGCAACAGCACGGCTACGACGTCGAGATCCGCGACTCGGAGGGCAAGGTCGTCTCCACGACCGGGCGCTCCGACTCCGTGCTGGTCCCGTGGCCGGGTGACGACCTGCGCTCGCGGGAGCGCCGGGCCGTACGCGTGCGGGTCCGCGGTCAGGACGGCGAGGCGAGCGAGTGGAGCGAGTGGACCTGGGTCGAGGCCGGCCTGCTGGAGGCGGAGGAGTGGCGCGCGGAGGCGGCGGCGCCGCCCGCCGAGCTGCTCGGCGCGCCGGACGGGCCCGCGACCATGCTCAGGCGCGACTTCGCCCTCCGCGGGCCGGTCGAGCGGGCCCGCCTGTACGTGACCGGCCACGGCCTGTACGAGGTGGAGATCAACGGGCAGGTCGTGGGCGATGACGTGCTCGCGCCGGGCTGGTCGAGCTACGACCACCGCCTGCGCTACCGCACGCACGACGTCACCGCGCTGCTGTCGGAGGGTGACAACGCCATCGGCGCGATGCTCGCCGACGGGTGGTACCGCGGCCGTGTCGGCTTCAAGGACGGCCGGGTCGAGACGTACGGCTCGCGCACCGCGCTCATCGCCCAGCTCGAGGTCGTCTACGCCGACGGCTCGACCGACGTCGTGACCACCGACGGCTCCTGGCGCTGCGCCCGTGGCCCGATCCTCGCGGCGAGCCTGTACGACGGCGAGAAGTACGACGCCCGCCTGCTGCCCGCCGGCTGGTCCGCGCCCGGCTTCGACGACGGCGCGTGGCTGCCCGCCGACGTCGTGGACCACGACCGCGGCCTGCTCGTCGCCCCCACCGGCCCGCCGGTCCGCCGCTTCGAGACGCTGCGTCCCGTCGAGGTCATCGAAGGGCCGGCCGGTGAGACGATCCTCGACTTCGGCCAGAACATCTCCGGCCGCCTGCGCATCCGCGTCCAGGGACCGGCGGGCCACACCGTCACGCTGCGCCACGCCGAGGTCCTGGAGAACGGCGCCCTGTCGCGCCGCCCGCTGCGCAACGCGGCCGCCCAGGACGAGTACACCCTGGCCGGCGGCGCGGAGGAGGAGTGGGAGCCGCGCTTCACCATGCATGGCTTCCGCTACGCCGAGCTGATCGACTGGCCGGGCGAGCTGCGCCCCGACAGCGTCCAGGCGGTCGTCTGCCACACCGACATGCGGCGTACCGGCTGGTTCACCTGCTCGGACCCGCAGCTCCAGCGCCTGCACGACAACGTGGTGTGGAGCATGCGCGGCAACTTCGTCGACCTGCCGACCGACTGCCCCCAGCGCGACGAGCGCCTCGGCTGGACCGGCGACATCCAGGTCTTCGCCCCCACCGCGGCCTTCCTGTACGACTGCGCGGGCACGCTCGGCTCCTGGCTCGCCGACCTGGCCGCCGAACAGGACGAGTCGGGCATGGTGCCCTACTACATCCCGTGGGTCGGCCTCGAGTTCCCCGCCATGCCGACGGCGGCGTGGGGCGACGCGGCGGTGATCGTGCCCTGGGTGCTCTACGAGCGCTTCGGGGACCTCGGGGTGCTGGAGACGCAGTACGACAGCATGAAGGGCTGGGTCGACCACATCGCCGGCATCGCCGGGGACGACCACCTGTGGGACGAGGGCTTCCAGTTCGGCGACTGGCTCGACCCCGCCGCGCCGCCGGACCGGCCCGGCAAGGCCAGGACCGACCCGTACCTCATCGCCACCGCCTACCACGCCTGGACCGCGCAACTCGTGGCCGACACCGCCGAGCTGCTGGGCCGGGGCGAGGACGCGAAGAAGTACGGCGAACTGGCCGCCGAGGTCCGGGCGGCCTTCCGCCGCGAGTACCTCTCGCCGTCGGGCCGCCTGGTCAGCGACACCCAGACCGCCTACGCGCTGTCCCTGCACCTCGGCCTGGCCGAGACGCCGGAGCAGCGGGCGCGGGCGGGCAAGCGGCTGGCCGAGCTGGTGGACCAGGACGACTACCGCATCGGCACCGGCTTCGTCGGCACGCCGCTGGTCTGCGCCGCCCTGGCCGCGGCGGGGGAGCACGACACCGCCTACCGGCTGCTGACGCAGCGCGAATGCCCCTCGTGGCTGTACCCGGTGACCATGGGCGCGACCACGATCTGGGAGCGCTGGGACAGCATGCTGCCCGACGGCTCGGTCAACCCCGGTGAGATGACCTCGTTCAACCACTACGCGCTGGGGGCGGTCGCCGACTTCCTGCACGGCACGCTCGCCGGCCTGGCCCCCGCCGCGCCCGGCTACCGCCGCATCCGCGTCGCGCCGCGGCCCGGCGCCGGCCTCACCCACGCCTCCGCCGAGCACGAGACGCCGTACGGCCCGGCGGCGGTGGCCTGGTCCCGGACGGGCGGCAACCTCACGGTCACCGTCTCCGTGCCGTCGGGGACGACGGCCGAGGTCGACCTGCCGTCCGGGGAGCTGGTGGAGGTCGGGTCGGGGATGCACACCTTCACCACGCCGTACCGCGATCCGGCGGACGACCCGGTGGCCTGAGGGGTCCGTGTCGTGGCCCCCAGGTTCGTTTCCTGGGGGTCCGGCCGGCCCGCGATAAGGTGCATGGGGTGATCTAACGGGTACGACCGTTCTGGCCGCGAGCGGACACTCGCGCGAGGAGGTCATGTGGTATCCGGGTGGATCCTGCGCGGGTTCGCGGCCGTGGCGGTGCTGGCCGCCACCGTCGTTCCTGGGATGCGGGCCGAGGCCACGACACTCTCTCCGACGCCTGTCGTGACACCCGCTTTCACGACGCCCGCTGCGACGACGCCTGCCACGACGACTTCTCCCACGACTTCTGCCGTGACGCCGGTCGACGCGGGGTGTCCGGCGCGGGACACCCGGGTCGACGCGCCGTACGCGATCACCGGCTACTGGCTGGTGCCCCGCTCGGACCCGTGCGTCACGCGGCGGACCGTGGAGGCGATCCACGGGGTCGGCGGTGACACGCTCATCACGTTCGGCCCGCGCCTGGTGCCCAGCCGGGTCGACCGGGCGGGGCGGCTGTTGAAGGAGGGCGCGCCCGACCCCGACTTCACCGGCTGCGTCGAGAACGGGAAGACGTGCTACCAGGCCGCTCGGGAGGCGGTTCCGCGCATCCGCCGGGTCTACGGCTATGCGGCGAACGAGCTGTTCGGCGACGGCCTGCTGCGCTGTCCGGGCCTGGACCGGCGGATCGAGAGCGGTGAGCGGGTCTACTACCGGCTGCTGCTGGGCAGATCCTGCTCACGCGGCCCGTACGACCTCGTGCTGATCGCCACCGACGGCGACGGGCTGGGCAACCTGATGGCGGAGGCGGCCGCGTACGGGATGAAGGTGTTCCCTGGGCTGCCCGCCGCGCCGCAGGACGTCAAGCGGCCGTGGCTGCCCGACCTCACGCACCTCGGCGCCGTGACCGCGCTCACCGAGCGGGTGGTGACGGACTATCGGGGCAGGTACGGGTCGTCGGCGGCGTTCGCCGGGGTGTACCAGTCGTTCGAGCTGGCGGTGAAGTCGCGGCCCAGCGTCGATCCGACCATCGACCTGTACCAGGCCCAGCACGCCGTGGTGGCCGCCACGCTGCCCGGGAAGAAGATCCTGGTCAGCCCCTATTTCGACGCGCGCAGGGACAAAGGCTTCCCGCCCGAGCGGGTGGGGCCGGGGTTGTCCGCCATCGCCGCCACCGCGCACGGCGCGCCCATGATCGTCGCCGTGCAGGACGGGCGCGGAACGGGCAAAGTGCCCGTGTACGGCCGCGACGAGGTGGACGCCAAGGTCGATCCCCGCCTGGTGCCGATGGTGGGAGACGTGACCAACCGGAAGGCGTACTACGGCTCGACCTACGACTACCTCCAGGCGGCGGCGCGGTCACGGCCGCCGGGAGTGGAGCTGTGGATGAACGCGGAGGCCTTCGAACCCGCCCCGGTGGCCGGCGAGTGCGGCCGGGCCGACCCGCTGCCGCTACGCGGCCGGACGACCAAGAAACGGCTGGACGCCCAGGTCATGGCGGCCGGCGCGGCCGTGACCAAGGTGATCTCCTACGGCTGGGACCCGTTCCTGACCTGCCGGCTCAACTGGATGACCCCGTCGTTGAGCGACGACCTCCACGGCTCCTGGAACGCACCGCTCATCCTCGGCGCGACCAGGAACGCGACCGGGATCGCGATCACCGGCCGCAACCTCGCGGGCGGGACGATCAAGGTCCAGTACGCCCGCGCCGGGTCGGGGATGAAGACGGTGACCGTCGCCCAGGGCCCGGACGAGGCCGGCACCGCCTGGGTCCCCTTCACCACGCCCACGGACGTCGACCCCCGCCGCCCGTTCCTCTACATCACGGCCGTGAACGGCACCGGCCGGCCCAGCACCAACGCGTACGTCATCCCCGCTTAGCGCGGCGACCACGAGCGCTCGCCGGGCATCCGTTCTTCCGTTCCCCGAAGGGCCCTCCTTGGGGACTCCAGCCACCACGGACCGTCACACGGACCGAGACGGTCGCGTGACGAACCACCCGGGGTCACCCCGTTCGGATGAAGCGCCCCGGACGGAAGTCCTCCAGGAGCGGATGCCGGGTGCCGGTGAGCACCTCGTACGCAGTGAGCTCCCCGGCGATGAGCCCCAGCGTCGCACCCGAGTGGGTGAACGCCACATGGCAGCCGGGCACCGACTCCAGCTCGCCGAAGACCGGGTCGCCATCCCCCGGTATGGGTTTGCGGCCGAGCCGCCACGACGCCGCCCGGAGAGTGACATCACCCTGGAGCAGGGCGGACGCCTCGGCGACGAGCTCCTTGACGTACTTCTCGTCGATCGAGCAGGAGCCGTCGTCGTGCTCGGTGATGTGCTCCTCGTACCAGCTGTGGTCGATCGCGAACGTCGACCCGGGGTTGGGGCGCATCGCCGCGCGCGGCGTGTTCAGCACGGTCACGACCTCGGTCTCGACCGGCTCGGTGATGACGAGCATGGACAGCGGGGACGCGTCCGGCAGGTTCACGCCGAGCTCCGCGAGCACCGCCGGGGTCTGCGCGCCGCAGGCGGCCACGACGGCGTCGCCACGCCACGCCGTGCCGTCGGCGCCGCGCACTCCCCGTGCCCGGCCGTCCTCCACGATCACCGAGCAGCGTCCCGCGCCGGTGACGAGCCGGCCCCCGCGGCGGACCAGCTCGTCGGCGAGCTCGCGGATCAGGTGGGGGAGGGAGACCCAGCCGTCACCCGGATTGTGGATCGCGAGGCCCGCCCCCACCTGGACCCCGCTGACCCGGTCGCTGGTGTCCGCGCGGCCGATGAGGTGCGACTCGTAGCCGCTCGCGACCTCGTGCGCGTGCCGTGCGCGGGTCGCCTCGCCCCCGTCGGGGGTCGTCCACCACAGGCCGCCGTCGAAGCGCAGCCAGTCCCGGCTCGGGTCGGCGGCGAACAGGGTGCGGTAGCGGTCGATGCCGAGGATGCGCAGGAGATGGTACGAGCCGGACCGGATGCCCGCCGAGTTGAGCCAGGACAACGAACGTCCCGACGCGCCGCCGGCGAGCTCCGATTCGGTGACCAGGACGACCTCGGCGCCGCCGCGTACGAGGTGCACGGCGGTGGACACGCCGAGGATGCCGCCCCCGAGGACGACGACGCGCCGGGCCGCGGTGTGGTCTGTCATGTGACTCCTGACGTCGTAGAGCGGGTATGGGCACGTTAGCTTCCGGCGGCCGAACGGGGGCAAACCTGTCCTCTTCGGCGGTGCGACCGGCAGTCCCTCTTGCGGATCTGTCACTTCCGCGGCCATGCTCGAATTTCTGAGCACGAGTCGATCTCGGGAGGCGCGTTGCACACCGGCGATCCCCGCGTCTCCCGCCGGAGCGGGCCATGACGGTGACAGCGGCGCCTCCGGTCCGGCGCGAGAAGTCGGTCTCCGGGCGGGTGCGTACGCTGGCCGGGCTGTCCCTTCTGACGCTGGCGCTCCTGCTGGCCGCGATCCTGGCCGGCGCGGCGAGTACGGGCTCCGGCTTACGCACCATCGGGCATGACGCCGGGCCGCAGGTGCTCGCCACCACGGGCCTGTATCGGCAGATGTCGGAGATGGACGCACTGGTGGCCGAGACCTTGCTGCTGGGCAGCGAGTACGGCCCCCAGCAGCAGGCCGATCTGACCAACTATGACCAGCGGCGGCTGGAGATCTCCGAGAGCCTGCTCAAGGCGTACCGGCTGGCTCTGGACAATCCCGCCGAGCAACGTACGGTCGAGTCGCTGATCGAGGGGCTGGGCCGCTACGAACGGCTGGCGACCCAGGCCCGGTTGCTGGACGTGCAGTCCAAGCACACCGCGGGACAGCCGCCCGACAATGTGGTCCAGGCCTACCAGAAGGCCACCGACCTCATGCACCGCGAACTGCTTCCCCAGGCCTACAACCTGACCTTGGAAACCGGGACGATCGTCCGGCGCGCGCACGTGGCCGAGCGCTCGACCACCTCGTTGGCCCGCTTCGCCGTCATCGTCGCCGGGCTGCTCGCGCTGGCCTGCCTGCTGGGGCTGCAGACGTATCTGACCCGCAGGTTCCGCCGGGTCTTCGCGCCGGCCCTGGTGGTCGCCACCGTGCTCACCGTGGTCGGTCTGGTGATGGGCACGGCTCTGCTCAACCGGCAGGGCCAGGCGCTGGACGAGGCCAAGCGCGGCGGTTTCGACGCGGTGCTCACCTTGACCAGGGCACGGGCGATCAGCAACAGCATGCACGGAGACCAGAGCCGCTACCTGCTCGACCGCTACCGCAAGGACACCTACGAACACGCCTTCCTGGACAAGTCCCAGACGATCGCGGCCGTCGAGTCCACCAGCCTGCCCGACTACCAGAGCAAGCTGCGGGCCGACTTCCAGGGCCTGCTCGGCAGCCTGACGGGCCAGGACCGGGAACGCCTCTTCGCCGTCTACCAGAAGTTCCAGCAGGCGGACGCGCTGATGCGGACCATGACGGCGGAAGCGGCGATCAAGTACTGGGACGGCGAGCTCACCCAGACCTACGAAAGCTACGACAAGGTGCTGGAGGAACTGGTCCGGCGGCACGAGTCCGACTTCGAGCGCGCCATCGACAACGGCGACGGAGCCCTGGAGACGCTGTGGCGGTTGATCCCCGCCGGGCTGGCCGCCGGCGCCCTGCTCATCCTGGTCGGGATCTGGCCACGGCTCAGGGAGTACCGGTGAGAAAGCTGCTGATCTGTCTGATGCTGCTGCTCACCGCCTGCGGCGCGGGGCGGCCGGAATCCCTCGTGGACAAGGACGAGCTGATCGTCGCCATCCGCTCCGACGTCCCGCTGATCAGTTTCAAGGGGCAGGACGGCGTTTACCACGGCTTCAACATCGACGTGGCCAAGTATCTCATCTCCCGGCTGGGCAAGCAGATCCGCTGGCTGGAGATCACCGCCGGAGACCAGCTCACCGTGCTCACACAGGGGCGTGCCGACCTGGTCTTCGCCCACATGTCGGTCACCCCGGAGCGGAAGAAGGTGATCGACTTCGCCGGGCCGTACCACGTCGACTTCCAGGACATCGCGGTACGGCCGGCCGACAAGGACGTCATCCGCGACGTCCGCGACCTGGAGGGCCGCAAGATCTGCTGGGTGCGCGGCACGAACATCGCCCAGCGGATCATCGACGAGCGCCGGGTCAAGGCGATCGCCGTCCCCGCACCCGACTACAACGTCTGCCTGCAGATGATCAAGGACGGCAGGATCGACGCCATCTCCACCAACAGCCAGATCCTGGCGGGACTGCTCACCAAGCCGGGCGTCGACCTGCACCTGGTCGGCGCGACCTTCAACGAGCAACGTACGGCGATCGGCATTCGCAAGGGTGATGTCGACGGCTGTGAGGAGCTCAACCGGGCCATCACCGAGATGTACCAGGACGGCACGGCGAACATGCTGCTGGACAAGTGGTTCGGCAAGTCGGGCATCGACCTGTCGGTGGTCTCGGTCCCGCAGTTCGAGGGCTGCTCCTAGACGGGCGGCCGGGCGATCTCCGCGCTGAACCTGTCGACCAGTGCCTGCTTGGCGCGCCCGGCCACCTCCACATCGTACGAGACCAGCTTGACCGTCGCCGGGTCGGCGGCCTTGGAGTGCGCCGGCACCGTGGTGTTGGTGGGCAGGGCGTAGAAGTTCACCAGCGGCCCCAGCCGCTGGGATTCTCCGCTCAGCGCCCAGTCGACGTACTTGCGTGCGCTGTCGGGGTTGTGGGCCCCGGCCAGTACGGCCAGGCCGCCGAGCTCGTAGCCGGTGCCCTCCTGCGGGAAGGTCACCTCCAGGTTCGGATAGCCCTGCTCCTGGGCGGCGACGCAGTCATGGGAGAAGACGACGCCGACCGCCGCCTCCTCCTTGGCCGCCTGCGAGGCGGCCGCGCTGCCGGAGGAGTTGTACCTCAGGACGTTCGGGTGAAGGCTACGCATGTAGCCGAGTGCCTTGTCCTGGTCGCGGCCGTTGAGTTCCACCTGTGTCCACAGGGCGGTGTAGGCGGTTCCGGAGGTGGCCGGGTGGGCGATGGCGACGCTGCCGCGCAGTCGCTCGTCCAGCAGCTCCCGCCAGGAGTGGATCGGCTGCATGCCGCGCTTGGCCAGCTCCTTGGTGTTGTTGCAGAAGGCCAGCACACCGGCGTAGATCCCGCTCCAGGCATACTCCGGATCGGCCCACCCGTGCCGGATTTCACTGGCTTTTTCGGATTTGTACGGCGCCAGCAGTCCCTGACTCTTGGCGGCGACGTAGGAGTCGGCCGGACCGCCATGCCAGACGTCGAACTCCTGCCGCGCCCTGGCCGCCTTGATCCGCTCCAGCGCCTCCCCACTCGACAGCCGGACGAATTCGGCCTCCACGCCGGTGGAATCGGAGAACCTCTTGACCATCATCGCGCACCACCGCTCACTCGCGCCGCACGCGACCGTGATCTTGTCCCGCCTCGGCGTCGAACAGCCCGTGGCCAGCAGGATCGCGATCAATGCGATGGCCAACGGCCTCATAGCCACTCCCGGGGGGTTCGTCGACGTCGCGCCCACGTGCCGATCCCATTCGACACTCCGCCACGAGCGTCACGCAACCGATCTCCACTTGGGGCCAACTTGCTCACGCCCAAGGTCGACCCGCTCACGCCCAAGGTCGACCCGCTCACGCGCTCGGCCGGCCTGCTCGCGCTCGGCTGCCCAAGCGAGAGCAGCCGAGCGTGAACAGGCCGGTCTGCTACGTCTACGTCAGCGTGGCGGCGTGCGGGTCCCAGCCGTCAGGCAGTGGTGGTGGGGTGGGTGACGTGGTGTGCAGGCGGCGGGCCTCGCCGTCCTCTCCGGCCTCGCCGATGGCGGTCATGATCTCCAGTACGTGCTGGGCGAGCGCGCCCGAGGCCCGGTGCGGGGTTCCGGTACGCAACGACCTGGCCATGTCCAGGACGCCCAGGCCGCGTCCGGCCGTCGTACCCGTGACGGGCAGTTCCCGCCACTCGGCGTCATGCGGACCGCGGGCCAGCAGTTGCCCGTCGAAGTTGTTGGGGTCGGGCAGCGACAGCGCCCCCTCGGTGCCGATGATCTCGATCGTCTGCCGGCGGATGGCCGAGTCGAAGCTGAACGTCGCGGTCGCGCTGGCGCTGCCCGCGAAGTCGATCAGTGCGTTGACGTGCGTGGGAACCTCCACCGCGAACGCGGTGCCCGCCTTCGGCCCCGAGCCGATCACCCGGTGGTCGCGGGCCCGCCGGGTGCTGGCCGTGACGCGGGCCGCCGGGCCGAGCAGGGCGACGAGGGCGGTCAGGTAGTAGGGGCCCAGGTCGAACAGGGGACCGGCGCCACGCTGGTAGAGGAACTCGGGATTGGGGTGCCACGACTCGGGGCCGAGACTCTGAAAGGCGGCCGTGACGCCCACCGGGGTACCGATGAGGCCGGAAGCGAGCGCCTTGGCCGCCGACTGGAGCCCCGCGCCGAGGAAGGTGTCGGGGGCGTTGCCGACGAGCAGGTCGAGGTTCGCCGCCTCCGCGGTGACCTTGGCCGCCTCATCCATGTCCAGGGCCAGCGGCTTCTCGCTGTACACGTGCTTGCCCGCGCGCAGCGCCGCGAGCGCGACGGCGGCGTGCGCGGCCGGGATCGTCAGGTTGACGACGATCTCCACCTCCGGCACCGCCAGCACGGTCTCGACGGTGCCGGAGACCGGCACCCCGTGCTCGCGCGCGGCGGCCTCGGCCCTGGCCGTGTCGAGGTCGGCGATCCCGAGCACGCGGACGTCGGGGAAGGAGGACAGATGATGGAGATAGTTGGCGCTGATCACACCGGCGCCGACGATGGCGACGCCTACGGGTCCGGAGCTCATGAAGCGCTCAGCTCGGTGAGGTAGGCGTGGCTGCCCGCGAGCGCCTCGAAGATGTCGCCCGCGCAGCTGTCGAGCTCCACGATCCGCCAGGTGTCCGGGCTGGCCGCGAGGATCTCCGGCACCGGCATGACGCCCTGTCCCACGGCCACGTGCGGCTCCTCTTTGACACCCGGACCGTCCTTGACGTGCAGCGCCAGGATCCGGGAGGAAAGACCGCGCAGCAGGGCGGGCACGTCCGCGCCGCCCACGGCGGCCCAGTAGGTGTCGATCTCCAGGAACACCTCCGGAGCCAGCAGGTCGGCAAGAGCCTCCAGGGCGTGGCGGCCGTCGATCCGCGGCTCGATCTCCCACCAGTGGTTGTGGTAGCCGATCCGCATGTCGTACGCGGCCGCCTGCTCGGCCAGGCCGTTCAGCAGGTCGGCGGTCCTGGACAGGCCGTCGCGCGTGGTGAACTCCTCGTGCGCGATGCCGCCCGGGATGATCACCAGATCGGTGCCCACGGTGGCGATGGCCTCGAAGACCTCGGCGGGCTCCTTGCTGAGCAGCGCGTAGGCGTGCGTACTCGACACGGCCAGCCCGAGATCGTCGGCCACCTGCCGGAAGCCCTTGGGATCGCCGGTGGGATCGAAGGGCTCGACGGCCCCGTAACCGATCCCGGCTATCCGGCGCAGCACGTCATCACGGTCGGCGGCCAGTTGGTCCCTTACGGAGTAGAGCTGCACACTGAGCGGCTTGGTCATCCTCGGCTCCCCTGGTGCTTTTAGTCCACAATCTGTACATAATCCTCCGAGGTGGATCAGACATCGTCAAGGGAGTACGGCCCGCCATCCCACCTGTCGGGACATCCTCATCCGGCCGGGTCATCCTTACCGGTCGGTGGCGAGTGCCGACGCGAGGATGTCCACGAGGAGGGCGGCCTGGCTGCCGTCCTGGTCGAGGTCGGGGTCGAAGATCGTGAGTTCCAGTCCGGCGGCTCCCGGGAGGCTGAGCAGGCCACGGAGCAGCCCCGCCAGGCCGTCCGCGTCGGGTCCGCCGGGCGTGGGGGAGTCGACCGCGGGCAGTATCGCGGAGTCGAGCACGTCGGCGTCGACGTGGATCCAGAAGCCGTCGAGGTCGTCGCGGACCAGCACGTTCCTGGCGACGTCGAGGGTGCCGGGGCCGAGGTCGGCGGCGGGCACGTACGCGAGACCGGACTCCTTGACGTCCCGCAGGTCCTCCTCGTCGCGGACGCCGAGCACGATCACGTCCTCGTCGGCCACGTACGGCCGCAGACCGCCGATGTCCGTCAGGTAGTCGTCGCCACGGCCGGTCACCAGGGCGAGGCTCTCTCCGCCCGCCGAGCTCACATACGGGGAATTGCCCAGGTTGCGGAAGTCGGCATGGGCGTCCAGGTACGCCAGGCCGTAGCGTCCCGTCTCGCGCAGCGCGAGGGCCGGGCCCAGCAGGATCGAGCAGTCGCCGCCGAGGACGATCGGGAAGGCCCCCGACTCGCGTACGGCGGCGACGCGGTCGGCCAGCTTCCTGGCGTACGCGGCGATGGCCGGGCCGTTGCGGACCCCGCCACCCGGCTGCCAGGTGGCCACGTAGCGCGGCGGAACCACCGCGCCCGCGTCGTCCGCGCCGATCCGCTCCCGCAGCCCGGCGTCACGCAGCGCCCACGGGGCCTTGTAGCAGCCGGGGATCGCGTCCGGGGCGGGCGGGCGCAGGCCGAGGTTCGAGGGGGCGTCGAGGATGGCGAATCTTGCGTCAGGGGTTATAGTGCTCATAGTCCTGACGGTAGCAGGAGGAAATTGAGATGCGCCAGTACGTCGATACCGGGTTGGTGGCGTTGGACCTCGCCAACACGTGGGACGAGTATCTGGACGAGCCGGAGCGGCTGCCGGACCCGGCGGCGCTGCGGCAGTTCTGCGCGGAGTTCGGCGAGGAGGAGTTCGGCGGATCGCCTGGTGAAGAGCCCGAGTCGCCTGGTGAGCAGCCTGAGCTGGCCGCTGTGCGGGAGATGCGCGGGCGGTTGCGGGCGGTGCTGGCCTGCGAGCCGCCGGAGCGGACGCGGGCGCTGGCCGGGTTCGCGGCCGGGCTGCCGGCGCGAGTGGCCGTCGAGGATGTGGAGGGGGTGCCGGTGCTGCGGCTCGCGGCGCCCGACGGCGCGGGGACGGCGGACCGGCTGGCGGTGCGCGCGGTGCGCGAACTGCTCGACGTGGCCGCCGCGGGGGACTGGGCACGGCTGCGGCTGTGCGCGGCCTCGCCGTGCCGGGACGCCTTCATCGACCGGAGCCGGCCGGGGCGGCGGCAGTTCTGCTCGACCCGCTGCGCCAACCGCGCCCACGCCGCCGCCTCCCGCGCCCGCCACCACACCTGACCGGCCCTCCCCGCCCGGCATTGGGAGACTCCGCGCGCCGGGAATCCTCCAGCCGCATCTAGCCAGTGGTCGGCAAGATCACGCTCAGGGGTGTTTGACGAACATTTCGAAGTCGTTGAAGCCGTCGGCGAATACGTGCACATACTGTTCGTTGAACAGCTCATGCCAGTTGTTGTCGAGGTCCTGCGCCGCGATGACCTCCTTGGTTATCTTCACGTTCTTCTGGCGCCCCGGCGGCGTGTTCGGAGTGGTCACCGTCAGCGTCAGGCTCGTGAGGTCCTTCCAGCGGAAGTGATGGGTCGGCTTCGGACCGGCCAGCAGGTGGACCGTGCTGTGGGTGTTCTGGAAATCACCAAATTTCTGCAGATGCTCCTGGTCGGGGTCGCAGCCGTTGGTGTTCGTCCTGATGAGCCGGGTCCAGGTGTCGCTACCGGACGCGTCCCGGTAGCGTGCGGTCACCCACACCGGAATGCATTCATTGGTGTTGGAGAGTTCGCCGACGTCGAACCACATGCTGAATGCCTTGAAGTCCTCGTCACCGACGGCTGACGCGGGTGCCGCGTTGAACGGGACGGCGATCAGCGTCGCCCCCAGAAGTACCGTGGCCGTCTTGCGGAATCCTCGAATGGTGCAAATGCCCATGGTGACCCTCGTTCCTCTCTCCCGAGCTGCCCCTCCAGAATTCCGTGCGTAGCGCCGCAGGAAGATCCCCAGATTTGGGGGGTGTCCCCGCTCCGCCGCGATGGATATCCGTAAGCGCGTGCCCGCAACGCTGGGTCGGCGGCACGGTGTCAGGAACGCATGCCGCCGTCCGGCTCTCCCCACCCGGGGCGGACCTCGCCGAGGTTGCGTGGGGCGTCGATCAGGTGGTCCTGGGTGTCGGCGTAGTGGCCCCGGTGTGCGGTGTTCCGGAGCACCTCGATCTCGCCGATCCAGCCGACCCGCCGCCCGGCCCTGGCGCGGACGACATCGCCCTCCGACAGGCGGCTCCACTGCTCCTCGGCCATGCCGTACGCCTTGAGCTCGCGGCCCCGGCCCTCGTCGACGGCGCACCAGTGGACGTACTTCGGCCGGTTCTCGTTGCCTCCCGAACGGCGTCTGCGCAGGCGGACGATCTGGCCCTCGATCTGCGTCTGGCCGGTGAGGTCGAGGAGGGCGCGGCCGGCGGGCACGGCGGCGATCGCGAGGCCGACAGCGAAGCCTCCCGGCTGGGCCAGGGCGCGCGGCCACAGCTCGAACGCGGACAGGACGATCAGCACGATCCACGTCCAGAAACCGGCGAAGAACCCCGCCGCCAGCCCGCGGCCGATGGCGTGCAGCGGCGGCCGGCCCCAGATGAGCCGCGACGGGTAGCGTACGTCCACCGCGTGCCACATGCCGCCGTAGTCGGACCAGGCGCGGCGGTCGTCGGCGGGTACGCTCACCGGCAGGCTGCGCACCGCGCGCGGCGCGAGCCCGAGGGCGGCCGCGTACGCCAGGGGGCGGCCCCAGATGGTCACGCTCGCCGCGGGCTTGTCGGCGAAGCGGGAGTTCGACAGGCTCTCGCGTACGGCCAGCCAATGCCCCGCCGCCTGGACACCCAGGTCGGTGCCGCGCTCGCCGTTGAGCCGCCCGGCCAGGTAGACCAGCGCGGCATAGGCGAGGACGCCCGCGCCGATGCCGCCGTCGCGGTCGGAGTCGGCCGAGGTGTCGGCCACGGTGACCGCGACGGCGACCAGCGCGGCGGGCACCAGCGCCGCCGCGAACAGCAGCGTCGCGTGCGCCCGGCTCCAGCGCGCCCGCGACAGTCCGCGCCGCCGGGCGTCGGCGATGACCTTCTTGCGGAAGCTCTTCCACCAGCGGCCCAGGTTGCGTGAGCCCTCGGCCAGCGCGCCGGTCGCCACGACGCCGTCGCGCGCGAGTGAGCGTACGTGCTCGTAGACGAGCTGCTCGTACGGGTTCAGCCCTTCGGCCTGGCGCAGTCGTACCAGGGACAACTCCGGGCCGACCTCCTCGATCTGGACGGCGCCCCGCGCGGCGAGGTCGAGCAGGGTGGCCGAGGCGGCCTCGTCGCACAAGCGCCAGCCGCCGGTGATGAGGTCGACCACGGCGGGCGATTCGTCCGCGGGCTGGGCGCCCGGCGGGCCGGGGGTGATGTCCGGGGTCCGGGTCGCGATCGCCAGGACCAGCAGGAGCAGCGCCCACAAGGCGGTGGCGACGGCCGCCGCGGCGAACCAGACGGTCATCAGAATCGCACCTGTACGGGCCCGCGCTCCTCGCCGGGCGCCTGGAAGTATTCGCGGGCGGTGAACCCGCCCATGCCCGCGACGATGTTGGCCGGAACGGTCTGGATCGCGTTGCTGTAGGTGAGGACGGCGTCGTTGTAGTACTGGCGAGAGTAGGCGATCCGGTTCTCGGTGGTGGCCAGTTCCTCCTGGAGTTCGGCGAAGTTCTGGCTGGCCTTGAGGTCGGGGTAGGACTCGGTGACCGCGAACAGGGTCTTCAGGGCGCCGGTCAGCGCGTTCTCGGCGCTGGCCTGCTCGGCGAGGCCGTGCGCGCCGAGGGCCTGCGCGCGGGCGGCCGTGACGGCGGTGAGCGTCTGCCGCTCGTGACCGGCGTAGCCGCGTACGACCTCCACCAGGTTGGGGACCAGATCGTGGCGGCGTTTGAGCTGCACGTCGACCT
The DNA here is from genome assembly GCF_040648335.1 of Nonomuraea sp. NPDC049158. NCBI lineage: Bacteria > Bacillati > Actinomycetota > Actinomycetes > Streptosporangiales > Streptosporangiaceae > Nonomuraea > Nonomuraea sp. NPDC049158. Next base: position 255,109 of record NZ_JBEZDM010000001.1, read on the forward strand.
GTGCCCAGGCGTTCTCGACGGCGTTGCGCTTGCGGACCAGCCCGTTGTAGATCACGACGATGAGGACGGCGACCAGCAGAAGGACTAAGGCGAAGGCGCCAACAGCAATGATCACAACGGCCTCCCTGACGTGTCACTGCGCATGCTTCATGTGAACAGGTCAGGCTTGCAACCGGCTGTACATCAGGCGAGAAGCGCCGCGCCCCCGGCCAGGCGAGAAGCGCCGCGCCCCCGGCCAGGCGAGAAGCGCGCGCCCTCGGTCAGGCGAGTAGCGCGCGCCCCCAGCCGGCGCCCCAGTCAGGCGAAGAGTACGCGCCCCCAGTAGTCGCCCGCGTCCCGCATCCCCGGAGGGCACGCCCACAGCCCGCTGGAGATGTGCTTGATGTACTCGTTGAGGGCATCGCTCTTGGCCAAGCGCGTCTGCACCGGCACGAACTGCTTGCGCGGATCCCGCTGATAGGCGATGAAGAACAGCCCGGCGTCGAGGCGCCCGAGCCCGTCGGAGCCGTCCACGAAGTTGTAGCCCCTGCGCAGCAGGTGGGCGTCGCCGTTGGTGCTGGGGTGGGCCAGCCTGACGTGGGCGTCGTCCTTGATCAGCGGCCTGCCGTCGGCGCCCTTGGCCGCGAAGTCCAGCGTGTCGAACTCCGCCTTCTTGCCCAGCGGCGCGCCGGCGCCCTTGTCCCGGCCGAAGATGACCTCCTGCTCGGCCAGCGAGGTACGGTCCCAGGTCTCGACCATCATGCGGATCTTCCGGGTGACCATGTAGCTGCCGCCGGTCATCCAGGCGGGGCCGTCCTGGGCGTCCACCCACAGCTGCCGGCGCAGCAGCTCGGCGTCCTCCAGCTTGAGGTTGTTCGTGCCGTCCTTGAAGCCCATCAGGTTGCGCGGCGTCGCCTGGGCGCGCGAGGTGGAGGACGTACGGCCGAAGCCGAGCTGGGACCAGCGGACCGACACCTTGCCGAAGCCGATCCTGGCCAGGTTGCGGATGGCGTGCACGGCGACCTGGGGGTCGTGCGCGCACGCCTGCACGCAGATGTCGCCGCCGGATATTTCCGGAACGAGTGCCTCGCCAGGAAATTTCGGGAGATCGGCGAGGGCGGCGGGGCGCTTGCCCGCCAGCCCGAACCGCTTGTCGAAGAGCGACGGCCCGAAGCCGATCGTCAGCGTCAGCCCGGAGGCGGGCAGGCCGAGCGCCTCGCCGGTGTCGTCGGGCGCCGCCTCGGGCACCCCGCCGAGCGTGCCGAACGTGCCCGCCTCCTTGCCCTGCACCATCCTGGCCGCCGCGGCCGTCCACTCCTGCATCAGCTCGACCAGCTCGGCCCGCTTGTCGGTGATGACGTCGAAGGAGACGAAGTGCAGCCGGTCCTGGGCGGGCGTGACGATGCCCGCCTGGTGCTCGCCGTAGAAGGGGACCGGATCGGAGATCGAGGCCGCGTGCGCGACCGGCGGCTCTTCGAGCAGCGAGCGCGTGGCCACGGCGCCGACGCCGACGGCCGCCGCCCCCGCCGCGCCCATGCCGAACAGCTTCCTGCGGCTCATGCGCTCGCTCATGGTCCTGCCTCTCCTACTTCGTCACGATCGGGGCGACCTTGCTGATCGGCTCGGCCAGCGCGTTGATCGCGTCCGACAGCGCCTTCAGCTCGGCCTTGGACAGCTCGTTGTGCAGCTGCCAGCCGTCGCCCTTCTGGTGCTTGCCCAGGGCGGCCTCGGCCGCCGCGAACTTCTCGTCCAGCGTCTTGGCCAGGTCGGGCGCGCGCTCGTCCAGCACGGGACGGAGCGCCTGCACGGCGGCCTTGGAGCCTTGCAGGTTGGCGTCGAAGTCCCACAGGTCGGTGTGCGACCAGGTGTCCTCCTCACCGGTGATCTTGCCGGTGGCGACCTCGTCGAGCAGCTCCTTGGCGCCGTTGGCCAGGTTGAGCGGGGTCAGCTCGGCGGAGTTGGACTTCGCCACGATGGTCTTGACGTCGGCGATCAGCTTGTCGGCCACCGGGCCGTCCTTGCTGATGTCCTTGGTGATCCAGAGATCCTTCTCGATCTTGTGGAAGCCGGTCCACTTCTCGCCGGCCGCCAGGTCGGCCTCGCGGGCGTCGATCGCCGGGTCCAGGTCACCGAAGATCTCCGCGACCGGCTCGATCCGCTCCCAGTACGTACGCGCGACCGGGAAGAGCTCCTTGCCCTTGGCGATGTCGCCCGCCTTGACCGCGTCGACGAACTCCTGCGTCTTGACCAGCAGCGTGTCGCTCTGCGTCTTGATGTAGCGCTTGTAGCTGGCGGTGGCCTCGGCCAGCTTGGCGTTGTCGGTGAGCGGCTTGTGCTCGCCGGTCACCTTGAGCGCGTTGCGCAGGCCCTTGCCCACCATGCCGGGCTTGCAGGCCGTCTCGTACGCCCCGGCGGGCAGCTCGGCGATGACCTCGCGGGTCAGGCCCGGCACGATGTTCTCCACCTCGGCCATGACGCGGTCGCCCGGCGCGTACACGTAGAACTCGGTGACCTTGCTGCCGCCGTTGGTGATCGTGAACGTGCTGGTGCCCGCGGGCACCTCGGCGGTGGCGACCTTGCACTCGGTGTCCGAGGCGGCCACGCTGATCTTCCCCGGCTTGGCCGGTGCGGCGGAGCCGGTCGTGGCCGGCGTCCCTGAGCCGCAGGCGGCCAGGGTGAACGCGCCGACCATCAGGGCGAGGCCGCGGGCGGTGGAGTTAAGCATGACGCTCCTGTTCGGGCGCGGCGGTGGACTTCGCCGGGGCAGAGGTCGACTGGGGGCGGCGCAGGAAGAGGATGAGGGTCGGCACGAGATAGAGGACCCAGGCCAGGGCCTCCAGCACGGTCGGCTGAGGAGTGATGTTGAGCATGCCGGCGAGCAGCGCGCCGTACCAGGAGTCGGCGGGCAGGATCGCGCTGATGTCGAAGGCGTAGGTGGTCAGGCCCGGCAGGATGTTGGCCTCCTGCAGGTCGTGCACGCCGTACTTGAAGATGCCGGCGGCCACCAGGATCAGCAGCAGGCCGGTCCAGGTGAAGAACTTGGTGAGGTTGATCTTCAGGGCGCTGCGGTAGATGCCCCACCCGATCGCCACCGAGGTGAGCAGGCCCAGGCTGATGCCGATGAGCGGCGACGCGGTGGTGGTGGCGCCTTGGACGGAGGCGAAGAACAGCAGCGCCGTCTCCAGCCCTTCACGGGCCACGGCCAGGAAGGCCATCACGACCACGGCGAGCGAGCCCATCTCGAGCGCCTCCGTGAGCTTGCCGCGCAGCTCCTTGGAGAGCGCGCGGGCCATGCGGCGCATCCAGAAGATCATCCAGGTGACGAACACCACGGCCAGCAGCGAAGTGATCGCGTCGAAGAGCTCCTGCCCCGTGTGGCCGAGGTTGGCCGCCGTGAAGGTCAGCAGCGCGCCGAAACCGACGGCCAGCGCGAGGGCGGCCACGACGCCGATCCAGACGTGAGGCAGCTTGTCCTTTCGGTCACTTTTGACCAGGAACGCGATCAGGACGGAGACGACGAGTGTCGCCTCCAGTCCTTCACGCAGTCCTATGAGGTAGCTGGCGAACACCGACACTCCCGCACGCTGTAGGAAAGGCTTACCTAAATTAGGGCAGGTGGAGCCTACATAATGCAAGCGCGCTGTCGCACAAAAGAGCGGCTCCCCCGTGCCAGGCAGGGGGAGCCGCGGCTAAAAATCAGGCAAAAGCCCAGGTGAAGACGTGCATCGCTCCCTCCTGGACTGGCGAGAAGGTGATGCTCTTCACCCTCTTGGCCGGGTCGAGCGCGATCGGCTGGGCCGCGAAGACGTACGAGCCGAGCGGCCGCATCATCCACGAACCGTTGTAGAGCTGATACGGCGTCGAGGCCACGACCTGGTTGCCGTATCGGGGCTGGCCGCCGCCGAAGTCCAGCATCCAGTCACTGAGCCCGAGCTTGCCGGTGCCGGTGGAGCCGTCGGTGTAGGTGATCGTCGCGGTCACCTCCGACCAGCCGTTGGTGGTCGAGCCCAGGAAGGCGATCTTCGTGGCCCCGGCGGGCGCGGCCACCTCGATCGGCTGGGTCCCTACCTTGACGTTGTCCCATTCGCCGGGCTTGCGGTTGGGCCAGGTGAACTCGAACCCGTTCCAGGACACCTTGCCGCCCGGCTTGAGCCCGGCCGCGGCCAGGGCCTGCCCCGAGTAGCTGAAGGCCGCCGCGTCGAGGTTGGCCAGGCCCGACTCGGCGTCGTCGCCGATGCCCGCGAGGTTGTGCGACCACTCGGGCGTGCCGCGGGTGGCCACGTTCAGCCGCACGCTGGCCGTGAGGTCGCCGGCGGACGTGGCGCCGCTGGAGTAGGCCGGCACGGTGACGGAGATCGGCACGGTGACGAAGCCGAGCGCGGTGCCCGACGCCACCGAGACCTGGACCGCCTGGGTGGCCTTGCCCAGCGCCGGGACGCTCAGCGTGCCGCTCGCCGGGGTCACGGTGATCCCGGCCGGCGGCTTGGCCTGCCACTTGACGGTGCCCGCGGCGCCCGTGGACTGCACCGCGAGCGTGGCCGCGAAGGTCCCGCCCGGCTCGACGGGCCCGCTGCCGGGGTTGAACCCGGCGAGGTAGGTCTTGGCGCCCTCGTTGAAGGTCGGCGGCGCGTTCGCCGTGCCGGTGCCGAACGTGGTGTTCGGCGCGGCCCCGAGCGTGAGGTCGAGCCGGCCGCCCTGCAGCGCGAAGGACTCGGGCAGCCACGCCTTGCCGGACGCCGTCCCGTTGACCTTCAACGTCTGGATGTAGCGGTTGGTGGAGCCGGGGGAGTAGATGTCGATGTTGCCCTGGGGCCGCTTGATGTTGATCTTGTCGAACAGCGGGGTGTTGACCAGCAGCTCGGCCCGGCCGGGGATCGCTGGGAACAGGCCCATCGCCGACCAGACGTACCAGGACGCCATCGCGCCCAGGTCGTCGTTGCCGACCAGCCCGTCAGGCCCCGGCTTGAACAGCTCCTGCTGCACCCGCCGCACCAGGTCCTGGGTCTTGTACGGCTGCCCGGCCCAGGCGTACAGCCACGGCGACGGCAGCGCGGGCTCGTTGCCGAGGTAGGCGTAGGGCTCGTTCGGCCCGGCGTTGAGCGCCTTGAAGTAGGCGTCCAGCCGGGGGATGGCCTTGGCGTTGCCGCCCATCGCGTCGAACAGCCCGCGCGGGTTGTGCTGGACCATCCAGTGGTACTGGGCGCCGTTGCCCTCGATGTAGGAGTCGGGGCTCGCGGGGTCGAAGGGCGAGGTGAACGACCCGTCCGCCATCTTGGGCTGGATCCAGGAGTTGGCCGGGTTGTAGGTGTTCTGCCAGGACTGCGAGCGCTTCATGAAGGTGGCGGAGACGTCGCGGTAGCCGAGCCGGGAGGCCAGCTGGGCGATGCCGAAGTCGGCTATGCCGTACTCCAGCGTCATGGACGGGTCCGAGACGACGTAGCCCTTGTTCATGAAGGCGGCGTTGCCGGGCCGCTCGTCGTACTTGATCTGCGGGTGGCCGATGTCCATCCCGCCGACCCGCTGGGCCGCCGTGACCATCGACTTCATCGCTTCGGCCGCCGGGAAGTTCCGGGCGCCGAAGGCGTACAGGCTGGAGACGATCGAGTGGTACGGGTCGCCGACCATGACGCCGGTGATCTCGTTCTGCAGCGACCAGCGGTCCCAGACGTCGCCGAGCAGGTGCGCGTTCTCGTACATGGTCTGCGCGATGTCGCTGCCCACGGCCGGGTCGAGCAGGGCCAGGAGCTGCACCTCGCTGCGGTAGACGTCCCAGCCGGAGAAGGTCGCGTAGTGGTGGCGGCCGGCGGCGACGGTGTGGAGCTTGCCGTCCGAGCCGGTGTAGGTGCCGTCGGCGTCCTCGGCGACGTGCGGCTGCAGCAGCGCGTGGTAGAGGTTGCTGTAAAAGGTGCGCCGCTGGTCGGCGGTGCCGCCGGAGACCAGCACCTGGCTGAGCCGGTCGTTCCAGACGGAGGCCGCGTTCAGGGCGACCGAGTCGTATCCGGTGGTGCCGACCTCCGCGTCGAGGTTCTTCTTCGCGCCGTCAACGCTCACGTACGACAGACCGACCCGCATCTGCACCGGCTTGGTGCCGTCGAACTCCAGGTAGGCCCCCGAGCCAGGGCCGTTCACGACGACGTCGCCCGCCGTCACGGCCTCCGCCTCGGCGACCTTGGCCGCCGAGGCGTTCTTGACGGACAGGGCGCTCGGCTGGACGAGGTCGTCCTTCCAGGTGCCGTAGGACGTGATCGGCTGGTCGAAGGTGGCGTGGAAGTAGACCTTGTAGCGCATCGGCGTGCCGCAGAAGCCGCCGGTCTGCACCCAGCCCTGGACGGTGTTGCCACTGATCTTGGTCTCGCCGTCGTCCACGCCGTTGATCGAGCCGCTGGTGTTGAGCAGCAGCGTGCCCGGCTTGCCGGCGGGGAAGCTGAACCGCCCGACGCCGGCCCGCTGGGTCGCGGCCAGCTCCGCCTTCACCCCGGTGTCCAGGGTGGTGGTGTAGGAGCCCGGCGTGGACTTCTCGTTGTCATGCTTGTACGTCTGGACGTAGTCCATGCCATGCGTAGCAGGCGATTTATCGATTTTTCCGGAGATCGGCATCACGGGGAAGTCCTGCGCCCCGGTGCAGCCGGGGCCGTTGATGTGGGTCATGGAGAAGCCGCGTAAGCGGTTGTCCTCCCACTTGTAGCCACCTCCGGCGTTCGCCACCGTGTCGGGGCTCCACTGCATCATCCCGAACGGCAGGACGGCGCCGGGGAAGTTCATCCCGGCCCCACCGCCGTGACCGAAGTCGGGACCCGCCTCCTTGGTGCCGAGGAAAGTGTTGACCAACGCGACCGGATACGGTTCTGGGGCGGTCCCCGGAGAGGCGGTGACAGTGGCACCCGCCGGGATCGCCGTCGCGGCCACGAGGGCGGCGACCATCGGTAAAGACCACAGAGACAAGGTCGTCCTCCAGGGTTGAGATCATTTCATGGCAGCGTGAATCGCCCTCGCGCGTCAACGTGCAGAAGTTCCGGCCACAAGTTGCCACCGGCCTGACGGCCACCGGCGGAGTTGCTAGGGGTTGGCTGATAACGGCGCCCTTGACAAATTCGGCGTTACTCCTGGTCGATTCACGACTTCTGGTCGATTCACGGCAGCAGGGAAATGGCCTATGTCCACTGTTCTGGTCGAGCAATCCGCAGATACCCGATCGCCGTCCGTCCGCCTCGCGCGGCTGGCGGATCCCGGCTCTCTCAGGCCGCTGCACGCCGCCGACGACAGCGGCGTCCAGGCCGTGTCCGGCCTGGTCGGCGGCTCGCCCATCGTCGCCTACTGCACCGACGCCACGCGGATGGGCGGCGCCCTGGGCGCGCCGGGCGCCCGCCACATCGTGGCCGCCATCGAGGCCGCCGTACGACTCGACTGCCCGGTGATCGGGTTGTGGCATTCGGGCGGGGCCCGGCTCGCGGACGGTGTGGAATCCATGGACGGCGTGGGCAGGATGTTCGCCGCCATGACAAAGGCGTCCGGCGTGATACCGCAGATCTCGGTCATTCTCGGGCCCGCCGCGGGCGCCGCGGCTTATGGTCCGGCGCTCACCGATATCGTGATCATGGCCGAATCGGGGCGCGTCTTCGTGACCGGTCCCGATATCGTGCGGAGCGTTACCGGCGAGAAAATCGATATGGCCGGACTCGGCGGTCCGGAAGCGCACGGCGGCAAATCCGGGGTCGCCCACATCGTCGTCGGAAATGAGGACGAGGCATACGTACGGGCCCGTCGCCTGGCCGGGTTCTTCGCCCGCCCCGGCGGCTTCGACCTCGATCTGCTGCAGGACGACTGGGAGGACCTGGGCGCGCTGCTGCCCGAATCGCCGCGCCGCGCCTACGACGTACGGCCCCTGGTGCACGGCGTCATGGACCGAGACGAGCACGGGCCGGTGTTCGAGGAGCTGCAGCCCCGCTGGGCCCCGAACATGCTGGTCGGCCTCGGGCGTCTCGGCGGGCGTACCGTCGGCCTGCTCGCGAACAACCCGCTGCGCAAGGGCGGCTGCCTCGACTCGCTGTCGGCCGAGAAGAGCTCGCGCTTCGTCCGCATGTGCGATGCGCTGGGCGTCCCGCTGGTCGTCCTGGTGGACGTGCCCGGCTACCTGCCGGGGGTCGGGCAGGAATGGGGCGGGGTCGTCCGGCGGGGGGCCAAGCTCCTGCACGCCTTCGCCGAGTCGGTCGTGCCCAGGGTCACGCTGATCACCCGCAAGTCGTACGGCGGCGCCTACATCGCCATGAACTCCCGCTCGCTCGGCGCCACGACGGTCTTCGCCTGGCCCGACGCCGAGGTGGCGGTGATGGGCGCCGAGGCGGCGGTCGGCGTCCTGCACAGGAAGGCACTCGCCGCGGCCTCCGAGGCCGAGCGGCCCGAACTGCTGGCCCGGCTGGTCGAGGAGCACCAGCGGATCTCCGGCGGGGTCGAACGGGCGATGTCGCTCGGCGTGGTCGACGAGGTCATCGCGCCCGCGACCACGCGCTTCCGGCTCGCCGAGGCTCTCGCCCGCGCTCCGCACACGAGAGGACGGCATTCCAACATCCCCCTGTGAAGCCCTCAAGCGAGAACCCCCCGGAAGACGCATTTCGGGGGGTTCTCGCGTCAGCTGAACACCTGCGTCCTCATGGACTCCTCGCCCGTGAGGCTGGCCGGCAGCTCGGTGCGCCGGGTGACGTTGAGCTTGCGGTAGATCCGCGTCAGGTGCTGCTCCACCGTGCTCACCGTGATGAACAGCTTGGCGGAGATCTCCCTGTTGGTGTAGCCCTCGGCCGCCAGCGCCGCCACCCGCCGCTCGGCGTCGCTGAGGATCCCCGTCACGCCGGGGGAGTTCGCGGTGGCCCGGTCGCCCTTGCCGCCCCGGTTGAGCGCCAGGGTCAGCGGCTCGGCCTGGCATTCCACCGCGAGCAGCCGGGCGCGCCTGCCGAACATGCCCGCCCGCCGGTACTCGCCGTTGGCGTGGTAGGCCGCCGTCAGGTCGAACAGCGCCCTGGCCAGCTCGTACCGGTCGCCGCCCGACTGCAGCAGGTCCGCCGACTTGCGCAGCAGCATCGGGCGGTGCCGCGTCTCGCTCACCGCCGCCAGCAGGCGCATCGCGATGCCCTGGACCCGCCTGGACTGCTGCCCGCACCGGGCGAGCTGCTCGTCGATCAGGCGGCGCGCCTCCTCGTGGTCGCCCAGGCGGATCAGGGCCTCGGCCGCGTCCGTACGCCAGGCGATGAACCCCGGCACGTCCAGCTCCCACCTGCGCATGAGCTCGCCGCACAGCTGGAAGTCGCGCAGCGCCTGGTGCGGCTGGCCGGCCATGAGGTTGAAGCGGCCCTTGCCGTGCAGGTACTGCAGGCCGAACCTGGTCTCCAGCATCGCCTCGGGCACCGGCTGGTTGAACTGCCGCACATGCTCGTCCAGCCGGCCCATCGCCGCGCCCGCCAGCAGCAGGCTGCCCAGCGGCCCGCCGACGGCCACGCCCCAGCTGGTGGCCGGGATGATCTCCAGGGCCCGCTGCGCGTCGTAGGCCGCCGCGGCCAGGTCGCCCCTACGCAGGCCGATCTCCGCCCGGATGGCGGACAGCCGGGCCTGCCTGCTCGGGGCGCGCCGCGACGCCGCCTCCTCGATGAACGCGTCGCACCAGGGCGCCGCCTTGCCCGGCCGGTCCGTGTACGTCAGCGCCAGCAGCGCGGTCTCCACCGTGTCCATCGTCATCTCGTCCAGCCGGGAGCCGCGCAGGATGCGCTCGGCCGTCGCCACGGTCTCCTCCCGGGGACCCTGGGTCAGGACATCGGCCAGCACCCCGGCCGACTCCATCCGGCGGCCGACGACGACGGACGAGGCGGCGCTGCTCGCCTGCTCACCGCTGACCTCCGGCAGGTGCGGCAGGAACGAGGGGTACAGGCTGCGGAACCAGGGGCGGGCCGCGGCCAGCTCGGCCACGGTCTCCTGGTCCAGCTCGGCCAGCTCGTTGAGGTGGGCCAGGACGTCCTTCGCGTCCTCCACATGCCCGTGCCACAGCAGGGCCTTGGCCAGCACCACCGTGTCGCCGCCGCCCAGGTAGCCCTTGTGCAGGGCGTCGGTCAGCTCGGCCAGGTGCGTGGCGGGGGCGCTCGGGTTGATCCGCCACTCCGCCCGTACGAGCGTGGTGGTGATCCTGGCCCGCCGCCGCTCGTCCACGCAGGCCCGCCAGGCGAGCTTGAGGTATTCGATGGCCGACTCCACACCGTCGTCGCGGAGCGCCTGCCGCGCCGCCTCCTCCAGGACCGAGATGGCCCAGGGGTCGCCGGCGTGGCTGGCCTGCAGCAGGTGCTCGGCGACGACGGCCGCCGGGGCGCCGCTCTCGTACGTCAGCTCGGCGGCCCGGCGGTGCAGGTCGATGCGCTCGGCGGCGTCGAGGTCGGCGAGCACGGCCGCCCTGGCCGCCGGGTGGCGGAAGTGGCCGTGCTCCAGCACGCCCGCGCCGGTCAGGGCCTGGATCGCCTTGGCGACCGCCGCCTCGCCCTCCTCCAGCAGCCGGCCGGTCGCCGTCTCGCCGCCCGCCTGCCGGCCGCCCGGCAGGTCGCCGCTGCTCAGCAGCTTGATGACGGCGCTCTCGCCGCCGCCGAGCAGCGGGCCGATCGAGGCGGGTTCGCCCAGTACGGCCAGCGCCCTGGCGACGACCGTCATCCGGCGGTCGGCCCGGCGCAGGCAGGCCACCGTGCCCTCGCCGTACCTCGCGCCGGGGGCGCCGGTGGCCTGGAAGTCCTCCACGAGCGCGGTCACCAGCAGCCGGTTGCCGCCGCTCAGCGCGTAGCAGTCGGCCGCGAAGCGGTCGGCGGTCTCGGCGCCCGCCCGGACGGTCACCCAGAGCGCCACCTCCTCGGCGGACAGGTGGGTGAGCCGGATGGGCCGGCAGTGCGGCTGCCGCAGCACCTCGGTGTGGAAGAGCGTCTGGACGTGCGCGCTGTGGTCCGGCGCGCTGAAGACCAGCATGACCTGGGCGAACTTGACCCGCCGCGCCAGGTAGGCCAGGCAGAGCTGCGAGGCCCGGTCGGCGTGGTGGACGTCGTCCACGGCGATCACCAGCGGGCAGCGCTCGGACAGTTCGAGCAGGGCCGCGCAGAGCGCGTCGACGATCTGCACGTCCATGTGGTCGATGGCCTCGGCCTGCGGGTCGCTCGACAGCTGCGAGCTCATGCCCTCGTGCAGCAGGTTCATGGTCGCGGCCCGCTGCTCCTCCGTCAGGGGCGCGTTGTGCAGCAGCTGGGCCAGCACGCCGAGCGGCAGGCCGCTCTCCGCCAGGGATCCCGTGGCGGTGAGCGGTAACGCCCCGTGCTCGAACGCCTGTTCCGCGAACGCGTACAGCAGCTCGCTCTTGCCGGTCGCGATGGCGCCGGTCACCATGGCGATCCGGCCCTTGCCGGCCACCGTCTCGCTGAGCAGGTCCTCCAGGGAGGTCAGGCCCTCCCGCCGTTCGTCCATGGCCATGATCGGCCTCCCCTTTTTCGTTCGGCTGGATGTCAGATGCGGCTGGGTGTCAGAAGGGCGGCTTGCGGAATGAGGGGTACGTCGGGTTCGCCGGGTGCGTCGGGGGTGAGGCGGGCGCGGGCGGCGCGGACGGCCGAGTAGGCGGCCGTGGCGATGTCCGCGTCGATGCCGGCGCCCCAGGTGACGGCGCCGCCCATCCGGCACTCGGCGTAGATCACGGTCTCGTCGCCCGAGCGTTCGCCGGGTCCGCTCGGCGGCTCGTGGTCGAGCGGCCGGCCGGTGCGGTGCACGACGTGGACCTGGATGCCCCAGGGCGCCAGCACCGAGCCGAGCGCGCGGCAGGCGTCCGCCCGGTCGCCGCCGACGTCGAAGCGCCCGTCGATGTACAGCGCCGCCGTCACCGGCTCCCGCCCCACGGGCAGCGGCTCCGACGGGTCGCCGTGGAAGAGGTACTCGGCGCGGAAGATGGCCCCGATCCGGCTCGGCGACAGCTCGCCGCCCACCGCGTCGGCCTGCGCCTGGACCTTGGCCGACAGGTCGGCCTGCATCCCGCGCGGCAGGTTGAGCCCGTGCCAGGCGCTCATCACGTAGGCGACGCCGCCCTTGCCGGACTGGCTGTTCACCCGCACGACCGCCTCGTACGTGCGGCCCACGTCCTTGGGGTCGACGGGCAGGTACGGCATGCGCCACGGCAGCTCGGCGACGTCGGCGCCGCTCTCGTCGGCCGTGCGCTCCAGGTCGTCGAAGCCCTTCTTGATGGCGTCCTGGTGAGAGCCGGAGAAGGCGGTGTAGACGAGGTCGCCGCCGTAGGGATGCCGGGGATGCACGGGCAGCTCGTTGCAGAGCTCGACGGTGCGCCGGATCGCGTTGATGTCGGAGAAGTCGATGCCCGGGTCGATCCCGTGGGCGTACATGTTCATGCCCAGCGTCACCAGGCAGACGTTGCCGGCGCGCTCGCCGTTGCCGAACAGGCAGCCCTCGATCCGCTCGGCACCGGCCAGCAGGGCCAGCTCGGCGGCGGCCACCCCGGTGCCGCGGTCGTTGTGCGGGTGGATGGACAGGCAGACGTGCTCGCGGCGCGACAGGTTGCGGTCGAGCCACTCGATCTGGTCGGCGAACACGTTGGGCAGCGACCGCTCGACCGTCGTCGGGAAGTTGAGGATGATGCCGCGTCCCCCCTCCGGCTGCCAGACGTCCATGACGGCCTCGCACACCTCGAGGGAGAAGTCGAGCTCGGTCTCGTTGAAGAGCTCGGGGGAGTACTGGTAGCCCAGGTCGCAGTCGCGCAGCGTCCGCTCGGCGTACTTCATCATCAGGCGCGTGCCGTGGACGGCCAGGTCCTTGCACTCGGCCCGGCTCATGTCGAAGACCACCCGCCTGAAGAGCGGCGACGTGGCGTTGTACACGTGGATCATGGCGCGGGGCGCCCCTTCGAGGCACTCCACGGTCCGCTCGATCAGCTCGTCGCGGGCCTGCGTGAGCACGGTGATCCGCACGTCGTCGGGGATCCGGTCGCGCTCGATCAGCAGGCGGACGAAGTCGTAGTCGTTCTGGCTGGCGACGGGAAAGCCGACCTCGATCTCCTTGTAGCCGATTTCCACCAGGAGGTCGAACATCTGGAGCTTCCGCTCAGGGGTCATCGGGTTGGCCAGCGACTGGTTGCCGTCACGCAGATCGGTCGATAACCAGCGGGGTGCCGCCACTATCCGATTGCTCGGCCAAGTGCGGTCGGTCAGGTCTACGGGGGTGAATCCGGCGTAACGCTCAAAGCCTTTCATCGTCAGACGTCCTTTCCTGAATGACTTCCCGTGGGAGCGGTCAAATGGAGGTTTTGGATGTCGAAGGCGGGCTCCACACCCAGCTCGGCTTCCAGCAGCGCGCGCAGCCCTTCATAGGCGCGCCAGGCGTCGGCGCGCCGGCCCGCGCGGCCGAGCGCCGTGATGAGCTGGGTATGGAAGTTCTCGTTCAAGGGATAGGCGGCCACGAGCACGCGGAGTTCGTCGATGAGTTCGCCGTGCAGGCCCAGCCGGATCCTGGTCTCCAGGTGCATCTCCACCGCCCGCAGCCGCTGCTCGTCGAGCGCGGTGGCACGCGGGCCGAGCACCGCGCCCCTCGGCACGTCGGCGAGCGGCGGGCCGGACCACATGGACAGCGCTTTCCGAAGGACCAGGTCGGCGGCCTCGTGATCGCCCGCGCGGTGGTGACCGGCGGCCCGCTCGACCAGCCGGGGGAAGACGAGCGCGTCCACCCGTTCCGGGTCGGCGCGCAGCAGGTAGCCGGGAGCCCGGGTGGCGACCAGCTGGGCCACGGCCGGGCCCATTCTCAGCAGAATGCGGCGGAGGTGATAAATGTGCGTCTGCAGGGTCTTGACGGCGTCTTTCGGCTCGTTCTCGCTCCACAATTCACGGATAAGGAGATCGACGTCGACGACCTTTCCGGCGTTGAGCGCGAGTAATGCGAGCACCTGCCGGACCTTCGGTCCCACCGGGATATGGGTCTGGCCGCGCTCGTCGACCATCTCCATCGGTCCCAGTAACTTGAAATCCGGCATCAGATTCCCTAACGTGAGGATTATCAGTCTGGTGAGGTGGGAATTCGATTCCGTGCCCCCGCCGACGATCTCAAGCTATCGGGGCGGTCGTGACCGGACAAGGCGGATCCCCAGGAGTTCGGGGTGGCGCGCCGAGAGTTGTACGGGGGGTATCTAAAGTACCAATGCCGACTACAACTTTCGGATACCGCCCTTACCGGATCCCTTACCGCGGGCCACAATCCGGTCATGGTCAGCTTATCGGTGTCGAATCAAGCGCCAGGTGTCACCGCCCTGCGATCCAGTGCGCGGGTGCTCCGGCTGTGCTTCGTCGAGGCCCGTCCTGCCGTACTCGCCGTGTCCACCCTTCGATTCATGACCGGAGCCGTGCTCGCCCTCCCGGTCTCGCCGGTGCCGGAACCGGCGAAAGTGCTGCAGGGGGCCGCGGCCTGGGTTCTGTCGATCTTCGCCATCTACCTGCTCAACGGCGTCACCGACGTCACTGAGGACCGGGTCAACGGATCCGGCCGGCCGATCGCCCGCGGTGACCTCGCCCCGCGGACCGCGGCCACCGTGGCCGCCGTCGCGGCCGTTCTCTCGATCGCCGCGACCGCCGGACTGCCCCCGGCGCTGACCTGGATCGTCGGGCTCAACCTGGTGCTCGGCTACCTCTACTCGGCCCCGCCGTTCCACCTCAAGAGCGGCTCCACGGGCACGGTCATGGTGCTGTGCGCGTCGGGGCTGCTGTCGTACTGGGGCGGGCTGACCGCCGTCACCGGCGGCCAGAGCCTGTCCACGCCGACCGGCCTGATCGTGTTCGCGGTCGCCGCCACCTGCTGGATGACGTTCGTGGGCGTACCGGCCAAGGATCTGTCCGACATCGAGGGAGACGCCGCGGCCGGTCGGCGGACCATCGCCGTGACCTGCGGGGAGCGGAGGTCCCGTCATTTCATGTACGTCGCCGCGCTCACGCTGGCCGCCGCGCTCGGCGTGGCCGTCGTGTTCTTCCGCGTGCCGCTCGCCGGCGTCTGCCTCGCCATGCTGGCGGGCACGGTCGCGGTGATCGCGGCGGGCCAATCAGCCGCCGGGGGCGGAAGTGATCAACAACGCCGGCCTTACAGGGCGTTCATGGCGACGCAGCACCTAGTTCACATTACCGCGCTGATCTCTAATATCTGACCTTATATGTTGCTTTGGTGAGGCACCTGCGAGATAGTTGGGGCACGCGCGTCCCATGGCCAAGGGGGCTCCTTGGATGCGGCATACGATGCTGAGAACGACCCTGCGAGATTCGTTGATGCTTGTCGAGAAGAAATCCTCAGGGAATTCGAGTCGCAGCTCCAGGCCACCGGCAACGCGCTCTCCGCAGATCCGCGCGCCACACACCAAGCCGTAATGACCGCCGAGTTCGTCCTCGACGATGTGGCGGCCACGCTCCGCGCCGGAAAGGTGCAGGTCAACGAGCTCTATAAGTTCCACGCATGGGAAGTCGGCACTACTCGCGCCTCGACCGGAGTTCATCCGAAGGCCTCACTTGAGGCGGGCTCGCTTTTTTTCCGGGTAGCTCTGAGTCACCTCGCGCGGCGAATAGCCGTCGAGGCCGACTCGCCGGCCGAAGCATTCACGCTCGTGGCCACCGGAATGGAGGAGAGCCTCTCCCGGCGAATCCGCGAGTCCGCCGAGAGCTATCACCGCTTCCTGCTCAACCAGGTGCAGGAGGCCCAGGGGGAGGAGCGCCGCCGCATCGCCCGTGAGCTGCACGATCGCATCGGCCATGGGATCAGCGTCGCGCACCAGCAGCTCGCCCTGGCGGAGGTGCACCGGGCCAGCGATCCGGCCAGGGCGGAGGTCAAGATCGGAGTCGCTCAGCAGGCCATCCAGGAGACGATGGAGAACCTGCGGCAGATAACCTCCGAGCTGCATCCCCAGGTTCCCGTACGGAGTCTGGAGAAGGCGCTGCTCGGTTTTCTGGAGGCGGTCGAGGACGATGTCGTGTCCGTCGGCCTCGACGTGAACGGTGACGAGTCATGGGCGGAGCCGAGGGTGCTCGACGAGGCGTTCCTCATCATCCGGGAGGCCGCCCGCAACGCCCTCAGCCACGCCGGGCCCTCGGTGATCCTCATGCGGGTGGACATCGCGCCGCACGAGCTCAGCGCGACCGTCCAGGACAACGGGCAGGGCTTCGACCCCTCATGCGCCCGCGAGCGCGGCGGCGTGGGCCTGACGTCCATGCGGGAACGCGCCGAGTTACTCGGCGGCAATGTGGCCATCTCCAGCGCCCCGGGCAACGGCTGTCTCGTCGAGCTCTTCATCCCTCTCAAGAGACAGCACCATGAACCGGACCGACCGTAACAGCAAGATCAGCGTCGCCATCGTGGACGACCATGCGCTCTTCCGGGAGGGCCTGCGCGAGATCCTCGAGGCCTCCGGTGACATGAGCATCGTCGGCGAGGCAGGCGACTCCGCGACCGCGCTGGCCGTCGTCGTCGAGACCCGGCCCGACGTGGTCCTGCTCGACGTGGAGATCCCCGGTGACGAGGTGACCGAGACCGTCACCCGGATCCGGTGCCTGTCCCCGGAGACGCAGATCATCATCCTGAGCATGTACGACGGGCCGCAGCTGCTCACCAGGCTGCTGGCCGCGGGCATCCGCGGCTACCTGCTCAAGAGCGTCCACCGGCACGAGCTGATCGCGGCGATCAGGAGCGTGTACGAGGACCCGGCGCGGGTGGTGCTCGCGGTCTCGCGCCACAGCCTCGCGCATGTGGAGGGGCCGGCGCCCGGCGTGCTGTCGCACAAGGAGCAGGAGGTGCTCCAGCTGGCCGCGCAGGCGCTCAGCAACGGGCAGATCGCCCGCCGGCTCGGGCTCGCCGAGGCGACCGTGAAGCGGCACATGCGCAACATCTTCGTCAAGCTCAACGCCGTGTCCAGGATCGACGCCGTCAACAAGGCGCTCGCCGCGTCCCTGATCTCGCCCCAAAGCCGGAACGATCCCGACTGAGTCCTGGCCTGGCTGGGGACGGGGTCAGAGCAGGAGCGCGCCCGACTGATTTGCGCCGCCGGCCGGGAGGATGCCGGCCAGCCGGTCGCGGGTCTCGGGCGCCAGGCGTACACCGGAGGCGGCCAGGTTCATTTCCAGGTGCACCTGGTCGCGGGTGCTCGGCACGGGCACGACGTGCTCGCCGTGGGACAGCAGCCAGGCCAGCGCCAGCCGGCCGGCGCCCAGGTCGAGCTGCGCCGCCGCGGCCTCGATCTGCCGCAGCGGACGCGTGCTCAGCCGCAGGTGCTCCTGCTGGAAGCGCGGGTCCTCGTGCCGCCAGTCGTCGGTGCCGAGCTGCAGCGGCGACCTGATCCGGCCGGTGAGGAAGCCGCGGCCGAGCGGGCGGGCGGCGACCACACCGAGGCCGAGCCGCCGCGCCTCGTCGAGGAGCTCCGGCGGGGCGCGCAGGCCCCAGAGCGAGTACTCGACGGCGATGGCGGTGACGGGATGTACGGCATGCGCCCGCCGTACCTGGTCGACCGTGGCGTTGGTCAGCCCGAGATGGCGGATCCGGCCCGCCCGCACGAGCTCCGACAGCCGGGACACCGTCTCCTCCACCGGGACGCGGCCGTCCTGGCAGTGCAGGTAGTACAGGTCGACGCAGTCGACGCCGAGGCGTTGCAGCGACGCCTCGCAGGCCCGCGCCAGATAGTCGGGGCTCGCGTCGAACTCGGTCGGCTCGCCGGGGCCGCCGCGCCGCACGCCGCCGCGCGTCGAGACCACCACCTCGTCGCGCCGCCCGGCGATGGCGCGGCCCACGAGGCGCTCCACCTCTCCGGCGGCGTAGAAGTCGGCGGTGTCCAGGAGCGTCACGCCGCCGTCCAGGGCCCGGCGAATCAGGCCGAGCGCCTCATCGCCGTCGATGGGGCCATAGGCGCCGCTGAGCGCCAGCGAGCCGAGTCCGATGTTCGAGATGTCCGGTCCATCCCGTCCCAGCCTCGTGTAACGCAATTGGACCGCCTTAGTGTGCCAATCGCAGACTGCTGCATTTCTATTGATACCTAGCATCACTCAAAGCGTGGTCAAAGACCGGTCAAAGTCGGATCCAGGGTTACGGATCGGCTTTGCGCTGAGATGGAAGCTAGGCATTTATCCTCTTATATATACGTTTTGCGGGGCCCCCTGGATGACACGAGTTCTGCCCGTACCCGCTGACCTGGGAACTCCTTCTTAGGTGGCCCTGACCTGCGACGACCCCTAGACGTCCCCCCTACTTCCGAGGGCGGCGCCCCATAAAGTAGTTAAGTGTGCTTTCGCGGAGATATGCTGCTGTATAAGCTGTGCTCGTGGTCCTTGGAAGCTCGGGTGGTGGGAGGTTGCTGGCGGTCAGCGACCTCCATGTGGCCTTCTCCGAGAACAGGACCGTCGTCCAGAACGTCTTTCCGTATTCGGACGACGACTGGCTGCTGATCGCCGGAGATGTCGCCGAGCGGTTCGCCGACATCGAATGGGCGCTGAGCCTTCTCAAGAGTCGTTTCTCCACGGTCGTCTGGACGCCCGGAAACCACGAGCTGTGGACGCCGCGCGACGATCCGATCCAGTTACGGGGCGAGCACCGCTATCTCGCGCTGGTGGAGATGTGCCGGGGCCTCGGCGTGCTGACGCCGGAGGATCCCTATCCGGTCTGGACGGGACTCGGCGGTCCGGTGACCGTCGCCCCGCTGTTCCTGCTCTACGACTACACCTTCGGCGCGAACGGCGCGGGCAAGCGCCTGGCGCTGGAACGCGCGCACGAGGCGGGCGTCGTCTGCACGGATGAGTATCTGCTGCATCCGGACCCCTACCCGACCCGCGACGCCTGGTGCCGGGCGCGGCTCGCGGAGACCCGGCGCCGCCTCGGCGAGCGGGACCCGCGCCTGCCCACGGTGCTGGTCAACCACTATCCGCTCGTCCGCGAGCCGACCCGGATCCTGCGGCACCCGGAGTTCGCCCTGTGGTGCGGGACCGAGCGGACCGCCACCTGGCCCCTGCACTACGACGCGGTCGCGGTCGTCTATGGGCATCTGCACATCCCTCGCACGACGTTCCACGACGGGGTGCGCTTCGAAGAGGTCTCTCTGGGCTATCCGCGCGAGTGGGTCCCGCGCGGGCGCACCGGCGGCCCGCTCAGGACCGTACTTCCAGCTCCGGAGTGAAGATGATCGAGCACATCCTGCCCGCGACGGTCAAGGCGTACGACACCTTCGACGACCCGCCCGGGACGATGCTCTTCCCGGAGGAGGAACGGCTGATCACGCGGGCCGTGGAGAAGCGGCGCAGGGAGTTCACGACGGCGCGGCTGTGCGCGCGCAAGGCGATGGAGCGGCTCGGCGTGGCGCCGGTGCCCGTCCTGTCGGGGCTGCGCGGCGAGCCGCTGTGGCCGCAGGGCGTCATCGGGAGCATCACCCACTGCGCCGGCTACCGGGCCGCCGCGCTCGCCCAGGCGGCGGGGACGATCGGCATCGACGCCGAGCCCAACGAGCCGCTGGCCGAAGGCGTCGTGGAGGCCATCTCGCTGCCGCAGGAGCGTGACATGCTCCGCGGTCTGGCCGCCGAGCATCCCGGGGTGAGCTGGGACCGGCTGCTGTTCTGCGCCAAGGAGTCGGTCTACAAGGCGTGGTTCCCGCTGGCGAAGCGGTGGCTGGACTTCCAGGACGCGGCCATCACGGTGGATCCGGTGCGGCGGACGTTCACCGCGCACCTCTTGGTCGTCGGGCCCTCCTGGCAGGGGCGCCGGCTGGGCGGCTTCACCGGCCGCTGGATGACCGGCAACGGCCTGATCGTGACCGCCATCGCCGTTCTGGCCCCGCGGCCGGCCGTTCAGAGCGGCCAGGCGCGGTGAACTTCCCCCCGTCATGCGAAAGGCCATCACACCGAGTGGTGTGATGGCCTTTCGCGTTCCGGGGGTGCAACGGCGGAGAACTGTGCATCGCCTCCCGAGCGGACAAAGTGCCGGTCAATCCGTCTGAGTTGAATCCTAGGACCGCCGGAATGGGTTTCCGACCCCTAGGTGACCCCTGGAGACGACCATGGGGTGCGGATTCGGCGGCACCCCTATCGAGTGGGGTCGGCATGCCGTCAGGGGCCGTTTAGGGGTGACTTGGGCCGGGGGCCGTTACTAGCTTTGTGAGTAGTGCATATCCCGAGTTATCGGCGGGAGAGATTTCCCCATGGCGCGACATTATCTTTATCTGGCCGGGACGGAACGCTGATGGCACTCCAATTCCACGTTCTCGGCCCGCTCCGGGTGTTCGACGACGGCGAAGAGCTGCAGATCTGCGCGAACAGGGAGCTGGCGATCCTGGCCAGCCTGGTCCTGAACGCCAACCGGGTCGTCTCCGTCGACCGGCTGATCGAGACCGTCTGGGCCGGCTCGGCGCCGCAGAGCGCGGGGCGGCAGGTCGCCATCTGCGTGTCGCGGCTGCGCAGGACCCTCGGGGCAACGGCGATCGAGACCTCCAGCCCCGGCTACCTGCTGCGGGTCGCGGCCGAGGACATCGACTGGCTGCGATTCGGGGCGCTGGTGGCGCGGGCGCGCGGCCAGGCGGCCGGCGGGGCCCGCGAGGACGCCGTCCTGCTGCTGCGCGAGGCGCTCACGCTGTGGCGGGGCAACCCGTTCGAGGACATTCGCGGCCTGCGGTACGACGTGGCGCGGATGGAGGAGTCCCGTCTTGAGGCTCTGGAGGCGTGCCTGGAGCTGGAGATCGACCTGGGACACCACCACCGGGTGATCCCCGAACTGCTGGCGCTCGTGGCGGAATGCCCGTTCCGGGAGCGGGTCCGGGCCCAGCTCATGCTGGCGCAGTACCGGGCCGGCCGGCGGGCCGAGGCGCTGCGCACCTACCAGGAGACGCGCCGCTACCTGCTGGAGCAGATCGGCCTCGAACCGGGCCCGGCGCTGCGGCGGCTGCACGACCAGATCCTCCGCGACGAGTCCGGGCTCATGCGGCCCGCCGCCCACCGGCCGCCCGGCGCGGGGCCGGTCGTACCGTCGCAGCTGCCCCCGCAGGTGCTCCCGTACGTCGGCCGTACGGGCGAGCTCGCCGCGCTGGACGCGGCGCTGCGGCCCGAGCCGGAGGTGGCGTTGCCGGGGACGATGGTCCTGAGCGGGCCGCGCGGGGTGGGCAAGTCGGCCCTGGCCCTGCGCTGGGCGCACGCCAGGATCGACTGGTTCCCGGACGGGCAGCTGTACGCCGACATGCGCGGCGTGTCCGCCGCCGCCGTGGTCGACCGGTTCCTGCGGGCGCTCGGCGTGCCCGCCCAGGACATCCCCCTCGACCTCGCCGAGAAGCTGGCGCTCTACCGCAGCTGTACGGCGCGCAGGCGGCTGCTCGTGGTGCTGGACGACGTCAAGGACAGCGCCCAGGTGCTGCCGCTGCTCCCCGGTGGCGCGAACTGCCGGGTGATCGTCACCAGCGCCGACCCGCTCGACGACCTCGTGGCCAGGCAGGGCGCGCACCGCGAGTTCGTCCGCCCGCTCCCGGCCGAGGCGGCGCGGGAACTCGCCGACATGCTCGTCGGCGCGCCCTACACGCCGACCGTGGCCCAGGCCGTCACCGACCTGGTCGCCACCTCGTCAGGCAACCCCCTGTCCGTACGCCTCGGGGCCGCGCAGATGCGTACGCGGGCGCGCCACCATCACGACCTGGCCAGGATGGCGCCCAACGCGCCGGCCAGCGCGTCCTGCGACGCCGCGCCGCCGGGCGAACGCCAGCCGACATGACCGTCGGGGCGGACCAGCACGGCCCCGGTGTCGCCGACGCCGTACTCCTCCGCCCAGGTCGGGGAGGTGAGCGGGGCATCGGGCTCGCTCTCGCCCGCCCAGGAGATCTCGACGACGGACAGCGTGACGCCGAGCCGGTGCGCCGCCTCCTTGGCGGGCTGGACCCACCCGCTGCCGGTGGGGGTCATGAGGGTGAAGGCCGGGCCCAGCAGATCGAGCGTCGACACCCTGCCCTCCCGGGAGGTCAGCCAGACATGCGGGGCACGGTGGCCGGGGCGGGCCGTCGGGACGTAGGTCCGGTAGGGATCCGCCGGTGCCGGGTCCGGCGTGCCGTCGGGCACCACCGCGGCCGACTCGTAGCGGAAGCCCAGGATCAGGCCCTCGGAGCTGCGGCGCTCGGCCTGCTGCTCGATCGCCTGGCCCATCGACAGCTGCCCTTGCATCATGCGCAGCGTGATCAGGGCGTTGGTCAGGCTCTCGTCCACCGTCCTTGCGGCTATGGGGCGGCGCTCGGCGTCGTACGTGGCCAGCAGCTCCGCACCGGCCGTCCCGGCGAGGACGGCGGCCAGCTTCCAGGCGAGGTTGTGCGCGTCCTGGATGCCGCAGTTCATCCCGAACCCGCCCTGCGGAGTGGTGGCGTGCGCGGCGTCGCCGGCCAGGAAGATCGGGCCGCTACGGAACCCGGTCGCCACCACCGCCTGTTGCAGCCACGGCATGACCCCGACGACGGTGACGGGCAGGTCGGGCAGGCCGACGGCCGAGCGTACCGCCGCCACACACGCCTCCTCGGTGAAGTCGGCCGCGCTTCCGCCGGTGCTCGGGTCGTAGCCGGTCTGGATCATCCAGCGCCGCTTGTTGTCGACCGCCTCCACCGCGCACGGCGGGTCGCTGCGCAGGAACGACAGCGCCACCCGGCGGTCGGCGGGCAGCTCGCCGAGGTCGGCGTCGAACATGACGCTGACCATGTGCCCCAGCGGCGGCGGCCCCACGACCTCGATCCCGAGCCGCTCCCGGATGCCGCTGCGGCTCCCGTCGGCCGCCACGAGATAACGCGCCCGCACGAGCACAGGGCCGCTATCCGACGTGGTCGTGGGCTCGATGGTCGCCTCCACACCGTCGGGGGTGACGCGGAGGTCCGTCATGGCGGTCGCGAAGCGGACGTCGGACCGTGGGTGGGACTCGGCGACCCTGCGGAGGATCACTTCGAGGATGTCCTGGGAGCAGAGGTAGGTGTACGTGGGACTCTGCGGCGCGTCCCGGTCGATCGCCGCCGCGGCCCGGACGAAGTCATCGGAGGCCAGCGAGGTGCCGACGCCGACCGCCAGCACGTCCTCGCGGGGCATTCCCGCGCTCTCCACCTCCTCGGCGATTCCCCAGGACCGGAAGATTTCCATGGTTCTGGTGGAAATGAGGCGCGCTTTCGGGAAAATCGCCGTCCCCGGGTGCCTCTCCACGAGAAGGGAGGATATTCCGTGCCGGGAGAGCTCGATGGATGCCGCCAGGCCGACCGGCCCGCCACCGACGATAAGAACCTCAACATCGACCTCGTGCATGTTGTTAGCGTCGTATATCTGCTTATCGCCGTCAACGCACGGATAACCGGATGATACAGGCGTGATATCCGCCTTTAGTAGCTTTATCAGTGCAGGTACCAATTGTTTGGTATGCGCATTGTCAAACCCCTGGAGACGATGATGCTCTTTGCCGAAGGCTCCGTGGCCCTGGTTACGGGCGGGTCGCGCGGCATCGGCCGGGCGGTCGCGCTCGACCTGGCCCGGGAGGGTGCCCACGTCGTGGTCAACTACGCCCGTTCGGAGGCGGACGCCGAGGAGGTCGTCGCCCTGATCGGGAAAGAGGGCGGCAGCGCGACGGCCGTGCGGGCCGACGTCACGGACGAGGCCGAGGTACGGCGGATGTTCCAGGGCGTACGAGCCGACCACGGCCGCCTGGACGTGCTGGTGACGAGCGCCGGCATCACGCTGGACCGCTATCTCGTCGCCATGAGCCTGGAGCAGTTCCGCGGACCCATCGACACCAATGTCACCGGCACCTTCCTGACCTGCCGGGAGGCGCTGCGCATCATGCAGCACCAGCGGCGGGGCGCGATCGTGACCGTGTCCTCGACCAGCGGGCTGGACGGCGGCTTCCCCGGCCAGACCAACTATGTGGCCTCCAAGGGCGCGATCATCGCCTTCACCCAGGCGCTGTCGAACGAGGCGGCCCCGCACGGGATCCGGGCCAACGTGGTGGCGCCCGGGTTCGTGACCACCGATATGACGCGCAAGGTGCCCGCCAAGATCAGGAAGGACTACGAGACGCGCATCCGGCTGGGCCGCATGGGCCGGCCGGAGGAGATCGCGACGATCGTGAGCTTCCTCGCCTCCGACAAGGCGTCGTACATGTCCGGCGCGGTGGTGGTCGCCCACGGCGGCGGCCTCGGCTGACCCGGCCCCACCCGCTGAAACCCCCAACTTGCTGAGCCCACCCGCTGTGAGCCGATCCCGGCACGAACGGTGAATCAGTCCCCGACCGCAAGCCCCTGTCACGAGGCACATGGAGGATGGATGACCCTCGACCAGCTCCGCGCGAAGGCCGCCGAGCGCCGGCAGACGTGCACCCAGATCAAGAAGATGATCGTGTCCCGGCTCGACCTGGAGATCGAGCCGGACTGGATCACCGACGACCAGCCGCTCTTCGGGCGCGGCCTCGAACTCGACAGCCTCGACGTCCTGGAGTTGTACGTCGCCATCGAGGCCGAGTTCGGCGTGGCGCTGTACGACAGCGAGATGGCCGTCTTCGGCTCGGTGTCGCGACTGGCGGACGAGGTCAACCCCGCCCTGCGGGCGACGCCATGACGATCGGCGCCACCCAGCTCGCCTCGGCCACCGCGGCAGCAGCTGCGGCGGCCACGGCGGCGGGCACGGCGGCCTCGGCTGCGGCGGGAGCCGCCACGACGGCGCAGGCGGTCAGGTCGGCGGCCACGGCGACCGGGCTGAACCACGACCAGATCAGGCAGGTGCTTCCGCATCGCTGGCCGATGCTCCTGCTCGACCGGGTCAGCAGGGTGGAGCCGGGCGTCAAGGGCACCGCGACCAAGAACGTCGCCGGGACCGAACTCTGGTTCCAGGGCCACTTCCCGACCGCCGCCGTGCTGCCCGGCATCGTGATCATCGAAGCGCTGGCCCAGCTCGCCGGGGTGGTCTTCGCCCTGGCGGGCGCGAGCGAGATCAGCTACCTGGCCGGGGTCAGGTCGATGCGGTTCCGCCGTCCCGTCGTCCCCGGCGACCAGCTGACCCTGTCGGCCGAGCGGACCGGGGGTGGCGCCGGGTTCGCCGAGTACCGGGTGTCGGCGCGGGTGGACGGCCAGGTCGCCGCCGAAGGAAACCTCACGATCGCCGATCCGGCGGGTCAACGTTCCGTACGAAAGGTGTGAAGCATGGCTACCGTCCTCGCGAACCTGCATCCGGAGGGCACCGTCTACGGCGAGGTGGGTGACAGCTCGGTCCCGCTGCGCTTCTCGGAGTCGGCCGACGAGTACCGGGTGCTCAGGGAGCGCGCCGCCGTCCTCGACCTGGGCGGGAACCGCCTCATCGAGATCACCGGGCCCGCGGCCGTGGACTTCGCGCAGCGGCTGCTCGCCCGCGACGTGGAGTACCTCACCTCGGAGCGCTGCATGATGAGCCTGGTCCTGGACGAGTCCGGGCAGGTCGTCGACCAGGTGCTGGCCTTCGGCCGGGAGAACGGGATCCTGCTGGAGAGCTCCTGCGGCGCCGGTACGCGCCTGCTGGAGCACCTGGAGGAGCACAACGACGAGGGCGTGGTGATCACCGACCGGTCGGCCGACCTCACGGTCCTGGCCCTGGAGGGGCCGTACGCCTGGGGCGTGGTCGGGCGGCTGATCGACGGCGAGCTGGCCTCGCTGCCGTTCGAGTCGGTGGTGGAGACCGAGTGGAACGGCACGGAGATCATCTTCGCCCGGACCGGCTTTACCGGCGAGTACGGCTACCAGATGATCGTGCCCACCGAGTCCGCGGCCGAGCTGTGGTGCCAGGCGCTTGAGCACGCGGGAGCGGCCGGCCAGGAAGCCCTGGAGCTGGCCATGCTGGAGGTACGCCAGCCGATCCCGCGCCACGAGGCGACGGCGGGGGCGAGCGTGATCGAGATCGGCGCCAACTGGCTGGTCGACGTCACCAAGGACGAGTTCGTCGGCAGGGACGCGGTGCTGGCGGCGTTCGAGTCGGGCCAGGGCCGCCGCACGGTCGGCTTCACCGGCGGCGACGCCATCCCCGAGGCGGGCGCCAGGGTGCTGGCGGGCGGCCAGGACATCGGCGAGGTGGTGCACGCGGTGCGCAGCGCCGGCCTGGGCGCCACGCTCGGGCTGGCCAGGGTCGACGCCGAACTGGCCGCCGCCGGGCTGGAGTTCACCGTGGACGGCGTCGAGGTGACCACGCTGACCAGCCCGTACATCGTGCCCAAGAGCTGGAGCATCCCGATCATCTGATCGGCCTTCTGAGAAGGAGACAAGCATGGCGCTGCGGCCTGTCGTCGTCACCGGCCTGGGCATCATCTGTGCGATCGGCCGCGACCCCGCGGAGTTCTGGCAGCGGCTCGTGTCGGGCACGGGCGGTCTCACGCCGGTCCTGGACGAGAACTTCGCGGTGTTCGAGGCGCGGCACGCGGGCCAGGTACCCGACGAGTGGATCGACGGAGGGCTACCGGACGCAGGCGCCGGCCTGGACCGCACCGCCCGGCTGGCGTTGATCGCCGCCCGCCAGGCGATCGAGCAGGCGGGCCTGACCGGCGCGGACCCCGACCGGTTCGGCATCATCCTCGGCAAGTGCCAGGCGACCCCCGACGCGGCGGGCCGCTACCAGCCCATGCACCGCACCGAGGACGTGGTCGCGGACCGGCTCGGCATGCGCGGCCCGCGCATCCTGGTGTCCACCGCCTGCGCGGCGGGCGGCAACGCCGTCGGCCTCGCCAAGGACAAGATCCTCACCGGCGAGGCCGACGTCGTCCTGGCCGGGGGCGTGGACCCGCTGCTCTTCGGCACGTACGCGGGCTTCGCCGGGCTCAAGGCGCTCAGCACCGGCCCGTGCCGACCGTACAGCCACTCCGACGGGCTCAATCTCGGCGAGGGGGCGGCGTTCCTGCTGCTGGAGCCGCTGGACCGGGCGCTGGCGAGAGGCGCCACGCCGCTGGCGGAGGTCGCCGGCTACGGCCTGTCGGCCGACGCCTACCACGCCACCGCACCCGACCCCACGGGGCGGGGCGGGGCGAGCGCGGTACGGCGGGCGCTCGCGGACGCGGGCCTGACCACGGACGACGTGGGCTACGTGAGCGGCCACGGCACCGGCACCCCCGCCAACGACGCCATGGAGGCCAAGGTCATGCGGGTGGTGTTCGGCGAGCGGGCCGGGCGGGTGCCCACCAGCAGCATCAAGTCGTTCGTCGGACACACGCTGGGCGCCGCCGGCGCGGTGGAGGCCGTCGCGAGCGTGCTGGCCCTGCGGCACGGCACCGCGCCGCCCACCATCGGCTTCGCCGCCGACGCCGTACCGGGTGACCTGGACTTCGTGCCCAACGTGGCGCGGGAGCTGCCGATCGACACCGTGGTGTCGAACAACTACGCCTTCGGCGGCAACAACGTCTCGCTCGTGCTGACGACGCCACGGGCCGCGCGGGAGTACGACGAGCTGCCGGAGGCGGCGGCCGTGATCACCGGGCTTGGACCCGTCACCGGGCTGGGCACCGGCATCGGCGAGGTGGCCGAGGCGATCGTCACCGGGCGCCAGGCGGCCGGGCAGGCGCCGTCGCTCGACGGGCGGACGTTCGCGCCGCGCTCGCTATGGCGGCACATGAACCACCTGTCCAGGATGGCGATCGCCGCCTCCCGGCTGGCCTGGGAGGACGCCGGGCTGCAGCTGCCCAGGAAGGAGCTCGACGACGTCGGGCTGGTGTTCGCCACGGGCGCCGGGTCGGCGGAGAGCACCGGCGGGTTCGACGAGAGCATCGCCGCCAACCCGAACAAGCCGGCCGTGCTGAGCTTCTCCAACGTCGTGCTGAACGCCACCGGCGGCGCGGTCTGCCAGACGCTCGGCCTGCGCGGGCCCACCACCACGATCTGCAACGGCGGCGCCTCGGCCTCGATCGCCCTGGACTGCGCGCTGGAGATGATCAGGGCGGGCAAGGCGGACGTGGTGCTGGTGGTCGCGGCCGACGAGACGGTCGCCGCGCCTGTCGGCGACGCCGTGGTGTCGCCGTACGACCGGCGGCACTCCGGCACGGTTCCCGGGTCGGCGGCGGTGGCCTTCCTGGTGGAGTCCGCCGAGCACTGCACGAGACGCGGCGGCCGACCGTACGCGCAGGTCATGGGAACCGGCCACGCGAGCGGCGGGGATCTGGTGGCGCGGGTGCTCGACCGGCTGCCCGGTGCCCGGCCCGAGCTGGTGGTCGGTGCGGGCACCGGTGTGCCGGACGATGCCGAGGAGTCGGCCGTGGTGCTGGCCGCCCTGCCCGGCGCGGTGCTCACCACGTCGGCGGGACTGACCGGCGACTGCCAGGCCGCCACCGGCGCGATGAACATCGCCATGGCCGCCCTGGCGATCCGCGACGGGATCGCGCCCGCCCTCACCGGGCTGGTCGAGCCGCACGCGGGCGAGCCGGCCTCGTACGTGACCAAGCCGGAGCTGCCCGACCCGATCGGCCAGGCGCTGGTGCTGACCGCCGCGCCCGGCTCGGTGCGCGGCGCCGTACTGCTGGGGGCGCCATGACTGTGGTCCTGGGGCCCACGCAGGCACCGCCCTTCGACGTCGCCGAGACGGACCGGCTGCTGACCACCACCCGCTCCGTGCGGCGGCGGCTCGACCTGGATCGCCCTGTGCCCCGCGAGGTCGTACAAGAGGCCCTCCAGGTCGCCGTCCAGGCCCCGACCGCCAACAACCACCAGAACTGGCGCTGGCTGGTGATCACCGATCCGGCGGTCAAGGAGCGGATCGCCGAGATGATCTCGACCTCCTGGACGTTCCACCGCAACGACATGTGGACGAACGCCGGCAGACGTCGTAACAACCGGCAGGCCCGCAAGAACTACGACTCGGCCGAGGCGCTGGTCGAGACCATCGGGCGGGTGCCCGTCCTGGTCATGCCCTGCGTCCTGGGCCGCCCGCCGGACATCGAGGCCATCAACACGGCCTGGGACCGGCGGATGGCCGACAAGGTCCCCGAGGACCCGGGACACCTGGTCCAGCACGGCCCGATGCGGGCGAGCATCTTCTACGGCTCCATCTTCCCGGCGATCTGGTCGTTCCAGCTGGCGCTGCGCAGCCGGGGCCTCGGCAGCACGATCACCTGCATGCACGTCCCCCATGAGCGCCAGGTGGGCGAGCTGCTCGGCATCCCGACCGGGGTCACCCAGGTGTGCCTGATCCCGGTCGCCTACACGCTCGGCACCGAGTTCCGGCCGGCGGATCGGTACGGGGCCCACGAACGTACGTACTGGGAGAGGTGGGAGGCATGACCGTCGACTACGCCGACGTCGTCATTGCCGGAGGCGGCATCGCGGGCGCCTCGGCGGCCTGCAAGCTGGCCGCCGGCGGGCTGTCCGTCGTGCTGCTGGAGAAGCAGGAGGAGTACCGGGACCTGGTCCGCGGCGAGTGGCTGGCCCCCTGGGGGATCAGGGAGGCGCAGCGGCTGGGCGTCTACGACTGCTTCGGGGCGGGCGGCGGCTGGGAGATCCGGGAGTGGATGACCTGGGACGAGGCCGTCACCGAGGACGAGGTCGAAGCGGTGGACATGACCCGCTTCATCCCCGGCATCGGCGGGCCGATGTCGTTCCCGCACCACCAGGTGTGCGAGCTGATGGCGGCGCAGGCCGTGGACAGCGGCGCCAGGCTGGTGCTGGACGCGGCCCGGGTCACTGTCACTCCTGGTCGCGAGCCCGTGGTGAGCTACCAGACCGAAGAGGGCCCGCAGGAGATCCGGGCCAGGATGGTGCTCGGCGCCACGGGCCGGGGCAACACCGTCGGCCGCCAGATCGGCGTCCGGATGCGCAACTCCATGCACCACTGGGGCGGCGGCATGATGGTCGAGGGCATGGACGGCTGGCCCGCCGACGTCCAGGCCATGGGCACCGAGGGCGACGTCATGTTCATGGTCTTCCCCCAGGGTTACGGCCGGGCGCGCCTCTACCTGAACTTCCCCACGGTCAACAAGCTCCGCTACCGCGGTCCCGGCGGCGTCGAGCGCTTCCTGGCCGCCTTCGAGCTCGACTGCCTGCCCGACAGGGGCAAGGCGGTGACCGAGGCCGTACCGGCGGGGCCGCTGTCGGTGTGGCCGTCGGTGTCCAGCGTCCCCGAGGGGCCGCCACTGACCGAGGGCGTCGTGCTGATCGGCGACGAGGCCGGCAACGCCGACACCGTGCTCGGCACCGGGCTCTCCTGCGCCCTGCGCGACTCCCGCACCGTCTGCGACATCCTGCTCGGCGGCGACGACTGGTCGCCCGCGGCGTTCGCGCCCTACCTGGAGGAGCGGGACTTCCGCCTGGAGCGCCTCGACTTCGGCGCGTCGATCATCAGCAGGCTGCACGTGGAGTTCGGGCCCGCGGCCACCGAGCGACGGCGCCGGGTCCGCAAGCTCATGGCCAAGAACTTCGCCGCGCAGGTGACCGGGCTGCTCAACATGGTCGCCCCCGAGGACGTGCCCGAGTTCGGTTTCAGCGAGTTCTTCGCCGAGCGGTTGTTCAGGGAGACGGCATGAACAAGAAGAGGATCCAGGTCAACGACGTCGAGCTCGCCTACGTGGACGAGGGCGAAGGCGATCCCGTCATCCTGCTCCACGGCTTCCCCGACTCCTCCTACCTGTGGCGGCACCAGATCCCGGCTCTGGTCGAAGGCGGCTTCCGGGTGATCGCGCCGGATCTGCGCGGGTTCGGCGACTCCGGCAAGCCGCAGGAGATCGAGGCGTACGGGATGCAGACGATCGTCAACGACGTCGTCGCCCTGACCATGAAGCTCGGCATCCGCCGCCCGCACATCGTCGGCCACGACTGGGGCGCGGCCATCGCCTGGATGTACGCCTTCCTGATGCCCCGCAGGCTCGACCACCTGGCGGTGCTGTCAGTCGGGCACCCGGGCGTCTTCGCGACTCCGTCGCTGGAGCAGCGGATGGCCTCCTGGTACATGCTCTTCTACCAGTTCCCCGGCGTGAGCGAGGAGCTGCTGCGGCGCAACGGGTGGCGGCTGTTCAAGGAGATCATGGGCCGCGACGGCGACTACGACCGTTACCTGCGCGACCTGGCCCGGCCCGGCGCCCTGACGGCGGGCCTGAACTGGTACCGCGCCAACCGCTCGCCCGAGGCCGAGCTGCGGCCGGCCCGCCCCTTCCCGCCCGTGCTGGCGCCCACGCTCGGCATCTGGGGAGCGGGGGACAAGGCGCTGCTGGAGGAGGGCATGTCGGCCTCCGGCAAGTACGTGAAGGGGCCCTGGCGCTACGAGCGCGTCGAGGACGCGGGCCACTGGCTCCCGCTCGACGCCCCCGATGAGGTGAACAAGCTGCTCCTCGGCTTCCTCGGCACCGAGCAGGCCGCTCATGAGGAGAGGCGACCGCGCAGGCGGCTGTAGGCGAAAGGAGAGTTTGGGCGAAAGGGAGTTTGGGCGAAAGGAGTGCTGCGCAGTGCTTGGATTTCTCTTCCCAGGACAAGGCACGGTCCGTGTCGGTATGGGTGCGTGGCTGCGTCGCAGACCCGTGGCGCGAGCGCGGCTCGACGAGGTTGACGCGCTGCTCGCACAGCCCATCACCCCGCTGTGCGCTCGCGGGCCGCTGGAGCGGCTGGTGGCGACCGAGCACGCGCAGGTCGCGGTGACCGCGTGCAACCTGGCGGCGCTGGCCGTGCTGCTGGAGGAGGGATTCGAGCCGCTCGTGGTCGCCGGGCACAGCGTCGGCGAGCTGAGCGCGCTGCACGCGGCGGGCGTGCTCACGCTCGCCGACACCGTACGGCTGGTCGAGCTCAGGTCCCGGTTGATGGCCGGGGTCAGTGACATGGGCGGGATGCACGCGGTGATGGGGCTGCCGGTCGAGGAGGTCGAGGCACTGGCCGCCGAGGCGGGCTCCGCGGACGAGCCGCTGGTCGTGGGCCTGGAGAACGCGCCGGGCCACGTGGTGGTCTCCGGCGCGCTGCCGGCCCTGGACCGGCTGGGCAAGCTCGCCACCCGGGCCAGCAAGATCGTGCCGCTGCGGGTGGGCAACGCCTTCCACTCACCGCTGATGGCGGCGGCCGTCCCCGCGTGGGCCGAGGCGGTGCGGGCCGCGCCGATGAGCGAGCCCCTCGTGCCCGTGGTCCCGAACGTGACCGGCGAACCCACCACCGACCTCGCCACGCTCAGGGACGCGCTGATCGCCCAGCTCACCGGGCGGGTCCGGTGGACGGACACGGTGAACGCGGTGGAGGAATTCGCCCCAGGCGTCGAGGTGGGCGACAGCAAGGTACTAGCGGGCCTGTCGCGCCGGGCGGGCGCGCGCTGCCTGAGCCTGGCCGAGCCCGCCACCCTCCGGCGATTGTCCAGGGAGATCGCGGCATGAACCGGTGGGGCAGCGCGATGGTCGGCTTCGCCGGGCTCTCCCGGCCTCAGGAGCTGGTCGGCGACATGCGCCTCGAAGAGGTGTACACGGCGGCCGAGCGCCTCAGGTCCGGGTACGGTCGCACGCTCCAGCACTGGGCCGGGCGTCTGGCGGGCAAGTACGCGGTGCTCCGCCTCCTCGGCGTCTCCCCCACGGCCGAGCACCTCGGTCAGGCGGAGGTGCTGCCCAGGCCCACCGCCAACTGCGCGAAGACCGCCGTCTGCCACACCGGGCACCCGCCGGCCGTCCGGCTCGCCGGAGCGCTGCGCGCGGCGGCGGGGCCTGGCCAGCAGATCCGGCTCTCGCTCAGCCACACCGACGGCAAGGTGCTCGCCGTGGCCGTAGCCTCCGCGCGCCTGCCCGAAGACGAGAGCGAGGCATGACATGGACGCCAGGAAGGCCGCCGAGCGGCACCTTGAGGCGTGGCAGGCCGGTGACCCCGAGGCCGTGGCCGCCACCGCCGCCTCCTACAGCGACCCCGACACCGGCGGCGAGCTGAGCGGAGCCGCGCTGGCCGCCCACGCCGCCGCCACGCTGGCCCGCTTCCAGCGGCCGAAATTCGTCGTGGACGAGGTCGTCGGCGACGGCGAGGCCGTCACGCTGTGGTGGACGCTCCAGGCCGACCACCGCGCCCCCTACCTGGGCATGCCCGCGGTCGGCGGGACCGTCGGCGTCCAGGGGAGCGACCTGGTGACCCTCGGCCCGGACGGTCCGCGCGTGCGGCGCCGCTTCGACCGGCTGGCGGTCGCGGAGGCGCTCGGCTACTCGGCGCGGTTCGTGCCGGCCGCCGACGCGGAGACGGGCGGGGTCAGGCAGTTCGGCGTCAGCGCGCGCGTCCCCAGCGGGCGTACCGAGCCGCCGGGCGTACTGACCCTGACCTGGCTGGAGGTCCGCGACGACGCGGAGGCGGCGGACGTGGACCTGCTCAGTGTGGAGGTCGTCAAGTCGCTGCGGGCCTCCAAGGGCTTCCTCGGCCTGGCGACGTTCGACGTCGGCGACCGCAAGTTCACCGTGACCGCCTTCGACCGCCCCGAGTCCGTCCGCGCGGTGCACGCCCGGCCGCACCAGCGGAGCATGCGCCGCTTCTTCAAGGGCGGCCTGTGCACCCGCGTGCTCACCAGCGTCTGGATCCCCTCCGACATCCGCGAGTACGCCCGCTGCCCCGACTGCGACACCGTCGTCCGGGTCGGACCGGACGCCGCCTGCGGCTGCGGGTGGATCCCGGGCGACGCCTCCCTACTGTGACTGGAGCCTTCATGTCCGACTTCACCACCGAGCACCGGCTCGGCGACCGCGAGGGCGGGCCCGCCGTGGTCTTCATGTCCGCGCTGTTCGCCGGCGGCTGGATCTGGGAGCACCCCTACCGCTACCTGGCGCAGGCCGGCGTGCCGGTGCTGCGTACACACGAGGCGATCTGCGCGCTCGACCGCCGGGTGGCCGGCTCGATCGAGCGGCTCGGCGACGCGCTGCTGCACGCCTGCGACGAGGCCGGCGTCGAGGACCTGGTCCTCTGCGCCAACTCCCTCGGCGGCCTGGTCGCCATCGACCTGGCCGGCCGCCGCCCCGACCGGATCAAGGGCATCGTGGTGAGCGGCGCCCCCGGGCTGACCCCCGACCCCGACGTCGGGCTGAGCTTCGACCGCCGGGCCAGCGTGCAGCCGTTCGGCGACGACTTCGGCGTCCGCATGGTGTCCGCGCTCTTCCACGGTACGGAGCCCTACTTCACGCGGGCGCAGATGGACGAGGTCGGCACCATGCTCCGGCAGCCGGAGGCGATGGTCAGCATGGCCCGCAGCCTCAAGGCCACCCGCCGCTACCAGGTCAAGCCGGCGCTGGACAAGGTCCGCTGCCCGTCCCTGTACGTGTGGGGCAGGCACGACCGGATGACGCCGGTCGGCCCGTGGCTGGAGCTGCTCGCGGACTACCCGGAGAACGACGTGGTGGTGGTCGAGGAGAGCGGGCACATTCCGATGATCGAGCGGCCGGCCGAGTACAACGCGGTGCTGGAACCGTTCGTGGCCCGCTGCGCCAAGGTCGCGGCATGACGTTGTCTGGCGGGCAGCAGCTCATGCGGTCGGACGCGTGGACGGGCGTGCAGCCGGTCGACTGGCCGTCCGCGCCGTCCGCGCCGTCCGCGCCGTCCGCCCTGTCCGCGCAGGCCGCGTCGGCCGTGCTGCCGGTCGTCCGGCCGGTCGCCCCGCCCGTGTCCCCTCCCGTGCTGGTCGGGGTGGACATCGTGGACGCGGATCGGCTCGCCAGGGCGGCCGGGCGCGGCGGTGCCGTGTTCACCGAGCACCTCACCACGCCCGCCGAGCGCGAGCTGGGCGCCGAAGAGGTGGCCTTCTCCGTCAAGGAGAGCTTCATCAAGGCGGTGGGCGGGCGTCCGCCCGGCTTCACCTGGCACGACTTCGAGGCCCGCGCCGGACGGCCCGCCGCCTGGGCGCGGCGGCTGCTCGACGAGGCGGCCGCGGAGCTGACCGCCTCGACCGGGCTCGCGCTGACGGGCGGCTCGTCCTACGCCGTCCGGGGCGCGAGCGAGCAGGCGGCCCTGGTCCGGCTGGCGCCGCGCCGGGGCCGGGTGGCCGGGGCGGCCCGGTGGGGGATGGGCGCGGGACTGCTCGTCTCCCTGGCGATCGTGTACGGCGACGGCGACGTGTACGGCGACGGTTTCGGCCACAGAGAGGGAGACCCAGGATGTCCCAGGTGAAGCCCGGTGAGTCGATCCAGCGGGCGCTGGACGAGGCGGGCGCCGGCGCGACGATCGAGTTGGCGGCGGGCACGTACACGGAGAACGTCTGGATCAGGCACGACGGCGTGACGCTGACCGGCGCCGGGGCGGGCCGCACGGTGCTGGTCCCGGGAGGCTCCGTCCCCGAGGGGATCCCGAAGCTGCATGACGCGGCGGCGGACGTCGTCAGCGGCATCAGCCTGCACGGCGTCGGCGACGTCACGATAGCCGGGCTGAGCGTGCGCGGCTCGACCGGCGCCGGGATCTACGCCCACACCGTGACCGGCCTGACCGTGCGGGACGTCGAGACGGCCGGCAACGCCGTCTGGGGCGTCTACGTACGCGAGTCGAGCCGGTGCGAGGTGACCGGCTGCACCACGTCAGGCAGCCAGTACGGCGGCATCGCGCTCAGCTTCTGCCCCGAGGCCGATGGGCTGGTGGCGGACAACGAGAGCTTCGCCAACGCCTTCGGGATCTTCATCGACAACTCCTCCCGCGTCAGGGTGCTGCGCAACACCTGCCACGGCAACGCCGCCGGGCTGCTGATGCTCAACCAGACCTACGAGGGCGAGCCCGACGGCGGCGTGCGCGACTGCCTCGTCTCGGGCAACGACCTGTACGGCAACGGCCTGGCCGCGGGCGGCGACGCCCCCGACGCGCTGGGGGCCGCGGGCCCGCCGATCTCCGGCGTGGGCCTGGCGCTGATCGGCACGCACCGGGTCAGCGTCGTGGACAACCGGATCCACGACAACCATCCCAGCGGCGAGTCGGTCATGGGCGCCGCGTTCGTCATGGGCTCGTCCAAGGACTGGGGAGGCGACGACGCCATGGACAACCACCTCCTGTGGAACCGGGTGACCGGCAACAGCCCGCTCGACCACCAGCTCGGCGTCGACCTGGATCGCCAGGTCTGCGCGGGCAACATCAGCGACAAGGGCGAGCCGGACGGGTGGGGCCGATGACCGCGACTCTGGCCTGTACCGGCCTGAGCAAGAGGTTCGGCGACGTGCTCGCCGTACAGGATGTGGGGTTCGCCATCGCCCCCGGCGAGGCGTACGGCCTGCTCGGGCCGAACGGCGCGGGCAAGACGACCACGATCTCCATGCTCGTCGGCCTGCTCAAGCCCGCCACCGGGAACGTGACGGTGTGCGGCACGGACCTCGCCGCCGAGCCGCTGGTGGCCAAGGCGAAGATCGGCTACGTGCCGCAGGAGATCGCGCTCTACCCGGAGCTGACCGGGCGGGAGAACCTGCGCTTCTTCGGCCGGCTGTTCGGCCTGCCGCGACGGGAGCTGGCGGCGCGCATCGACGAGGTGCTCGACCTGGTCGGGCTGTCGGACCGGGCCGACGGCAAGCTCGGCACGTACTCGGGCGGCATGAAGCGGCGGATCAACATCGGCGCGGCGCTGCTGCACCGGCCCGAGGTGCTCATCCTGGACGAGCCGACCGTCGGCGTCGACCCGCAGAGCCGCAAGGCCATCCTCGACGGCGTGGAGCGGCTGGTCGCCGACGGCATGGCCCTGCTCTACACCTCCCACTACATGGAGGAGGTCGAGCGGGTCTGCGACCGGGTCGGGATCATCGACCACGGCCGGATCGTCGCCGAGGGCACCCGCCACGAGCTCGTCGCCATGGTCGGCAGCGCCGACAAGATCGAGCTGATGCTCGACGGCGACGTGGACGGCGCGTTCGACAAGCTCCAGGCGCTGGAAGGCGTCGTCGAGGCGGTCAGGACCGGCGCCGGCTCGGTGCGGCTGCTCGCGGAGGGCGGCCGCTACGTGCTGCCCGCGATCATCACCGCCGTGGACGGCCGCGCCACCGTGACCGCCGTCGAGGTCATCGAACCCGACCTGGAGGCCACCTTCCTCCACCTCACCGGCAGCAAGCTGCGGGACTGATCATGCTGAGACCCCTGATGTCCATCGCCGCGCTGGAACTGCGTACCCGGGTACGCGATGGAACGGCCCTGGTGGTCGCGCTGATCGTGCCGATCGCGCTGGCCACCCTGTTCGGCCTCGCCCTGGGCGGGGACGACCCGCCGCTGCGGGCCACGATCGGCTTCGTCGACCTCGACCGCGGCGAGTTCTCCGCCAGCGTGCGGCGGGAGGTCATGTCCAACGAGCAGCTTAAGGACACGCTGACGCTGCGCGACCTGCCCAGCAGGCAGGAGGCGCAGCGCTCGCTCGACGCCGGTGACATCGGGTCGGCCATCGTGTTCCCGCAGGGGTTCACCAAGAGCGTCGGCGCGGGCTCGGGCGGCCAGGTCGCGGTGCTCACCTCCGCCGAGTCGCCGCTGGCCGGCGTGGTGGCGAACGCCATCGTCGACCGCATCTCCTCGGTGGTGGACGCCCGCACGCTCGCGGTCCGCGCCTCGCTCGCGTACGGCGTGCCCGGCGACCGGGTGAAGGAGCTGGTGGAGCGCAACGGCGCCGCCGGGCCCGGACTGAGCCTGGCTGATGACCCCATGGCGGGCGGCAAGATCGACCTGTCGGTGTACTACGGCTCCGGCATGGCCGCCCTGTTCGCCTTCTTCGTGGTGGGCGCCTCGTTCAGGAGCCTGCTCACCGAGCGGCGGCAGGGCACGCTCAACCGGATGCGGGCCGGGCCGATCCCGCAGTGGACGCCGATCGCCGGCAAGGCGCTGGTGGGGTTCGGGCTGGGCGTGGTCAGCGTCGTCGCCACCTGGGCGTCCTCCTCGCTCATCTTCGGCACCAGCTGGGGTGACCCGGTGGCGGTGTTCGCGCTGCTGGTCGCGCACGTGCTCGCCGCCGCCGCGATCACCATGCTGGTGGCCAGCCGGGCCAAGACCGACGCCCAGGCCGACGGGGTGACCATGGTCGTCTCGTTCGTGATGGCGTTCTTCGGGGGCAGCCTGGTGCCGCTGTACAACCTGCCCGGCTTCCTGCAGAAGGTGGCGCTGCTCACCCCGAACGGCTGGACGTCGACCGGGTTGATCCGGCTCGCGGGCTCCGGCGGGGGACTGACCACGGTGATCGTCCCGATCGGCGTGCTGTGCGCGATCGCGCTGGTGGCGGGCGGCCTGGCCGCGGCCGGCTTCAGGAAGGGGCTGCTCGGATGAGGCCACATGAGCCCGCTCGGACGCGGCCGCAGGATGCGGCTCGGATGCGGCCGCATCCCGTCTTCGCGCTGGTGGCGGCGAACCTGCGGCGGCTCTCCCGTGACAAGGTCGGCCTGTTCTTCATGGTGATCATGCCGTTCGTCAACATCGTCTTCGTCGGCATGGCGCTCGGCGGGGGTGCCGTGGGGGCCGCCAAGCTGCCCGTCGGCGTCGTGGCCACCGGCTCCGACCCCGTCACGGCCGCCGTGCTCAAGGAGCTGCGCGCGCACCCCGACCTCGCCATCACGCCCGTGGCGACCAAGCAGGACCTCCAGTCGGGCGTACGCGAAGGGTCCCTCGCCGCCGGGCTGGTGATCCCGGCCGGCTCGACCAAACTCGAACTCGTCATGACGCAGATGAACGGCAGCGGCATGGCGGCCCGCAGCGCCGTAGACGTCGCGGTCGGCCGGGTGGCCGCCGTGCTCGAAGCCACCAGAGCCGTCGAGGCCGCGGGTGCCACGCCCGCGCAGGCCGCCGCGCGCGTGCGCGAGGCGCAGGCCGACTCGGGCCGCGTCGCGGTCGTCGGCTCCGGTACGCCCGGCGCCACCCCCAGGGGCTTCGCCTACACGGCCCCGGCCAACCTGCTGCTGTTCACCTTCATCAACTCCATGGCCGTCGCCGCCGCGCTCGCCGAGAGCAGGCGGCTCGGGATGCTCCAGCGCGCGATCACCGCCCCGGTCAGGCGCCGGTCGGTGCTCGCGGGGGAGGCGCTGAGCAGGTTCGCCGTGGCCGTCGCGCAGTCGCTGTTGATCATGGTGGTCAGCTCGCTGGTGTTCGGTGTGTCGTGGGGCGACCCGCTGGGCGTCGCCGCGGTGGTCGGCTCGTTCTCCCTGGTGGCGACCGGTGCCGCGATCCTGGTCGGCAGCCTCGTACGCTCGCCCGCGCAGGCGCCCGCCATCGGCCCGCCGCTGGGCATCGTGCTCGGCATGCTGGGCGGCTGCCTGTGGCCCAGGGAGTCGGCGGGGGACTTCCTCAACTCGATCGGTTACCTGTTCCCGCACGCCTGGGGCATGGACGCGCTGCTGGCGCTGACCAAGCCCGGCACGGGCATCGGCACGGTCCTCCCCGAGGTCGCCGTGCTCTCCGGGATGGCGGCGGCGCTGCTCGGCCTGTCCCTGTTCCTGTTCAACCGCCGCACCCGAACCTTCACCTGAGTGTTCCGTTTCAACCGCCGCTTCCCAACCTTCACCTGAGCATTCCGTTGAGTTGATGGGAGATCGTGATGACGACTATTCCGTTCTTTCCGGGGATGGCCCCCGTGGGCGGCGACCACGCCACCGACGTTTACCGTTACGCGGCCCGCAAGGGTGCGATCGAGGCGCTCGAGGTGGCCGCCGCCGATCTCGGCATTGGCCTGCATGAGATGCACGAGGCGGTGGCCCATCTGGTGGAGAACCGCCTGCTCATGATGGAGGACAGGGCGGGCCGCCGGTTCGTCCCCGTGGATCCCGAGGTGGCCGCGGCTTCGCTGGTCTCCTCCGTCGAACGGGAGATCTACCAGCGCCGGGAGCTGATCGACCAGATCCGCGAGCGGATCAGCGTGTTCCGGCAGGACTACACCGGCAGGGCCTCGGCGCCCAGCGCGATCGAGTATCTGGTGGGGTCGATGGAGGTCCGGGGCTTCCTCAAGACGGCCGGTGACTCGTGCCGGGACGAGGTGCTGGTGCTTCAGTCGAGCCTGACCGACGCGGACGAGTTGTCGCAGGCGTACTCACCGCTGCTCGGGCGGGGGATCACGGTGCGCATCATCTGCCAGCACCGTAACCGGGCCGATCTCGCCACCCGGATGCGGATGAAGAAGCTGACCGACGCGGGGGCCTCGGTGTGCACCGTGAGCCACATCCCGCGCTCGGCCGTGGTGTTCGACCGGTCGCTGGTGGTGCTGTTCGGGCTGTCGGACGGGGAGACCAACGTGGCGCGGGTGCACAACCACGGGGTCGCGCAGTTCCTGCTGGACCTGTTCAACCACCTGTGGGAGACGGCCACGCCGCTGGAGGGCGTCGAGGCCGGCTACGCCGACGTGGCCGACGACCTGCAGCAGGCCATCGCGGCGCTGATGGCCAAGGGCTACACCGACGAGGTCGTGGCGCGCAAGCTGGGCATGTCGGTACGCAGCTGCCGCCGGCACATCGCCACGCTGATGCGCGACCTCGACGCGACCAGCCGCTTCCAGGCCGGGGTGCAGGCGGCCAGGAAGTTCCTGCCCAATGGCGGGTGACAAGCGGCCGGTTGTCGGTGCGGGCCCGCCCCCGGCGGGCCCGTCGTCGTATGTCATGTGGCCTGCATCGCGACCGACACCTCGGCCAGGTCCAGGGCCCGCTCGCAGATCAGCTCGACACCCCGCACCAGCTCGTCGAACGCCATGCCCGGGTCGAGGCACATCCGGATGGAGCTGTTCGCGTCCTCGGCGCTCACCCCGATCGCCGTCAGGACGTGTGACGGCTCCTGGGAGTCGGAGTTGCACGCGGACCCGGTGGACACGGCCACGGTACGCAGGCTGGAGACCAGGCTCTCCCCCCGGACCCCGGGCAGCACCAGGTTGAGCACATGAGGCACTCCGTTGAGCGGATCGCCGTTGATCCGGACACCCGGGAGCCGGGTGGTGATCAGTTCGAGGGCCGCCTCGCGCAGCCGTACGGCCCGCATCCAGTCGTCGTCGAGCCGCCGCAGCGCCAGCTCGCACGCCTTGCCCAGCCCGACCACGAGGTGCGTCGGGATGGTCCCGCTGCGCAGCTCGTACTGGCCGCCGCCGTACGTGATCGGCCGCAGGCGCACGCCGGGCCGCACGTACAGGGCGCCGATGCCTTTCGGGCCGCGCACCTTGTGCCCGGAGATCGACAGCGTGTCCACCCCGGCCTCGACCACGTCGATCGGGATCCGGCCGGCCGCCTGGGCGGCGTCCACGTGCAGCAGGCAGCCGACCTCGTGGCAGAGCGTGGCCAGCTCCGCCATCGGCTGGATGGTGCCGATCTCGCTGTTGACCAGGGCGGCGGTGGCGACGCGGGAGCGGACGTCGAGCTGCTCGGCCATTCGGGTCAGGTCGATCAGCCCGTCCTGGCGTACCGCCATCGTGCGGGTCTCGATGCCCCGCCCGGCCAGCGCCCGGCCGATGGACAGCGCGGACTTGTGGTCGGTCGGGCAGAACAGCGCGTTGACGGGCGCGCGCTCCTCATGGGCGAACATGCCCAGCAGCGCGATGTTGTTGCTCTCGGTCGCGCCGGAGGTGAAGACGATGCCGCGCGGGTCGGCGCCCAGGAGCTCGGCCACGGACACGGCGGCGAGATCCACCGCGCGGCGGGCCCGCTTGCCGAGGACGTGCGGCGACGACGGGTTGCCGAAGTCCTCTCTCAGGTACGGCAGCATCGCGTCGACCACTTCGTCGTCCACGCGGGTGGTGGCGCAGTTGTCCAGATAAATGATCTTCATGGGCGGCCCGTCACTTTCGGTGGTCCGTCTCGCGCCGCGTCAGCTCCTGAACGTGCTGACCGTCACGAGCTTCGAGTAGATCTCGTCCGTGGACATCTCCCCGCTCCCGCCGGGGTCGGCGATGATCACCAGCATGTCCGACAGCCGGTAGAGCTCCAGGGCGATGTCGACGCCCGTCTGGACGGGTGCGAGACACTCTCCAGGCGCGAAGATGACGATCGCCCGGTAGCCGGCGTTGTGCACCTCGGAGATCATCTCGGTGATCTCGCCGGCGCATCCGGTGATGCCGCAGCTGATCAGCGTGCGGTAGTTGCCCTCGTCGTCGAGGAAGGCCACCTCGGTGTCCTTCGTACCCGACTCGAGGTAGCGCTTCTCCAGCCGCCCCTGCTTGACGAACCGGTCGGCGGCCTTCTGGAAGCGGTACTTGAGCCAGGTCTCCGGGAAGGCCAGCGGGTGCTTGCGGCTCGGCAGCACGCGGTCCGGCCCGAACCCGGCCTCGCGCAGGATCCGCTCATACTCCGCGGGCAGCCCGGTGAAGCCCTCGAAGAACTCCGCCCGCAGCTCGCTCGCCGGGCGGCCCGACGTGGGCACGTACTGCCAGTCGTTGACCAGCAGGAGCAGCCGCACGTCGGCGGTGGTCCGCGCGTACGACTTGAGGAGGTCGGCCGACAGCTGCCAGCTGTACTCCGGGAAGATCCCCACCCGGCCGGCGATCCGGCGCCGCATCACTTCGGACTCCTGCGCCCCGATGACGCCGGGGACGAGCTTTCCCTCGTCCTCGAAAAGCATGAAATGGCCGCCCATGACGACCAGGTTCTCTATGCCGGAGGCGGTCAGCTCACGGTCTATCAGCCGGCGCAGCTCCTCTTCGGAGCCGACGAGCTGGTGGCTCTTGGATACTCGGGCGGCGAGCGCGTCTGTCATGGTGGACCACTCCAGGGTGGGTCAGGGCTGGGTGAGTACGTGCCTGGGAGACTCGATGACGGCTTCCGGGGTGATCTCAGGGGTCAGCTCGCGGGCCAGGGCCCGCAGCGGCTGGGGGCCGGTCAGGTGGTGGACGGTGGCGCCCGCCCATCCATGGGCCGCCAGCAGGGCCAGGACCCGGGGGATCCGCAGGGCCCGGCCGCCGGCGAGCGTGTAGCTGTCGGACAGGTCCACCTCGCCGAGCCCGTTCACCTGCCGGACGACCTCGGCGAGCGCCTGCTCGGCCTCGGGGGCGCTCACGGGTGTTTTGTCGGGGGTGGGTGCGCTGTGGGGTGCCGGCGGGCTGAAGCCGGCGAGGCGCGTGATGTCGCTGATCCGGATGTCGGCCCCGGCGAGCAGGACGGTCTCGTAGCCGCGCAGGAAGCGTTCCATGTCCCCGGCTCCCATGACCGAGGATCGGGCGTGGAAGCCGACGACGACCGCGTCACGCCACTCGTCGATCCTGAAGTACGTGTCCATCTCCTCGTACGCCCAGGCCGTCGGCACCGGCTTCCAGGTGAACGTGGTGCGCCGGGCCCGCGCCTCGCTGGAGCGCTGCTTGATGAAGTTGACCTCCGACCCGAGCCGTATCGGCAGGCCACGCCGCGATCCCTCGCGCGACACCAGCTCCACGACCTCGTCGTAGGGCGCGGACGAGTGCGTCCGGGCGAGCTCGAAACGCTCGGTCACCCGGCGCAGCAGCTGCGCGAACGTCGGGTCGTCGTGGCAGTCGACGGTCACCAGCATCGGCGCGAACATGCACGTCATCACGCCCGCGTACGGGCCGGGCTCGCGGTTGCCGGAGAACGACAGGTGCGCGACCGTCCCGAGCCCGGTGTAGGCGGCCATCATGGCGGTGTACGCGGTCACGTGAACCAGCGACGGCCACACCTGGTCCGCGGCGGCGATATGCCGCACGGCGTCGAGCAGCGAAGGAGACGTCAACGCCGCACTCCGCGCCACCGGCTCACGGCCAGGCGTCAGCGGTCTG
The DNA here is from genome assembly GCF_040648335.1 of Nonomuraea sp. NPDC049158. Lineage (NCBI taxonomy): Bacteria > Bacillati > Actinomycetota > Actinomycetes > Streptosporangiales > Streptosporangiaceae > Nonomuraea > Nonomuraea sp. NPDC049158. Next base: position 298,680 of record NZ_JBEZDM010000001.1, read on the forward strand.
CCGTCGAGCGCGACCGGCTCGCGGTCGGGGAGCGTCGGGTCGTCGTCGGGGGCGCGTCGGGTGGCGAACGGGTCGGCCGGCAGGCGGGTGATCTCCGCGCCCCAGTACGCCAGGGAGCGGGCCGCCACGGCGGTGGCCTCGGCCGACGACTCGTGGCGGGCCAGGTCGGACGGCTGGTTGCGGACCGGTTCCAATGCGGCCGGTCGCCGGGAGCTGAAGCCGGCGCACTGGACGGTGAGCTCGCGCTTGATCTCCCGGACCGTCCACGCGTCCACGGCCAGATGGTTGAGCACCAGGACGATCTGCTTGGGTACGCCGCCCGTGGTGATCACGCAGGCGCGGATCGGCCAGTCGGCGTCGAGGCGGAAGGCGGTGGCACCGAGCCGTTCGACGATCTCGGCGGGGGCAGGGGTGCCGTCACGTTCGGTGGTCGCCAGGATGACCGGCAGCGCGGCCGGCGGGTGCACCTGCTGGCGCGGCTCCGGCCCGGGGTCGAGGTGGTACGTGGTCCGCAGCGACTCGTGGCGGCGCGTCAGGTAGTTGATCGCCGCGCGGCAGTTCGCCACCGTGACGTCGTGCGGGATGGTGAGCCGCAGCACGATGTGCGTGTCATGCCGTTCACCCGGCGGCAGCCGGTGGTATTTCAGCCACATGTAACGCTGGCCCCAGCACAGATTCGCGTTCTTCGCGGCGGACAACTCAGCCTCCCCATGTGCGCCGGTCGCCGGTTAATGTGCTTCATAATCTGCGCCGGTGCGGGGTGCGACAACCGGGTGCCGATGACCGGCTCCGGAAGGCGATTACCTGCCAATGGATAGGGCCGCTTTTCTGGAATGGCGACCTTGACGCGTCGTCGCGCATTCGGCCAAGCTCGGAGCGAACAGCATGGAGCGGCTCGGCTTTCGGCCTGAGGTGGCGCGGTGACTATGTTGGAAATACCACCCGAGTTTCAGAATATTCTGCGCTCGCATTTGCCGTACGCGGACGCGGGCGACTTCTCCGCGTCCGACGAGCTGGCGGGACTCGGGCTCGACTCGATGGGCGTCGTGCGGTTGCTGGCCGACATCGAGGACCGCTATGACATCGAGCTGCCCGACGACCTCCTCAACGAGGAGACGTTCGACACCGTCGGCTCGCTGTGGCAGGCCCTATCCGCGCTTATCCACCCCCAAGGAACCGTCGGTGACGAGCGAGCGCCGTTACGAGTGTGAGGATCGCCGATGCTGACGCGAGTCGACGACGTGGTGCGGTGCGGCGACCCTGATCGCCCCGCCGTGACCTACCAGGACGAGACGCTCAGCTACGGCGAACTGGGCCGCCGTGTCGGCCGCGCCGCGAGCGGGCTGCGCCGTCTCGGGCTGCGCCGGGGCGAGCGGGTCGTCGTCTACCTGGAGAAGCGGATCGAGACCGTCGTCGCCATGCTCGCCGTGTCCGCGGCCGGCGGGGTGTTCGTCCCGGTCAATCCGCTGTTCAAGCCGCAGCAGGTGGGCTACGTGGCCGCCGACTGCGGGGCGGTCGCGGTGGTCACCTCGGTCGAGCGGCACCGCCTGGTCGGCGCCCGGCTCCAGGAGGTGGCGTCGCTGCGCCACCTGATCCTCATCGGCGACCGGCCGCGCGTCCCGGAGCCGCTCCCGATCACGACCTGGTCTCAGCTGTGCGCCTCCGACGAGGCGAACGCTTCCGAAGAGGTCCCGGCTCCTGAGGGAGCGATCGACGCCGATGTGGCGGCGATCCTCTACACCTCGGGCAGCACCGGCAGCCCCAAGGGCGTCGTCCTGTCGCACCGCAACCTGCTGGCCGGCGCCCGCAGCGTCGCCCACTACCTCGGCCACACCCGCGACGACGTGGTGCTCGGCGTGCTCCCCCTGAGCTTCGACACCGGCTTCAGCCAGCTCACCACCTCCTTCATCGCGGGCGCGCACGTCGTCCTGGTGAACTACCTGGTGCCCGGCGCGGTCGTCCGCCTGTGCGCGCGGCACGGCGTCACCGGGCTGACCTGCGTACCGCCGCTGTGGCTGCAGCTCGCCGCGCAGACCTGGCCGGAGGCGGCCACCCGTCGCCTGCGCTACTTCGCCAACACCGGCGGGCGCCTGCCCAGGCCCGCGCTGGACTCGCTGCGGGCGACGTTCCCGCAGGCCAGGCCGTACCTCATGTACGGGCTGACGGAGGCCTTCCGCTCCACCTACCTCGACCCCGAGCAGGTCGACCGCCGGCCCGACTCGATCGGGAAGGCGATTCCCAACGCGGAGATCCTCGTCGTACGCCCGGACGGCGGCGTGTGCGAGCCCGGCGAGAAGGGGGAGATCGTGCACCGTGGCGCGCTCGTGGCGCTCGGCTACTGGAACGACCCCGAACGCACCGCCGAACGGTTCCGCCCCTACCCGCCGGGCGGCAGCCCGTGGGGGAGCGAGCTCGCGGTCTGGTCGGGCGACGTCGCCTACCGCGACGACGAGGGATTCATCTACTTCGTGGGACGTACCGACGAGATGATCAAGACTTCCGGATACCGGGTCAGCCCCAGCGAGATCGAGGAGGCGGCCTACGCCACCGGGCTGGTGGGCGAGGCGGTGGCGTTCGGCGTCGCCGACGACACGCTCGGCCAGCAGGTGGTGCTCGTCGTCAGCGGGCCGGGCGGCGCGTCGTGCGACACCGAGACGCTGGTCAAGGCGCTCGAACGCGACCTGCCGCGCTACATGGTCCCGCGCCGGGTGGTGGTGCGCGACCGGCTGCCGAGATCGGGCAACGGCAAGTTCGACCGTACGGAGCTGCGCAGGTCGGTGACCTGGTGACCGCCATCCCGAGCGGCTGGTACGGCAGGCACGACAGCCAGCTCACCGTGGGCGGTATCCCTGTGGAGCGGCTGGCCGCCCGCGTGGGGAGCACGCCGTTCTTCGCCTATGACCGGGAGCTGGTCAACCGGCGGGTGGCGTCGGTGCGCGCGGCCCTGCCCGTGGACGTGGAGCTCAGCTACGCGGTCAAGGCCAACCCGATGCCCGCCCTGCTCCAGCACATGAGCGGCCTGGTCGACGGCTTCGACGTGGCCTCCGCGCAGGAGATGCGGCACGCCCTCGACACCTCCGTGCCCGCCTCACGGATCAGCTTCGCCGGGCCCGGCAAGTCCATGGCCGAGCTGTCGCAGGCGGTTGCCGCCGGCGTCACCGTCGAGCTGGAGTCCGAGCTGGAGGTGGAACGGGTCCGGTCGGCGAGTGCCGCCGTGGGCGTGCCCGCACGGGTCGCGTTGCGCGTCAACCCCGACTTCGCGATCCGCGGGTCCGGCCTGCGGCTGGGCGGCGGGCCGCAGCAGTTCGGCATCGACGCGGAGCGGATCCCCGCGGTCCTGGCCGGGCTGACCGGCGACGACCTCGACTTCCAGGGCTTCCACGTGTTCGCCGGGTCGCAGAACCTGCGGGTCGACAACATCTGCGAGGCGCAGCGCCGTACCGTCGAGCTGATTCTCGGCTTCGCGGACGCGGCGCCCGGGCCTGTGCGCTACGTCAACATCGGCGGCGGCTTCGGCATCCCGTACGCGCTGCGCGACCGGCCGCTCGACCTCGGCCCGATCGGCGACAACCTGGCGCGGCTGGTCGACGAGCTGGTCCGGCCCCGGCTGCCGGAGGCGCGGGTCGTCGTCGAGCTGGGGCGCTATCTGGTCGGCGAGGCGGGCGTGTACGTCACGCGCGTGGTGGATCGTAAGCGGTCGCGCGGCAAGGTGTTCGTCGTCGTGGACGGCGGCCTGCACCACCAGCTCGCGGCCTCGGGCAACTTCGGCCAGGTGATCAGGCGCAACTACCCGATCGCGGTGGGGAACCGGATGGACGACCCGCCCGAGGAGACCGTGACCGTGGTCGGCTGCCTGTGTACCCCGCTCGACCTGCTGGGGGACGACGTCTCGCTGCCCAAGATGGGGGTGGGGGATCTGATCGTGCTGTTCCAGGCCGGTGCGTACGGGCTGACGGCGAGCCCCACCGCGTTCCTGAGCCACCCGGCGCCGGTCGAGGTGCTGGTCTGAGCCCGGAATGAAGGCAGGCCCGCAGTGCCTACTGCGGGCCTTTTGACCGACGCGTTGTTGCTGTATGGGGGGGATCCGTGGGCCGGCGCGGCGGGGGCTGCCGCGCCGGCCCACGGACGTCTATTGCGGCGGCGCCGGTACCTCAGAGGGGAACAGCGACGGCGGCAGGCCCTCGCTCCTGGCGCTCCACAGGTCCTTCAGGCACGTCTCCGGGTCGGTCACCGCGAGCTGTACGCCGAGCGCCATCGCCCGCAGGATGTCGGTCGCGGCCTCGGGCGGGATGATCATCGGATCCGCGAGCAGCATGACGCTGGTGAGACCGCCCTGAACCGCCACCCGCACCCGGAACGCCTGGCCGTACTGCTGCGCCAGGGGCGTCCACACCAGCTCGGCGGGGGTCGGGTCGGCGGGGTTCAGCGGGGCGCGGTCGATCTGCATGTAGTTGAACCAGCTGCGGAACAGGTGGTTGAACCAGCAGTCGTGTCCCGGCTCCTGCCCGCTGTGCGTGGCCGCGTCGGCGGCCAGCGCGGCGACGCGGTCGAAGTCGTAGCAGGAGTAGCGGTACGTGCGCGCGCTCGCCCAGTGCCAGCGCTTGACGTGCTCGGCCAGCGTGGCGCCCGGATCGACGGTGGCGCTGACCGGAATGAGCTGGTTCATGGTGCCGACGACGTGCTGGTGCTCCTCGGCGAACCGGTTGGAGGCCATCAGGCTCATCGTCACCCGGTCGGTGTCGGTGTGCCGGGCGAGGCCGGCGGCGATGAACGCCATCAGCACCGCGGGCGGTGTCACGCCGTGACGCTTGGCGGCCTCGGCGGCGAGCCCGCTCAGCCGGCGTGAGTGCAGCGTGGCCTCGATCCGGTTCCGCTCGGCGCGGGCGGGGAGCGTGGGCAGCTCGTCCATCAGGCCGTCGGTGAGCACCCGCCGCCAGTAGCGTTCGGAGCTCTCCTGCTGGCCGCGCCACGACTCGTCGCGCTGCCGGTGGGCCAATTCGCGCAGGGTGGGGCCCATCTGCGCGTGGGCGTCCGGATCGGCCACCAGGGCGCGGAACTGGTCCTGCAGATGATGGATCGACCACACGTCCACGATCAGGTGGGAGAACGACAGCGCGAGGAAGACCGGGGACCCGTCGGTCGTGACGAGCACGCCGCGCCAGGGCAGCGCGTCGGTCATCGGGAACGGGATCGTGGCCAGCTGCTCCTTCGTACGCTCCGGGTCGCCGCGGTCGGTGATCACGCGGTCCACGTGCTCGACCGGCGGCGTCACCGTGCGGTGGATCCGCTGCACGGGCTGCCCGTCTTGCACGTGGTAGGTGGTGCGCAGGCATTCGTGCCGGTCGACGAGCAGGCGCAACGCCGTCGTGACCCGGTCCAGGGGGAGGCCGCGCAGGTCCCAGGTCGTCGGCAGGTTGGCGTCCCGCATCCAGTCCTCGGGGTAGCGCTCCACTTCTCGCCAGCTCCATAGCTGGCCGTTGCTCAGGGGGGCGTCGACGGGCATGTGGTCTCCTCGTGAGCTCTTTCGGCGGGCGGACCGCTGACAGTGGCCCCGCTGACGGCCCTCCACACGCGCACGTACCGGGCCCCGGTAAAAGGTTTTATCCATTTCGGCTCGGCGGAACTCTCAGGCCAATGTCGCCACCTGTCCCACACAGGATGCGAACTGCCTACACCTATGTCAACGCGCCCGCGCTGGCAGCTTCTGCCGGAAACAATGTGCCAGCCCGCGACCGTGGTTCGGAAACGGCGCGGCGATTAGGGTCACAGCAACTATTCAAAGCGATCGTCTTTATGGAAACCGGCACTGTCTTGTTGGTGATGATGCCCGAAGCTTGAGGTGGCGCATTGATGGTTGGTGAGTCGATTCAGCTAAACGGCACGACTGCCGGGGACACCGGCCGGTCGCGGACCGGTCGCTTTTCGTCCGCCGTGGAGCCTGTCGCCGTGGTCGGCGTTTCCTGCCGGCTTCCTCAGGCCGCCGATCCTGGACGGTTCTGGCAACTGCTGCGCGATGGCGTGGACGCCGTGACGGCCGTGCCCGAGGGCCGGTGGCCGGCCGGGTCGGCCGGCGGCCGGTCTGACGGGTCGGCCGGGGCGTACCGGCGTGGTGGCTTCCTCTCGGACGTGGATCGCTTCGACGCCGCCTTCTTCGGGATCTCGCCGAACGAGGCCGCCGCGATGGACCCCCAGCAGCGCCTCGTACTGGAGCTGGCCTGGGAGGCGCTGGAGAGCGCGCGCGTGGTGCCGGCCCGGCTGAGCGGGAGCGGCGCCGGGGTGTTCCTGGGGGCGATCTCCAACGACTACGCGGCGCTGCAGGACCGAGTGGGGGCCGATGGCCTCGGGCGACACGCCTACACCGGGGCGAACCGGGCGATCATCGCCAACCGCGTCTCCTACTTCCTCGGCCTGCGGGGGCCCAGCCTGACCCTCGACGCCGGGCAGTCCTCGTCGCTGCTGGCCGTACAGATGGCCTGCGAGAGCCTGCGGCGCGGCGAGACCGGGCTGGCGCTCGCCGGCGGCGTGAACCTCAACCTGCTGGCCGAGACCACCGCCGCCATCGGCAACTTCGGCGCGCTGTCGCCTGACGGCCGCTGCTACGTCTTCGACGACCGGGCCAACGGCTACGTACGTGGCGAGGGCGGGGCGCTCGTCGTACTCAAGCCGCTGTCCGCCGCGCTCGCCGACGGCGACCCCATCCGGTGCGTGATCCTCGGCGGCGCCGTCAACAACGACGGCGGCGGCGACGGGCTCACCGTGCCGAGCGGGCGGGCGCAGGAGGAGGTCATCCGGCTGGCCTGCGAGCGCGCCGGCGTCGAGCCGGGCGACGTCCAGTACGTCGAACTGCACGGCACCGGCACGAAGGTCGGCGACCCGATCGAGGCCGCCGCCCTCGGCGCCGCCTACGGCCCCGACCACGCGGATGGCGCGTCGCCGCTGCTGGTCGGGTCGGTGAAGACCAACATCGGGCACCTCGAAGGCGCCGCCGGGATCGCGGGCCTGGTCAAGGTCGTACTGAGCCTGGAGCAGCGCGAGCTCCCGCCCAGCCTGAACTTCGAGACGCCCAACCCGGACATCCCGCTCGACGAGCTGGGGCTGGAGGTCGTACGCGACACCCGCCCGTGGCCACGCGCCGACCGGCCGCTCGTCGCGGGCGTCAGCTCGTTCGGCATGGGCGGCACGAACTGCCACCTGGTGCTCGGGGAGGCGCCGCGGAGCGAGTACGGGGTTCGGTCGGCGAACGAGGACACGCCTTGGGTGCTGTCGGCACGCTCAGCCCGAGCACTTGGCGCTCAGGCCGAACGGCTGCTCGCCCAGGTCGGCCCGCATGTCGCCCCCGATGCTGGCCCGCACACCAGTTCCCAGGCCAGCTCGTATGTCGGGCCCCATGCCGGTGCCGAGCCTGGGGCTGTGGCGCTGGCGTTGTTGCGGAGTCGGGCCGTGTTCGAGCACCGGGCGGTGCTTCTGGGCACTGACCGGCAGGCGGGGTTGGCGGCGTTGGCGGCCGGGCGGCTGGACGAGTCCGTGGTCACGGGGTCGGTGGTCACCGGGTCCGTGGTCGCCGGGTCCGTCTCTGGTGGTCGCCGGGTGTTCGTTTTTCCGGGGCAGGGGTCGCAGTGGCCGCAGATGGCTCGTGATCTGCTCGCCGGTTCGCCGGTGTTCGCGGCGCATGCCGAGGCGTGCGCGGGAGCGCTCGAACCTTTCGTCGACTACGCGCTGCTCGACGTGCTGCGCGGAACGCCGGGCGCGCCCGGTCTCGACCGGGTCGACGTGGTGCAACCCGCGCTGTGGGCCGTCATGGTGTCGCTCGCCGGCCTGTGGCGCTCGTACGGCGTCGCGCCCGAGATGGTGATCGGCCACTCCCAGGGCGAGATCGCGGCCGCCACTGTCGTCGGCGCGCTGTCCATGCCCGACGCGGCCAGGGTCGTGGCCCTGCGCAGCCGCGCCATCGCCGGGATCACCGGGCGCGGCGGGATGATGTCGATCGCCGCCCCCCTGGACGTGGTCGAGTCGGCGATCCGCTCGCTGGCAGGGGACGTGTCCATCGCCGCCTACAACGGGCCGAGGTCCGTGGTCGTCTCCGGGCGGCTTGAGGCGCTCGACGACCTGGGGCGACGGCTCACCGACGACGGGTACCGCACCAGGATCATCCCGGTCGACTACGCCTCACACTCGGCCGAGGTCGAGGAGATCCGCGACGAGGTGCTGGCGGCGCTGGCACCCGTACGGCCGGTGAGCGCGGGGACGCTGTTCGTCTCGACGCTCACCGGCGAGCCGATCGACACGGCCGAACTCGACGCCGCCTACTGGTACCGCAGCCTCCGGCAGCCGGTCAGGTTCGCGCAGGCGACCCGGCGGGCGCTCGACCACCAGGGCGGCCTGTTCGTGGAGTGCAGCCCGCATCCGGTGCTGGGGGCCGGGATCGAGGAGACGGCCGAGGAGGCGGACCGTGAGGCCGCGGTCATCGGCACGCTGCGGCGGGGTGAGGGCGGGCTGGCGAGGTTCCGGCGCTCGCTCGCCGAGGCGTACACGCGGGGGGCCGAGGTCGACTGGACCGGACCCGAGCCGGTGGCGGGGGCGGAGCTGGTGGAGCTGCCGACGTACGCGTTCCAACGCGAACGCCACTGGCCGTCGCTTCCCGCCGATGCCCGGCGCTCCGCAGCACAGACGCTCCCCGGAGACGCCCAGCGCCCAACGGGTCGGACGCTCCCCGGAGACGCCCGGCGCTCGACGGCGCAGACGGTCCCCGCAGGCGGCGGGGGCGCCACTGGGGTTGGTGGCGCCAGCGGCCACGGCCCCGCCGCAGCTGGCGGCGCCAACGGCCATGGCCCCGGTTCGGGTGGCGGGCTTTCGCGGCGTGAGGTGCGTGAGTTGGTGCTGACCCTCCTGGCCGGGCTGCTCGGGTACGAGGACACGGCCGGTGTGGAGCCGGGCAGGACGTTCAAGGACCTCGGGCTCGAATCGGCCACGGCGGAGGACCTCAGGCACCGGTTGCGGAGCGCGACCGGGCTCCGGCTGCCGACCAGCCTGCTGTTCGACCACCCGACCCCCGATCTGCTGATCGCCCACCTGCGGACCCTCCTCGACGACGGCGGATCCGCAGCGTCGGCCGCCGCCCACCAGAGCGACCTCGCCAATCTCATGCCTGCCGACGACCTCGACGCGATCGCCATCGTGGCCATGGGATGCCGGTACCCCGGTGGAGCCGACTCGCCCGAGGAGCTGTGGCGGCTCGTCAGCACCGGCACCGACGCGATCACCGAGTTCCCCGTCAACCGAGGCTGGGACCTGGACGCGCTGTTCGCGGCCGGCCCCGACCGGTCGGGCACCAGCGACACCAGGTACGGCGGGTTCCTGCACGACGCCGACCGGTTCGACGCCGCGTTCTTCGGCATCAGCCCGCGCGAGGCCACCGCCATGGACCCCCAGCAGCGGCTGCTGATGGAGGTCAGCTGGGAGGCCGTCGAGCGGGCCGGGCTCGACCCGGGCGGGCTGCGCGGCTCGGCCACCGGCGTGTTCGTGGGCGCCATGGCCTCCGACTACGGCCCCCGGCTGCACCAGGCCACCGGGACGGTCGACGGGCACCTGCTGACGGGCACCGCGCTCAGCGTCGCGTCCGGGCGGATCGCGTACGCGCTGGGCCTGCGCGGGCCCGCCATCACCGCCGACACGGCCTGCTCCTCGTCGCTGGTGGCGATCTTCCTGGCGATGCAGGCGCTGCGGCGTGGTGAGTGTTCGCTTGCGCTGGCCGGCGGTGCGACCGTGATGTCCAGCCCGGGGATCTTCGTCGAGTTCAGCCGCCAGTCGGGGCTGGCTCCCGACGGCAGGTGCAAGGCGTTCGCGGCGGGCGCGGACGGCACGGGCTGGGGCGAAGGTGCCGGGATGCTGCTGCTGGAGCGGTTGTCCGACGCGCGCCGCCTGGGGCACCCGGTGCTCGCCGTGATCCGGGGCGGCGCGGTGAACCAGGACGGCGCCAGCAACGGCCTCACCGCACCGAACGGCCAGGCCCAGCAGGAGGTGATCCGGCAGGCGCTGGCCGACGCCGGACTCGCCGCCGCCGAGGTGGACGCGGTGGAGGCGCACGGCACCGGCACCCGGCTCGGCGACCCGATCGAGGCCGAGTCGATCATCGCCGCGTACGGCGCGGACCGCGATCCCGGACGGCCCGTCTGGCTCGGCTCCCTCAAGTCGAACATCGGCCACACGCAGGCCGCGGCCGGAGTCGGTGGCGTCATCAAGATGGTGATGGCGATGCGGCACGGCAGCCTGCCACGCACGCTGCACGCCGACGAGCCCACCCCGCACGTGGACTGGAGCGGCGGCGCGGTACGGCTCCTGACCGAACCCGTCGAACTGCCCGACGACCGGCCGACCCGGGCCGCGGTCTCCAGCTTCGGCATCAGCGGCACGAACGCCCACCTGATCCTGGAGCAGGCCCCCGAGTCGATATACGCGAAACCCGAGCCGGCCGAGGCGCCGCTGGTGTGGGCGGTGTCCGCGAAGTCGGCGGGCGCGCTCGAAGCGCACGCCGCGCGTCTGCGCGACTACGCCACCAACGCCCCCCAAGACGACCTGCCCGCCGCCGGACACCTGCTGGCCCGCCGGGCCCGGTTCGCGCACCGCGCGGTGGTGGTGGCCGCGGACCGGGACGAACTGGTGGCGGGCCTGGCGGCGCTGGCCGCGGGTGAGTCGCACGCGGCGGTGAGCAGCGGTACGGCGCTGCCGGATGTTCGGCCGGTGTTCGTCTTCCCCGGTCAGGGTTCGCAGTGGACGGGCATGGCGGTCGATCTCCTGGAGTCGAGTGAGGTGTTCCGCGAGTGGATGAGCCGCTGCGACGCCGCGCTCGCCCCGTACACGGGCTGGTCGGTCGTGGCGGCCCTGCGCGCGGGCGAGCTGGTGGGCTCGGAGGTCATTCAGCCGGTGCTGTTCGCGGTGATGGTGTCGCTGGCGGAGGTCTGGCGGTCGCTCGGCGTGGACCCGGCGGCGGTGGTGGGTCACTCGCAGGGCGAGATCGCGGCGGCCTGTGTCGCGGGGGCGTTGACGCTCGACGACGCCGCGAAGGTGGTCGTGCTCCGCAGCCAGGCGCTCGTCAAGCTGAGCGGCACCGGCGGGATGCTCGCCGTCGCGCTCCCCGCCGAAGAAGTCCGGCTGGAGCCGTGGGCGGATCGCCTGTGGGTGGCCGTACGGAGCGGGCCGGCCAGCACGGTGGTGGCTGGGGAGCTGGACGCGCTGGACGAGTTCGCGGCGGCGTGCGGTGAGACGGTCCGGGTGCGGAAGATCGGCATCGACTACGCCTCGCACACCCCGCACGTCGAGGTGCTGCGCGACGAGCTGCTCGCCAGCCTGGCCGAGGTCGCGCCGCGGCCGACCGACGTGGCCTTCTGCTCGTCCATGGCCGCCGACTTCGTCGAACCGACCGGGCTGGACGCCGACTACTGGTTCCGCAGTCTTCGCAATCCCGTACGTTTCGAGCAGGCGATCGGGGCGTTCGCCGGAGACGGCACCCCGCTGTTCATCGAGGCCAGCCCGCATCCCGTGCTGACCGGCCACATCCAGGACACCCTGGCGGCCACGGGCGCCCCCGGCGGCGCCACCGGGACGCTCCGCCGCGATGACGGCGGCCGGCGGCGCCTGCTGCTGGCGGCGGCCCAGGCGTACGTGTCGGGCGCCGACGTGGACTGGGCGGCCGTCGATCCGGCCCCACGCCATCACGTGGACCTGCCGACCTACCCCTTCGAGCACACCCGGTACTGGATCAACGAGAGCCCACGGGCCGGTGGCCCACGGCACCCGATGCTCGACGCGGTCGTGCCCGTGGCGGGCGACGACGGGTACCTGCTCACCGGGCGGCTGTCGCGCGGCGCCCTGCCGTGGCTGGCCGACCACGCCGTGGACGGCGGCGTACTGCTGCCGGGCACCGCGTTCGTCGAGCTGGCCCTGGAGGCCGCCGCGACGGCCGGGTGCGACGAGATCGAGGACCTGACGCTGGAGGCGCCGCTGCCGCTGCCCGAGACGGGTGCGGTCCAGGTGCAGCTCGCGGTCGGCGGCGCCGACGCCGAGGGCCGCCGCGACCTCACCGTGTACGGCAGGACGGCGGACGACGACGAAGCCCGGTGGACCCGCCACGCCAGCGGCACCCTGACCGTCGCCCCAGATGGAGCCACAGCCGGAGCCGCAGCCACGGCCGCAGGCGCGGTCGGCGAGGGGCTTGCCGTCTGGCCGCCCGTGGACGGCGTCGAGATCGATCTGGACGACGCTTACGAGCGGCTCGCGGAGCGCGGCTACGAGTACGGTCCCGCCTTCCAGGGGCTGCGCGCGGCCTGGCGCGTGGACGGTGACGCGTACGTCGAGGTGGCGCTGCCGGAGCCGGTCCGCGGGGACGCGAGCCTGTTCACGCTCCACCCGGCGCTGCTGGACGCGGCGCTCCACCTGCTGGTGCTGGAGTCGGCCGAGGACGCCGGGGCGCTGCTGCTGCCGTTCGCGTGGAGTGGCGTGCGAGTGTCCGCGCTCGGCGCCGAGGTGTTGCGGGTACGGATCGCAGCTGGGGAAGGCGACCGGGTCTCGCTCGACATCCATGACGGCGCGGGCGACCGCATCGCCGGGGTGGACGCGCTGACGCTGCGCCCGGTGCCCAGGCACGGGGCCGTCACGCGCGGCCCGTCCGACGCCACCTCGTACACGCTCGACTGGATCGACCTCGCGGTGTCCGCGATGGACCCGGCCGAGCAGCGGTGGGCCGTGGTGGGCTACGACGCGTTCGCCGACGAGATCGGCGCGGCCGTGGACGCCCCGCGTTACTACGACCTCGCGTCCCTGACCGAGATGACCGTCGGGGAGATGCCGAGCACCGTCCTGGTGCCGTATCTGCCCGAGGCCGACGCCGATGACGTGCCCTACGGCGTGCGCGACGGCATCTACCAGGCGCTCGACCTGGTGCAGGGCTGGGTGGGCGATGAGCGGTTCGCCGGGTGCCGGATGGTGTTCGTGACCAAGGGCGTGTTCCGGCCCGGGGGAGCGGACGTCGCGGGCGTGGTGGCCGGGCCGGTGTGGGGGCTGGTGCGGTCGGCGCAGGCCGAGCATCCCGGGCGGTTCGTGCTGGTGGACGTCGACGCGGCCACCGTCGACTGGGGGCTGGTGGCGGCGGCGGTCGCGGCGGGCGAGTCACAGCTGGTCGCACGGGAGGGAAAGGTCCTCGTCCCGCGCCTGATCCGTCGTACGGCCGACGCCCCCGAGCTGTTCGACGCCGGTACGGGCACCGTCCTGGTGACGGGTGGCACCGGCAGTCTCGGTGCCCTGGTGGCGCACCGCCTGGTGGAGCGGCACGGCGCCAAGGATCTCCTGCTGGCCTCCCGCCGCGGCCCCGAGGCGAGTGGCGACCTGGTGGCCCGGCTGGAGGCGCTCGGCGCGCGGGTCACCGTGGCGGCGTGCGACGTGTCGGACCGCGATTCGCTCGACGGGCTCCTGTCAGGGGTCCCGGCCGAGCGGCCGCTGGTGGCCGTGGTGCACGCGGCGGGCGTACTCGACGACGCCACGGTGGAAGGGCTGTCGGCGCAGCGGCTCGACTCGGTGTTCGCTCCGAAGTCCGACGCCGCCTGGTACCTGCACGAGCTGGTCCCGGAGGTCCCGCTGGTGACGTTCTCCTCCGTGGCGGGCGTGATCGGCAACTCCGGCCAGGCGAACTACGCCGCCGCCAACGTGTTCCTCGACGTGCTCGCGGCACACCGGCGCGGCCTCGGCCTGCCCTCCGTGTCGGTGGCCTGGGGGCTGTGGGAGACCGCGGACAGCGGCATGACCGGAGCCCTGTCGGCGGCCGACACGGCCAGGCTGGCCCGGTCGGGCATCGCGCCGCTGACCGCCGAGCAGGGGCTGGAGCTCTTTGACAGCGCGATCACCGCCCCGGCCGAGCTGGTCGTCGCCGCCAGGTGGGACACCGCCGGGCTGCGCGCCAGGGCCGAGGCGGGCGAGCTGCCGCCTGTACTGCGCGGCCTGGTCCGTACGGCCCGCCGGACGGCCGCCGCCGCGAACGCCACGAGTGCCCCCACGCGGGCGGGAGCGGCCGGCATGGCCGAGCGCCTGGCGAAGATGGCGGAGGCCGAGGCCCGCGTCCACCTGGCGGACATGGTCCGCTCGCACGTCGCGGCCGTTCTGGCGCATGGCAGCGCGGTCAACGTGGACATGGACCGGGCCTTCAACGAGCTCGGCTTCGACTCGCTGACCGCGGTGGAGCTGCGCAACCGGCTGAACAGCGACACCGGGCTGCGGCTGCCCGCGACCCTGGTCTTCGACCACCCGACGGTCACGGCGCTGGCCGAGTACCTGTTCCGTACCCTCGCCCCCGCAGCGCCGTCGCCCGAGGACACGCTGCGCGGTGCGGTCGAGCGGGTCGAGTCGATGCTGACCGGCGCGCACGGCGACGCCGAGGCCATCCGCGGCAAGCTCGTCGCCATCGCGCAGAGCGCCGTCACCAGGTTCGGTGCCGGGCTGATGACCAGGTTCGGCGCCGGGTCCAACGGCGCCGCGGAGAAGATCGATTCCGCCTCGGACGAGGAGATCTTCGCGTTGATCGACGACCAAACAATGACGTCTCCTCTGAGGTCCTCTCTGGAAAGGCCCGACCATGGCGACTGAGGAACAGCTGCGCAATTACCTGAAGAGGGTGACCGTCGAGCTCACGGAGACTCGGCAGCGCCTCACCGGGGTGGAAGACCGTCGCCACGAGCCCATAGCGATCGTCGGGATGGGGTGCCGGTTCCCCGGCGGGGTGGCGGGACCCGAGGACCTGTGGGAGCTGGTGGCCTCCGGTGTGGACGCGATAGGTGACCTCCCCACCGACCGGGGCTGGGACGAGAACCTCTACGACCCCGACCCGGAGGCCCTCGGCAAGTCGTACACCCGGCACGGCGGCTTCCTGCCCGACGCCGGCGACTTCGACGCGCCCTTCTTCGGGATGAGCCCGCGCGGCGCGCTGGCCACCGACCCGCAGCACCGGTTGTTCCTGCAGACCTGCTGGGAGGCGTTCGAGCGGGCGGGGATCGACCCGGCCACGCTGCGTGGCAGCCAGACCGGCGTGTACGCGGGCAACATGTACAACGACTACTCGCTGCGCTACACCGGCGGTGCCGTGCCGGAGTCGGTCGAGGGCGTCCTGATGGTCTCCAGCGCCTCCAGCGTGCTGTCCGGGCGCGTCTCGTACACCTTCGGGCTGGAGGGCCCGGCGATCTCGGTCGACACGGCCTGCTCGTCGTCGCTGGTGGCGATGCACCTGGCGGTCCAGGCGCTGCGGCGCGGCGAGTGCGCGCTGGCCCTGGCGGGCGGCGTGACCGTGATGGCGACGGCGGACCCGTTCATCGAGTTCTCGCGGCAGCGGGCGCTGTCGCCGGACGGCCGGTGCAAGTCGTTCTCCTCCTCAGCGGACGGGGCCGCCTGGTCGGAGGGTGCCGGCGTACTGGTGCTGGAGCGGCTGTCGGACGCCCGTCGCAACGGCCGCCGGATCCTCGCGTTGATCCGCGGCTCGGCCGTCAACCAGGACGGCGCCAGCAACGGCCTCACCGCCCCGAACGGCCCCTCCCAGGAACGCGTCGTCCAGCAGGCGCTGGCCGACGCCCGGCTCGACACGCGGGACGTCGACGCCGTCGAGGCGCACGGCACCGGCACCCGGCTGGGCGACCCCATCGAGGCCCAGGCGCTGCTGGCCACCTACGGCCGCAACCGCGCGGCCGACCGCCCGCTCTGGCTCGGCTCGGTCAAGTCGAACATCGGCCACACCCAGGCCGCCGCCGGCGTCGCCGGGGTGATCAAGATGGTGATGGCGATGCGGCACGGCGTACTGCCGCCCACCCTGCACGTGGCCGAGCCGACCCCGCACGTCGACTGGTCGGCCGGCGGGGTGGAGCTGCTGACCGAGGCCAGGGAGTGGGCACGCGGGGAGCATCCGCGCCGGTTCGGCGTCTCGTCCTTCGGCATCAGCGGCACGAACGCGCACCTCGTCATCGAGGAGGCCGAGGAGAGCCCGTGTACGGACCAGAAGCCGCCCGTCGTCAAGGGTCCGCTCGCCTGGGTGATCAGCGCCCGCGGTGGCCGGTCGCTGCGCGCGCAGGCCGCCCGGCTGCACGAGCTCGTCACCTCGGCCGACGCCCCCGGAGCGGCGGATGTGGCTCGGTCGCTGGTCACCGGCAGGTCGTTGTTCGAGCACCGCGTCGTCGTGCTCGGTGAGGACCGGAACGCCCTGGCCGCCAGGCTCGGCGACTTCCTGGCCGGGCACTCGGTGGCCGAGGTGGTCGAGGGCGCCGCTCAGGAGAAGCCCAAGCTCGCCTACCTGTTCACCGGCCAGGGCGGGCAGCGGATCGGCATGGGCCGCGAGCTGGCCGCCGCGTCGCCGGTCTTCGCCGAAGCGCTCGCCGAGGTGTGGGCGGAGCTCGACGAGCACCTCGACCGGCCGCTGCGCGAGATCGTGTGGGCCGAGCCCGGCACGCCCGAGGCCGACCTGCTGAACGAGACCCGCTACACCCAGCCGGCGCTGTTCGCCTTCGAGGTGGCCGCGTTCCGGCTGCTCGCGGCCCTCGGTGTGACGCCCGACCACCTCGCCGGGCACTCGGTGGGCGAATACGCGGCCGCGTACGTCGCCGGGGTCTGGTCATCGGCCGACGCCGCCCGGCTCATCACCGCCCGCGCCCGCCTGATGCAGGAACTGGACACGCCGGGCGCGATGGTCGCGATCGAGGCGACCGCCGAGGAGGTGGCGCCGACGCTGGCCGGACAGGAACACCTGGTGTCCGTCGCCGCCGTCAACGGACCGGCCAGCGTCGTCGTCTCCGGCGCGGAGGAGCCGTGCCTGGCGGTCGCCGAGCACTGGCGCGAACTCGGCCGGCGGACCAGGCGGCTGGCGGTCAGTCACGCCTTCCACTCGCCGCTGATGGAGCCCATGCTGGCGGAGTTCACCACCGAGCTGGCGGGTGTGGAGTTCCACGAGCCCCGCATTCCGTACGCCCCCAACCTGCCTGACGGCTCCTGGGCCGAGCCCGGCTACTGGGTGGAGCAGATCCGCCGGGCCGTCATGTTCCACGCCACGATCGGGCGGCTCGAGGCCGACGGGGTGGACACGTACCTGGAGGTCGGCCCCGCTGCGGTGCTGTCCGGTATGGCGCACGAGTGCGTCACCGAGGCGGACACACCGATCCTCGCCCTGCACGGCAAGCGGCTCGCCGAGCCTGAGGCGCTGATCGGCTGCCTGGCGCGGGCGTGCGTGGCGGGGGTAGCGGTCGGCTGGTCCGCGCTGTTCGGTGGTGGGGAGCAGGTGGACCTGCCGACGTACGCGTTCGAGGGGGAGCGGTATTGGCTCGCCCCGCCGGCGCGTGCCGCCGACCTCTCGTCGGCCGGGCTGCGCCAGGTCGGCCACCCGCTGCTGGGGGCGGCGGTCGACGTGGCCGACGACGGGGCGATGGTGCTCACCGGGCGGCTGTCGCTGGCCGACGCGCCCTGGCTGGCCGATCACGTGATGCTGGGGGCGGCCGTGCTGCCCGGCGCCGCGCTCGTGGACCTGGTGTTGGAGGCGGGTGGCCAGCTCGGGTGTGATCTGGTCGAGGAGCTGATGTTCGAGGCGCCGCTTGTGCTGCCTGAGCGGGGTGGCGTGGCGGTACAGGTGGTCGTGGGGCGGCCCGAGGGCGGCTCCCAGAGCGGCGGCTCGCGGCCGGTGGGGATTTATTCGCGTCCGGCGGGTGAGCCGGAGGCCGCGTGGACTCGCCACGCGTCGGGCGTGCTCGGCGCGGACACGGCCCCTGGCGGGGGTGTGCTCGCCTGGGCGACGTCCTGGCCGCCTGCGGGCGCCTCGCCGGTCGCCGTCGAGGGCGCCTACGAGCGGCTGGCCGAGGCGGGCTACGACTACGGGCCCGCCTTCCAGGGTGTACGGGCGGTGTGGCGCCAGGGTGAGGAGCTGTTCGCCGAGGTCGTGCTGGCCGATGACGTGGACGTGGCCGGGTTCGGCCTGCATCCCGCGCTCTTCGACGCGATGTTCCACCCGATGCTGATCGCCGACCCGAGTGACGAACTGCGGCTGCCGTTCGAGTTCCGCGGCGTGCGGCTGCCCGCCGCCGGGGCCAGGGCGCTCCGGCTGCGCCTGTCGCGGCCCGGCCCGGCCATCGAGGCCGCCGACGCCGGAGGCCGTCCGGTGTCCCGGTCCGGCCCGGCTATCGAGGCCGCCGACGCAGCGGGCCGGCCGGTCTTCTCGATGGAGTCACTGCGAGTCCGTACGGTCCCGGCGGCGGCGCTGTCCGGTACGACCGGCGGCCGTACGGACCCCGTGCCGCACGGCGTCGACTGGACCGAGGTCACGGTCGAGCCGGTTAACGACGGCGCCCGGTGGGTTTCCGCCGGAGAGCCGGTGCCGGGGCTGGACGCGTACCCGGATCTCGGCGGGTTCGGTGCCCGGGAGGACGGGTTCGGTGCCGGGGAAGACAGGGCCGTTGCCCGGGAGGACGGGTTCGATGCCGGGCTCGCCCAGCTTGGCGGGGAGCCGGTGCCGGACGTCGTGGTCGTCGCCCTCACGGCGGCTCCGGGAGCGCCGGTGCCCGTCGCGGTGCGTGAGCTGACCGGTCGGGTGCTCGGGCTGGTGCGGCGGTGGGTGACCGAGGAGCGGTTCGCCGGTAGCAGGCTGGTGTTCGCGACCCATGGCGTCTTCGACCCCGCCGGTGGTGGGGCCGGGAGCGTGGTGGCCGCGGCGGCGTGGGGTCTGGTGCGGTCGGCGCAGGCCGAGCATCCGGACCGGTTCGTGCTGGCAGACGTGGAGGTGGGCTTCTCCGCCTGGAAGCTGGTGGCCGCCGCCGTCGCGGCGGGTGAGTCGCAGCTGGCCGTACGCGAGGGGAAGGTGCTCGTCCCGCGCCTGGCACGCAGGGAGATCGGCTCCGCTGCCCCGGACACGGGCCTTTCCCAGGGGACCGTGCTGGTCACCGGGGGGACGGGCGGTCTCGGTGCGCTGGTGGCGCGGCGGTTGGTGGAGCGGCACGGAGTGCGGGACCTGCTGCTGGTGTCGCGGCGCGGCCCCGAGGCGCCAGGGGCAGGCGAGTTGGTGTCGAGCCTGGAGGGCCTCGGGGCGCGGGTCGCGGTGGCTGCCTGTGACGTGTCCGACCGCGACGCTCTGGCCGTACTGCTGGCCTCGATCCCCGAGGACCGCCCGCTGACCGGCGTCGTACACACCGCGGGCGTGCTGGACGACGCGACGGTCGAGGGGCTGTCGGAGCGGAAGCTGGAGACGGTGTTCGCCCCGAAGGCGGACGCGGCGTGGCACCTGCACGAGCTGACCAGGGACGTCCCGCTGACCTCGTTCGTGCTGTTCTCGTCGCTGGCGGGCGTGCTGGGCAATGCCGGGCAGGCCAACTACGCGTCGGCGAACGTGTTCCTGGACGCCCTGGCGGCGCACCGGCGCGGGCTCGGCCTGCCCGCCGTGTCCGTGGCCTGGGGGCTGTGGGACACCGGCTCGGGCATGGGCGGCACGCTCTCGGCGGCCGACACGGCCAGGCTGGCCCGCTCCGGCATCGCGCCGCTGAGTGTCGAGCAGGGGCTGGAGCTGTTCGACGGCGCGCTCGACGCGTCCGAGCCGCTGGTCGTCGCGACCAGGTGGGAGGCAGCCGGGCTCCGGGCCAGGGCCGAGGCGGGTGACCTGCCGTCGATGCTGCGCGGTCTGGTCCGCGCGCCACGCCGGACGGCCGGTGCCGCGTCGGGCGGTACGGGCGGAGCGGGCGCGCTCGCGGAGCGGCTGGCCGACCTGACCGAGGCCAATGCCCGGCGGCAGGTCGCCGACCTGGTACGCGGGCACGTGGCCGCCGTCCTGGCGCACGGCAGCGCGGACGCCGTCGACGTGGACCGGGCCTTCAACGAGCTGGGCTTCGACTCGCTGACCGCCGTCGAGCTGCGCAACCGGCTCAACGCCGACACCGGGCTGCGGCTGCCCGCGACCCTGGTCTTCGACCACCCCACGGTCACCTCGCTGGCCGAACACCTCTACAAGACCCTCGCTCCCGCCGCCCCGTCGCCCGAGGACACACTGCGCGGCGCGCTCGAACGGGTGGAGACCATGCTCACCAGCGCCAACGGCGACGCCGAGGCCATCCGCGGCAAGCTCGTCACCATCCTGCAGAGCGCCCTGACCAGGCTCGGCGCCGGTCCGAACGACGGGGACGGCGTGGTGGAGAAGATCGACTCCGCCTCCGACGAAGAGATCTTCGCACTGATCGACAACGCACTCTAGATCACCGGTACCTGCGAAAGGCGACAGATGTCGACCGAGGACAAGCTGCGCGACTACCTCAAGCGCGTGACCGTCGAACTGACCCAGACACGCCGCCGCCTCGCCGAGATCGAAGACCGTCGCCACGAGCCCATCGCGATCATCGGGATGGCCTGCCGCTACCCCGGCGGTGTGGCCGGTCCCGAGGATCTGTGGGAGGTGGTGTCCTCGGGCGTGGACGCGATCGGTGAGTTCCCCGCCGATCGCGGCTGGGACCTCGACGCCCTGTACGACCCGGCCCCTGACGCGTTCGGCAAGTCGTACACGCGGCACGGCGGCTTCTTGTACGACGCCGGCGACTTCGACGCGCCCTTCTTCGGGATGAGCCCGCGCGGCGCGCTGGCCACCGACCCGCAGCACCGGTTGTTCCTGGAGGTGAGCTGGGAGGCGTTCGAGCGGGCCGGCCTCGACCCGGACGCGCTGCGCGGCAGCAGGACCGGGGTCTACGCGGGGACCATGTACGAGTACTACGCCGACCGCTACCTCGGGGCCATCCCCGAGTCCGTCGAGGGCACGCTGCTCACCTCCAGCACGCCGAGTGTCCTGTCGGGCCGGGTGGCGTACACCTTCGGGCTGGAGGGCCCGGCCGTCACCCTGGACACCGCGTGCTCGTCGTCGCTGGTCACCGTGCACCTGGCGGTCCAGGCGCTGCGGCGCGGCGAATGCGCGCTGGCGCTGGCCGGCGGCGTGACGGTGATGGCGGCGCCGGACCCGTTCGTGGAGTTCTCGCGGCAGCAGGCTCTGTCGCCCGACGGCCGGTGCAAGGCGTTCTCGGCCGCCGCCGACGGCGCCGCGTGGGCCGAGGGCGCGGGTGTGATCCTGCTGGAACGACTGTCGGACGCGCAGCGCGACGGCCGCCGGATCCTCGCGGTGATCCGCGGCTCGGCTGTCAACCAGGACGGGGCCAGCAACGGCATGACGGCGCCGAGTGGTCCGGCGCAGCGGGAGGTGTACCGGCAGGCGCTGGCCGACGCCCGGCTCGAACCCCGCGAGGTGGACGCCGTGGAGGCCCACGGCACCGGCACCCGGCTCGGCGACCCGATCGAGGCCGAGTCGATCATCGCCGCCTACGGGCAGGACCGGCCGGCGGACCGCCCGCTGCGGCTCGGCTCGGTGAAGTCGAACATCGGCCACACCCAGGCCGCCGCCGGCGTCGCCGGAGTGATCAAGATGGTGAAGGCGCTGGAACACCGGACCCTGCCGGCCACCCTGCACGTGGACGAGCCGACGCCGCACGCGGACTGGTCGGCCGGGGCCGTGGAACTGTTGACGGAAGCTGTGGCCTGGCCGGTCTCGGACCGGCCGATGCGGGCCGCGGTCTCGGGGTTCGGCATCAGCGGGACCAACGCTCATGTGATCTTGGAACAGGCGCCGGAGGTGGTGCCCGAACCTGTGCCGGTGGATGGCCCGCTGGTGTGGGCATTGTCCGCCAAAACGGAAATGTCGCTACATGCGCAGGCGGAACGTTTGCGGACATACGCGGCCACCGCGGCAGATGAGGATCTGGCCGTCGCGGGAGCCGTACTCGCTCGGCGGGCGCGGTTCGCGCACCGCGCGGTGGTGGTGGCCGCGGACCGGGATGAGCTGGTGGCGGGCTTGGCGGCGCTGGCCGCGGGTGAGTCGCACGCGGCGGTGAGCAGCGGTACGGCGCTGCCGGATGTTCGGCCGGTGTTCGTCTTCCCGGGTCAGGGTTCGCAGTGGACGGGCATGGCGGTGGATCTCCTGGAGTCGAGTGAGGTGTTCCGCGAGTGGATGAGCCGCTGCGATGCCGCGCTCGCCCCGTACGCGGGCTGGTCTGTCGTGGAGGCCCTGCGCGCGGGCGAGCTGGTGGGTTCGGAGGTCATTCAGCCGGCGTTGTTCGCGGTGATGGTGTCGCTGGCGGAGGTGTGGCGGTCGCTGGGTGTGGATCCGGCGGCGGTGGTGGGTCATTCGCAGGGGGAGATCGCGGCGGCCTGTGTCGCCGGGGCGCTGACGCTCGACGACGCGGCCAGGATCGTGGCGCTGCGCAGCCAGGCCGTGGTGCGCGGGCCGGCCGCCACGGGCGGGATGCTCGCCGTGGCGCTGCCCGCCGAAGAGGTCCGGCTGGAGCCGTGGGCCGACCGCCTGTGGATAGCCGTGCACAGCGGGCCCGCGGGCACGGTCGTGGCAGGAGACGTGGACGCGCTCGACGAGTTCGCAGTGGCGTGGGGCGAGACGGTCCGGGTACGCAGGATCGCCGTCGACTACGCCTCGCACACCCCGCACGTGGAAGTGCTGCGCGAGGAGTTGCTCGCCACGCTGGCCGGCATCGCGCCGCAGGCGACGGACGTGGCCTTCTGCTCGTCCATGGCCGGCACCTTCATCGAGCCGACCGGGCTGGACGCCGCCTACTGGTACGACAATCTGCGCAACCCCGTCCTCTTCCGCGAGTCCATCGGGGCGTTCGCGTCGTTCGGGACGCCGCTGTTCGTCGAGGTCGGCCCGCATCCCGTGCTCGGTGGCGACATCGAGGACATCTGCCATGAAGCGGACATGACCGCCGGGGTCTGCGGGTCGCTGCGCCGGGGTGCCGGTGACTGGCGCCGGTTCCTGGCCGCGCTGGCCCAGGCGTGGGTACTCGGAGCCGAGGTCGACTGGCAGGTGGCGCTGGCCGATGTGCCGTACCGGCAGGTGGATGTGCCCACCTATGCCTTCGATCGGCGTACGTACTGGCTCAAGACCGCCGAGCGGCGCGCGCAGCAGGCGGGCGGCGCGGGGATCGGCGGCTCGCGGCATCCGCTGCTGACTGCTGTCGTCCCGGTGGCCGACGACGGGTTCCTGCTCACCGGGCGGCTGTCGTCGGCCGCGCTGCCGTGGCTCGCCGACCACTCCGTCTCCGGGAGCGTGCTGCTGCCCGGGGCCGCGTTCGTCGAGCTGGCTCTGGAGGCAGGCGCGGTCGCGGGCTGCGACCTGCTGGAGGAGCTCACGCTGGAGGCGCCGCTGGTCCTGCCCGCCACGGGTGAGGTCGGGCTGCAGATCACGGTGAGCCCGTCCGACGCCGCCGGGCGGCGTGCGCTGACCGTCTTCTCCGCCTCGCCGGACTCCGAGTGGGTCCGTCATGCGTCGGGCACGCTCCTCGAAACGGCTCCTGAGACGGGGGAGCGTGGCTGGGCCACTGCCTGGCCGCCCGCGGGAGGGTCGCCGGTGAACATCGACGGCGGTTACGAGCGGCTGGCGGACTCCGGTTACGAGTACGGCCCGGCGTTCCAGGGCGTGCGGACGGTGTGGCGGCGGGACGAGGAGCTGTTCGCGGAGGTCGTGGCGCCCGACGGAGTGGAGCTCGACGGGTACGGGATGCACCCGGCCGTGCTCGACGCGGCGTTCCACCCGCTGCTGCTCGCGGGCTCCGGGGAACTGCGGCTGCCGTTCGTGTTCCGGGGAGTGCGGCTGGGTGTGCCGGGGGGCTCTTCGGTGCTGCGGGTACGGCTGGCGTGGGCGGGCGACGACGCCGTGGTGGAGGTGGCCGACGTCTCGGGCCGGGCGGTGCTGTCGATCGAGTCGCTGCGGGCCAGGGCGGTACCGGTTGAGCCGTCGGTGGGCGCGGTCCCACAGGGGCTCGACTGGGTGAAGGTGCCCGTGGAACTTGGCGGCTCTTCACCGGAGGACGGTGGCTCGCGCTGGGTCTGGCTG
Source organism: Nonomuraea sp. NPDC049158 (assembly GCF_040648335.1). Classification (NCBI taxonomy): domain Bacteria; kingdom Bacillati; phylum Actinomycetota; class Actinomycetes; order Streptosporangiales; family Streptosporangiaceae; genus Nonomuraea; species Nonomuraea sp. NPDC049158. The sequence goes on from NZ_JBEZDM010000001.1 coordinate 322,606, forward strand.
GATGAGGACGACCTCTCGGCGGCATCAGACGGATCAGGCAGGTTGGGCGAGCTGGCGGCTTCGGAGGCGGGCTTCGCGGACTTCGTCGCGGTCCGGTGCGAGGCCGTTTCCACGAGCGTGACCGCCGGGGCACGGGAGTTGTTCGGCCGGGTGCTGAACTTGCTGCGGAGCTGGCCGGCCGATGCGCGGGCCCGGCTCGTATTCGTCACCCAGGGCGTACTCGCCACGGACCGTGTCGACGCCGCGGCCGTGGCCGCCGGGGTGGTCTGGGGCCTCGTCCGGTCGGCGCAGGCCGAGCAGCCAGGGCGGTTCGCGCTGGTGGACGCGGAAGAGGGCGTCACGGACTGGGACCTGGTGGCGGCGGCGATCGACGCCGGTGAGCCGCAGCTGGCGATACGCGACGGAGCGCCGCTGGCGCCCCGCCTGACCCGCCGCCCGGCCGCATCGTCCGCCCATGGCGCGGACACGACCCACCGCGCGGACACGATCCACGGCGCGGGCGTGGCCTCTCCTCAAGGCGCGACCACGGCTTCTCCCCAGGGTACGGGCACAACGCTGGTGACCGGCGGGACCGGTGGGCTGGGCGCTCTGGTGGCGCGGCGGCTGGTGGAGCGGCATGGCGTACGGGATCTGCTGCTGGTCTCGCGGCGCGGCCCCGAGGCGCCGGGGGCAGGCGAGTTGGTGTCGAGCCTGGAGGACCTCGGGGCGCGGGTCACGGTGACCGCCTGCGACGTGTCCGACTGCGACGCTCTGGCCGTACTGCTGGCCTCGATCCCCGGGGACCGGCCACTCACCGGCGTGGTGCACACCGCCGGAGTCCTGGACGACGCCACCCTGGACGGGCTGTCGGAGCGGAAGCTGGAGGCGGTGTTCGCGCCGAAAGCGGACGCGGCGTGGCACCTGCACGAGCTGACCCGCGGCCTGCCGCTCACCTCGTTCGTGGTGTTCTCGTCACTGGCGGGCGTGCTGGGCAACGCCGGGCAGGGCAACTACGCCGCCGCGAACGCCTTCCTCGACGTGCTGGCCACGCACCGGCGTGGGCTCGGCCTGCCCGCGGCGTCCGTGGCCTGGGGACTGTGGGACACCGGCTCCGGCATGACCGGCGCGCTGACGGTGGCCGACACCGCCCGCCTGGCCCGCGCGGGCGTCGCGCCGCTGAGTGTGGCGCAGGGGCTGGAGCTGTTCGACGCGGCGCTCGGCGGTGACGAGGCCTTCGTCGTCGCCTCCGGCTGGGACGGTCCCGGGCTGCGGGCGAGGGCTGAGGCGGGTGACCTGCCGCCCCTGCTGCGGGGACTGGTCCGGGCGCCGCGCCGTACCGGATCCGGGCAGCACGCGGGCAACGCCGGGCTGGCGACCCGGTTGCCCAGCCTGTCCGACACCGACGCCCGCAAGCTGATCACCGACGTCATCCGCGCGCACGTCGCCGCCGTACTCGCGCACGACAGCGTGGACGCGGTCGACGTCGGCAGCGCGTTCAACACGCTCGGCTTCGACTCGCTGACCGCCGTCGAGCTGCGCAACCGGCTCAACGCCGACACCGGGCTGCGGCTGCCCGCGACCCTGGTCTTCGACCACCCGACTGTCACCACGCTGGCCGACTACCTGTTCAGGAAGCTCGCGCCGGCGGCCCCCTCGGCGGAGGACACGCTGCGCGGCGCGCTGGAACGCGTCGACTCGATACTCGCCCGCGCCAACGGCGACGCCGAGCGCATCCGCGGCAAGCTCATCCCGATTCTGCAGAGTGCCCTGACCAGGCTCGGAGTCGATCCCGACGGCATGAACGGCGCGGCGGAGAAGATCGACTCCGCGACCGATGAAGAGATCTTCGCGCTCATCGACAACGAATTCTGACCATGACTCTCGTTACCGGAAAGGCTCGTCCGATGGCGACCGAGGACAAACTTCGCGACTATCTCAAGCGCGTGACCGTCGAACTGACCCAGACGCGCCGCCGCCTCGCCGAGGCCGAAGATCGTCAGCACGAGCCCATCGCGATCATCGGGATGGCGTGCCGCTACCCCGGTGGCGGCGACACGGTCGAGGGTTTCTGGAACCTGCTGCGCGACGGCGGCAGCGCGGTCACCGAGGTGCCGTCCTCCCGGTGGGACATCGACGACTACTACGACCCCGACCCTCGTACCCCCGGCGGCATGTACACCAGATACGGCTCCTTCCTGCCGGACATCGCCGGCTGGGACGCCGAGTTCTTCGGCCTTTCGCCACGCGAGGCCCTGCGGATGGACCCGACGCAGCGCCTCCTGCTCGAACTGGCCTGGGAGGGCCTGGAGGACGCGGGCGCGCCGCCGTCGCGCCTGGCGGGCAGCCGTACCGGCGTGATGGTCGGCTACATGGACAGCCTCCAGTACGGCAGGCTCCAGCTCGAACGGCACGGCGCGGAGGCGCTCGCGGACCCGTACCTGGGCCAGGGCTCGTCCATGAGCGTCGCGGCCGGGCGCATCGCGTACCTGCTCAACCTGTGCGGCCCCACCATGGCCATCGACACGGCGTGCTCGTCCTCGCTGATCGCGGTCCACCTCGCGGCGGAGGCGCTGCGGCGGGGTGAGTGCGACCTCGCGATCGCCGCCGGGGCGTCTATGACGTTCCACCCGAGCACCTTCATCCAGGCGTGCGCGGCGTCGATGCTGTGCGCGGACGGGAAGTGCAAGACGTTCGACACGAGCGCCGACGGCTACGTCATGGGCGAGGGCGGCGGCGTCGTGGTACTGGAGCCGCTGTCCAAGGCGATCCAGAACGGCCGGCGCGTCCGCGCGGTGATCCGCGGCTCGGCCGTCAACCAGGACGGCCGCAGCAACGGCCTCACGGCCCCCAGTCGCGGCGCCCAGGCCGACGTGATCGGCCGCGCCCTGGCCGCCGCTCGGGTCACCCCCGACGACATCTCGTACGTGGAGGCACACGGCTCGGGCACCCACCTGGGGGACGCCATCGAGCTGTCGGCCCTGCACGACGTCTTCGGCCGGCGCCCCGGCACCCGGCCGTTACGGGTCGGCGCGGTGAAGACCAACATCGGCCACACCCAGGCGGCGGCCGGGGTGGCCGGGCTGATCAAGACGGTCCTGGTGCTGGAGAACGAACTGATCCCGCCGAACCTGCACCTGTCGGACCCGGCGGCGGCGATCCCGGAGGACGGGACGGTCCTGCCGATGACCGGGACGCCACAGGCGTTCACGGGGGCGGGGCCGCGGCTGGCGGGGGTGAGCTCGTTCGGCTGGTCGGGCACGAACGCCCACGTCATCCTGGAATCCGCCCCCGAGCTCGGCGATGCGGGGAGGTCCGCCGCCGAACTCAGCGATTCCCAGAGGTCGTCCAACCACCTGCCGGAAGCCACCGGCGCCGGGCACGGCATTGCTCGGGCACTGGTGCTGCCCGTGTCGGCGGCCAGTGACGCCGCCCTGCGAGAGCACGCCGGGCGCCTGTCCGCGGCGTTGGCGGACCGGTCGGACACGGACCGGTCGGACACGGACCGGTCGGACACGGACCGGCCGGAAACGGGCAGGCTGGAAACGGCCCGGTCGGCTGCGGCCCTGGCCGACGTGGCGCGTACGCTGCAGGCCGGTCGCTCCGAGCACGATCATCGACGCGCCCTGGTCTGCGCCGACCTCCCGGACGCCGTACGCCTGCTGGGCCGCGTCGCCACCGAGGGCGGCGTCCACCGGGTGAAGGGCCGCCCCCGGGTCGCGTTCCTGCTGCCCGGCGTCGGCGACCAGTACGCGGATCTCGGCAGGGAGCTGTACCGCACTGAGCCCGTCTACGCCGAGGCGGTAGACCGCTGCGTCGAGCTGGCCGCCGACCGGTGCGGCGTGGACCTGCGCCCCCTGTTCGGCTCCGCAGACGACCTGAGCGACGACGAGAAGCCCGCCGCCGACCAGGCACGGCCCTCGGGAGAGGACCCGTCACGGCCCTCGGACGGGGACCTTGCGGCGCTGCTGGGTCGGGACGGTTCTGTGCAGGATCGGGCCGACGACCCGCTCAGCCATGCCGAGATCGCGCACCCGTTCCTCTTCACCGTCGAGTACGCGCTCGCCCGGCTCCTGTCCCACTGGGGCGTCACCCCGGACCTGCTGATCGGCTACAGCCTCGGCGAATACGTGGCGGCCTGCCTCGGCGGCGTGTACACCCTCGAGGACGCCCTGTACGTGGTCGCCGAACGAGCCCGCCTGATCGCCGCCGCCCCGCCGGGCCGCATGGTCGCCGTCGCCGCAGGCGAGGACCGTTTGCGAGAACTGCTCGCCGCAGAGGACAGCGTTCGGGACCTGCCCGCCGCAGGGGACAGCGTTCGGGACCTGCCCGCCGCAGGGGAGGACCGCGTGCGGGAACCGCTCGCCGCAGGAAATGGCCGCGTGCGGGGACTGCTCGTCGGCGCCGAGGTCGAGGTGGATGTCGCGGCGCTCAACGGGCCCTCGATGACCGTGCTCAGCGGGCGCCCCGAGGACATCGAGGCCGTCACCCGCCGCCTCACAGCCGAGGGTGTCGCCTGTCGGCCGCTGCGGTCCGCGCACGCGTTCCACTCCTCGCTGCTCCAGCCGGCCCGCGAGAAGCTGGCCGCGCTGCTCGACTCCGTGCCGCGCCAGGCACCTGCCATCACCATCGTGTCCAACCTCACCGGCACCGCGCTGACGGCCGAGCAGGCCACCAGCTCCCAGTACTGGGCCGATCAGCTGGTCAGTCCGGTCCGGTTCGCCGACGCGGTACGGCACTGCGTCTCGCAGGAAGTGGACGCCTTCGTCGAGCTCGGCCCCGGCCAGACCCTCGGTGGGCTGGTCCGGCAGAACCTGTCCGACCGGCCGGCCACCGTACTCGGCACCCTGCCGCCGCTGTGGACGGCGGGGGAGCGGCGGGACGCGCGGTCCGAGGTCCTGGAGGCGTGTGGACGGCTGTGGGAGCTGGGCGTCACGCTGAACTGGGCGCCCACCCGCCCCGCCGGCGCCCGCCTCGTCGACCTGCCCGCCTACCCCTTCCAGCGCACCCGCTTCTGGCCGGACCAGGGCCGGGACGTCCCCCGAACCGACCGGCCCGCCAAACCGGCCGACTTCGCCTTCGCCCCGATCTGGCAGCAGGACACCACCCGCCCCACCCCGGCGCACCTCGCCTCTGGCGATGGCCGTCCGGGGGATGCCGCGCCTGCCGTACGGCTCAGTGGGCCGTTGGTGGTTTTCGCCGATTCGGCGGGGGTCGGTGCGGCGCTTGCCGAGACGGTCGCCGCGGCCGGGACCCAGGTGGTCGAGGTCGTCGCCGGGAGCGGGCTGCGGCAGGACGGGCGTCGCATCGTCATCGATCCCGCCGTGCCCGAGCACTACGCCCAGGTGTTCGCCGCAGTCACGGAGCCGGGGCCGGTGCATGTGGTCCATCTGTGGAGCCGGTTCGCCACGGCAGCCACTCCGGTGTACGCCACCGATGAGGAGCTGCGGGCGGCCATCGGGTACGGGTTCGACAGCCTGCTGCTGGCCGTACAGGCGCTGGGTGAGCTGCCCGCGCGCCAGGGTGTGCGGCTGCTGACGGTCACCCAGGGGGCCGCCGAGATCCTGGGCGGCGACGCGCTCGCGCCGTACCGGGCCGTGACGCACGGGCTCGGGCGGGCGGCGCACCACGAGTACACCGGACTGACCTGGAGCGGTGTCGACCTCGACCCGGAGGACGACGCGCAGGCGGCCGGGCAGCTCGTCCATGAGCTGCTCAGGGAGCCCGACGAGGCGCACGACCGGCTGACCGGCTGGCGGCGCGGCCGTCGCTGGGTGAAGAGCTGGGGCGAGGTCCCGGACCAGGGCGAACCGGCCGGGAGCCCGTGGTGGGCCGACGGCGTCTACCTGATCACCGGTGGTGCCCGAGGCCTCGGCATGGGCCTGGCCAAGCACCTGGTGCGAGCAGGAGTGCGGCGGCTCGCCCTGGTAGGCCGTACCCCCCTGAACACCGCCCTGCCCGAGCCGGGCGGGAAGGTGGCGCGGAGTCTGGCAGATGTCGCCGAGCTGGAGGCGGCCGGGGCCGAGGTGCTGTTGCTGACCGCCGACGCCGGTGTCCCCGACGAGTTGCGGCGGGCGCTGCGCCGGTGCCGGGAGCACTTCGGCACGTTGACCGGCGTGGTCCACGCGGCCGGCGTCCCGGCGGGTGGGATGGTGCAGCGGCGGACCGTGGCCGAAGCGGGGGCGGTGCTCGCGCCCAAGGTCATGGCGATGGGACCCCTCGCCGAGTTGGTCGGTCCGGACACGCCTGCCGGGGAGCGGCCCGAGCTGCTGGTTCTGTACTCCTCCGCCGTGACCGCGTTCGGCGGCATCGGCGAGGGCGACTACTGCGCCGCCAACACCGTGCTGGACGCGTACGGCGAGGCGCTGGCGGCCACCGCGCCGTCCACCAGGGTGGTGTCGGTCGCCTGGGGGCCGTGGCAGCACGACGACTGGCAGGCCGACTCCCTCAAGGGCGCCTCCAGCCTCGCCCAGCGGGTGACCGCCTACCGGGAGAGGTACGGGTTCGCCGAGGAGGCGGGCTGCGCGTTCCTCGACCGGATCGTGACCGGCGGCCACGGCAGCGTCCTGACCGCGCGCCAGCCGCTGCGGGACATCCTGCGCGACTGGTCGTCCATGATCGACCTTGACGCTCTGGTCGGTGCGGCGGCGGCGCCTGGCGGGGAGCGGTTCCCGCGGCCGCTGCTGCGGACCGAGTACGTGGCGCCCAGGACCGAGACCGAGACCAGGATCGCCGACCTGTGGGGCGCCTATCTGGGCATCGAGCAGGTCGGCGTGTACGACCCGTTCTTCGACCTCGGAGGCAACTCCCTGGTCGGCATGGCCATGGTGCTCGCCATCGAGAAGGAGCTCGGTGTGGCCATCGCGCCCGCGGTGCTGTTCGAGCACCCGACGGTCGCGGAGTTCGCGACCGCGCTGGAGCGGTCGGACGACGGCTCCACACGGCAGGCACTCACCACCAGCTCGGCTCGGGGGCAGCGACGGCGCCGGGCCCGTTCCGGGGGCGGACGGAAATGAAGCCCGACTTGAGCTTGAGTCCCGAGATAAGGACCGTTGACGTGACTGATGACCTGGCCGGCGAGGTCTCCGGCAATGACATTGCGATAGTCGGGATGTCGGGACGGTTCCCCGGAGCCGCCGACGTGGCCGGATTGTGGGCGAACATCCGTGACGGCCGTTCCGGCATCACCCGGTTCACCGATGAGGAGTTGCGGGCCGCCGGAGTGCCCGAGGACCTGTTGGCGGATCCCGGGTACGTGAAGGCCGGGGCGGTGATCGACGGCGTCGAGCTGTTCGACGCGGGGTTCTTCGGGTTCAGCCCGAAGGAGGCCCAGATCCTCGACCCGCAGCACCGGTTGTTCCTGGAACACAGCTGGGAGGCCCTGGAGGACGCCGGCTGCGACCCCACCCGCTTCGACGGCTCGATCGGCGTGTTCGGCGGGTCCGGCTGGAGCTCGTACCTGCAGCACAACCTGATGCCGAACGACATCGCCGCCACCATGGGCGAGCTGGCCCTCGGCCTGGCCAACGACAAGGACTCGCTGACCCTCCGCGTGGCCCACACGCTGGGCCTGTCGGGCCCGAGTTACGCGGTGCAGAGCTACTGCTCCACGTCGCTCGTCGCGGTCTGCGCGGCGGCCTCCAGCCTGGCCGGGTTCGAGTGCGACCTGGCGCTGGCGGGCGGCGTCGCGGTCAACGTGCCGCACCGGGTCGGCTACCTGTACCAGCAGGGCGGCATCGCGCCGCCCGACGGCGAGTGCCGGGCCTTCGACGCGGGCGGCCTGGGCAGCCCGCTCGGCAGCGGCGTCGGCGTGGTGGCGCTGCGCCGACTGGAGGACGCGCTGGCCGCCGGGGACCAGATCTACGCCGTCATCCGGGGCTGGGCCGTCAACAACGACGCGGGCAGGAAGGTGGGCTTCACCGCTCCCGGCGTACAGGGTCAGGCCGCCGTCATGGCCGAAGCGCTCGCCAGTGCCGGGCTGATGCCCGCCGACATCGACTACGTCGAGGCGCACGGCACCGGGACCGCGCTGGGTGACGCGGCCGAGCTGGCCGCGCTGCAGCAGGTGTTCCATGACGAGTCGTGCCTGATCGGCTCGGTCAAGACGAACCTCGGCCACCTCGACCGGGCGGCCGGCGTCACCAGCCTCATCAAGACCGCTCTCGCCCTGCGTCACGACGAGATCCCGCCGACCCGCAACCTCACCGAGCCCAACCCGCAGCTCAGCGCCGGTGAGGCCGAGCTGGAGGTGGTCACCAGGCTCATCGCCTGGCCGCGCAGGCCCGGCCGGACCCGGCGGGCGGGGGTGAGCGCGTTCGGCATCGGCGGGACCAACGCCCACGTGGTGCTGGAAGAGGCGCCCCCCGTTCCCGTGCCCGCCGTTCCGCTTCCGGCCGCGGCGTCGCGTCCGGAACTGCTGGTGTGGTCCGCGCGGTCCGCCGCCGCGGCCGACGCCATGACCGACCGCCTCGCCGACCACCTCGCGTCCGCCGTGGCCGACGCGACGACCGACCATCTCGCGACCGACCCCGACACGCGCCTCCTGCCCGACGTCGCTCACACGCTGCAGGCCGGGCGGCAGGTGTTCGGGCACCGCCGGATGCTGGTCGCCACCACCGTTGACGAGGCCGTCGCCGGGCTGCGCGACGCCGGGGTACTGGCCCGCGCGGACAGCCGCGCCGACCGGCCCGTCGCGTTCCTCATCGCGGGCACCGGCGAGCAGTACCCGGGCCTGGCCGCCGAGCTGTACGAGACCGAGCCGGTGTTCAGGCAGACGCTCGACGAGTGCCGGGCCACGCTCCGCGACCACCTCGGCGGGATCGACCCGCTGGCCGAGCTGCTGCTCCCCAGGCAGCCCGGCCAGGCCGCCGGGCTCGACCGGCTGCTCGGGCGGGAGGCGGCGCCGGTCGACACCATGCCCACGGCGGTGCTGCAGCCCGCGCTGTTCGCGGTCGAGTACGCCCTGGCCCAGCTCGTACGCTCCTGGGGCATCGAACCGGCGCTGCTGGCCGGCTACAGCCTCGGCGAGTACGTGGCCGCCTGCCTGGCGGGCGTCCTCACCCTGGACTCGGCCCTGGCGCTGGTCGCCCACCGGGCACGGCTGATCGACGCGCTCCCGGCCGGCGCGATGAGCGCCGTGCCGCTGGCCGCCGACGACCTGCGGACCCGGCTGGCGCGGGCGGGCATCGCGGACGTGGACGTGGCCGCGGTCAACGGCCCCGAACTCACCGTGCTCGCCGGCCCGCCCGCCGCGATGGAGGCGGTCAGGGAGTTCCTGGCGGGCGAGTCGGTGCCGTGCCGGCCGCTGGCCACCAGCCATGCGTTCCACTCGCGCATGATGGAGCCGGTACGCGACGAGCTGACCCGCTGGATCGCCACCCACATCACGCTCGAAGAGCCGCGCATCCCGTACGTCTCGAACGTCACCGGCGCCCTCATCACCGCCGCCGAGGCGACCGACCCCGGCTACTGGGCGCGGCACATGTGCGGGCCGGTGCTGTTCGACGCCGTGCTCGGCACGCTGCTCGAGCAGGGTGAGCTCGCGCTGCTGGAGATCGGTCCCGGGCAGTCGCTCGGGGCGATGGCCCGCGGTCACCGCGACTGCCCCCGGGACCGCTGGCCGCTGGTGGTCTCCTCGCTCCCCGCCGCCGCCGACCCCCGCCCGGCCGGCACCGTACTGGCCGAGGGGCTGGGGCGGTTGTGGCTGGCGGGCGTGCCGGTCGACTGGGCCGGCTACCGGCAGGATCAGCCCGTACGCAAGGTGGGGCTGCCCAGCTACCCGTTCCAGCGGGAGCGCTACTGGATCGACCCGCCCCGCCACCAGGCCGGGCCCGCCCCGGCCGCCGCCGCTCTGGCTCCCCCTCCTGAGGAGACGGCTCCGCACGTCCAGCTCATGGTCCCGCGCTGGATCGCGACCGACGTACCCGCCACGACCGGTTCGGGCGCGGCCGGGCGCTGGGTGGTGCTCGCCGACGCGGGCGGTGTCGCTGACGCGGTCGTCGAGTCGCTCGGCTCCGACGGCACCGAGATCGTGCTGGTACGGCCGGGCGGCGCGTTCGCCGAGATGACCCGCGGCTACACGATCGACCCCGAGTCCGCGGCCGACCACGCCGCCCTGGCCAGGAGCCTGGCGAGCGAGACCCCGACGGTCCTGCTCGATCTGCGGCTGCTCGACCACGCCGGCTCCGGTGGCGACGGGCGCCAGGTGGTGCTCCCGCTCTCCCGGATGCTGGACGCCTGGGGCAGCGAGGGCGGCGACAGCACCAGGATCATCGTCGCCACCCGGGCCGGCCAGGCGGTCGTCGACGGCGAGGTGCCGGACCCCGGCCACGCCGCCGCCGCCACGCTGCCGCTGGTGGCCAACCAGGAGTACCTCAACCTCGACTGCCGCTGCGTGGACCTCGAGGCCGGCGCCGACATCGCCGCGACGGCCCGGGACCTGGTGGCCGAGCTCGGCGGTCCGGCGACCGACGCCCTGGTGGCCTACCGCGACGGACGCCGCCACACCCGCGACTACGTCCCCGCCGACCGGGACCAGGCACAGACCGGTCTGGGGGTACGGCCCGGCGGGACGTACTTGATGACCGGTGGTCTCGGGGACGTCGGGCTGCTGGTGGCCGAGCACCTGGTGCGGGCCGGAGCCGCCCGGCTGATCCTCACCAGCCGCGGCGGCGTGCCCGCCATGGCCGGTGACCCGCGCCACGAGGGCGTCCAGCGGTTGCGGGCGCTCGGGGCTGAGGTGCTGACGCCGCGGGCCGACGTGACAGACGCCGACGCGATGCGCGCCCTGCTGGCCGAGGTGCTCGGCGACGCGCGAAGCGGGGCGTCAGGCGAGGTACTGCGGGTGGGCGGGCGGCTCGACGGGGTGATTCATGCCGCCGCCGAGACCGGCCGGGACACGTTCCTGTCGATGCGCGACCTCGACCAGGAAGCCGTAGCGCGGCACTTCGGCGCGAAGGTGACGGGTGCGCTGGTCCTGCGCGAGGTGCTCGGCGAGCTCCCCGCTGAGCAGGCGCCCGGCTTCTGCCTGCTGTTCTCCTCGACGTCGTCGCTGCTGGGCGGCATCACGTTCGGCAGCTACGCGGCGGCGAACGCCGCGCTGACTGCGGTCGCCCACGACACCGGAGCCTCGCCCACCCGGTGGGTGGCCGCGAGCTGGGACACCTGGTCGCGGACGCTCGAAGGCATGGAAGGCGGCATCGGCGCCGCGATGGCCGCGCACGCCATGAGCACGGAGGAGGGGCTGGCGGCGTTCGACCGGTTGGTGGCCGACGACCGGCCGAGCCTCGTGGTGGCGGCGGGCGGACTCGACGACCGGCTGCCCCGGGCGGTGACGGGGCCGGAGCCGGGGGCGGGCGGGACCAGGTTCCCCCGTCCCGAGCTGCCTCAGCCGTACAGCCCGCCGCTGACCGCGACCGAGCGGGCGCTGGCCGAGCTGTGGTCCGACGTGCTCGGCATCGAGCCGGTCGGGACCAGGGACAACTTCTTCGACCTCGGCGGCAACTCGCTCGTCGCGCTGCAGATGCTGGCCCTGGTGAAGAAGCGGTTCGGGATCGCGGTTCCGACGGTGATGCTGTTCGAGGCGCCGACGGTGCACACGCTCGCCGGAATCCTCGACGAGAAGGGCGCCACCGCCGGCCGTACCGGGAAGACGAGTGCCCGCGCCGCGACGGTGGCCAAGCGAGTCGCCCAGAAGACCGTGGAAGGCACCGCCGGACCTGCCGGCCGCACCGGGACCGGTACCGGCACCGGCAGCGACATGGACGACGACCGGCGGATCGCCATCGTCGGCATGGCCGGCCACTTCCCGGGCGCCACCGACGTGGGTACGTTCTGGAACAACCTGCGCGAAGGCGTCGAGTCCATCAGCTTCTTCTCCGAGGAGGAGCTGCTGGCCGCCGGAGTGGCCCCCGACCTCATCCACGACCCGTCGTACGTCCCCGCCCGCCCGGTGCTCGACGACGTCAGCGGCTTCGACGCCGCGTTCTTCGGCCTGAGCCCCCGGATGGCGGCGATCACCGACCCGCAGCAGCGGGCGTTCATCGAGGTGTGCTGGGAGGCGCTGGAGCAGGCCGGGTACGCGGTGCCGGAGAGCAGGGGCCGGGTCGGCGTGTTCGGCGGCAGCAACATCAGCACGTACCTGCTCCGCATGGGCGAGCACCTCCTGAACGACGAGGAGGAGGTCAGCCACTACGAGATCATCATGGGCAACGACAAGGACGCGCTCACCACGACCGTCTCCTACCTGTTCGACCTGTACGGGCCGAGTGTCGCGGTGCAGACGTTCTGCTCGACCTCGCTGGTCGCGGCGCACCTGGCGGTGCAGAGCCTGCGCAACGGCGAGTGCGAGCTCGCGCTGGCCGGCGGCGTGTCGATCCGGGTGCCCGACCGGGTCGGGCACAAGTTCGGGCCCGGGGGGCAGGAGTCGCCCGACGGTCACGTACGGACGTTCGACGCCAAGGCTCGGGGCAGCATGTTCGGTGACGGGGCCGCGGTGGTGCTGCTCAAGCGGCTGTCGGACGCGGTACGCGACGGCGACCACATCTGGGCCGTGATCCGCGGCTCGGCGATGAACAACGACGGCGCGCTCAAGGTCGGCTTCACCGCGCCGAGCGTGGTCGGTCAGGCCAGGGTGATCGCCGACGCGATGGCCGACGCCGGGGTGACCGGCGAGGACATCAGCTACATCGAGGCGCACGGCACCGCCACCGAACTCGGCGACCCGATCGAGCTGGCGGCGCTGACGCGGGCGTTCGGCGACACCGAGCAGACGCAGTACTGCCCGATCGGCTCGGTGAAGACCAACATCGGTCACCTGGACCGCGCCGCGGGCGCGAGCGGACTGATCAAGACCTCGCTCGCGCTGCGCGAACGGGTGATCCCGGCCAGCCTGCACTACACCAGCCCCAACCCGGAGATCGACTTCGAGAACAGCCCCTTCTACGTCAACGCCGAGCTCTCCCCGTGGCGAACCCGCGACGGACGGCCGCGCATCGCGGGCATCAACTCGCTCGGCATGGGCGGCACCAACGTGCACATGGTCGTCGAGGAGGCTCCCGTCCGGCCCCCGGCGCCGCCCGTTTCGCCCGAGTCCTCCCGCAGGTACCAGGTGCTGCCCGTGTCCGCGCGCAACGCCACCGCGGCCGACCAGGCGGGCGAGCGCCTCGGACGACACCTGGCCGCCTCGCCCGGTATCCGGTTGGCGGACGTGGCGTTCACGCTCCAGGTGGGACGCAAGACGTTCGAGCACCGGCGCGTCGCGGTCGTGGACAGCCTTGAGTCGGCTGCCGCCGTACTGGGTGGGGAGTCACTGAACCCCGGCGTGCTGAGCGGGGGGTCGCCGAACTCCGCCGTACTGGGTGGGGGATCGCCGAACCCCGGGGTGCTGAGCCGGGTCGACACGGTGCAGGGGCGTCCGGTGGCGTTCCTGTTCGCCGGGGCGGGGGAGCAGTATCCGGGCCTGGTCACCGAGCTGTATCGGCGCGAGCCGGAGTTCCGCGCGGCGCTCGACGAGTGCCTGGAGCTCCTGCACGGATCGCTGGGCGACGTGGACCTCGCGGACCTGCTCGCGGGCGGCCGCGGCACCGCCCCCGACCTCGCCGCCCTACTGGGCCGCACGGGCTCGGGTGGGGACGAGCGGGTCGGCGTGCTGGAGCGTACGGAGATCGTCCAGCCCGCCCTGTTCGCCGTCGAGTACGCCCTGGCCCGCACGCTCATGACCTGGGGCTTACAGCCGCGGATGATGCTGGGCTACAGCCTCGGCGAGTACGTCGCCGCCTGCCTGGCCGGAGTCCTGTCGCTGCCGGACGCCGTCGCGCTGGTGGCGTACCGGGCGAAGCTGATCGACGGCGTGCCGCCCGGCTCGATGGCCGCCGTGTCGCTGCCCGCCGGCGAGCTGCGGCGCCGGTTCAGGCTCGACGAGCGGGGGCTCGACCTGGCCGCCGTCAACGGCCCGCAGGTGACGGTCGTCGCCGGTCCGGTCGAGGCGATGGACGGGCTCCTCGCCGACCTGCGGCGGGCCGAGATCCCGTGCCGCCCGCTGCAGACCACCCACGCCTTCCACTCCAGGATGCTGGCCCGCCTGAGCGACGACCTGACCGCCTGGGTCGAGGCGAACGTCCAGCTCAACCCGCCCGCCCTGCCGTACATCTCGAACGTGACCGGCGAGATCGCCGACGCGGACCTGGTGTGCGACCCGGGCTACTGGGCCCGGCACATGTGCGGGACCGTACGGTTCGCGGACGGGATCGACGCGCTGCTCGCCGACCCGGAGCTGGCCGTGGTCGAGATCGGCCCGGGGCAGTCGCTCGGCGCCCTGGTACGCGCCGCCGGATGTCCGCCGCAGCGGTGGCCGCTCATCCTCAACGCGCTGCCCGGCGGCAGCGACAGCCGCCCAGATGACGAGGTACTCGCCGGCTGCCTGGCCCGGCTGTGGCTACTCGGCGCCGACCTCGACTGGGCCGCCCACCACGGCAGACACCGAAACCCCGGACTCGCCGCTGGTCCCGATGCCGGGCTTGCCGCCGGGGCGTCTGAAGTGCCTGGGGCCGGGTTGCCGGGGCGGATCCCGCTGCCGACGTACCCCTTCCAGCGTCAGCGCTACTGGATCGACCCGCCCGCGACCGGCGCGCGGCGGCAGTTGGTCGGCGCGCTGCCGGCGCTCGATCCGGACAACCTGTTCGAGGCGATCACGAACCTGCCCAGGCTGCCGGAAGACCAGTGGATGTACCTGCCCGTATGGCGGCAGACCGCCGCGCCCGCGCCGGGTGAGGCGCCGGCCTCGTGGCTGGTCTACACCCGCGACGGGCTCGCCGACCAGGTCGCCGCCGAGCTGCGGCGGACGGCCGGCGCCACGGTCACGCTGGTACGCCCCGGCGACGCGTACGCCGCCACCCCCGACGGCTACACGGTACGGCCGGGCAGCGTGGGCGACACGCTCTCGCTGCTGCGCGACCTGCGCGCCGCCGGTCGGCCGCTGGAGCGGGTGGTCCACCTCTGGACGCTGGACGCCGCCGCCGACGACATGACCATCCGGTACGGCCTGCACACACTCGTCGCGCTGGCCAGGGCGGCGGCCGAATCTGGCACCGACGACTGGTCTCTGGACGTCGCCGTCACCGGCACGCAGCAGGTGCTGGGCGACGACGTGTCCAACCCGGACGGTGCGACGCTGATCGGTCCCTGCCTGGTGATCCCCCTGGAGTACCCGAAGGTCGCCACCCGCCTCATCGACCTGGCGACCGGCCCGCTCGCGGCCAGTGGCAGGGGCGGTTCGGTGGTCGGTGGGTTGGTGGCCGAGTTGCGGAGGCCGCAGGCCGACCGGATCGTGGCGCTGCGCAACGGCCGACGCTGGGTGCCCGGTTACGAGACCATGGCGGTCGATCCGGACCTGGAGACGCTCCGCGAAGGCGGTGTCTACCTGATCACGGGCGGGCTCGGCGGTATCGCCCTCGGCCTGGCCGAACGGCTGGCCCGCGACTGTCACGCCAACCTCGTCCTGCTCGCCCGCCGCGGCCTGCCACCCCGAGCGGAGTGGTCCCGCATCCTGGCGAGCGCGGGCACCAACGGCGCGGGGTCCAACGGTGCGGGGTCCAACGGTGCCGGACCCAACGATGCGGCCGAGGAGGCGACCCGGCGGCGGATCGTCCAAGTGCTCGAGATCGAGAAACTCGGCGGCCGGGTCGAGATCGTCACCGGCGACGTCAGTAAGCCCGAGGACGTCCGCCGGGCCGTGGAGACGGCGGTCGAGCGGTTCGGCGCCCTCCACGGGGTCCTCCACGCGGCGGGCGTGCCGGGCATGGGGTTGATGCAGTTCAAGCGGTCCGACGAGCTGGACCAGGTGCTGGCCCCGAAGATCGGCGGCACCCTGGCCATCGCCGAGGCGCTGCGCATCGGCCGCCCCGACGAGGTCGAGCTGGACTTCCTGGTGCTGTTCGCCTCCATCACCTCGGCGACCGGCGGTGGGCCGGGCCAGGTGGACTACTGCGCCGCCAACGCCTTCCTCGACGGGTACGCCCACCAGCTCGCCGACACCGGCAGGCGGGTCCTGGCCATCGACTGGGGCGAGTGGACCTGGAACGCCTGGGAGGAGGGCCTGGCCGGGTACGACGGCGCGTTGCAGCAGTTCTTCCGCGACAACCGGGCCCGCGTCGGGATCGACTTCGAGGACGGCTGGCGGGCGCTGCTGCGCGCGCTGGCCAGCGGTGAGCCCCGGGTCGTGGTGTCCACGCAGGACTTCCCGACGGTGGTGCTCGGCAGCTCGCGCTTCAACCTGGAGGCGGTCACCTCGCCCGCCGTGGGTGGCGTGAGCGGCGAGCGGCACCCCCGACCCGAGCTGGTCACCCCCTACCAGGAGCCGTCGGGGTCGGCCGAGGAGCAGATCGCCGGCATCTGGTGCGACTCGCTCAAGCTCGACCGGGTCGGTGTCCTGGACAACTTCTTCGAGCTCGGCGGCAACTCACTGCTCGGCGTCAGCATCGTGGCCGCGATGCGCCGGGCCTTCGAGCTGGACGAGCTGCCGCCCCACATCCTCTACGAGGCGCCGACCGTGTCGGCGCTCGGCCAGACCATCGAGGCCATGTCCTCGGGCGCGGGCCACGCGCTCGGGACCGGCGCGGACGGCGGCAGCCACGTACGTGCCCAGCTGCGCCGATCGGGGCTCGAAGCCTCCGCCGCCCGCAGACGCGGCCGGTGAGACCCGACAACGAGCAGCGCGACGGGCCAAAACAACAGACCAAAAACAACGGACCAGCGCAACGAATGGAGCAGTCATGACAGTGATCGGCGTAGTGGGCGCCGGTGTGATGGGCGTGGGAGTGGCCCAGAACCTGGCCCAGACCGGCCACGACGTGGTCCTGGTCGACAAGGACGAGCAGATCCTCCAGCAGGCGCTCGCGAACATCGAGCGCAACAGCCGGATGAGCCGCCTGATGGGCGGCCCGGCCCTGGACGCGGACGCGATCCTCGCCAGGATCACCACGGCCGTCGGCGCCGACGCCCTGGCCAAGGCGGAGATCGTCATCGAGAACGTGACCGAGAACTGGGACGTCAAGCGGGAGGTCTACGAGGCGCTCGACGCGGCCTGCGGACCCGACACCGTGTTCGTCGTCAACACCTCGGCCATCCCGATCACCAAGGTCGGCGCCGTGACGGGCCGTCCCGACAAGGTCATCGGCGTACATTTCATGAACCCGGTGCCCGCCAGGCCGGCCGTCGAGCTGATCCCCGGCTTCCACACCACCCCCGACACCATCGAGCGGACCAGGAACCTGCTGGCCGCCATGGGCAAGCGGGCCGTCGACGTCAAGGACTCGTGCGGCTTCATCTCCAACCGGGTGCTCATGCTCACCGTCAACGAGGCCGCCTACCTCGTCCACGAGGGCGTGGCCACGGCCGAGTCCGTCGACGAGGTGTTCCGCAGCTGCTTCGGCCACCCCATGGGGCCGCTGGAGACCGCCGACCTGATCGGCGTCGACACCATCCTCTACAGCGTCGAGGTGCTGTACGAGCACTACGCCGACAGCAAGTACCGGCCGTGCCCGCTGCTCAAGCAGATGACCGACGCCGGCCTGCACGGACGCAAGTCCGGACGCGGCTTCTTCACCTACGCCAACTAACCAACGAAACCACTGAAAAGGAGCTCAGCAATGTCGAACACCGCTGAGGCGCAGATCCTCGCTTTCGTCCGCAGCCGCTACCCGCAGGCCGAGATCACCGGAGACCAGGACATCTTCTCCCTGGGCTTCGTCAACTCGCTGTTCGCGATGGAGCTGGTGATGTTCGTGGAGAAGACCTTCGAGGTCACCATCCCGAACGAGGAGCTGCGCATCGACAACTTCCGGACCGCCGGCTCGATGGCCGAGCTGGTGGGCCGGCTGTCGGAGGAGCTGGCCGCGTGACGATCGTCACCCAGGCGCCGGTCGCGCAAAAGACGCTCCCGGTCACCGACCGGGCCAGCGCCCGCGCGTTCGTGGACACCTTCATCGTTCCGTACGCCGAGGCGTACGACCAGGCCGGCTACATCCCCGAGGAACTGCTGGACCGGATGGCCGAGGCGGGCCTGTGGGCCCCCTTCCTGCCCGAGGAGGTGGGCGGCGCCGGAATGGACCTGGTCACCCTCGGCGAGGTCCACGAGGAGGTGGGCCGCGGCTGTTCGTCGGTCCGCAGCCTGCTCACGGTTCACACCATGGTGTCGTGGGCGGTGCAGCGGTGGGGCAGCGCGGCGCAGCGGCAGAAGTGGGCCCCGGCCCTGGCCAAGGGTACGGTCCTGGGCGCGTTCTGCCTGTCGGAGCCCGGCGCGGGCAGCGACACCTCGGGCATCACCACGACCGCCGTCCAGTCCGGTACGGGCTGGGTGCTCAACGGCGGCAAGAAGTGGATCACCGGCGGCCAGCGGGCGGACCTGTACCTGGTGTTCGCCCGCACCGCGTCGAGCATCGGCGCGTTCCTGGTGCCCAGGGAGAGTCCCGGGGTCGAGGTGCGCCCGATCGACGACATGCTGGGCACCCGCGCGTCGATGCTCGCGGAGGTGACGTTCGACGACGTCCGCCTCGACGCCGACGCGCTGCTCGGGCCCAGCGGGTTCACCGCGGGCATGGTGCTCACCGGCACGCTGGACCTCGGTCGCTACAGCGTGGCGGCCGGGTCGGTCGGCATCATCCAGGCGTGCCTGGAGGCGTCGGCGACGTACACCTCGGCGCGCGAGGTCGGCGGCTCGGTGCTGCGGGACCTGCCGCTGATCCAGGCCAAGCTGTCCGACATGGTCACCGACGCGCGGGCGGCCCGGCTGCTGCTGGCCGAGGCGGGGCGGCTCAAGGACGCCGGTGAGGCCTCCACGATCATGGCGACCTGGGTGGCGAAGTACTTCGCGTCCACCGCGGCCGCCAGGCACGCGTCGGAGGCGGTCCAGATCCACGGCGCCAACGGCTGCAGCCCCGACTATCCCGTGGCCCGCTTCTACCGGGACGCCAAGGTCATGGAGATCATCGAGGGCAGCAACGAGATCCAGCGCATCACGATCGCCGGCCAGGCGGACCGGGAGGTGACGTCATGAGTGTGGCCGTACTCCACGAGAAGCCCAAGCAGGGCCGCATCAAGTGCGTCGTGTGGGACCTCGACAACACGCTGTGGGACGGCGTGCTGCTGGAGGACGAGAACGTCACGGTACGTCCGGCGGTCGTCGAGCACATCAGACGGCTGGACCGCATGGGCGTGCTGCACTCGGTGGCCAGCAAGAACGACCACGAGGCGGCGTTCGGCAAGCTGCGCGAGCTCGGCCTCGACGACCTGTTCCTCTACCCGCGGATCAACTGGAACGCCAAGTCCGACTCGATCCGCCAGATCTCCAAGGCGCTCAACCTCGGGCTCGACGCGTTCGCGTTCGTGGACGACCAGGAGTTCGAGCGCGCCGAGGTGGCGCACGAGGTGCCGGAGGTGACCTGCGTCGACGTCGCCGACGTGGACGAGGCGCTGGTACGGCCGGAGTTCACCCCCCGGTTCGTCACCGACGAGTCGGCGCAGCGGCGCGGCATGTACCAGGGGCAGATCGCCAGGGACGAGCTGGAGAGCGAGTTCGTCGGCACCAACGAGGAGTTCCTGGCCGGGCTGAAGATGGCGTTCACCATCGCGCCGGCCCGCCGGGAGGACCTCCAGCGGGCCGAGGAGCTGACGGTACGCACCAACCAGCTCAACTCGACCGGCCGCACCTACTCCTACGAGGAGCTCGACGAGCTGCGCGAGTCGCCGGACCACCTGCTGCTGGTGGCCTCGCTGACCGACCGGTTCGGCAGCTACGGCAAGATCGGGCTCGCGCTGGTGGAGAAGGAGGAGACGGTCTGGCGCCTGTGCATGATGTTGATGTCGTGCCGGGTGATGTCGCGCGGGGTCGGGATGGTCATGCTCAACCACGTCATGCGGCTGGCGAAGGAGGCCGGTGTCTCGGTGCGGGCCGACTTCGTGGAGACGGGACGTAACCGGATGATGCAGGTCACCTACGCGTTCGCGGGTTTCAGGGAGGTGGAGCGGAACGGCGCCCACGTGGTGCTGGAGGCCGATCTGACGAACGTGCAGCCGCCTCCGCCGTACGTGAAGCTAGAGATCCTGGATTGAGGCACGATGACCGTCAATGATGTGACCAGCGAAGACGCGATCCAGCGGTGGCTGCCGTTCCGGGCACAGACCGGCGCGGCGGCCGACGCGCTCGCGCTGTTCTGCCTGCCGCACGCCGGGGGCGGGGCCTCCGCCTACCGGGCGTGGCAGCACCGGTTGCCGGGTGTGGCGGTGCTGCCGGTCCAGCCCGCAGGGCGGGAGAACCGGCTGCGCGAGCCTCCGTACGAGCGGATGGCGCCGTTGGTGTCCGATCTGGCCGATGTCATCCTGGCCGAGGTGAGCGGAGGCCGCCGGTACGCCGTCTATGGACACAGCCTGGGCGCGCTGGTCTCCTTCGAACTGCTGAGGGAGATCCGCCGCCGGGGCGGCCCCGAGCCGGTGCACCTGTTCGTCTCCGGCTGCGTCGCGCCGCACCGGCCGTTCGACGACGGGCCGCCGGTGCGCGGGATGAGCAGCGCCGAGCTGGTGGAGCTGCTGCGCAAGCTCGGCGGGACCCCCGACTGGCTGCTGAACGACCCGTCCGTGCTGGAGATGATCCTGCCCGCCATGCAGGCCGACTTCAGCGTCAAGGAGACCTACGCGTACTATCCCGAACCCCCGCTGAACGTCCCGATCACCGCGCTGCCCAGCACCGACGACCCGAGGGCCGGCCGGGAGCTGGTGGCCGCGTGGCGGGACCAGACGACCGGGCGGTTCGACCTGCACACCTACGTCGGCGGGCACTTCGCCGTCTTCGAGCAGGCGAAGCTGACGTACAAGCACCTCTCGGAGGCGCTGCGCGCGTGGGTATGACGCAGCCCAGGGTGTGGAAGATCCACCTCGACCGGCCGTTGGCGCCGGGCGGGTGGCGCTCGCTCTCCGACGCCGAGCGCGAGCGGGCCCGACGGCTCGGCTCGGCCCGGGAGCGGCACCGGTTCATGGTCGCGCACGCCGCGCTCCGCGCCATACTCGGCGAGGTCTGTGGCGTGCGCGCCGCGCGTCTGACCTTCGGCACGGAGGACAGCGGGCGGCCGTACGTGGCCCCGCCGTATGGCCGGACCGCGCCCGACTTCAATCTGTCCCACTCCGAGGAGTGGGCGCTGGTGGCGGTGGCGCCGCCGGGTTCCAGGGTCGGCGTGGACGTCGAGCGGATCCGCGAGGACCTCGACTGCCTGGCGATGGCCGGCAGCATGTACCAGCCGGAGGAGGTCGACCGGCTGCGCGCGGCGGGCCCTTCCGGCCTCCGTACCGGATATTTCCGCCTCTGGACGGCCAAGGAGGCGTACGTCAAAGCCGTCGGCGTGGGCCTGGCCGGACTCCGCAATGTCCTCGTACATGAAGAGAGCACGACCCATGGGGCCGTGCTCTCCCCTCCCTCGCCGCCCGGCGCCGCCCTGCCTGTCCGCTGGCTCGACATCGCGCCGGGCTACGCCGCGGCGGTCGTCACCGCCGCGGCCGCCTCATGACCGCTTGGACACCGGCACCACGTACCGGCTGAACACCAGGTCACGCAGTACGTCGTCACCACCCTCGACGATCGACACGTAGCGCACGTCCCGCAGCAGCTTGCCGATGACCGAGTCGTGCGTGTAGCCGAGCCCGCCGAACATCTCCGAGGCCGTGGACGCGATCTGCCACCCCGTCTGGCCGCAGAACATCTTCGCGGTGAGCGCCGACTTGAGCGTCCCGACGCGCAGGAACTCCTCGCCGGCGTCCGGCCGGGCCGCGACCGCGTCGTACGCGCGGGCCGCCGCCAGGCACTGGTTCGCCATCACGTCGATCTGCATCTCGAACTGGCCCAGACGACTCGCGAACACCGCGTTGTTGGCCAGCGGCGAGCCCTTCACCGACTTGGACTTGCCGTACTCCATGCACACGTCGCGCACCCGGCGGGCGATGCCGAGCGCGGTCGTGGCGATGAGGATGCGGCTGGCGTTCAGGCCGACCTCCAGCAGCCGCAGGCCGTTGCCGCGCAGTACGTTCGCCGCGGGCACCCGGCAGCCGGTGAGCGAGACCTGGTAGGTCGCCGACGAGCGCAGCCCGATGACGTCCCACCGCTTGTCCACGCGGATGCCGGGTGTGTCGCGCGGCACCAGGACCGCGAGGTAGCCCGCCGGGTCGTCCTGGGCCCGCGCGATCACCACGATGAACTGCGCGAAGTCGGTGTTGGTGGAGAACGCCTTCTGGCCGTTGAGCACGATCTCGTCGCCGTCGCGGGTCGCCGTGGTGGAGATCCGGGCCAGCTCGCTGCCCGCCGCGTGCTCGCTGCCGAGCGTCGCGCAGAACCCGTTCTCCGCCGCCATACGGCCCAGGTGGTGCTCCCGGAGCTCGGCGGAGCCGTACCACTGGACCATGCTCGTCGTGAGCACCGGGATGAACAGCGTGAACGCCACGCCCGCGTCGGCGTAGGCCAGTTCGGAGACGATGCGGACGCTCTCCTCCAGGCCCAGCCCGAGCCCGCCCGACTCCTTGGGCAGCCACCAGTTCGCCAGGCCGGTGTCGGTGAAGCGCTGGTAGAGCGGCATCGGCGCCTCGGCCAGCGAGTCCAGGTAGGCGTCCTTGTCGAGCAGCTCGCGCCGGGCGAAGCTCTGGATCTTGCGGAGATACTCGGGCTGCTTCACGCGTCCTCCCTGGAGTCCAGCAGCGCGGCCAGCTGGCGGACCGTCGGGCACTCCAGCAGCCCGGTGACCGGCACCGAGGCGTTCAGGGCCTTGCGGATCCGCGTGGTCAGCTCGATCGCGAGCAGCGAGTGGCCGCCGAGCTCGAAGAAGTTGTCCGTGGCGCCGATCGGGTCGATGCCCAGCACTCTCGACCAGATGCCGGACAGCGTGGCCTCGGTGCCCTCGTTCGGCTCGACGTACGGGGTGCTCAGGTCCGGGCGCGGGTGGCGCTCGCGGTCGTCGTCGAGATCGTCGTCGCCGGCGTCATGGATGTCACCGGTGACCCACTGCGCGATGCGCGCCTCCAGCGAGCCGGTCGAGATGACCAGGTGCCCGACGCGGTCGGCGGCTGACAGCGCCCGCTCGAACACGTCCACGCCCTCCGCGGGCGTCATCGCGTAGTCGATCACCGCGCCGCTGTGGCCTTCGAGGCGGTCCGGGTCGATGTTCCAGGTGTCCCAGTCGACGGTGATCCACCGGCCGCCGCCCAGCCGGGCCACCCGGATGTAGGCGTCCAGCGCCGCGTTCGCCGCCGCGTACGGCGCCAGCGTCATCCCGCCGAGCACCGCCGCGATCGACGACAGCGTGACGCGCCGGTCGCGGGCCTGCTCGCCCAGTACGGCCTCCAGCACGTGGAAGCCCTTGACCTTGGCGGCCAGGTGGGCGTCGCACTGGTCGCGGTCCATGAGGTGGGCGAAGTTGAAGTAGCCGCCGTCCTGGACGCCCGCGCCGTGCACGGCCACGTCGATGCCGCCGAAGCGCTCGACCGCCGCCTCGACGACCGCCCGCATCCCGGCCTCGTCGGCCACGTCGGCCGACAGGGCGAGCACGGTGGCGCCGCGCTCCTCCAGGTCGCGGATGTTGCGGATGTGCCGTGCCGTACGCTCCCCGCCCGGCGGCACCGCGGCCAGGAAGGCGTCCCACTCCTCGCGGGGTGGCAGCGGGGCGCGGGCGGTGAGCACCAGGCGGCAGCCGTACCGGGCGGCCAGGTGGCGGGAGAGCACGAGGCCGACGTCGCCGAGACCGCCGGTGATCAGCACGGTGTCGCCGTCGCGGAACGGCCGCTCCTCCGGGCCGGGCTCGTCGATGGGGTACTGCTCGTACTGCCGCAGCCACGTCTCGCCCGAGCGCACCGCGACCGGCCCCTCGTGCGGGGCGACGGAAGCGGCCAGGATCTGCGTGGCGAGCTGCTCGGGATCGATGTCGGACCCGACGTCGATGTGGCGGCAGCGCAGGCGCGGGTTCTCCTGCTGCAGGCTCGGCGCCAGCGCGGCGAGCGTCGCGTGCTCGGGGTGGCGCAGGTCAGAGCCGACCACGCCCACCGCTCCCGACGTCAGCAGGACCAGCTCGGCGCGCGGTGCGGAGCCGGTGTTGTCGACGAGCTCGCGGGCCAGCGCGAGGGCCGAGTAGAAGCCGCGGCTCTGCTCGGCGTCGAAGTGGGCGACCGGGTCCGGCCCCGCCTCGGCGGCGGACAGGCTGAAGGCGTGAATGATCGAGCGCGGATTGACCACGAGCGAGTAGAGCACCTCGGCCATGTCGTCCGCCTTGTCGGGGCGAATCGTGAAATGTCCGGTGTCGTCCTCGTCGAACCGGTCACCCCGGCGCACCGCGGTCACCTCGGCGCCCGCCTCGGTCAGCCGCTCGACCAGGGCCTCGCCCCGGGCGTCGTCGGTGAAGACCAGCCAGGGACCGGCCAGCCTGAGCTGCTCGTCCAGGCCGTTGAGGGTAAGGGGCCGCTGCCGCCAGGTCGGCAGGTGCGTCCACTTCGAGCGGTCGAACGTCTTGCCGGTGCTCGGGGGCGCGGCCATCATGCTCGGGTTGGCCTTGACCCAGAACCGGCGCTTCTGCCAGGGGTAGGTGGGCAGCTCCACCCGCAGGCCCGCGCCCTGGTGCAGCACCGCCCAGTCGATGGCGGCGCCGGCCTGCCACAGCTTGCCAAGAGTGGCCAGGAGCCACTCGGCGGCGCTCTCGTCGCCGGCGGGGGCCACGGCGATCTCCTCGACGCCGGACGTGTCGGCCCCGTCGTGGAGCAGGCGGACACTGAGTGCGGTGAGCGCCTCGGCGAGCGCCGCGACCGCGTCCTCGGGTGAGGCGGTGGCGCCGATGGTACCGGTGGCGCCAGCGGCACCGGGAGAGGCGGCAGCGCCGGCGGCGCCGGGGCGGGTCAGCCGGTCGGCCGCCGCCCGCAGGTCCGCCCACCAGGCGGCCGGTACGTCGCCGCCCGCCGTGACCAGCCGGACCTTGGGGTTGCGGCGCTGCGTCTTGGCGTCGATCCAGCGCGCCGGATCGCTGAGCGCCGCGACCGCGTCCTCCCGGTCCCGGACCACGACCGCGCGCCGCGTCGCGAAGCCGCCGCGCGACACCTGCAGCGTGTACGCCACATCCGCCAGGTCGTCGGCGAGGTCACCGGAGAGGTGCTCCCGCAACAGACCGGTGAGGTCGGACAGTGCCTGCCCGTCGGCGGCCGAGAACGTCAGCAGGTGCGGTCCCGGCCGGGCCGCCCGCGCCGGCCGTACCGGCGCCTGCTCCAGCACCACGTGCGCGTTGGTGCCGCCGAGCCCGAAGGAGCTGACCCCGGCCCGCCGCGGGTGCGGACCCGCGGGCCAGGCCTGGTGCTCGGTGAGCACGGTGAACCGGTCCCGCGCCGTCGCCAGCGCCGGGTTGGGCGTCTCGTAGTGCGGGGTGCCCGGCAGCAGCTCGTTCTTGAGGGTGAGCGCGGCGCGCATCAGCCCGGTGACACCGGAGGCGCGGTCGAGGTGACCGATGCTGGGCTTGAGCGAGCCCAGCACGCACGGCGTCTCGCGGGGCTGGGCGAACACCCGGTTCATCGCGGCGAGCTCGATCGAGTCGCCCAGCATGGTGCCGGTCGCGTGGCACTCGACGTAGCCGACGGTGTCGGGCTTGACCCCGGCCACGCCCAGCGCGGACTCGATGACCTCGGCCTGCCCGTCGACGCCGGGCGCGGTGTATCCGGCGCGCGTCCGGCCGTCGTTGTTGGCCGCCGAGCCGAGGATGACCGCGTGGATGACGTCGCCGTCCTTGAGCGCGTCGGACATGCGCTTGAGCGCGACCGTGCCGACGCCGCTGCCCATGACCGTGCCGCCCGCCTCGGCGTCGAAGCTGCGCACCCGGCCGTCGGGCGACATGATGCCCCCCTGCTCGTACAGGTAACCGGCGGGCTGGGGGAGCGGCGTGAACGCGCCGCCCGCCAGCGCGATGTCGCACTCGTACGTCAGCAGGCTCTGGCAGGCCAGGTGCACCGACACCAGCGAGGTGGAGCAGAAGGTCTGCACGGTGACGGCCGGGCCGCGCAGCCCGAGCTTGTAGGAGACGGTCGAGGCCAGGGAGTCGCGCTCGTTGCCGGTGGCCATGAGCAGCGCGCCGCCCGGCTGGCCGGCGAGGTGCTGGATGTTCTGCACGATGTAGTCGGGGAAGCCACAGCCGGCGAAGACGGCGACCTGTCCCGGCGTGTCGGTCGGGCAGTAGCCCGCGCTCTCCAGCGCCTCCCACGAGCATTCGAGGAACAGCTTGTGCTGGGGGTCCATCGTCTCGGCCTCGCGCGGGTTGATCCCGAAGACCGTGGCGTCGAACTGGTCGAGGCCGTCGATCGGGCCGCCGACGCGGACGTAGCGCGGGTCGGCCACCTTGCCCGGCTCGACGCCGGACTCGGCCAGCTCCTCGTCGGTGATCTCGCGCAGTCCCTTGATCCCGGCGAGCACGTTGCGCCACAGCTCGCCGACGCTGCTCGCCCCCGGAAAGCGACCGGACATCCCGATCAGGGCGACCGCCGAGTCGTAGTCCGGCTCAGTGTCCGTCATGTTGCCGCCTTCCCGCGGAGCATGTTGCGTCGCTGTTCGATGCGGGACCGCCGCTGGTCGAGGGCCCCGAGGGTCTGCTGGTCCTGTTCGCCTCCCGAGGTCGCGGCTTCGGCGAGCGAGGCGACCGTGGGCGACTGGTAGAGGATGTGCGGGGGCAGGTAGGACAGTTCGAGGGCCTTGCGGACCTCGGCGATGATCTCCATGCCGAGCAGCGAGTTGCCGCCGAGCTCGAAGAAGTTGTCGTGGATGCCGACCTGCTCCAGGCCGAGCGCCTCGGCCCAGACCGCGGTGATGGCCTCCTCGGCCGGTGACTGCGGCTCGACGTAGGCGGTCGACAGCTCGGGCCGCGGGTGGCGGCCGAACGCGTCGCGGATCTTCTTCACCGTGGCCTGGTGGCTCTCGATCGACGAGCGGCGGCTCATCGCGACCAGCGGGGCGAAGTCCTGCGTCGAGGTGATCACGTGGGCCTCGCCGCTGGCCAGTACGCGCAGCAGCGTCTCGTAGCCCTGGTCGAAGGTGATGCCGAAGTTCTCCCGGTACCAGGTGAAGTAGTGCTTGGAGCCCTCGTCGTAGTTCTCCAGGCCGTCGGTCCAGCCGTTCCAGGTCCACTCGCACCAGTCGATCGCCGCCACGGTCACGCCGGGCAGCGGGTCGCTGAGCGCGTACGCGTCGAGGTAGGCGTTGGCGGCGCAGTAGTCGACCTGGCCCGCGCCGCCGCCGGTCGCCGACGTGGTGGAGGAGAACAACGCCACGAAATCGACCGGCACGTCCTTTAACGCCTCGCCGATGGCCAGCGTGCCCGCCACCTTCGGCGCCAGCGTGCGCTGGATGTCGGCGGCCGTCTTGAACTGCATCAGGCCGACGGCGGGCACCCCGGCGCAGTGCAGCACGCCGTTGAGCTCGCCGAACGTCTCGATCGCCGCGCCGACCGCCCGCCGTACGTCATCGGGCTGGGAGACGTCGCCGGCGACCGTGATGACCTGGATGCCCGCGGCCTCCAGCCGCCGCAGCCCCTCGATCCGCCGGCGCACCTCGTCGGCGGTGCGCTCCGAGGCCAGGATGGGGCCCCACTGGTCTTTGGGCGGCACGGGGGTGCGGCCCATCAGGACGAGGCGGGCCTGGTAGTGCTCGGCGAGCCGTTCGGCCATGGCCAGGCCGATGCCGCCGAGGCCGCCGGTCACGAGGTACGTGCCGCCCCGGCGTACCTGGGCCTTGGGGGAGTCCTGGTCGATGCACGACGCGTCGAGCACCTCGTACTCCGGGACCCAGCGCCGGCCACTCCGCAGCCCCACGACCTGGTCGGCGGGTTCGGCGCGCAGCTCGGTGAGGAGGTCGCGTGGCGACGACGCCGTGTCGATGTCGATCAGGCGGGTGCGCACGCGCGGGTACTCGACCGGGATCAGGCGGGTCGGGCCGAGCAGGGTGCCGCGTTCCGGGATGACCCGGTCGCCGGGGAGGACCCGCTGGCCGCCGATGGTGACGATGTCCAGCGACCACCGCGTGATGCCCATGTCGCCCGCGGCCCGCGCGAGCGCGACCAGGGTGTGCAGGCCGCGCCGCAGGCACTCGTCGGTCGAGTCGGGGTTCTCCTCGGCGGTCCACAGGTGCACCACGCGCTCGGGCTCGAAGTCCCGCTCGGCCAGGGTACGCAGCGCGCTGACGGCGTCCTCCGGCGAGCCGGGCCGGACCACCAGGCCGTCGGGTCCGGCGGCGAACCGCTCACCGGGACGGATCAGCACCACCTGGTGCCCCGCCGCCTCCAGGTGCGCGCGCAGCGCGGTGGCCAGCGTGTCGGCACGGCCCGCGTCGGTGTAGACCAGCCAGCGGCCCGCCTCCTCCTCGCGTGCCGGGCGCGGCGCGGTCTGCCGCCAGGTCGGCACGTTGATCCAGCGCTCGTCGGGCAGCCGGGGCAGGGCGTTCAGGATGCTGGTGGGGTCGCTGTCGTCGATCGCGGGCGCGCCGGTGCTCGCCGCGGTCTGGTCGATCTCCAGCCAGTAGTCCTGGTGCTCGAAGGGGTAGGTCGGCAGCGGGATCCGCCCGGGCGCCCAGCCGGCGTGCAGCGCCGCCCAGTCGACGGAGACGCCGGCCAGCCAGAGCTTGCCGACGGCCGTGGCGGTGGCGGCGTGGGTGTCGAGGCGGTCGTTCGCGGCGGGCAGCGTGGTGACGATCAGCGGCCACTGGGCGCGGTCGCACTCCGGGTGGCCGCGGGTGAGCGCGCCGAGCGACTGGCCGGGGCCGATCTCCACCAGGGCGAGGTCGCCGGAGCCGAGCACGTGCGCGAGCCCGGCGCCGAACTCCACGGTCTCGCACATGTGCCGCGACCAGTAGCCGGGGTCGGTGACGACGTCCGCGGTGGCCAGACGGCCGGTGACGTTGCTGACGTACGGGATGACCGGGGGGTGCAGGGTGACGTTGTCGCTGATCCAGGCGGTCAGCTCGGTGGCCACCGGCTCCAGCATCCGGGAGTGGAAGGCGTGCGTGGTGTCCAGGCGGCGGCAGCCGATCTTCGCCTCCAGCAGCAGCGCGCCGGCCGCCTCGACCGCCGCGACGGGCCCGGCCAGGACGAGCTGCGAGCCGGTGCGCACCGCCACGTCCAGGTCGCGGGTCAGCAGGTCGCCGAGCACCGCGCGCAGCCGCCGCTCGTCGGCGGCCACCGCGAGCATGGCGCCCTCGGGCTGCGAGGTGATCAGCTTGGCCCGGTAGGCGACCAGCCGCAGCGCGTCGGGGAGCGAGAGGACGCCCGACAGGCAGGCGGCCACGTACTCGCCGAGGCTGTAGCCGACCATGATCTCGGGGGCGATGCCCCAGCGGATGAGCTGGCGGGCCAGCGCGTACTCCGCCACGAAGACGGCGGGCTGGATCAGGTGCGCCTCGACCGTGGAGGGGGCCGCCGCGTCGCCGGTCCGGCCCAGGAGCCGGGCCAGGTCGCCGCTCGTGTCCCGGCGTTCGGCGGGCACGAAGACGTCGGACAGCTGCGCGGCCTCGGTGAGGCCGAGGACGGTCAGGCACTCGTCGACGTCGTCGCGGAAGGCGGGCTCGTCGGCGTAGAGCGCGGCCACCATGCCGGGGTACTGCTCGCCGACCCCGGCGATCAGGAAGCCGACCCGGCGGCCCACGGTCGCGTCGTTACGGCCCAGCCGCCCGGCCGGGTCGGCCAGCAGAGTGGCGGCGCGGCCGGTCGAGTCGGCCACGACGACCCTGCGGTGGTTGAAGACCTTGCGGCCGACCTGCAGCGTGTAGGCGACGTCGCCCAGTTCGAGGTCGGAGTCGATCTCCAGCCGGTCGGCG
Source organism: Nonomuraea sp. NPDC049158 (assembly GCF_040648335.1). Classification (NCBI taxonomy): domain Bacteria; kingdom Bacillati; phylum Actinomycetota; class Actinomycetes; order Streptosporangiales; family Streptosporangiaceae; genus Nonomuraea; species Nonomuraea sp. NPDC049158. The sequence goes on from NZ_JBEZDM010000001.1 coordinate 352,433, forward strand.
AGCCGGACGCAGGCGTTCTCGGCGGCCGACTCGGAGCGGGCCGACAGCGGCAGCACCTGCCAGCGACGGGAGCGCTCGGGGCGCCGCTCGGGCCGTGGGGCCTCGGTGACGATGGCGTGCGCGTTCGTGCCGCCCATGCCGAGCGAGCTGATGCCCGCGATCCGGGGCCGGTCGTCGTCACGCGGCCACGGGGTGACCTCGGAGGTGACACGGAACGGGCTGCTGTCGAAGTCGATCTCCCGGTTCGGGGAGGTGTAGTGCAGGGTGCCCGGGATGAGCTCGTTGCGCAGGGACTGGACGACCTTGATGAGCCCGGTGACGCCCGAGGCCCGGTCGAGGTGGCCGACGTTCGGCTTGATGGAGCCGAGCAGGCAGTACTGCTTGTCCTTGGTGGGGCCGAAGGCGCTGGTCAGGGCGGCCACCTCCATCGGGTCGCCCACCTCGGTCGCGGTGCCGTGCGCCTCGACGTACGAGATCTCCGACGGGTCGACCCCGGCCCGCTCGATCGCCCTGCTGACGCACCTGCGCTGCCCGTCGATGCTGGGCGCGAGGTAGCTGAACTTGAGCGCGCCGTCGTTGTTGATCGCGGAGGCGCGGATGACGGCGAGCACGGTGTCGCGGTCGGCGATCGCGCGGTCCAGGCGCTTGAGCGCCACCACGGCGGCCCCGTCGCCGAACATGCTGCCCTTGCCCTCGGCGTCGAACGTACGCACATGGCCGTCGGGCGACTCCTGGCCGCCCTCCTCCCACAGGTACCCGACCCGGTCGGGGATGCGTACGGACACGCCGCCGGCCAGCGCGATCTCACAGTCGCCCCGGCGCAGCGCGTCGCTCGCCAGGTGCACGGCGACCAGGGAGGTCGAGCAGAACGTCTGCACGGCCACACTTGGGCCCGAGAGGTTGAGGCGGAAGGAGACGTTCGTGGTGAGCGCGTCCTTGTCGTTGCCGATCATCAGGGCGGACGGGTCGATGCCCATCTCGAACGCCCTCAGCCGGGTGAGCAGGTAACCGCTGATGTTGGTGCCCGCGAAAACGCCCACGCTGCCGCGCGCATCAGGCGAGCCGTACCCGGCGGCTTCGAGGACCTCCCAAGCGACCTCAAGGAAGATCCGCTGCTGCGGATCGGCCAATGTCGCCTCACGCGGGTTGTAACCAAAGAATCCGGCGTCGAATCCCCGGATGTCCTCGAGGATCGGCCGGCTTCTCACATAGTTCGGCTGCTGGAAGGTCGCCGGACTGACCCCCGCGTCGATCAGCTCCTCGTCGGAGAATCGGGTGAACGATTCCACGCCGGTGCTGATGTTGCGCCAGAACGTCTCGACGTTGTCCGCCCCGGGGAATCGGCCGGCCATGCCGATGATCGCGATATTCGACTCGTCCGCCGAGTGTTTCGAGTCGCCGGGTGAATGCTGCTGATCCATCAACATGCCTCAATTCCGTACATGTCACTGAATTACCGACAGAAAGGCGAGCGACCCGCGGCCCCCTGACCGCGGGTCGGCACTTCAGAGCAGGTGTCCGCGCCCCCATCCGCGCGTGAGCCTGCGGACGGCGAACGTGCCGGCGACGAGGCCGATCGCCAGCAGCACCCCGGCCGGTGCCAGGGTGCCCGCCGCGTCTCCGCGGACCGCGGCCTGCATCATCGTCAGGGCCCAGTAGCCGGGCGAGATGTGCGCGGCCACCTGGGCCCACTCGGGCATGATGCTCAACGGCACCAGGGCGCCGCCCAGCGAGCTGAGCGTCAGGGCGCCGACGTCGGAGATCACGCTGAGCTCCCCGTGGCTGCGGACGATCGTGGCCAGTGCCGCGCCGATCGAGAGCAGCGCGAAGGCCCAGATCGCGATCGCGAAGACCACGTACTGCGGGGCCTTCGGGATCGGCAGCCCGATGACGAGGCAGCCGTACACCAGCAGGATCGACTGCTGCACGACCATCACCACGAAGATCGGGATGGTCTTGCCGAGCAGCAGTTCGGTCGCCGGGGCGCGGCTGGCGCGCAGGCGGTCCCAGGTGCGCCAGGTGCGCTCGACGAGGATCGCGTTGCCCGCGATGGAGATCGCGAACACCGAGAACATCACCATCAGCCCGGTCGCCACCTGCGTGGCGCCGCCTTCGACGGCCCGGACGTACAGCGGCTTGAGCACCAGCATGAGCACCATCGGCATGGCGACGTAGCTGATCATCTGGCCCGGGTCGCGCAGCCGGATGAGCGTGTTGTGCTTGGCCAGCGCGCCGATGCGGTACGCGGCGCCGCGCAGGTTCTCGACCAGGCCCGCGGGCGGTGGAGGTTCGACCCGTTGCTGGGTGTGGGGGGTGTCAAGGAGCATTGCTGACCGCCAGGGATCGGTAGAGGTCGTCGAGGGAGGGGTTGCGCACGTCGACGGTGCTGATCGGGCGGTCGGCACGGCTGAGCAGGTCGATCAGGGTGTTGGCCGGGTGGGTGGTCGAGACCGTGATCTCCTCTTCGTTGTCGAAGGTGAGCTGCACCTCGCCGGGCAGGCCGTCGACCAGCTCCTCGTGGGTGCCCCTGGCGATGACCCGGCCGTCCCTGACGACCGCGATCGTGGCCTGGAGCTCGGTGAGCTCGGGCAGGTAGTGGGTGGTGTAGACGACGGCGGCGCCCTCGCCCGCGCGCTGCTTGACCACGTCGAGCATCGCCTGCCTGGTCTCCAGGTCGGCGCCGGCCGTCGGCTCGTCGAGCAGCAGCAGCGCCGGCCGGTGGATGAGCGCGGTGGCCGCCTGGGTCCTGCGCTGCTGGCCGCCGGACAGGACCGCCGCGTGCCGGTCGATGAAGTCGCTCAGCCGCAGGGCGGCCACGATGTCGTCGATGGCGGTGGTGAGCGCCTGGCCACGCAGCCCGGCCAGCTTGCCGAACAGCTCCAGGTGCTCCCTGACGCTGACGGACGGGTAGAGCGCGATGTGCTGCGGTGCGACGCCGACCTGGCCTTTGACGGCGGACGGTGGCTTACCGTCGATGGTGACGTGGCCGCCGTCCGGACGGGTCAGGTACGACACGATCTCCACGAAGGTCGTCTTGCCCGCGCCGTTGTGCCCCACGAGCCCGACGATCTCGCCCGCGGCCACGCTCAGGCTGAACTCGTCGAGGGCTCTGACCGGGCCATAACACTTGACAAGATCGATTGCCTCCAGCAATGTGTCACCTCCTCCAGTATTCACACCGAATGCGACGTCTACCCTTTGTCGGAAATTAATCGGTTGAATACGATTAACTGGGTGTTGCTGGCTACGATAGCGGGAGCCGGCCCAGGTGGCCGATGGCAGGAAGTGGCACGAAAGAGTAGGCCACCGACCGGCGGCGGGATTTGGCCGCCATAACTGGTAAGTCCGCACTACGGACCCGCTGTCATCAAATGACGGTAATTTGCTGCCAGTGCACCGGTTATCGCACAACTAGAATGACTCACCTTTACCGCATAATCTGACCACCATGCGTGTGGGAACGTTGCTCGCGGCAGGACAGGACTGCGACGTGTACGAGGCCGGGACCGGCAAGGTGATCCGGCGGGCCCGCGACGGCCGCAGCCTCGAACGCGAGGCGTCGGTCATGCGGCACGCCCGAAGGCAGGGCTTTCCGGCGCCCGAGGTCTTCGACGCCGACGGGGCCGACATCCTCATGGAGCGGGTCGTGGGCCGCAGCGTGTCGCGCGAGGCCACCCGGCGGCCATGGCGCGCGCCCGCGTACGGGCGCCTCCTGGTGGAGTTGCTCCAGCGGCTGGCCACCGTACGCGCGCCCGGCTGGCTGCCCGCCGCCGAGGGGGCGCCCGGCAACAACCTGCTCCACCTGGACCTGCACCCCGGCAACGTGCTCGTCACCGGCGACGGTCCCCGGGTCATCGACTGGGCGAACGCCGGCCGTGGCGCGCCGGCCGCCGACGTGGCGTGCACCTGGCTGATCATCGCCGCCGCCCCCGTGTCCGGGCCGGTCCGGCGGGCCGGGCGCCTCCTCATGGCGAAGGCGTTCGCCGACGCCGTCGACCGCCCGGCCGTGCTGCCCTACCTGACCGCGATGGCCGAGCGCCGCCGCGATGACGACAACACCCACGACGCCGAGCGGGCCGCCATCGACCGCCTGCTCGCCCGCGAGACCGCGACATCCTCCCCACGGCTCACGCCGAAAGACTCCACGCTCAAGGAGAACCGATGAACGAGCGGCGAAAGATCCGGGCGTCGGACGGCGATCGCGAGGTGGTCGCCGAACGGCTCAGCTCCGCGCTGGCCGAGGGCCGCCTGAGCATGCAGGAGTACGACGACCGGCTGGGCCGGGCCTTCCAGGCGGTGACGTACGGCGAACTGGCTGATCTCCTGGGCGACCTGCCGCGCGCGAAGGCGAAACCGCAGCCCGCGCCACGTGGGGCGGCGGTTTCGGCCGGGCTGCTGGCGACGCTGCCGAGATGGCTCAGGATCCTCTGGGCGATCTGGGCCGTGAAGGTGTCGATCAACGTCGTGGTCTGGGTCATGCTCAGCGTCTCCGACGCGCACCTGGTGTACTTCTGGCCCATGTGGATCATCGGGCCGCCGGGCGCCGCCCTGTTCGGGCTGTCGGCCGCGACCACCATGATCCGCCGTGGGCGCGTCCCCGTGGAAGCCGCCGCGACGCCCTCGCCCCTCGACGGTGGCTGACTGCCCGGAAAGTGGCTAAGTGCCCGGAAAGCGGTGACGCCAACCCTTAATTTCCTACCAAATGTGTGGGATAATGGTCGGCATGAGCTTGGATCGGACGCGCTCATCGAGCGAGCGTGCTGAGACACCGCTGACCGCCGCCATCATGGCCGGCCGCTGGATCCGCTCGGCGGCCGTCGACGACGAGCGCGGCCGGCACTGGCGGGCCAACCCCGACCCCCGGGGCAGGTCGGCCCTCGCCGCCGAACCGGCCTCGCTCTACGCGGGGGCGGCGGGCATCGTGCTGTTCTTCCTGGAGCTGGCCGCGGCGACGGGCCACGAGGCCTACCTCGAGGAGGCCCGCGCGGGCGCCCGCTACCTCTCCGCGACCTGGGCGAACCAGACCAGCCTGTCGCTCTATCACGGCCTGTCCGGCACGGTGGTCGCGCTCGCCGAGGCCGGTTGGGTGCTGGGGGACGGGGAGTTCGAGGAGGCCGCCGTGGCCGCCGCCGACCGGATCGTCCGCTCCGCCCGCCCGCTCGACGGAGGGCCCGGCTGGTCGCGCGATCCCGCGCAGAGCGGTGACGGCGGCGTGGTGCTCGGCCTGCTGCACACCTCCTCGATGCTCGGCATGCCCGCCTACCAGGACCTGGCCGTCGAGGCGGGCACCCGCATCGCCCGCCTGGCCGTGCCCGGCCACCGATTCGGTGACTCCACCGGCCTGCCCGACGCGCAGACCTGGGCCGGTGACTGCTCCGACCTGCCGGGAAAGCCCGGTGACGCGGCCGGTGGCCGGGCGGATCTGCCGGTGGACGCCGTCACCCCGGGCTTCCTGTCCGGCACGGCGGGCACGGCGTTCCTGCTCGCCCGCCTGTACGGCGTCACCGGCGACCCGCTCTTCCTCGACGCGGCCCGCAGAGGCGCCGGCTTCGTCCGGATGGTCAGCGTCGTGGCCGGGAGGTGCGCCGCCGTGCCGCACCACGTACCGCAGGGCCGGGGGCTGCACTATCTGGGCTTCTGCTCGGGCTCGGCCGGGGTGGCGCGGCTGTTCTACGAGCTGTACCGGGTCACGGGCGAGGCCGATGACCTGGCCTGGTGCGAGCGGCTGGCGCACGGCATCGTCGAGAGCGGCGTCCCGCACCGCCGTACCCCCGGCTTCTGGAACGTCTCCTGCCAGTGCTGCGGCACGGCCGGGCTGTTGGAGCTGTTCGTGGGGCTGTGGGCGGCGACGGGGCGCAAGTCGTACCTGGACTTCGCGAGCGTGCTCGCCGAGCACCTGATCGGCCGCGCGGTCGACCACGACGGGCGGGGGTTGCGCTGGTACCAGGCGTATCGGCGGTTGCGCCCCGGCGAGGTGTCGGCGGACACGGGCTACATGGTCGGCGCGGCCGGCATCGGCGCCGCGCTCCTGCACCTGGACGCCGCTCTCCAGGGTGATCAGGCCCGCCGGGTGATCCTGCTGCCGGACAACCCGTTCCCCTCGATCCCCGTGCCCGCGCACCGTCTGGGCCGTCCCGGCGCGGACGGCTGACGGCGCGCGGAGCGGGTCAAGGCGGCGCGCGGAGCGGGTCAGGGCAGGGACAGCGTGGTCAGAACAGGGACAGCGTGGGTCAGGACGCGGACGCCAGGGGCGCGACCGCGCGCAGCCGCTCGAAGTTGGCCACGTACTGGCGGTACAAGGCCCGGTCGTCGAGCCGCAGCAGGGTCTCGTCGTTGCGGCGCAGCGAGCTCTCGATGTAGTTGTGGCTGCCCGTCAGCACGACCTGGGCGTGGGCGTCGCGGTCGTAGGAGCCCTCGATGAGCAGGTACTTGGAGTGGATCCGGCCGGGCAGCGCGTCGCCGGTGCCCAGCGTGCGCAGCTCGATCCGGGGCTCGGCCAGCAGCAGCTGCTTGACCTCGTCGGCCATGATGCCGTAGACGATCTTGACCGAGCAGCCCTGAGCGGCCAGGTCACGCAGCTTCTCGGGAATGGCGATGCGGTAGGTGTCCCATTCCGACATGCCGACGCGGATCTGCGTACCGGGAGTGCAGCGGACCCGCGCGAGGTGCTCGGCGACGGTGTCGGTGGTGACGTCCGTCCCGGCGCGGGGGAAGAACCAGGCCTGTCCGGAACGGCTCGTGGTGCTGCGGTAGTAGTCGGGGTTCTTCCGCTCCGCCGCCAGATCCTGGAAGTAGCTGTCATACGCTCGGTACAGCTTCTTGTCCCGGGGGAGTATGACCGCGTTGTTCCAGTACGTCGCGGAGTTCAGGTCGGTGAGGTTGGCCGACGACTGCACCACCACGTCGGAGGCGTTGCCGGTCCGCGAGAACAGGTAGAACTTGTTGTGCTGGCCCTTGCTGCCAACGCAGGCCGCCGTGCCGCCCGACGGCGGGCCGGTGCAGACGTGCAGGTAGGAGCTCGCGGAGATGTCCGTGCCGAGCGCGGTCGCGAGCTGCGTGGCCACGGTCGCGCCGCGCGTGTCGCCGTCCAGGATCACCCGCACCTCGACGCCCCGCTGGTGCGCCTTGATCAGCTCGCCGGCGAAGTCCGTGCCCGCCTGGCCGGACATGACGAAGTGGGCGACCTGGATCCGGGCGCCGGCGGGGGTCTGGTGGATCAGGCCGCAGAGGCGCCGGACGATGGCGGTTGGGTCGCCCCCCACCGGGTCGTTGAAGACCGCGCCCTTGGTGACCGGCTCGTTCGGTGCGCCCGCGCAGGTCGTGGCACTCGCCGCCGCTGTGGCCGGGCCGCCCCCAGCCAGCAGGGCCGTCAGTATGACGGCGCCCACCAGGGCGGACAGGACTCTGTTCGACATCGATCGCTCCTTCACGAGGCGGCCGGATCCGTCCCGCCCGCCGGGGGCTCGTCAGGACGGGTCGGTCTCGGGGAAATGGCAGGCCACGGGATGGCCGGTGCCGCGGTCGAGGAGCCGCGGCTCCTCGACCCGGCATCGATCCTGGGCCCGCCAGCAGCGCGTCCGGAAACGGCAGCCTGACGGCGGGTTCAACGGTGAGGGAACATCGCCGTTCAGCACGATTTCCTGCCGCCCGCCGTCCCGCCAGTCGTCGAGGCTCGGTGCCGCCGACAGCAGGGCCTGGGTGTACGGGTGGGACGGCCGCAGATAGACGCTCTCCTTCGTACCGACCTCGACGATCTTGCCCAGGTACATCACCGCGACCCGGTCGCAGATGTGGTGCACGACGCCCAGATCGTGGGAGATGAACAGGTAGGCGACCCCCAGGTCGCGCCGCAGCTCGTCGAGCAGGTTGAGTATCTGCGCCCGTACCGACACGTCCAGAGCGGACACGGCCTCGTCGCAGACGATCAGCCGCGGCCGCACGGACAGCGCGCGGGCGATGCTGATGCGCTGCCGCTGACCTCCGGAGAACTGGTGCGGATACCTGTCGGCGTGCTCGGGACGCAGGCCGACGCGGTCCAGCAGCCCGCGCACCTCCTCGTCCCACTGCTCCCGCGGCACTATCCCCGGATGGATCCGCCACGCCTCCTTGATCAGGGCGGAGACGGTCATCCGCGGGTTGAGCGAGGCGTACGGATCCTGGAAGACCAGCTGGACGTCCTGGCGGAGCCCGCGCAGCTCCCTGGCAGGCAGCGTCGCCAGGTCGCGGCCCTCGAACAGCACCTGACCGCTGGACGGGCGGACCAGTCCGACGATGGTCCTGGCGATCGTGGACTTGCCGCAGCCGGACTCGCCGACCAGGCCCACGGTCTCCCCGGCCCGTACATGGTCACCACCGGGACCAGGGTGTTGCGCAGGACGTGGATGTAGAAGACGACCCGGTCGCTCAGCCCCTTGGCGCGGGCCGTACGGACGTAGTCCTGGTTCATCTCCTCCAGCACGCCGGTCCGTACGAGCCGGCCCAGCCAGCCCACGAACGGCAGCGCGAGCGTGAAGGCGGGCAGGAGCAGGCTCGCCATGGTGCCGTCGGCCGTGCTGGGCAGGATCTGCAGTCCCCTAGCGAAGATCAGCGAGAGCATGATGCCGATCCAGAAGGGCGGCAATGCCTGGCCGACCAGCGAGGACACCGAGATCAGGCGGTCGGCCAGGGAGTTGGCGTGCCGGGCCGCGTACGAGCCGGTGAGGAAGCCCAGCACCACGGTGAACACCATGGCCCAGGCGGACAGGACCAGCGTCGGCCCCAGCCGTTCCAGGCAGGCGTCGAGAGCGCCCATGCCCTGCCGCCACGACTGGCCGAAGTCGAGGCTCAGGAGACCCTGGAGGTGGTGCAGATATTGGACCGGCAGCGGATCGTCCAGCCCCAGCTGCGCCCGCAAAGCGGCCAGCTGCTCCGGCGTCGCCTGGCTGCCCAGGATCAGCTCGGCGGGGTCGCCGGGCAGCACCCGGAGGGCGACGAAGACGATGGTGATGGCGCCCCAGATCTGGAGCAGCGCCTGGGCCAGCCGGCGCCCGACGAAGCCGGTCATCTGCCGCCTCCGCTCGACGCCCGCTCGACCAGCCGGGGCGGGAAGAGGATCTTCTCCGGGGGTCCCTCCGCCGGCGGGCGCGTCAGCCGCCGGAGCATGTGGTCCACGGCGGACACGGCGATCTCCGCCGCCGGCAGCTCGACCGTGGTGAGGGAGGGGATGACGTACGGGGCGAACGGGTGGCCGCCGTAGCCGACCACGAGCACGTCCTCCGGGATCCGCAGCCCGGCCTCGTCGGCCACCCGGTAGACGCCGAGCGCGAAGTAGTCGTTGCCCGCGACGAAGGCCATCGGCCGTCGCGCCGTCCGGAGCACGTCCTTGGCCAGCCGGTAGGCCTCCCCGGGGTCCCAGGGCATGGCGCTCTGCTCCAGCCGCCTGGTCGGCACCTTGATCACGGTGTCCGGCTCCACGGGCAGCCCGGCCTCGGCCATGGCCCGGTGGTAGCCCGCCACGCGGTCGGTGACCGACGAGACGCCCAGGTCCTCTTCCAGGAAGCAGATCTTCCTGGCGCCCCGCGCGATGGCGTGCCGGGCGGCCTCGTAGCCGCCCAGGACATGGTCGACGCCCACCAGATCGGTGTTCAGCTCGGGAACGTCCCGGCTGATCAGCACGAGCGGCACCCCGGCGGACCGGAACCGGCGCCAGTGCTCGGCGCCCTCCTGCACCGTCACCACGAGCACCCCGTCGACGCCGCGGCGCAGCAGCTCCTCGGCCGCGCGCCGCTCGTTGTCCAGGCTCTCCTCCGTCGCCATGAGTAGCAGCGAGTAGCCGTGCTTACGGCAGTGCTGCTCCATGCCGCTGATGAGCTGCGCGTAGAACGGGTTGGACGGATTGGTGATCACCATGCCCAGCGTGCTCGCGGAGCCCAGCACCAGCGAGCGGGCCGTGACGTTGGGTACGTAGCCGAGCCGCTCCGCCTCGGCCTTGACGCGGTTCCTGGTCTCCACGCCGACGCTGTCCTTGTCGGACAGCGCCCGCGAAACGGTGTTGACGGACACGCCGAGGCTCTCGGCGATGTCCTTCAGGGTCGTCCGGTGGCCCTCAGGCATGGTGTCCCCAGGTTCGATGGAGGTGCACGGGCATCACTCCGCGGTCGACACCGTGCGGAACTCGGGCTGGCTGTTGGCCGCCGGGGTGAAGCCCTTGACCGTGGAGCGCAGCCCGTACGTGCTGGACAGTGCCGCGGGGAAGACGCCGACCGCGTCCCGCCAGATGATCTCGCACGCCTTGCCGTAGAGCGACGTGCGCTTCTCCTGGTCGGCGGTCGAGCGGGCTTCGGCGAGGATGCCGTCGAGCTCCTTGTTCGCGTAGCCCATGCGGTTGGCCGTGCTGGTGTAGAGCCGGCCCAGGGTGTAGTCGGCGTCGCCGGTGGTCACCGTGTTGACCTGGAGCTCGATGTCCCAGTCGAGGGCCGTCAGCCGCTTGATCCAGGCCGCCTTCTCGATCTGCTGCTGCTCCACGATGACGCCCACCTTGGCCCAGGCCGAGATGAGCGACTGCGCCAGCTCGGTCGCCAGCGGGCCGGTGTCCTTGAACCACATCATCGAGGTACGGATCCCCGAGGCCGGCGCCTGTCCACCTCGTCCATTGCTGCCATGTCGGTTGCTCCCGTCAGCTCTTCAGTGCCAGGTAGACGAGGATCTTCGCCTGGGGATCGGCCCCGGTGAGGTGGGCCCGCAGCCGCAGCCAGTGACCGAACTCCCGGACCCGCCAGGTCACCTGGCCCGGCTCGGTGACCACCCGCACGGGGGTCTCGTCGTCGTCGCACCAGTGCAGCCCGTCGGGGGAGACCTGGGTGACCAGGCGCAGCTCGCCTTCCAGGCCCAGGGTCCGTACGAACCAGCGCGCCTCGGTCGCCCAGCCGGCCTCGTACGGTTCGGTCGTGAAGTCGTCGGTGAAAGTGGTGTTCCGCTCCAGAACCGCGGTAAGAGCGTGCTTCATGCCGGCGTCACCAATCCACGGAAATCAGTGCGGAATCGAGGAAGAGAAAGTTGCGGACCGGAGAATGGGTACGCACGCTCACGTAGAAGTTGAGCAGGTTCTCCAGGCCCTCGTATTTGTCCGGATACTGCGGCACCGGGATCTGGCGCATGTCCATGACCCGGTCATTGACCTGGAGCTCGATATTCGTCCGGGTGCGTGTGTCGAACTGCCAGCGCAGATAATGCCAATTCACCTTGGTCGGGACCTCGTTGTAGCAGAGGTTCTGGGGGTCCTCGTCGAAGGCGTGCCAGTCGGCGGGGTCCGGCGCCGTGAAGTCCTCGGTGGGGGACAGGTTCTCCTGGTTGTGCAGGTTGTCCCTGGGCGTCGGCTCGGGCACCACCGGGTAGACCCAGCGCCGGGTGAGCTTGTTGTCCAGGTCGGTGTTCTGGTAGCGGGCGACGCAGTGGTAGCGGATGCCCTCGCCGTCGCACAGGTCCGTGGCCACCGTGAACGCGCCGAACTGGGCCTCCGACGGGTGCAGGTTCCCGTCCCAGACCACGTCGCCGAAGGTGTCGCCGAGCGAGGTCTCCGCGGTCGCCGCCTCGCTCTTGTAGGTGAAGTACGTCTCGAACTGCACCACACCGCGCTGGGCCATGGTCAGCCGGCGGATCGCCACGGCGGTGTGCCCCGTCACCGGCCTGGTCGCCACCTTCAGCGCGTAGTTGCCGCTCATCGCGCCATGGGTGCCGATGTCGAAGAAATCGCAGGAGCTGAGCTGTGGCGGCCGGAAGTCGCGCATGTGGACGTCGACCTTGTCGAGATTCCCGTAGCCGTCGTGATTGCCGATGAGTTCGGTCCAGCCGTGCGTTCCGGTGTTGAACTCGTCGAAGGCGAGTATGCGGGGGAGGGGGTTGAACTTCGAAAGTCTGGGGTCCGCCGCGATCAACGCGCGACGCAGGTCCCCGGCCGGATCATGAGTCGTCTCCACGCCCAAGACGTCCTTCCGTATACGCTTTCAGCCGCCAGGATGAACGTTCACGTGAACGTTAATCCTAGGTTTCGAGGAAACTAACTCGTTACATCCGCGATGTCAAGGGATGTTCGTGACGGAACAGGACATCTGACGCGTCAGGGGTCGAGAAGGCCGGTGTCGTGGGCTCGGGTGGCGGCCTCGGTCCGCGTGGCGACGCCGAGCTTGACGAGGATCCTGGCCACGTGCGTGGCCACGGTGTTGGCCGTGATGAACAGTTCTGCGGCGATCTGCGGGTTCGACCGGCCACGGACGAGCACCCGCAGCACGTCGAGCTCGCGGCGGGTCAGGCCGAAGTCGTTGCGTGCCGGGGTGCTCGCGTCGTCCCCCAGCTGGCCGCGGACGGCGAGATCGTCGATGCGGGTCAGCAGCGGTGCGGCGCCCAGCTCGGCGGCGACCGCGCGGGCCTCGCGCAGCCGGGAGCGGGCGCCGGGCCGGTTGTTCGACGCGAGCGCGGCGCCCGCGGCGCCGGTCAGCACGAGTGCCGTCTCGTACCGGTTGCCGAGGTCGCGCCACGCCGCGGCGGCCCGGTCCCAGGAGGGCAGCTCGCCGGACACGGCCTCCGCCTGGAAGGTGAGCCGGTATGCGGTGAGCGCCGGCGTCACGGCGCGCACCGCGTCGATCACGCGGGCCAGCTCCGCCAGCCGGTCGGCGCTCTCGGCGGCGACCCGCCGGTTTCGCGGCGCCGCGGCCCGCCGGGCACGCTGGACCCGGGCCCCGAGCACCGCGAGCCGCATCACCTCGTGCGTCGGCCAGGTGGCCGCCGCCGTCAGGTGCTCGCCGAGGACGCGGTCGGCCAGCTCCGGATCGCCCTGCTCGACCGCCCAGGCGATGCGCTGGACGCTGAACTCGGCCTTCGCCTCGGCCGCTCCGACGGCGTGCCGAGCGAACTCGGCCACCTGGCGGAACAGCATCTCGAACCGGTCGTTCTCGCCCCGGCAGCGCGCGATGTCCGCGGCCACCAGGCGCATGAACGCGGCGTAGAGCGGCGGCGGCCCGTCGGCGAGGGCGTTCTGGACGACCTCCACGGCCTCGTCCCACCGGCCCAGGAAGCGCAGGTGGATCGCGCGGGCCACGGCGAGCATGCTGCCGCGCGACCGGGCCCGGCCGAGCCGCTCGGCGGCCAGCTGCCCGGCGCGGGCGAGCTCGGCCGCCTGCTCGTACTGGCCGACGGCTTCGATGAGCCCCGCCTCCCACTGGAACGTGGTCAGGAACGTGTGCTCATCGCCGGCCGTCTCCGCGACGCGGCGCGCCTCGGCGAAGGTGCGCCTGGCCGGCTCGAACCCGCCGGCCTGACCGTCGAGCGCGGCCAGCACCAGCAGCGCGGGTGCCCGCAGGCCGTCATCGCCGAGCCGTTCGGCGATGGCCAGTGCCTCGGTCGCGTACCGCCGGCTCTGCTCGTGGCGGAGTGCCGCGACGCCGACGAAGCTCAGCGCGGACAGCAGGCGGCTGCGCAGGGCGTCCGACGAGCCCGGGGGCACCAGCGTGACCGCGCGCTCCAGGTCGTGCCACCCGCTTCCGTCGACGCGGTTCTGCGACTGGCCCCGCAGGCCGAGCAGCCGGGCCACCCGCTGCGGCTCCACCTCCGAGTCGAGTCCGGCCAGCGCGGTGGTGCCGTGCGCGACGCCCGCGGCGGACTTGCCTGCCGCGAAGGCCGCCGCTGCGGCCCGTTCCAGCACGGTCGTCCGGTCGGCGTCGATGAGGCGGGACGGGTCGGCGACCTCCGTCCAGCGCGCCAGCACGAGTTCGAGCAGGTGGAGCTGTTCGTCGTAGGCGTTCTGCCGGTCGGCTCGGTCGGCCGCGCGCCACGCGGCCTGCAGGGCCCGCTCGAACTCGCCGGCGGCCGTCCAGTGCTCCGCCAGGGCCGTGCTGTCAGGGGCGCGGGCGGCCAGCGCGGCGGCGTACCGGGTGTGGGTACTCCGCCGCCGCGCCGGCAGCAGTGAGGCGTACACGGCCTCCCGGATCAGGTCGTGCCGGATCGCGTACCCTTCCTCGCCGACCACCACGAGATCCCGCCCGGCCAGGTCGTCCAACGCGGACCGGAGCCGGGTCTCCGGCAGGGCGCTCACCTCGCGCAGGATCTCGTCGGCCAGCTCGGCGCCGGCCACCGCCATGGCCGACAACACCTCGCGAGCCGGATCCGGCAGGTCGATGATCCGGTCGAGTAGCAGGGTCCGCAGGTCGGCGGCCGGCGCCTCGCCCGCGTCGCTCAGCGCCTCGACGAACAGCGGGTTGCCGCCGCTGCGCCGGTGGATCCCGCCGCTGCGGGAGCGATCCGGGGGCCGGCCGTCGATGGCTTCCAGCAGCTCGGCCACGTGCCGGTGCTCCAGCGGGCCGAGGGCGGCGCGCACCACGTCGCCGCCGCGGCCCAGCTCGGCGAGCAGCCGCCGGTTCGGGTGGCCCACGGGCAACTCGCCGGTGCGGACGGTGCCGATCAGGAGGACGGCCTCACCCGCCAGATTGCGGACCAGGTAGGCGAACAGCTCGCGGCTGGATGCGTCGGCCCAGTGCAGGTCCTCCACGACCAGGACGACCGGCCGCTCCTCCGCGACCCGGCTGATCAGGGCCAGCATCTCCGTCAGCAGCCTGGTTCGCGCGTACCGCGCCGGGGCCGGGCCGAGGTCCGGCAGCCAGTCGCCGAGCGCGGATCCCGCCGTCGGCAGGAACGCCGCCACCCGGTCGCGGCCGAGCCGGCGTACGAGGTCGCGCAGGATCGCGACGAACGGTACGTACGGGGCCCCCTCCGAGCCGAGTTCGAGGCAGCCGCCCGACAGGACCAGCGGGTCGCCGGGAAGGTCCCGCACCACGGTGGACACCAGCCGGGACTTGCCGATGCCCGCCTCACCGGAGACCAGCACCGTGGCCGGCTGCCCCGACCGGGCCTGCTCGTACGCCGCCCGCAGCGCGGCGATCTCGTCCACCCGGCCGACCAGCACCGGGCTGACGAACGACCCCACCATCCCCTGATCGCCTCTCAAATCCGGACCGGATCTCACCAAGTCTGACGACGACAGCCTGCCACCCGCGGCGACATTCTGGACCCATAACCCGAGCGAACAGTACAAAGGAGCCAGAAATGACCACCGCCGGAAAAAGCACCCAGAAGCGTGCCGTCGTCGCCAACATCACCCTCTCTCTTGACGGACGCGTCACCGGCCCCGGCGGCGAGTACGACATGAGCTGGATCGTCCCCCACGCCATCAGCGACGGTTCCACCTCGCACATGGTGAAGGTCACCGGCCCGGCCACCACGGCGCTGCTCGGCCGCAAGAACTACCAGGGCTTCGCCGGCTTCTGGCCCGCCGTGGCCGACGACGACAACGCCGACCCGAACTCGCGCACGTTCGCGCGCTGGCTCAATGGCGTCGAGAAGATCGTCTTCTCCAGCACCCTGGAGCAGGTGGACTGGGACAACGCGCGCCTGGCCACCGCCGCCCCCGCCACCGTCGTCAAGGAACTGCGGCAGGAGGAAGGCGGCGACATCATCGTCCTGGCCAGCAGCAGTGTCATCCGGCAACTGCTCGACGCGGATGAGGTGGACCGGCTCAGCATCACCCTGTGCCCGGAACTCGTCGGCGGCGGTGCCCGCCTGTTCCCCGACGGCCCGGCCGGGTCCTCCTGGTCGCTCACCGCTACGAGCACCACCGGCAGCGGCGCGATCTGCCTTCTGTACGACCGGATCCGCGCCGACCAGTAGCGGATTCGGCTTACACCTGGTGCTGTAAGTGACTTGTAAGTCAGATGTGAGCGTTGCGACGTACGTTCCTTTTGCAACAACACAGGCGGAACATCCTGAACGGAGCGCATCACATGCGGTTGAGGACCAAGAGCGTCCGCATCACCTGAGCATGGGGTGACCACATAGCCGGTGGGGGCCGGAAGGTGCAGGTCCGGCCCCCACCTCATGCGCCCCAGGCGACCTGCGCCAACAGATCTTTCAAGCTTATTTGAAGCATCCATCCAGATACGTCAGCTTTGCCTACAGTACGACCCGTGGGGGCTCCGGTAACCAGAACGAACGTGTGGAGCGAGCTACGAGTGACCTCCGCTCCTCAGCTGTCCGTGTCGATCTCTCCGAACCTGACCGCTCTCGCCATGATCGCCGACGCGCTGGCCGGCCGCCGGCGTGGCCTGCCCGAGCTGTGGCGGCGCGCGGTCCAGTCGAGAGTGAGCCCGCTGGGACGCGAGGCGGTCCTTCCGCTCGCCGCCCCCGGCTACTCCGTCGTGCCCGACAGCGTCGCGCCGATCACCCCCATGGACGACATGTCCGTGGCGGCGCAGGTGAGCGCGCTGAGCGACATACCACCCGAGTCCTTGATCAAGGACCTGGAGCAGGCGTTCGGCGACGGGGCGCTGCCGACGCACTGGAGGGCCGCCGCCGAGCGGCCCGCCCGCTGGCTGCGCGGGTACGCCACCGCGCTCAACGACGTATGGCACACCACCGAGCCGCTCTGGCAGCGGGCGCGACCACTGCTCGACCGGGAGATCGAGCGCGTCGGCATCACCTCCGTCCGCGGCGGCCCCGAACTGCTGCTGGGCGCACTGAACGACCGCATCCGGTACGGCGAGCGCGGCCTGCTGATCGCCGACATCGAGGCCAGCACGTACGAGCTGGGCAACCGGCGGATCATCCTGGTGCCGATGCTGGCCGGCAAGGACGCCGTGATCGTCAGCCTGGACCATCCCGACGCGGTGTGGATCGCCTACCCCGTCCCCGGCGCCGAGTCGCTGTGGCGCCGGCCCGTCGCGCCCGCCGTGGACGAGTTGTCCGCCCTGGTCGGCCCGGTGCGCGCCGAACTGCTCTGCCAGCTGGACCAGCCCATGACGATGAGCATGCTGGCCGCCAACGTCAAGATCGCGCCCAGTGGGATCACCTATCACTGCGACCGGCTGCACGCCGCGCGGCTGATCAGCAGGGAGCGGCGGGGACGCGAGGTCTGGATCGCCCGCACCGACCGGGCGGAGGAACTGCTGTCGCTCTTCCGCCGCTGAGTGTTGACCGAGGAGATCTGCTGTGGTCCTGAAATATCACCGTGAAGCGCTCGACGGGTGCGGAACGGCGGCGAAGAACGCCTCCGGCGCCTACGCCGAGGTCGCCGCGTCCGTGTCCGGCGCGGCGATCGACCAGGCCGCCTTCGCCCGGCTCGACAACTCCGGGGCGCTGGCCGCGGCGGTGAGCGAGCTGAACGCGGCCGCCGGGACCACCGCGCGGACGCTCGGCGGGCATCTCCAAGCGGTGGAGCAGGCGCTGGACGCCGTGGAACGGACGTTCACCGGCGCCGACGGGGCCGCGGTACGCCGGTGAGCGCCATCGACGACGTCCGGGGCGTCCCCGGCGGCGCCGAACTGGCCACGCTGGCCGCCGCGCTGGTGGGCGACCCGGGCGCGGCCGGCCGCGTCGCGAACGCGTGGCAGTCGGCGGCCGACACCAGCCGGGGGCAGACCGCCGCGGTCAGGTCGGCCGTCGGCGATCTGGACACCGCCTGGCAGGGGGCGAGCGCCGACGCGTTCGTCACGTACATGGACCGGGCCGGAAAGATCGGCGACACGCTCCAGAGCGTTCTGTCACAGTGCGCCACGCACCTGGCCACCGCCGCCGAGGCCCTGCGGACGGCCGAGTCCCAGGCGAACGCGATCTGCCAGAACTACGCCGCCGCCGTACGCGACTTTCAGGCCAGGAACCCGCAGGCCACGCAGGACCAGATCCTGGAAGGCGTGCAGGGCCTGGTCGGCGACGCCCGCAAGCAACTGGCGGAGCAGCGGACGACCGCGAACAGCGCGCTGGGCACGGCCGCGGCCGGCATCCGGGGCCTGCTGGGCGGGCTGGGCAAATCCACCGAGAACTGGCCGGAGCCGGACACGGAGCCCTTCGCCCCAGGCCCGGGAAGGGCCCTGGACTGGACCCCGTCGCGGCAACAGAACAGCGCTACCCTCGCTGAGGCGAGCGGGACGAACGGGACCAGCGGGACCAGCGGGACAAGGGGCCAATCGCCGAGCCTGCCCGGTTTTGGCGGGTATGGGCCGAGCGGTCCGCCCCCGGCCGGCGGTGGACCGGCCCCGCAGGGGCAGGTGGCCGACTGGATCACGCAGGCCGTCAACGTCCTCAAGGCGCAGGGCTACCCGGTCGAGAAGATGAACGCCAACGACATCTGGACCATCATCCGGCACGAGTCGGGCGGCAACCCCAACGCGATCAACAACTGGGACTCCAACGCCGCCAAGGGCACACCGTCCAAGGGGCTCATGCAAACGATCGACCCCACGTTCAACCGGTGGAAACTGCCGGGCCACGAGAACATCTACAACCCGGTCGACAACATCATCGCCGGGGTCCGCTACGCCATCGAGCGCTACGGCTCGGTCTCCAACGTGCCCGGCGTCGTCGGCACGAAGACCGGCGGCGGCTACCGGGGTTACTGAGCCGTTGAGGCAGTGGAGACGGGCTTGGCGGCGCGTGCCGGGTCGAGCACCGGCCCCTCGGGGATGAGCTGTAGCACGTTGGCGGGCACCGGGGTGGCGCGCTTGGCGTCGTACCCCAGCTTGCCCAGCACGTCCGCGTTCGGCACGGCGTAGCGCCGTCCCTCGTCGGTCACCAGGTAGTACGACTGCACCGCGTCGAGCTGGCCGTCACCGGGCAGGACACCGGCGACGATCGCCCGGCCCGGCGGCAGCCGTACCAGATCCGTGGCGTCGCCGTGTGGCGCGGGCAGTGTGCCGCCCGACATGAGCCGGGCGCGGACGGAGCCCTCGTCGGCGTCGGCGTAGACCGCGCAGAGCGGGCTCGCCGGGTCGTAGGCCGTCATCTTCGGCATCGACGCGGGCAGGCCGTCGGCCGGGAGCTTGGTGCGGGAGCGCGGGGCGGCGTTGGCCGTCGCCGCGTCGATCTTGACCTCGGCGGTCGTGCCGCCGCTGTAGGCCGCCGGGTCGCTCAGCAGGAGCGTCGCCTGCGTACGCGTGACGGGCGCCAGGCCGTCGGCCAGCTGCACGTACCAGCGCGGCTCGCCCCCGGCGACGGCCGTGGCCCGGTAGACCTGCCCCACGGCGGCCTTCTCGCCGCCGGGCCCGGTCACCGGCCGGCCCCGCCCCTCGATCGCGGGCGCGGCCAGATCGGGCCCTTCCGGCAGCGCGTTCAGCCAGGCCACGGGCACGGCCGCCGGGTCGGTGCCGCTCAGGCCACGCGCGATCCCGGCGGGCACGCGCATCCGCGCGCCGCGCCAGATCGCCCAGGTCTGCCCGCCGACGTCCACGAGCATCGCGCTGTCCTCGGCGAGCGGCCGGTCGCCGACCTGCCGCCCGGCGATCAGCGTCACGTACGGCTTGCGCCCCGTGTCACTCTCGCGCTCCTGCACGCAGACCGACCAGGGACCGGAGGCGAGCCGATCAGCGGTCGGCAGCGAGTCGGGCGCCCCCGGGATGCCGACCGGCGTGCCGCGCTCGTACGAGCTCAGCGCCTCCCTGGCGACCACGCGCTCGGTGATCTGCGGCGAGTCGAGCACGAGCCGGGCCGAGGCGTAGTTGGCCACTGGGATCAGCCTGCGCTGGGGCTGGCTGTAGACGTAGCGGGCACCGGTCTCGCGCTCGATGATCAGTGTCCCCGGGTCCCGCAGCGCCTTGGTGCCGCTGGGCCGGAGCAGCCCGACGACCGCGAACCCGACACCCAGCAACACGGCGACCATGGCCCCGGCCAGGAAACCGATGTTCTGGCGGCGCAGCGGCCACTCGGGCTGGTTCGGCTGGGCACGCATCAGCGCCAGGCCGATCCGCTGGACCGTGAGCCGGTACGCCTGGTAGAGGTCGCGCTGGCTGTGCACGCCCACCTCCCCGGAATTCGCCCGGCCCAATTTATCCAGATAAGAACGGCCAGAGCGCGATACTTCAACAGTTCTGTAATGGACATACTCGCCGCGCATCCCCGGCCGCCGGGCGTTCGCGGTCGTCGGCGCGGGTCGCCTGCACGACGTCACTCGGCTCGATGCTGTGCGGGCGATCGTGAGTCGGTTGAAAGGCTCCCAGATCCGGGAGGCGGCGTGCTCCCCACGGCAGGCAGAGGCACCGTCTCGCCGACCGTGGGGATGCCTAGCGGCAGGACACCAGAGCCCAGACGACCTGCTCGTTCTGGGTGTTGTAGTAGTGACCCCACGAGCCGTCGGTGATCTTGTGCACTACCTGCAGCCCTCGGCCGAACTCGATCGCCGCGTCCTCATCGTCGGGGCCGGGGTCGTTCACGGGCTGCCGAAGCCGAGGAAAGGTATTGGCGTGTCCAGGATCGACCACGACCAGGCGGACGAAGCCTTTTTCGGGCTCCAGCCTCATGCGCACCCATCGCGCCGCAGGCATGGTCCCGAGACCGTACCTGATGGCATTGGTGACCAACTCCGTAGCGAGCGTCTGAAGGTCGTACGCCCGGGGGTGGTCCGCTCCCACCCACGACGCGATGGTGTCGCGCGCTTTGGCGGGGATCACGCGGGGATCCAGATCCTTCATCTCGAAGGTGTGGCATTGGGTGGGGGAGTGGAGCGCCGCATTCATGATTATTCACCGAATTTGTCCGTGTCGTGCTCGCCTCTGGATTTCTTCAGGCTGTGTCACCACGGGTGGAGGGTGTGGTGAACCGCTAGCCAGAATGGCATTGGAGCGATATTTTTCTCAGTGGTCGGCAAAGTCTGTAGCGACACAGTTTCCGGGCTGCTGAGTTTCACCGCAGTGGTACGCAAGGAGGGGTGTGGCGTGGGAATCGAGGTAAAACTAGACCCTGAAACAAGCCCAGACGCGCGCTATGGTTATGAATTGCGTAAACGGCGCAAAGAGGCGGGATTGACGTTGGCTCAGCTGGGGGCAAGAGTCGCTCTCACGGGTCAGCAGATCGGCAACATCGAGCGGGCCGACCGCCGGATGGATGAGAACAGGGCGCGCCGGTGCGAGGAGGCCATGGGGCTCCCGCCAGGTGATCTCGTGCAGCACCTTCCCCGCAGGTCTCGCAGCAACGTGACCTTCCGCAACTTCCTGCCGTGGCTGGACAGGGAGAAGCGGGCCACGGAACTGTGCGCCTATGAAGGGTTGATCATTCCGGGATTGCTCCAAACTCGGGCGTACGCGGAAGCTGTCTGTCAAGGCAGGCCCGGTACAACCCCCGAGCAGGTGGAAGAGGCCGTAGAGGCGCGGATGCAGCGACAAGCTATTTTGCGCCGGGACAACCCTCCGTTCCTATATGCCGTTCTCGACCAGTGCGCACTGCTACGCCCGGTAGGAAGCGAGGAAATCACCCGGGATCAGCTTCAACATCTCCTCATGATGGGTAGAAGTCCGAACATAGTGATGCAGATCGTCCCCCTGCGCGCTATGTCTACGCGCGGCCTGGTGGCAGGGTTCGTGATCGCTCGGACGGCTGGAGATGGCGACGAAGCCGTCTTCATCGACTCCCCTGGTGGAGGCCGCATGCTGGACCAGCTTGAGCTTGTGGAGAAGCTGAAGGCTCGGTTTCAGACGATCAGAGCGGATGCCCTGTCCCGGGCGGACTCGATGGCGCTGATCGAAGAGAGGTTGAAACAAGAATGGATCTGGCACTGAGCGATGAACTCAGGAACGCGGTGTGGCGGAAGAGCCCTCTCTCGGACGCCGAGGGGAACTGCGTACAGGTGGCTCCGCTGTCGGCCGGACGCGTCGCGGTGAGGGACAGCAAGGACCCCGATGGGCCTGCTCTGGTGTTCACCGATCCAGAGTGGAAGGCGTTCGCCGGTGGGGTGAAAGAGGGAGTGTTCGACTTCTAGCCTGGCCTTTGGTCAGGCTCCTGCCAGGTCTGGAGAAATGCCGAGTCGGCGGATCTGCTTGGCGAGCGATGCGCGCGAATGACTCCTGTCCGATCCTTCGGGACCGGACAGGAGTCATTCGTGGTCGGTCAGTACCAGCGCTGCCAGGCGTTGGGGTTGCTGACGTTGCAGCTCCACAGGCCCACGGCCAGACAGCGTCCGGAGGCGTTGTTCACCAGCTCGGTGTCGTAGAAGCGGTTTGCGAAGACCCGCCGATCGAGGAGACGATCCTGGACACCGCGGCCGGCTTGGCCAGCCTGGGCCTGTCCGCGACACAACGCGAATGGCCGACGCGTAGCCGACCCCATCTCGCCGCATCGCGATCAACATCCTGCCGGATTCTGGTCGAGATCGGCCAGGAAACTCTCGGCGCGGCGGGCGAAGAGGTGGGCCCCGCGTTCGCCGGATCGGGCGCGGGCTTTGTCGGCGGCGGCTCGCACGACGTCGACGGGTTCGCCGCGGGCGTGCAGCAGGCGGGCGCGCAGCAACAGGAGAAGTCCTTCGGCATAGCGTTGGCCGTGGGCCTTGACGGCCTGGTCGGCCCGGTCGAGGGCGGTCGCGGCCTTGTCGGGCATCTCGGCTGCCAGCCACATCTCGGCGATCAGTCCGTACCAGTAGGCGAGGCCCCATCTCGGCGGGTCGAGCAGGGTCGCGGCCAGGAGATGTTCGGCCTTGGCCGCGGTGCCGGCCGGGTCGTCGCCGGTGAGGGCACGGGCCCAGTACCAGTCCAGCCGTATGTAGGCTTCCTGCGCGACGCCGGGACGGTCGGCGCTGGCCGCGACCCACCGCTCGGTCGCGTGCATCGTCCAGGTCGTGTCACCGGCCATCGTGGCGGCCATGGTTTGGTAGCGGGTCCAGCCCGACATCTCAAAGGGGTCTCCCTCGGCCTGGTACACCGTGCCGAGCAGGGACCGCCCCGTCTCGACATCGCCATGCAGCGTGGTGATCACGGCCAGATATCCGACCCACTCATCCTGGATCCGCCAACGTCCGAGGTCGTCGCGGCGTCGAACCGGGACGCCCCCGACTCGGCTGGCAAGGTGGTACATGCTTTCCTGAGCCGGCCCTGGGTGCGGGTCGGCCGAGTTCGCGAGCAGCGAGGCAATGCCGTCCGCAGTAGTACGGCCTACCCAGCTGAAACACTGATACGCCGCGCCGATGTCGCCGATGTCCCATTGGTACAGGCCCCAGGCCTGTCGGCCGTACGCCTGGATGATCGGGTTCGCGGACGCCTGGCCTTGCTCATGCAGCCGGCGAGCCCACACCCCACGGTCTTTCTCGGTGGAGATGTAGGCCCCGGTCATCCGAACGAAGAGAAACTCGGCCTCGGCCGTCTCGCGGCCGAGTCTGCGGGCAAGATATGCACCCCGTTCCAGCAGATCGAACGTCGAGCCGCCCATTCCCGGGGGCTCGACGGCGAGGAGGTTGAGCAGCGACAGAACGCACAGTTCCAGCTCCAGCAGCCCTGCCGTCCGGGCGATCTGGACGGCCGATTCCAGGTTCCGATAGGCGGCCGCGAACGCGAGCTTGGTCGCCGCGCGGCGACCGGCGCGCGCCAGTGCCTCCGTGGTGCGAACCGGGTCGGCCAGGGGGCCGGCGCCCCGCAGGTGGTAGGCGAGGCGTTCGGCGACGGACTCGTCGTCCGCATGGATGTGTTCGAGGGCGTCGGCGACGCGCAGATGCAGCTGGACGGCCTGCCGCCGCGCAATGGTCTCGGTGACCGACTCGCGGACCAGGTCGTGCGCGAAGCGCCACAAGAACGGGTCTTCCGGCTTGGTCTCCAGGAGGCCGAGTGCTTGCAGCGGTTCGAGGCGTTCGAGGCAGTCCGCGACATCGACGCCGATCGCGCGGGCGAGCAGGTCGAGGTCCACGTCGCGGCCGATGACCGCGGCGATGCGCAGCAGGCCGTGAGCGCTGTCGTCGAGACCGGACATCCGATCGCGGACGACGTCTCGCACGGTGGCCGGCACCCCTGCCCGTACTGACGCGCCGCCGTCGCCGAGCGAGCCGCCGTCGCTGAGCAGCCGGGACAGCTCCTGGACGAAGAACGGATTGCCGGCGGTGCGGGCATGGATACCGCGGGCGACTTCGGCACCGGGATCGTGGCCGGTCTCGCGGCGGATGAGCTCGGTCACGTCGGTCAAGCCGAGCGGGCCGAGCCGGATCCTGCGGTGGCCGGGCAGCCGGCTGGCCGCGGCCAGGACCCGCGACAGATCAGAGCCGGGTGTGGGTGCGCGATCGCGTAGCGCACCGATGATCACCGTGCCGGCGGGTAGCCGGGCCGTCAGGTGGCCGAACAGCTGGAGCGAGGCGGCGTCGGCCCATTGGAGGTCATCGACGATCAGCAGCGTGGGCCGTTGCGCCGAGGCCTGCCCAACGGCGGTGACGACCTGCTCGAACAGGCGAAACTGGGCACCGCTTTCGGGAATGGCCGGCGCGGCGGCGTAGTCGTCTCGCGATTCCAGGAGACTGCCGAGCTCACTGGCGAGCCACTTCTCCCGCAGCGGCGCGGGCAGGCTGTCGAGAATCGGGCGGAGCGTCTGTTCCCAGGGCCACATCGACGGTGTTCCGTCGCCTTCCAGGCACGAACCCCAGACGACCAGCGCGCCACGTCCGCTCGCTTCGGTGGCGATCTCTCGTACCAGGCGGGTCTTGCCTACGCCCGGCTCGCCTTCGACGATACGGAGCGCTGGGCGGTCGGTGAACGCCATCTCGACGGATTGCCGCAGTAGGGCGAGTTCCTCGGCCCGGCCGACCAGCCCGGCTGCCGTTCGCGCCGACGCGCCGTCATCCCCACCGTCCATACGCGCCACGAGCGGCGACGCCGAGGGCTGCGACAGCACTCGCAGATGTGCGGCTTGCAGCTCCGGGCCAGGATCGATACCGAGCTCGTCGGCAAGACGGGCGCGGACCTCGCGGAACACCGACAGTGCCTCCGCCTGGCGTCCCGCCGCCCCGAGGATGGAGATGAGGCCGGCCTGTACGGGTTCGTGGAACGGCGCCATCGATGCGGCCAGCTGCAACGCCGGCAGCACCCTCGCCGGTCGGCCCAGCGACACCGCCAGTTCGGCCGCTTCGGTGCACGCGGCGTGAAACTCGTCGTCGAGGGCGGCGAAGGTCGGCAGCGCGGTCGATCGGTGCGTGAACCCGTCGCCCGCACGGCCCCGCCAGAGGCCAAGCGCTTCGACATAGCGATCGAGCGCCGTTTCCAGGCGTTGCCGTGCCAGGGCCGCCTTGGCGGTCTCGACGAGTTCCCGGAAGGTGCGGAGGTCCAGGGTGCCGGGGTCGGCGGTGAACTGGTAGGAGCCGCCGCGGTGGTGCAGGTATGAGCCGGATTTACGGGCGGGGGTCGCGGGTTCGAGCAGTCGCCGCAATGCGCCGACGTATTTCTGGATGACGTTGAGCGCGCTGTTGGGGACCTCGTGGTCCCAGACCAGGTCGATCAGCTCGCTCGTGCTGACCGGCGTGCCCACCCGGGCCAGAAGCAGGGCCAGCAGATAAGCCTGTTGCCGGGGGCCGGCATCCAGTTCGACACCATCGCGCCACACCCGCAATGGGCCCAAGATCTGAAGGCGTAAGAGAGCGCCACCGGCCGGCTGATCGTCGACGCCTGGCCGGACGGGATGAACGGGCAGAGCCACCTCGGCTCCCGGGTGAGTCGGCAGATTGCCAGCTAGCAAACCGTCCAAATAATACCGCAGCAGTGCGAAACCTACCGGAGCCGACGTCCGTCCAACTCCCACAAGACCATCCTGTCCGCACCGCACCGCACCGGACGCGGGAGCGCATGCGTCGCTCTGAGCCCAGGTCCTCGGATCCGATCAGAGCGAGGTTGGTGGGCCTGTGAGGCGCTGACTGCGGACGCGAAAGTGATCCGCGACGGGAGCGCGGCCGTTGCCGACGGCCCGCTGCCGAGATCGAGAAGCAGCTGACAGACAATGATGCACATGACACGTGCGGTGTACGTCGCGGCGGGCGAGGCGGGAAGCAACAAGGGCGCGGTCGCCCTGGGCATGGTGGAGCTGCTGTCCCGGCAGGTGGGGACCGTGGGCGTGTTCCGTCCGGTGGTGCGGGCAGGCCGTGAGGACAACCTGATCAACACCATCCGGAGCAGGTTCCAGCTCAACCTGCCCTACGAGACGTACGCCGGCGTCACCTACGACGAGGTGCACGCCGACGCCGAGCGTGCGGCCGGTGACATCGTGGCTCGTTACCGTGCGCTGGCGGGGCGATGCGACGCGGTGGTCGTGGTCGGGACCGATTACACCGATGTGGGCGCGCCGACCGAGTTCGAGTTCAACGCCAGGCTTGCCGCAGACCTGGGAACGCCCGTGCTGAACGTGGTGAGCGGGAGAGGCAGGACGGTCTCGGAGATCAGTGCCGCGGTCGAGCTGTCGTCCCGGCAATTGGCGCAGCACCACGCCCAGGAACTGGCGGTCGTGGTCACCCGGGCGGCTGCCGAGCACATCGCGGTCGATCACCCTACGCCGGTGTTCGTACTGCCCGAGACTCCCTCCCTGCGCGCCCCCACCGTCGCCGACCTGCTGGGTGCCTGCGACGGCAGGTTCTTCCTCGGCGAGCGCGACGGGCTGGGCCGGGAGACGAGCGCGTTGATGGTGGGCGCGATGTCACTGCCCGGCATCCTGGACCGCTACACCGAGGGCGCCGCGGTGATCATCCCGTCCGATCGGGCCGCCGCGCTGCTCCCAGGACTGATCGCGGCACACGCGGCGCCGGGTTTCCCCGCCCTGTCAGCGGTGATCATGACGGGTGGCACGGATCTGCCCGCCCCGGTGGACCGGCTGCTGAGCGGCATGGCCATTCCCCTGCCGGTCATCGCCACCGACTATGACACCTTCGACACCGCGACGCGCCTGTCGGCCGTGGAGGGCCAGTTCACACCAGAAGCCGGCGGGAAGATCGACACAGCGCTGCGGCTGTTCGCCGAGCACGTCGACGGCCGGCTGCTGCTCGATCGGCTGGCCATCGCCAAGACCGACGTCGTCACGCCGCTGATGTTCGAGTACGAGCTGCTGGATCGGGCACGCACCCGGCGGCGGCACATCGTGCTGCCAGAGGGCGAGGAGCCGCGCATCCTGCGCGCGGCCGATGTCCTGCTGCGCCGTGGCGTGGCCGAGCTCACTCTGCTCGGTGACGAGGAGCGGATCAGGGTACAGGCCGCCCAGCTCGGCCTGGATCTGGACGAGGCCAAGGTGCTCAGCCCGTTCGACGCGCAGCTGCGCGAGCGGTTCGCCCGCGAGTACGCGAGAGTCCGGGCGCACCGGGGAATGACCACCGAGCTGG
Source organism: Nonomuraea sp. NPDC049158 (assembly GCF_040648335.1). Lineage (NCBI taxonomy): Bacteria > Bacillati > Actinomycetota > Actinomycetes > Streptosporangiales > Streptosporangiaceae > Nonomuraea > Nonomuraea sp. NPDC049158. The sequence continues at coordinate 379,539 of NZ_JBEZDM010000001.1, forward strand.
CCCGCGACACCGTCACCGACGTGTCCTACTTCGGCACGCTGATGGTCCACACCGGCATGGCCGACGGCATGGTCTCGGGCGCGGCGCACACCACCGCGCACACCATCAGGCCGGCGTTCGAGATCCTGCGCCTGGGGCTGGTCTCCAGCGTGTTCTTCATGTGCCTGGCCGATCGGGTGCTGGTCTACGGCGACTGCGCGGTCAACCCCGATCCGAGTGCCGAGCAGCTTGCCGACATCGCGATCTCCTCGGCTCGCACCGCCGCCCTGTTCGGCGTCGACCCTAAGATCGCCATGCTGTCGTACTCGACGGGTGCCTCGGGTGCCGGCGCCGATGTCGACAAGGTCCGCACCGCCACCGAGCTGGTCCGCGAGCGCCGTCCCGACGTGATGGTGGAGGGGCCGATCCAGTACGACGCCGCGGTCGACCCCTCGGTGGCGCGGACCAAGATGCCCGGCAGCCAGGTGGCCGGCCACGCCACCGTCTTCGTGGTGCCCGACCTCAACACCGGCAACAACCTTTACAAGGCCGTCCAGCGCAGCGCCGGCGCCGTCGCGGTGGGACCGGTGCTGCAAGGACTGCGCAAGCCCGTCAACGACCTGTCGCGCGGTGCCACCGTCGCCGACATCGTCACCACCGTGGCCATCACCGCCGCCCAGGTGCGAGACGACGATGCGGACGCCCCTTCATCGGTGGAGCGCGTCCGGAGCGTCGTCCTCCACTAGGAAGCCGCCGGACTGGTGGCGCCAGAGCCGGGCGTAGGAGCCGTCGGACTCGAGCAGCTCGCCGTGGGTGCCCTGCTCCACGATCTCGCCCTGGTTCAGCACGACGAGCCGGTCCATGCGGACGACGGTGCTCAGGCGGTGCGCGACCACGAGCGCGGTGCGATCCTGCATCAGCTCCCACAACGCTTCCTGGACGAGGATCTCGCTTTCCGAGTCGAGGGCGCTGGTCGCCTCGTCCAGCAGCAGGATCGGCGCGTCGCGCAGAATGGCGCGGGCGAGGGCGACCCGTTGCCGCTGGCCGCCGGACAGCTTGACGCCACGCTCGCCGACCAGGGTGTCGAATCCCTTCGGCAGCGACTCGACGAACTCCGTGACGTGCGCCGCTCGCGCGGCCCGCATGATCTCCGCGTCGGTGGCGCCCGGCCGGGCGAAGGCGATGTTGTCGCGCACCGACCGGTGGAACATGGCCGGCTCCTGGGGCACGTACGCGATGAGGCTGCGCAGATCGGCCTGCCGCAGGCGGGCGATGTCCTGGCCACCGATCAGGATCCGGCCACCGTCGACGTCCATGAGGCGCAGCAACAGCCGGGTGAGCGTGGTCTTGCCGCCGCCGGACTGGCCGACCAGTCCGATCTTGGTGCCACTGGGGATGTCCAGGTCCAGACGCTCGAACAGGGACGAACCGCCGGCGTGCGCGAACGTCACCCGGTCGAAGCGGACGCTCGCGTCCGCCCGCCGCAGCGGTTGCGGGTCGGCCGGATCGACCACAGTCGGCGGTATGAGCAGCAGTTCGGTGAACTGGGCGGCTTCGGAGAGCACGCTCTCGATGCGCCGGTACACCTGGTTGAACTCGAACATGACGCTGATCGCGTTGGAGTAATAGGTGAAGGTCACCACGATGGCCTCCACGCCCAGACCGCCCCGGAGCGCGACGGCGAGCAGCAGGCCGAGGGCGCTGGTGAGGATCGAGATGGGAGCGACCACGGTGTCCACGCGCAGGTTGCCGTAGTCCCAGGAGCGCAGCGACAGTTTCCGCTGCTCGGCGACCCTGATGCGATGCTCGATGGCCTCGCGCTCCTCGGCGGCGAACGCGCGTACGGTCTCCATGTTCGCCAGGACGTCGGCGACGTGGCCGGAGACCCGCACCTTGGCGGCCTCGCGCTGGTCGACCAGCACCCGGCGGTGGCGGATGAGCGGCGCGACGACGCAGCCCGTGACGATGATCAGGCCCACCAGAACGAAGACCAGCAGCGGGTGATAGGTCCACAGCACCACCGAGGCGAAGGCGATCGGCACCACCTTGGCCATGATGGAGAAGGTCAGCGTGTCGACGAAGTCCTCGAATCTGGAGGAGAACCCCAGCACCCGTTTGGTCAGCGACCCGGCGAAGTTGTTGTGGAAGAACGCGGTGTCCTTGGTCAGCAACTCCTCCATGCCCACCACGCCGAGATGCTCGATGCCGCGGGCGTCCGTACGGTTCAGGAAATGCAGCCCGATCCGCCACAGCACCTCACCGGCCAGCAGCAACCCGGCGAAGCCGAGCACGTACGGCAGAAGCGCGCCGACGGAGCCGTCGCCGCCCGCGGCCAGTCGCCCCACGATGCCGGCTACCGCCAGCGGCGCCAGGTAGAACAGGCAGATGTTCCCGAGCGCGGGCATCGTCAGCGCGGGCACCGCGACGCGCCACTCGCGCACCAGCTCACCGGAGTAGTGACGCAGCGCGAGCAGGACCGCCGACTTTCGTCCGGATGAAACGCCTTCGGAGCCCTGAAGCGATCCGAGCACAGCCATCCGCCCCTCCCCGAACCCCGACAACCGGCCGTGACCATGCTGCCGCAGGGGGTACGCGGAGGCGACTGATTTTCCGGCCGCGGCTCTTAGCTGACCAGCCCGCGGATCTAGCTGACCAGCCCGCGGATCGTCTCGTACACATCCAGTACGGCCAGCGCCAGCGGCAGCAGGGCGATCATCAGCACGATGTCGAGGATGTCGGCCAGCCGCCCCCAGAACGGAGTGGGCCGCGACGCCGACAGCCACAGCGCCACCCCGGCCACCAGCAGCGCGAGCCCCACCAGGGCGGGCACCACCCCGAACAGCACCACCTCGCGGCCAGACGCCACCGCCACGGCCAGGGTCGGCAGGCCGGAGCCGAGCAGGGCCGAGGTCAGCAGCCACAGCCGCTGGGCTCGGCCTTCGAAGACGCGGGCGCGCAGCAGCAGGGCGGCTGAGAGTGACAGGCTCATCGCGATCGCCGGCCAGGTGCCCGCCGCCGCCATGAGGATTTGTGCGCCGAGCGTGAGGAGCGACACCCCGCCGAGCAGGCCCGTGCAGAAGGCGTCCGCGACGATCGTCCGGTCGATCACCATCCGGCCGTCCAGGTCGCCGCCCTCGCGGCGCAGCTCGTCGGCGGTCGTCGGCAGGGCGGGCAGCGGCAGCCCGGCCAGCCGGAACGACACCGACGGCACCACCGTCGTCATGCCCACGGCCAGTGTGGCCAGCAGCGCGGCCACCCCGGCCGCCGGTACGGCGAGGACCATGACCGCCAGCGCGCCGAGCAGGCCGCAGAACGCGGCGAAGGCCACCCCGAGGAACGTCGGCAGCCCCTGAGCGACGGCGAACCCGATGGCCGTGGCCAGCATCAGCGTGACCCCGAACGCCGCCAGCAGGTGCGGCGCGCCCAGCCCGGTCAGGCCGGTCGGGGAATCGGGTCCGAGCAGCCCCGCGACGAACCCGTACGGCAGCGCCGCGTACCCGATCGCCGCGCCCGCGCCCGCGTCGCCCAGGGCCCGCGACAGCGCCGTCGCGGCCAGCAGCAGCACCAGCGCGATCCCCGCCGCGACCAGGGCGGCGGGCGTCCACGGCGGGCCGGTCAGCAGCAGGGCGGCGGCGCCCGCGCCCAGCGCCACCGCGGCGGTCCGCAGCCCGTACGACCTGGTGACGGCGGGCTGCCACCGGCTGGTGCGTTCGAGCACGCCGGTCGCGACGGCGTCGGCCACGTCGTCGAAGACGGTCTCGGGCAGCTCGTGCCCCCGGGGCCGCAGGTGCAGCAGCTCCCCGTCGTGCACGGCCAGGTCCGACAGCGTGACGTTCACGTCGAACGGCTGCCCGCCCACGCGCTGGAGCACCCAGCCGCCGTGGGCCAGCCCGGCCTCCGCCAGCCCCTCGCCCGCGATGCGCAGCAGCGTCGGCAGCATGCTCGCCAGCGGCATGTCCGAGGGCAGGCCGAGATCGAGGGACCCCCGAGGGGTGACGATCGTGACCCGGCACAGGTCGGTTCCGGTGGCGCTCACGTGGAGGAGTGTAGGGACTGGGTCCCTGCCGCGCCGCCGTAAATATGTCGAGAAAATTTGAAATGTCGCTGAATACGTGGTCTGACGGGCTTTCATGAGGGTTGTTTGGTGGCGTGTTCGGTGAGGTGCGGTGCGGTGAGCGGCAACACATGGGTGGTCCGTCGGCCCGACCGGCGCAGGCCGCCGGAGCAGCCGAGCGGTGAGGTACTTCTTGAGCCGCCACCCGAGATCCCCGAGACGGTCACGGGCGGTGGCCTGACCCAGATACTGACCTACCTGCCGATGATCGCCGGGGCGGGCGCGATGGCGCTCATGTTCACCGGCGGCGGCACGGGAAACCCGATCATGATGGTCTCCAGCGGTCTGTTCGCCGTCTCGATGGTGGGCATGACGATGGGCCAGATGCTCAGGAACACCGGCGAGCGCAAGAACCGCATCAACGGCCAGCGCCGCGACTACTACCGCTACCTGGAGCAGGTGCGCAAGCGCGTACGCAAGGCCGCCGAGCAGCAGCGCAAGGCGATGACCTGGAACCATCCCGACCCCGTCACGCTGTGGTCGCTGGTCATGACCTCGCGGCTGTGGGAGCGGCGCCCCCGCGACGACGACTTCGGCCAGCTGCGGATCGCCACCTCCGCGCAGCGCCTCGCGCTGCCGCTCATCCCGCCGGAGAGCAGGCCGATCGAGGACCTCGACCCGATGTCCGCCGGGGCGCTGCGCCGCTTTGTCCGCACGCACGCCACGGTCCCCGGCCTGCCGGTCGCGCTGGCGCTGCACTCCTTCGCCCGGATCACGCTCGCGGGCGAGCCCGAGGCCGTCCGTGGCCTGGTTCGCGCCGCGCTGGCCCAGGCGGTGGCCCTGCACTCGCCCGAGGACCTGCGGGTCTCGGTGTGCACCGGGCCCGAGCACGCGGCCGAGTGGGAATGGGTCAAGTGGCTGCCGCACGCCTTCCATCCCGAGGAGGAGGACGGGGCGGGCCCGGTCAGGCTCGTCACCAGGGACCTCGGAGAGCTCGACGACCTGCTCGGGTTCGAGCTGAAGGACCGGCCGAGGTTCAGCAGGGGCCTGTCGCAGGACGTACTGCCGTACCACGTGGTGATCCTGGACGGCGGCCGGGTGCCCGCGGGCAGCCAGCTCGGGAGCGACGCCATCGAGGGCGTGACCGTGATCGACCTCAGCGGGTCGGCGGGACAGGCGCCCGCGCAGCTCTCGCTGAATCTCGACGTCACGGCCGACGAGGTGGTCCGGGTCGTCGAGGACGACATGGGCAAGCAGGTCAGGACCACGCTCGGCCGGCCCGACGCCCTGGGCCTGCCGGCGTTCGCCGCGCTGGCCAGGCAGCTCGCGCCCATGCGGGGCGGCGCGGCCGGCGGGGCCGAGGAGGAGGGCGACGCGTTCGCCACCAACACCACGCTCACCGACCTGCTCCGCATCGGCGACGCCCGCCGCATATCCGCCGCCGTGACCTGGCAGGCGCGACCGGTCAGGAACCGGCTGCGGGTGCCGCTCGGCCTGGGCGCCGACGGCCGGCCCGTCGAGCTCGACATCAAGGAGGCGGCGCAGGGCGGCATGGGCCCGCACGGGCTCGTGGTCGGCGCGACCGGCTCCGGCAAGAGCGAGCTGCTGCGCACGCTGGTGCTCGCGCTGGCGATCACCCACTCCTCCGAGGTGCTGAACTTCGTCCTGGTCGACTTCAAGGGCGGCGCCACGTTCCTGGGCCTGGACACGCTGCCGCACGTCTCGGCCGTCATCACCAACCTGGAGGACGAGCTCCCGCTGGTCGATCGCATGCACGACGCGCTGCACGGCGAGCTGGTACGCCGCCAGGAGCTGCTGCGCTCGGCCGGCAACTACGCCTCGGTACGCGACTACGAGCAGGCCCGCGAGCAGGGCACCCGGCTGAGCCCGCTGCCGACGCTGTTCATCGTGCTGGATGAGTTCAGCGAGCTGCTGTCGGCCAAGCCGGAGTTCATCGAGCTGTTCGTGATGATCGGCCGGCTCGGCCGCTCGCTCGGCGTGCACCTGCTGCTGGCCTCCCAGCGACTGGAGTCGGGGCGGCTGCGCGGGCTGGACACGCACCTGTCGTACCGGATCGGGCTGCGGACGTTCTCGGCGGCCGAGAGCCGGGCGGTGCTGGGCGTCGCCGACGCGTACTCGCTGCCGCCCGAGCCGGGCAACGCCTACCTGATGTTCGAGACGACCGGGATGACCAGGTTCAAGGCCGCCTACGTGTCCGGCCCCTACCAGGTGGCGCAGCGGGAGAACCGCGCGGCCGCCGCCCGGCCAGGCCACCAGGGCAAGATCGTCTGGTACGGCACCGAGCGGGTGCCGCTGCCGCCCCCGCCCGCCGTCGAGCCCGAGCCCGTCGCCGAGGACCGGGAGCAGCAGGACAGCCTGCTCAATATCGTCGTCGACCGCCTCAACGGGCAGGGTCCTGCCGCCCATCGGATCTGGCTGCCCCCGCTCAAGGAGCCGGCCTCGCTCGACCGGCTGCTGCCGCCGGTCCAGGCGACCGCGTCGCACGGACTCACCGCCGCCGGCACCGGCCAGAACCGCCCCGGCCGCTTGCACGCCGTGGTGGGCATCGTGGACAGCCCCTTCGACCAGCGGCGCGACCCGTACTGGCTGGATCTGTCGGGCGCCGCGGGCAACGCCGCGATCATCGGATCGCCGCAGACGGGCAAGAGCACCCTGCTCCGTACGCTGATCGCCTCGTTCGCGGTCACCCACACGCCCAAGGAGGTGCAGTTCTACTGCCTCGACTTCGGCGGCGGCACGCTGTCGGCGCTGGCCGGGCTGCCGCACGTCGGCGGCGTGGCGACCAGGCTGGACACCAACCGGGTCAGGCGGACGGTGGCGGAGATGACGGCGCTGCTGGCGCGCAGGGAGCGGCTGTTCGTGGAGCGGGGCATCGACTCGGTCGCCACCTACCGCCGTCTCGTGGCCGCGGGCGAGTACGAGGGCGACGGCTGGGGCGACGTCTTCCTGGTCGTGGACGGCTGGGCCACGATGCGCCAGGAGTTCGAGTCGCTGGAGGCGCCGCTGAGCGAGCTGGTCTCCCGGGGGCTCGGCTTCGGCATCCACGTCGTCGGCACGGCCAACAAGTGGTCGGAGTTCCGGTCCAACGTACGCGACATGTTCTCCACCAGGCTGGAGCTCAGGCTGGGTGACTCCTTCGAGTCGGAGATCGACCGGAAGGCCGCCGCCAACGTGCCCGAGGGCGCGCCGGGCCGCGGCCTGACCCGCGAGGCGCTGCACTTCCTCGCCGCGCTGCCCCGCGTGGACGGCAAGGCCACCGTGGACGACCTGGCCGAAGGGGTCGCCGCGCTGGTGGCGGAGGCGGCGAACGCCTGGCACGAGCCACCGGCGCCACCCGTACGGCTGCTGCCCGACCTGTTCCCCGTCCACACGCTGCCCGGACCGGACGAGAGCGGCCCGCGCATCCCGATCGGCATCGACGAGGCCGCCCTGGCGCCCGTCTCGCTCGACTTCGACGCCGACGCGCACTTCGTCGTCTTCGGCGACACCGAGAGCGGCAAGACCAACCTGCTGCGCGTCGTCGCCGAGGGCATCGTCGACAGGTTCACGCCGCTGGAGGCGCGGATCGTCATCATCGACTACCGGCGCTCACTGCTCGACACGGCCGACAACGAGCACCGGATCGGCTACGCCGCCTCCAGCACCGCCGCGGCCACCGTGCTCAAGGGCATCCACGAGGTCATGCAGACCCGGCTCCCGCCGCCCGACCTCACCTCCGAGCAACTGCGCACCAGGAGCTGGTGGACCGGCCAGGACCTGTACGTGATCGTGGACGACTACGACCTGGTGGCCACGTCCGCCAATCCGCTGGCCGTACTCGGGGACCTGCTGCCGCAGGCCCGCGACATCGGGCTGCACCTGATCCTGGGGCGGGCCATGGGCGGCGCGGGGCGCAGCCTGCTCGACCCGGTCGTGCGGCGGCTGAAGGAGATGAACACCCCGGCCGTGTTGCTGTCGGGGCCTCGGGACGAGGGGGCGCTGTTCGGTAACGTGCGGCCGCAGCAGCTTCCGCCGGGGCGGGGGTTCTATGTGGATCGGCGTTCGGGGGCGCGGCTCATCCAGACGGCCTATCTGACGCCGCCGGAAGCGGGCTAGAAAGATCACCGTCTTCTGGGGAATGCCAGCTCGACAACCCCAGATAACCACAGGGGCCGGGTCAGCTCATGGCGTCGAGGGCTTCCCGGCACCGGCGAGCAGTTTCTCGTCATCGACAGCCGGGATGCCCCCTTCGGTGAGGTCCGGCGTCGAATCCTCGATGTGGACCTCGCCGGGGGCGGTCATGACGGCAACGCGCATGAGGACAGCTCTCCCGATCAGGAAACCGTCGGGGTAGTCGTGATCAGGCGGGCAGGTCAGGAGCGGGTTTCGCCGACACGGTCGATCCGGACCGTGACCTGGCGGCCGGTGTGGGCGATCACGTCCAGGGCGGTGTCGATGACGCCAAGGCGGATCAAACCGGGCGATGGGACGCTTTGGCCCAGGTCGTCGTAGTAGACAGCCAGTGCCGCCGTGGCAGGCCAGTAGTAGATGCCGCCGGGGATCGGCTTCACCGTCCGTACGGCGCCCTCGACCGGAATCGGGTGCGGTAACCGTCCGGACTTCGCCTGCCCCCAGGTGTCGCTCAGTTCCAGGGTCAATGGCAGTCTCGCCGCCAGTTCCCGCGACGCCGGCGTGTCGGCCAGGGTCGCGGCGACAGCATGAGGGCCGAACCACAACACCACAGGCAAGCCCGGAGTGACGTTCGAAGTGACCGGCGGCGAGGAGGAAGCCGGGACGGCAACGACAGTGCCGGTGGTGCCGGTAGTGCCGGTCCCGATCGAGCAGCCGGTCACAGCGGTCACCACGACAGCAGCCGCGGCGGCAGCCACGGCCGTACCGGCCGCACGGCGGCGCATCCACCAGGTGAAGGTCGCGGTCATGTATCCAGCACACCCGCGCCATGCGAGGCGAGGAAGTCACTGACGATGGGTGTACTCCCAGTGCATCCCACTTCTCCGGCCGCGCGTCGTATCGTCGGTCTCGTGGACAACCGAGTCGAAGTGCGCGAGTTCCTCACCTCACGCCGCGCCAAGATCACCCCCGAGCGGGCCGGGCTGCCCACCGCCGGGCAGCGCCGTGTCCCCGGGCTACGGCGCAGCGAGGTCGCCACGCTGGCCGGAATGAGCGTGGAGTACTACGCGAAACTCGAACGCGGCTCACTCGCCGGGGTTTCCGCCGGAGTGCTCGACGCGATCGCCCGCGCCCTGCACCTCGACGACGCCGAACGGGCCCACCTGCTGCGCCTGGCCCACGAGGCCGACGGCAGCAACGCCGTCCTGCGGCCCCGCCGTCGGCCGAAGCAATGGACGGTCCGGCCGGGCCTGCAACGGACCCTCGACACGATCACCTGCCCCGCGGGCGTCGGCAATGACCGCTTGGATCTGCTGGCCACCAACCACCTCGGTCGTGCGTTGTTCTGCGACGTCTACAGCGACCCGACCAGCCCGCCGAACTTCGCCCGGTTCACCTTCCTCGACAGTGCGGCCCGCCGCTTCTACCCCAACTGGGAGCTGGCCGCCGACATGTGTGTCGCGAACCTGCGCACCGCAGCCGGCAAAGTCCCCCACGACAAGAGCCTGCATGACCTTGTCGGTGAGCTGTCCACCCGCAGCGACGACTTCCGCCGCCGCTGGGGCGCCCACAACGTCCGCACCCACGGCGCCGGCGTCAAACACTTCCACCACCACCTGGTCGGCGATCTCACCCTCGCCTACGAAAGCCTCGACCTGCGCGCCGAACCGGGCCTCACCATGACCTTCTACACCGCCGAACCCGACTCACCGACCGCCCACGCCCTCACCCTCCTCGCCTCATGGATGGCCACCGTGAACGCCGGCGCCTCGGCCGCCACACCGGCGGTGGCCGAGTAGATGGCCGCTCGTAGGGTCTCCTCCGCTGCTCGGGGTCGAGATCGCTGTCCAGGATCACGACCGGCTCGGGCAGGCGCGACTCCGCCGGCCGCTGCCGCCGGGAACGCAGCATGTGCAGGCATTCCCGAGCCACAACAGTGGTCAGCCAGCCGCCGAGATTGTCGATCTGGTCCGTGTCGGACCGGCAGAGCCGCAGCCAGGCGTCCTGAACCGCGTCATCGGCCTCGGCCATCGAACCCAGCATCCGGTAGGCCGCCGCCCGCAGCCGGGGCCGGTGCTGCTCGAAACGCTCGGCCAGCCACTCGGTCTCCTCCATCGGTCACATCATCCCCTCGTCAAGGCTCAAAGACATGAACCCGCGAAGGCGCCGAATGTGACAGGAGACCGGCCCAGGAGCATCGAACAAGCCACTGAACGGCCAAGAACAAGATCTTCAGGAGCTTCTAGGAGCCGTCCACGCGTCGGTGGATGCGGGCGAGCTCGGCCATCGCGTTTTCCATGGCCCTGTCGTAGGTGCCCTGCGCGTTCTGCAGGCGCAGCTCGGCCGGGTTGCCCTCCTTGGTGAGGTCCGGCGGGGCCGCGCCCCACCGCTCGGCCATGAGCGCGTTCGACTTCTGCTGCAGGTCGGCCAGTGACGCGCCGATCAGCTCCAGGATCGTGGTGGCCAGCTTGTCCGAGCCCCAGCGGAGCGCGCGCGGGTTGATGTCCAGCGCGGTGACACCCTGGGTGGAGCACTCCACCGTCACCAGCTTCTCCGCGTCCTGGGCGAACCCCTGCACGGCCAGGACCTGCTCGTACAGCTCCGCGAACCCGTCCAGGGGGCGCTGGGTGTCGGCGATCATGCGGTCGATGGCCGCTTCGTCGAAAGCCGGCATCACACTTCCTTCGTCGGATTCGGCTGGTTGCGCTGGTTCGGGTTCGGTTGGTTGCCCTTCGGGAGGGCCGTCTCGCTGAGGTCGTCGGCCGCGGCCGAATTGGCGAGCATCCCGCCGCCTATCGCCGTCGCGCCGCCGAGGAGCAGCTTCTTGACGGGCGACACCTTGGTGAACCGGCCGGCGATCTTGCCGGCCAGGCTCTCCGAGCCCCTGAGGAACGTCTGCAGCTTCAAGGCGCCCTGCCCGGCCTGCTGGTCGGCCCGGCGGCCGAACATCGTCGCCGCCACCTCCGCGGCGGGCCGGACATACGGGTTGATCCGCCCGAGCTGGTAGATCGTCCCCGCCAGGAGGATGGCGGCGCCCACGTCGAACATCAGGTTCCCGGCGAAGTCGAGAACGTCGGCCGAGGTGCGCATGGAGTCCGCCGTGGCCTGCGGCAGGTCCGCCTTGTCGGCGACCTCGTCGCTGTGCGTGTCGACCGTCTGCTGGAACAGCTCGGCGCTCGTCGCCATCCAGTGCACGTCCTTGACGGACTCCTGGACCAGCTGGGGGTGCTCGCGTAGTCCCGCCGACAGCTCCTCCCACTGTTGCGCGGCTCGTCGCAGCTCGGGGGTGTCGGCGGCGGTGAGGGCGATGATCAGTCCGGCGTACTTCGCGCGACCACCGCCCAGGAGTGCCGAGCCCAGCTGGGCCATGCCCGCGCCGGCGATGACCGACTGCGGTTGTGTCGGCATGTGTCCTCGCTCTCAGACTTGCTCTCGGACGGTGGCTCTCGGATGGTGGCTCTCGGACGGTGACTCTCAGACGGCCGTGGCGCGGGTGGCCGCGCCGTCGCCCTGGACGGCGGTGTTGGCCGTGTCGAACGCCTTCGACTCCATCTCGGCCAGCTCGTGCCTGGTCGCCGACACGTACTGGTGGGCAGCCAGCTTGACCTGGTCGAGCGCGTCCGCCAGCGACGAGCCGAAGAAGCCGAACAGGCCGTACGCGCCGGAATGCACGTTGAGCCCCGCGACGACGCGGGTCATGTCGTTGAGGCGCTGCATGGGCCTGCCGGCGATGTTGCGGCCGACCTCACGGACGGAGTCGGCGTTCATCTCCATGCGTTTGAGGTCGCTGTCGGATGTCATGGGTCAGTCCACCACCGGTTGGCCGGGATCGTACGCGGGACGGAACAGGCCCGGCTCATCAGGGGGCGGCGGGGCCGTCCGGTGCGCGACCGGCGCACCCTCGTACCCGGCCGGGCCGCCGCCCATCGGCATGAACGGCATGCCACCGGTACCGGCGGCCGCCCCTGTGGGGCCGCCGGACGATGCGGGATTCGTGGCGGGCCATGTCCCGTCCACGACCGGTACGACGCCGGGTCGTACGGACGGGCCGGTCTCGCGCGGGAGGCCACCGAGCGGGCTGCGGGCCTGGTCGGCGATGAGGCTCTCGTAGCTCTGATCAAGGACGGAGTGCATGGGGCTGGACCGGTACGGGTCGCCGGTCCGCTCGGAGTCGGTCCGCGGGTTGTCGGTACGCGTGGAGTCGGTACGCGTGGAGTCGGTACGCGTGGAGTCGGTACGCGTGGGGCCGGTACGCGGGTCACCGGTCCGCGTGGGGTCGGTCCGTGCGGCGTCGGGCCGGGTGCCGGTCCGGGAGCGTGTCGGCTCGGACGTGGTCGGCTGGGTTCCGGTCGTCGGCGGGTACCCGGTGAGCTGGGCCACGGAGGGCGTTCCGCTCGTTGACGTGATCAGCCCGGGGACCTGGCCCGGCGTGGTCCCGAGGGTCGGGGGAGTGGCGGTTCCAGGGACCGCCGCGGCGAGCGGCGTGGCGGGCGATGCTGCCGAAATCGGAGACGCCGCCGGATCCACACTGGCCAGCCGGGAGACCGGATGCGTGGACTCCAAGTCGATCCCGCCACCGGTCGGCGTGCTGTCGCGCACAACCGGAGGCAGGTACGGCGCCCTGGAGGCCAGATCGGCGTCCCACGGCAGCCGCGCGGGAAGGGTCCCGTGCGCGTCCGCCAGGCGGCCGTTCAGATCCGCGAGGAAGCGCCGGGCGTCGGCGTCGGGGTCGTTGCTCAGCTCCCGGGAGATGTACGAGCCGGTGTCCACCGTGGCGTACTGCTCCTGGGTGGCCTGCTCGAACTGCTCCTTCGCCGTGGCCAGCGCACGACTGGCCTGCTGGACGGATGACGGGATGTCGTCGATCTGACTCCGCAGCGTGCCGAGATACGACTGCACCCGCGCCATCCGCCCGAGCATGGCCCGCGCCGACTCGCCGCCCCAGTTTCCATCGGCGACGAGACGTGAGGCGTATTGGGACAACTCCTTGATCGTCTGGTCAAGGAGTGTGCCGGCCGATCGGTAGGCGTCCGCGACACCACCGAACTCCTCCGGCCGGGTGCTCATGATCAACCGCCGGATCGAGTCGCGCCCGCCGTAGCTCTCGGGAGCGCCCGCCGGCAGCGCGCCTTCCTTGATCGGCTTCGGTTCTCCCACGCGGCCTCTATCCGGCGGATCCGGTACGGCGAGCGGTCTCGCCGGCCCGCTGGTCGGCGTCCCTGACGGTGTTCGCGGTGGCGACCAGGTCCTCGACGACCCTGCTGACCAACTCGGTCACGAACCCCATCGTGTCCACCGTGGCCACGCGCGCCCGTTGCATGGTCTCGGCGTACCCTCGTGCCACATCCCAGTCGCCGACGGCCGTGAACGACAGGTCGGGCACCCGGTGCCCGGCCGACTCGAGCCGGGGCAGCAGATCCCTCGACATGGCCCCCGCGACGTCCAGCAGCGCGTCCGGCCGGCACATCGCCTGGTCACCGGCCGTCGCCGGGTCGATGACCAGCTCGGCGGGTATCCCGTTGTCGCCTTCAGCCATCGTCCGGCTCAGGTGCCCCAGCGCCGGACGTTCGCCTGCTCGGCGTCGCGCATGATCTCGGTCGCGTCGTGCAGGGCCGGGCCGAAGCGCTGCATGGTGTCACCCATCGTCACCACGGCCTCGTTCCACTGGCGCTTGGCCTCCAGGTAGACGCCCTTCGCGGAGCCGTCCCAGGTCTCCAGGACCTTCAGGTCGTTCTCGAGGTCGGTCAGCTCGCCGACGAGGTTGGCGTAGGCCCGGCCGAGTTCGGCCGCGATCTCTTCCATCTCGTCGAAATCGGCGAGGATGATGTCTCCGCCACCTGTCATTGGGATCCTTCCCTGACGTCGATCCCGCTCATTGGACGGCACCGCCGTTGAGCGCGGCCATGAGGTTCTTCGTGACGGCCTGGGTGGAGGTGCTGGCCTCCTCGTACTCGATCCCTGAGCCCTTGAGGTTCTCGGCGATCTGGTGGAGAGCGTCGATGACCTTCTTGAACTGCGGGTTCCACTCGTTGAGAACCTGCGTGTAGACGGTCGCCGACTCGCCCTTCCACGAGCCGCCGAGCTGCTCGGGGATCTGGAGCAGTCTGTTGTGGATCTGCGTGATGTGCTCGTGCGCGGTCAGCGCGCGAGCGGCCGCGTCGTGCTGACTGCCCTGCTGATAAGTGGTCGGCTGCGCCACGGTTCACCTCCCGGTATCGAACATGGGACAACGCGAGCACCATAAGCCGGTGCGCCGGAGGGCCGACCTGACTTCAACATTCCTGGAAATGTTGGATCACCCGGCGCGCCAGCCCCGCCGCCTGGCCCTGGGCAGCATGATCGCGACGAAGACCACCAGCCCGGTCACCGCGAGCGTGCCTCCCGCAATGCCCACGGCCAGCCCGCGCGTACGCGGGTCTGGGGCGGTGGCCTTGGCCACGACGATCGGCGCTCCGCCGCCCGCCTTCTCCTCCGCGTCGGGGAGTACGGCGGTGACCGCGAGCAGCGGGTTGACCAGGCCCGCGCCGGTCCCGGTGGCGCCGCCGCCCTCGGCCGTCAGCTCCACCCGGCGCTTGACCTGCCACAGGTCGAGCTCCGGATGCCTGGCCCTGACCAGCGCCACGACCCCCGACACGTACGGCGCGGCGAAACTGGTGCCGTCCAGGTCCGTACGGTAGCCGCCGCCCGTCCACGTGCTGGTGATCCCGGCGCCGGGGGCGGTGACGGAGACCCTGGTGGTTCCGTTGGAGAACGCCGACTTCGTGCCGTCGGGGGAGGCCGCGCCCACCGCGATCACGCCGGGGTAGTCGGCCGGGTAGGAGGGCGTCACCTCGCCGTCCTCACGCTTGACGTTGCCGGCCGCCGCGACGATCACCACGTCCCTGCTCTGCGCGTACGCGACGGCCGACTTGAGTTCCGGCTGGTCGTGCGCCTCCACGGACACGTTGATGACCTTCGCGCCGAGTTCGGCGGCCCGCCTGATGCCCCGGGCCAGCAGGGACACCTCGCCGTCCGGCGTCTCGGTCTGCTTGATCGACAGGATCCGCGCGCCCGGCGCGACACCGAGGAACGGTACGCCGCGCGAGGTGAGGTCGCGGCCCGCGATGATGCCCGCCACGGCCGTACCGTGGCCCACGCAGTCCCGCTGGTCCGTGCCGGTCAGGTCCTCGGAGGTCGTGATCGCCCCGGCGAGTTGCGGATGCCGCGCGTCCACGCCGCTGTCGACCACGGCGACCGTGACGCCTTCGCCCCGGGTCAGCCGCCACACCCGCTGGAAGCGCAGCCGCTCCTGCGGCCAGGGTTTGCCGCTGACGTCCTGCACCCCGGCCTCGGGGTTGCACTGCGGAGCGGCGGCCTCCGCCCACGGGGAGGTAGCGGCGCCGGCCGCTCGTGCGGAGGTGATGGGCGTGATGGCGAGCAGCAGGGCGAGGGCGGTGGTGCCGGCCCAGGAAATGGCCATGTAATGGGATTTTGCCGGTCTTGAGCGGCAAGCCGGATTCCGTTCCAAATTCTTTGAAGTGAAGCCCCGGTACGCCCGGCACGGGATACAGAGGGGAGGGGCGCAGACCGATATCCGGGAGAGATTCATGCCGACACCTGACGACGGCGGCGAGCGGGACGACACCAGGGACGGCCTCGGCCTCCCGAGAGACCAGCGCACTGGCGTCGAGTCGGGCGAGGACGGGCGCGTCTACGACGTACAGCTGGACCCGCGCAACACCGAGGAAGAGTACACCGACTACCTGCAGACTTACGGGCACGGAGGGTACCCGCAGACCGCCCGGCCACGGGTCTCCGAGACGACGCGCGATGACTTGCTGACCAAGTACCACGTCGATCCGGGCGGGGCGAAGAAGGAGATGTTCATCAAGATCGCCGACTTCGTGGACCCGGAGACCGGCAAGCCGCGTCCCGACTCGCCCGTCGAGAAGCTCCGCGCCGACCTCGACCGGCTCAGGGGGCTGGGCGGTACGCCGAGCCTGGAGGTTCTCGTCACCCGCTCCACGCTGACCGAGCGCGACCTGGGTACCTGGCAGGCGGCCACCGACCTGAGGCTCACCACCGACAAGGCGCAGACCAGTCTGAAGAGCGCTGTCACCCAGCTCTGCTCGGTCTACGAGGCCATCCTGGAGACGCTCGACCAGACCGTGAAGGCGGCCATGGACGCCGACCAGGCCGTGGCCCAAGGCCTGCGCGGGACGGCGACATGACCGGTTACACCCTGTACCAGCTCAAGGACGGTACCCGTCCGCTGCCCGATGACATCGCCACGAGCAAGGGTGACAGCGAGAACAGCCAGGGCATCGTCGACCTCATCCGTAACCACACCGACCCGCGGAAGATCGAGGACGCCGGCCACAACTACGCGACCCTGGCCGCGAGCTGCGAGGAGTCGATGCGGAACCTCCAGGCGGAGGCGCAGCGCATCGCCGCCTCCCTCGGCGGCGAGCCGCTGGAGGGCGTCTTCAAGAAGATCGGCGAGCTCCAGAAGGATCTCGCTGCGGTGAACTACAGCGCTCAGACGGTCGCGAACCCGCTCATCTGGTACGGCCGTGATGTGCTGCCCTTCTTCCGGGACAACGTCCCCCAGGTTGGCAGCGCGGGCTGGGACGACGATCTGCGTGACAGCGTGTTCGGCACCGACGGCAACGCTCACGCCCTGGCCCGCCACCACCTGCGACAGCTCAACAGGTTCATGGGAGTGGTCTACGACCGGATCGCCCCGGAACTGGAGCAGCGCGCGGCTCCGCCCCCCGGCGCGGGTGTCACTCCCGTGGAACTGCCGAAGATGGACGGCCTGGGCGGCAACGGCCGACTCGGTGGTGGCGGTGTCTCCGATCCGTACACGGGCCTCGGCAGCCCGTACTCCAGCCTGTCCGGCCTGACCGACCCCACGTCGCCCGGTGTCGGGGACCCGGCCGGCCTGACCGACCCGAACCAGCGCCCGACCGATCCCAGCACGAAACTCCCGGACCCCAACGGCGCCCAGAACCCGAACCTCCCCGGCCTCGACCAGGCTGCTGTGAAGACCCCCGACCTGCAGAGTCCCCAGACCCCGGACCTGAAGAATCCCGGCGACCTCAAGACCCCGAGCCTGCCCGACACCAAGGCGAACCTGGCCGGCTTCCCGGACACCATGTCGCCCGACCTGGCCCACAGGGTGAACACGGGCGTACCCTCCACCGGCCCGCTCACCCCCTCGGGGACCGGCACCGCCACGACGGCCGCGCAGGGCGCGGGCGGCCTGACGGCCGGCGGGGCCGCGCGCGGTGGGACCGGGGGCATGCCGATGGGCATGTACCCGCCGGGCATGGGAGGTGGCGGCCAAGGTCAGGAGCAGGACCGCGAGCGGACCCGGTTCCCGATGATCGAGGACGAGGCGTTCGAGACCGATGACCTGGGCGGTCCCGCAGTGATCGCATGACGGCGACGTGTCGGTTCCGGGAAGCGGTGATGTTCCGGGAAGTGGTGATGGAGAGGGCTGGCGGCTGCCGGCCCCGGGAAGTGAACGCGTGACGGTGACGGAGAAGGTCCGTGGTTACCGGCTTCAGGAGCGGGCCGGGCAGGACGGGCCGTGGAGCGCGTACCTCGCGACGGCCGACCGCGACGGAGCCTCGGTGCTGCTGCGGTCGCTGGCCTGCCGCCGCGTGGACAAGCGCCGGCTCAAGCCGCTGCTGCGCGGCTTCCGCTTCCCCGACGCACTCGCTGCCCATCCGAACGTGATCCCGGTACTCGACATCGGCACCACCGCCGACGGCCGCCCGTACCTGGTGACCGAGCTGCACGGAGGCTACACGCTGGCCGAGCGGCCCGGCCGGACCCTGCCGGCGCCGCCGGGCGAGGCGCTGCGCGTCGCGCGAGCGATGGCCGCCGCGCTCGTGGCCACCCACGCGGCGGGCGGGGTGCACGGCGACGTACGGCCGGAGAACGTGGTCCTGCCCGAGCACGGCGAGCCCAGACTGACCGGGTTCGGCATGAGCGGGCTGATGTCCCTGGCCGAGCTGCCCGACGGGACGTCGGTGTCCGTCCACACCCCGCCCGAGCTGCTCGAAGGCCGCTCGGCCAGTCCGGCGTCGGACGTGTACTCCCTCGGGTCGATGCTGTACGAACTGCTCGCCGGGCGGCCCGCGTTCGCCCTGGACGGCCCGGACACCTCGGCCCGGTTCGTCTTCGGCGTACTGAGCGAGGAGCCGCTGCCCCTGGCGTCCCCCGGCCTGCCGCCCGACCTCGTGTCAGCCGTCAATCAGGCGATGGCCAAGTCTCCCGAGTCCCGCCCCACGGCCGCCGACCTCGCCACCCGCTTCGCCCACGCCGCCCCACCGGGCCTCGACCAGTCGGCCCCACCCAACGTCCACCAAGCGGCCCCATCCACGTACAAACTGGTCGCTCCGCGTTCCCGCCTGGCGCCCTCGCAGACCGGGCCGGGGGACTTGCCGCCCGGCTCGCCGTCGATGCCGTCGTTCCCCTCGGCGTCACCAGCGTCGGCGTCACCAGCCTCGGCGGTGCCGTCGTCGGCGGTGGCCGCTGAGATTTCCGCTCCGCGAGCTCTCGTCTGGACCGTCGACCCCGACCGCTCGGGGTCGCTTCCCCGACCGCCCCGCCCGCTGTACCCGTCCTCCCACCAGCCGGGTACGGCGCAGCCGCAGGCACCGGCGGAGCCGAGGCGCAGGAGCAAGAAGGTCCCCCTGTTCATCGCCGGTACCTCCGGCCTGGCCGTGTTGATCGGCGCGGCCAGCGTCGCCGCCGCCATGAACGGCCGCCCGTCGACCCCACCACGGATCACCCTGGAGCCCCAGTCCGCCACGACCAGAGGCACCGACTCAGGGACCGGAGGCACAGACCCCACAACGGGAAACGCCGACCCCACGACGACCGCCAAGCCACCCGACTCGGCCGCCCGGACCCCACCTCCCAGTGCCCTGCCTTCTACCGAGCCTTCTACCGGGCCGTCCATCGCCCGTCCCGCCAAGACCCTGGACGCGGCGGCGATGAGCGCGCAGCGGCCCAAGGACCTCAGGCTGGTGACCGACAACGGCACGACCGTGACGCTGTCCTGGAAGCAGCAGCGCAAGAGCGACTTCCCCATGGTGCTTCAGCAGTCTCCCGGTGATCGCGTGCTGTCGATGGGCGGCGGCAGCACCACGTTCACGGTCGGCGGCCTGGACGCGGCCACGGGCTACTGCTTCAAGGTCGGCACGGTGGTCAGACTCGGCCAGCCGTCATCCGTCGCGTGGTCCCCGTCCCTGTGCATCCGCGGCGCGGTGGAAACCGACCCAGGCGGCCGGGACGAGCAGGTCCAGCCGCCCATCGTCCTCCCACTGGCCACCCCACCCACCTGAAAGTCGCTGATCACAGAGCAGCGGTCAGCTCGCCGCCGGCTCGCTCACGTGCGAGGAGTCCGCCGAGGGCGGCGGCGATGACGGGCAGCCCGACGACCACGGCCGCGATCGCCGGCCACGGAGTTTCGAAGGGCACCCGTACCGGCTCATCCCATGAGCCCGACGCGGTGAAAGGCCATAGCAGCAACATCCCGATGGGGCCCCCGGCGACCGCGCCCAGCACCGTTCCGCACAGCGTGCTCAGCCCCGCACGGGAAGCGGCGAACCACCGGAAAGTGGCGGCCGATCCGTCACCGGCCCGCCTCAGCACCCGGCCCGCTCGCGAACTCGTGTCCTTACCGTCCCCGGCGGCCCATGCACCGCAGAGGGCGATGAGGAGCGTCGCCGCGGCGGCGACCAGCCAGGTGGTCGAAGCCCTGGAATCCCCGCTCGACATAAGTCTCCGTGACGTCGCTCAGCCGGCTGTCGAGCCGGTCCTGTTCGCCCGCCGAGACTCGATGGAGGAAGGGATCGATGATCAGTTCGTCCGGCTTCAGCTGATAGCCGAGGTCCCGGACGACCTTCGCCGGGACGAAGATCGTCTCCATGTGAGGGTCGAGGGTTCTGGCGACGGTCGCCGGAGTGGTCTTGCTCGTCGGCGGGCCGTCGCTCCCGGTCACGTTGTAGTCGATCTCGACCGAGTCGACCTTCACGTCGGCGGTCGTGACCACCACGGCCTTGCCCTCGTCGTACGGCGTCGACTGGTCGCCCGTGAGATACCGCAGCAGTGCCTCGTCGCCGATGACTCCGTTCGGGTAGACGGACTCTTCCGGCAGGTCGACGTTCTCGGCATTCGCCGCGAAGTGTCGGTATTCACGCGGACTCTCACTCTGGGCGATGGGAACTCCGGGTAACTCCCGCTGGATCGCCGCACGTACGGGACCGGCCTGCTCCGCCGAGAAGAGCCGCACCAGGAGGGTGCCGGGCCGGGCGCTGGGGGAGTAGGCGGCCCTGTCCTGCGCCGTCATGCCGACCGCGACGATCGTGAGCGCGATGCCGAAGCTGGTCGCCATCATCGTCACCGTGATCGCGGGAGCCGTAGTCGGGCGACGACCGGCCAGGTCGCGGGCCGCCAGGCGAACGAGCAGCGGCAGCCGTTTGTGTACCGACCGAGGATTTCCAGCAGCCACGAGGCTAGCGGGCCGAAACCTAAGAGGAGCAGACCTCCGCCTATGAGGGTCAGCAGACTGAGCCCGATCAAGACGGCGCCGCCGTAGCGCGTGTCCGCACGCGCCGACCACGCACCGAATGCCATCATCCAGACGCCGACGAACGACAGGAACAATCCCCCGACCACATATCGGCGGCGTACGCGTACGTGGCGATTCCGTGGGGCGGACTGCGCCGCGATCGCCACAGATGCGCAGGCGAACACCGCGGGAATGGCCATGGCCACGCCGATTCTCAGGAGTATCGAAAGGTCGAAGATCATGGCCGGATAGTAGTGAGCTTCAGCTGGCGCCGTACGGGATCGAAATACAGTGCGCGGTCACGTTCCAGCGCTCAGCACCGGATCGGTGACCCCGCCGGGGCAGGCGAGCTGGGCGATGTCCCAACCGGCGCGCCGGGCTCCCGCCTGGTAAGCGCTGTCGTAGAAGGCGAGGACGGCGACGCGCGGATCGGCTTCGGCCAGGGCGTCGGCGTGGCGCAGCACGGCCAGATGGCTGCCTCGCTGCTCGATCCACCGCGCTGCCGCGGGCTCCAAAGGTTCGTTGTCCAGGCCTTTGGGCTCGGGAGCGGTGTAGGAGTAGAAGGCCGGGTCCGGGAAGGCGTCGTCACCGAACCAGAAGCCGGAGCTGATCACCTCCCGCGAGTACGCTTCCCGCGTCACCGGGTCGGCTCCGGGCGGCTGGTCGATCGCGCGGTCGGAGAAGCGGGTGCAGGCGATGTCGAAGGTGTGCCAGAAGTGGTGCACCGGGCTGATCTTGCCCGAGAAGCCCGCGGCGAACTCCTCCAGCAGGAGGTTCACCTGGCTGAGGACCTGCCAGTAGCGGGTGACCTCGGCCGGATCGTAGTGCGCGTGCTCGGTGTCGTCGGCGAACGGCCGGTCGGAGTCGGGCAGGTCGAACGGCCGTGGTAGGGGTATGTCCACTCGCACGTCCAGGGCCGTCAGTGCCCGCATGGTTTGGTGGTAGAAGGACGACACCGACTGGCCGGGGAGCGAGAACGACACCTCCCGGCCGTCCACCGTGCTGAGGAGCAGCTGGTGGCCGACGAAGTCGAAGTCGATCGTGAAGATCGGGTTACCGTCGGCCTGTCCCATCGGACGAGTGGTGATCCCTCGCCCGGTGACGTGGAACGGCGCGTTCCACCAGTGGTTGCGCCGGGCCGCCGAGGCGAGCCGGATCTTGCCCACTACCTGGCAGAACCGGTGCAGCGTCGCCTTGGTGTCCCGCCACTCGGCCGACGGCACGGCGGTGTACAACTCCATGACCCCATCGTTCCCACACGTTCGCAGCGCTATCCATGCGCCGGCTGGAGCCCGGCTTGGCCATCGGAGGTCGAGCGCCCTGCTCCACCCGATCTGCGTCGCCGACTTCGGCTGATACTCACTCGCCTTCACTTAGTCGCTCAATACCTCCCTTCCATGGCAGTTCATCCTCGAAGTCGCAGGCTGCTACGGCCTTGTGTCCTGACGTCCATAGCGCGCTGATAACTTCTGCCGCAACCTCAACCATGGCGGACTCGGCATCTTCGCCTTCTTCCAGCTCGACCAGGATTGGCCAGCCGAGAAACTCGTCCCCGGCTACTGTGTGGATATATGCGTCTGGATTCCTGCGAACCTCAACTACGAAGCTCGTCAAGTCCATGGTGTGACGGTCGAATTCACCGCCGAGCAGCTCGACCAGCAATGCCTTCACCGCCACCTCGGGCGCTGTTGTGAAGACCTTGCAGTAGAGATAATTATTCTCTTCCGGCATCATGGGATTTTGACGAACGGCGGGTTGTCGAACGAGCCGCCTATGCGGATGATCGACACGTCCACCTCCATTCCGAGCATCGCTTCCAGTTTTCGGCGCAGGGAACTCAGCCCCGCTTCCAGCGAGATCGCTACCTGAAGGGCATTGGCCTGCCGAGTCCCGCCTGGATTGGCCTGCGCGGAGATCAGGCACTCACCGGACCGGATGTGTCGCGTCGGTTCGCGGGACCCAGCCGGCGAAGACGCCCTCGGGGCTGTGCGTCGAAAGCGCCTCCGCGATCGAGCGGTGCAAGGCGGCGGCGTCAGGCAGCCTGAGGTGGTGCTCGTCCGACTGGTCGTAGAAGGACAGGTCGAGCCGCGCCGACGGGTATCTGCTGATTCCGTCCACGACCGCCGCTTCGCCCTTGTACGACAGGGCGACCGAGCGGAGCCTTGGCCAGGGATGCTCGTTGATGTGCCGCTCGGTGATGGTCAGCACGCCCATAGCCCTAGCCTGGATGTTTAGCCGGATATATCCGGCTATGCCGATGATCACCACCAGCACCACGCCGACCATGAAGGCGATGTAGTCCGGGGCATTCGTCCCCCGGCCCTCGGGCAGCGTCGCGCCGATGACGCCGACCACGAGCAGCATGAGCACGGTGACGACCATCATCAGGCAGCCGAACCTGCCCCTGCTTCGGCGAAGCGCGGCGGAACGCAGGTCGAAGGCGATTCCGTCAGGCGGCTGGCGGACCGTCCGCACCGCGACCGTGGACAGGCTCCACTTCTTGACGTCCCCGCGGCTGAGCAGCACCCCGCCGGCGATCCCGCACAATGCGGCCGCGAGCCCGACCAGCTGCGACGGGTACACCTCGCCGTCGGCGATCCCGACGGCCACGGCGGCGGCGATCATGATCGGGCAGATCGCGAAGAGCGCCTTGCGCATCAGCCCGATCGCCATCGGGCCGCCCAGCCAGATCCGGGCAAGCCAGAAATACCAGACCGCGCTCCAGAACACTCCCACGAAGATCTCGAAGGGGGCGGCGTCGTTCCGCCAGACGAGCACGATGCCACCGATGAGGCCGGGCCAGAGGACGGCGAGCAGGCCGACGGCCGACTTGTGGGCGAGAGGGCGCTGCATGCGCGGAATCCTAGCCTTCCGGCACCTGGAACCTCGACGACACCGCCTGCGCCCACCTGCCGCCCCGCCACCGTCACGCCGCCACCAGGCAGCCCAGGAGACCTCCGGCGGCGGGGCGCGCGCCTTGAGCGCGATTACAGCGGAGAGGCGCTGTGGTACATGCGGTACTTGAAGTAGCCGTCCCAAGGTGGCGCGGTGTTCGCTGGTCCGGGTTCGGTGGCGAAGTACACGTCGACCCCCGAGTAGTCCAGCGGGCGCTGATAGGCCAGACCGCCATAAACGTCCCGCACCAGGCCAGAATTGTGGTTCCACCGGTAGCCCGTCTGGGCGCTGGTGATCTGGCCGACGACCGTCCAGGCGCCACCGCCCGTCCAGACGCTCGATCCGGCGATTCGGTCGACTTCGACGTTCGCCTGTACTTCGTTGCCGTCGAGCTGCCCGGTGTCGCGGGAGACGACGAACGAGTCCCGCTCGGGGTCGTAGGCCCAGGACGCGTTGTGCAGGAATCGTCTGGAGCCGGGCAGGAACGGTTCCGGCGTCAGACCGGCCGTGGTGATGAACGACCTCGTGCCGAGTACCGGCGCGTTGGCGTTGCCCAGGTTGAGTGTGCGTACGGCGGTGCCCCGGGCGGTCCCGTCGCAGGACGGCTCCGGCACGTCCAGCGCGGCGCAGTCCAGCCCGCTGTAGAACAGCAGGAGATTCCCCCGCTGATCGACACTGGTCACGCTCGGCTGGCCGACACCGTACCCGGCCGCGTTGTAGTCGGGTTCGGTGATGTCGATGAGCGGGGAGGCGACGATGGTCCACGGCCCCAGCGGAGAGGTGGCGAGGGCAACGCCGACCACGTTGAACCGGCCGTCCGTGCCATGGTCGTCATTGTCGGCGGCGGTGAAGAACATCGCCCACGTGTAGGTCTTCTCGCCGCTCTGGGGCGTCGTGTAGGTGAAGCTGCCCTTGACGACGTCCGGGTCGCAGATGTGGTACGCCGCCCAACTCGGCGTGGCAGGCTGGTAGTGCGGGTCGGCCGGTTGAAGGCGGGGCCGCAGCGCTACCTGGGTGGCACCCCACGTGTACGACCCGTTCGGCTGCCGGGTGCCGACGTTGAACAGGACGTGATCGTGAGTGGCCTGGAGCGCGTTGCCGCTGCTCGATGAGTACTCGACCGTGTTGGCGCAGTAATAGATGATCCTCTGGGCGTCGGAGGTCTGCACGATGGACGGCGCGTACTGGTAGTAACCAGCGCCGTCATAGCGGGACGAACCTGGATATATCCCCCCAGGTAAGGGTACGCCTGAGGACTCGGCGGAAGGCGTCCAGGCGTAGGCCGGCAGCAGGGTGATCAAGGATGCGACAAGGGTGAGGAGGGCGGCTGTCGAAACGCGACGGACGAGCATCAGGTGGTCCTTCCTCGCGGCGAGGTGGGCAGCCCGCCCGCGCCCCGGTCGTAGATCTTGTACCGGGTACGGCTGGCGCCGCCCGCGTCGTAATGCTCGCTGTAGACGACGACGCGGCCGTTCCTGTTCATGGCCTGCGGATCGACGTTCGACTTGCTGGAGATCAGGATGTCGCCGGCCACGATACGGCCGGCGTTGACGGGCTTGACGACCAGCCCCTGCCCTGAGGTGGTGTCGGTGGCCCAGGCGTAGAAGGCGGCGATGGTGCTGCCGTCGCCGGAGAGCATCGACTGCAGGATCCGGTCGTTGTCGGTGGCGTTGGGGTGCAGGTCGACGGTGGCGCCGCTGGTGGCGTTGTAGACCTGCAGGCTGCTGGGGAAGCCGGTCCAGCCCACCCCGTACGAGACCAGGACGCCGTCACGCGACAGGCCGAATGAGCCGTTGGTGTGGCAGCCGGGTCTCGTGGCGCAGACCGTGTCCACCCTGCTCAGAGGCTGGCCGACGACACCGCGGTAGGTGGTGGCCTCGCGCGGCGGCGGGGCGTCCGTGGTCAGCCCGACGCGTACGGCGATGACCGTTCCGTCCTCG
The DNA here is from genome assembly GCF_040648335.1 of Nonomuraea sp. NPDC049158. Classification (NCBI taxonomy): domain Bacteria; kingdom Bacillati; phylum Actinomycetota; class Actinomycetes; order Streptosporangiales; family Streptosporangiaceae; genus Nonomuraea; species Nonomuraea sp. NPDC049158. The sequence goes on from NZ_JBEZDM010000001.1 coordinate 405,106, forward strand.
CTGAGGCGCAGCGCCATCGTGTCGAAGTCCTCGTAGGCCACGCCCGGGTCCTCGACCCAGACCTGCCCGGTCCGCAGATTCCTGATGATGATCGCCGGAGAGGTGAACGGGGCGTTCCTGTCGCCGATGTAGGCGACGATCGAGCCGTCGCGGTTGGTGGCCATCCCCGTACCCGGGACCGTAATGGGGACGTAGCTGGGCGTGCGGCCGTCGCCGCCGCGCGAGACGAGAATGATCTCACCCGTCTGGAGGTCCTTGCGGACCAGGTAGATGGCGTTGCCGTCAGGCTGGTACACCTCCTCCGGCGCGAGGTTGCTGCCGGAGCTCACCGCGAAGAAGACGTAGCGACCGTCGGCCGACAGCCGCGCTTTCGGGGCCGGCGCCGTGCTGGTTGGCGGCCCGTACGGTGAAGGTGTACGCCGTCGCCACGTCGAGACCGGACAGGACCGCGCTCGTCGTCGTTACCGTGGCCCTCGCGCCGCCGGGGCTCGCCGTCACCGTGTATGAGGTGATGGGCGCGGTTCCGGTGTCCCTGGGCGCGTTCCACGTGACCTTGACCGAGCCGTCGGCGGTGGTCGAGGCGGTCACCCCGACGGGTGCGATCGGAGCCCGCCGCGCCGCCGGGGTGGCCGGGCCGGCGGTCTCGGCCTCACCCGTGCCCGCGGCGTTGCGGGCCGCGACGGTGAACGTGTACTCCGTCCCGTTCGTCAGCCCCGCGAACGTGGCGACCGTGGTCGCGGCAGGTGTGTCCAGCGTGAGCCCGCCGGGCTCGGCCGTCGGGTGGTACCCGCTGATCGCCGCGCCGCCGTCGGGCGGCTCCACCCACTGGAGCTCGACCTTCTGGTCCAGCGGGACCACCGAGAGGACGGGCGGCCGCAGCGGCGTCGTGGCGGGCGCGGGGGTGACGGGCTGCGAGGGCGCCGAGGGGCCGGCCGCTGCCCGTGCCGTTCACCGCGGTGACCACGAACGTGTAGGCCGTCCCGTTCGTCAGCCCGCCGACCGTCGCCTGGGTCGCCTCGGCGGCGGCGTCCACGACGACGTTGCCCGGCGAGGCGGTGACGAGGTACTTCACGATGCCTGCCGTGCCGGTGTCCGGCGGGCTCCAGTCCACTTTCGCCGCCGCGTCACGCGCGGTCACGGCGGTGATGAACGGCGTGCCGGGTACGCGGGGGGCGGCTGGGGTGACCGGCTCGGAGGGCGCGGAGGCGGGCGAGGTGCCGGCCGCGTTCGCAGCCGTCACGGTGAACACGTACGCGCTGCCGTTGGTCAGCCCGCCCACGTGCGCGGAGGTCGTGGCGGAGGTGACGCGGGCGCCGCCGGGCGAGACGGTCACCGTGTACGTGGAGATCGACGCGCCGCCGTCTGCCGGAGCCTGCCACGCGACGTCGGCGCCGCCGTCGGTGGCCGAGGCGGTCACGCCGGACGGCGCTGACGGCGCGGACGCCGACCGGTAGTAGTCGAAGGTGTCGACGGTCACGCTGACGCTCGCGGTGCCGGTGTTGAGGATCACGAACGTGCCGCCGGTGCCCACCTTGACCGGCACCAGGCTCGACCAGAAGTCGTTCGGCTGGTACGCGATCGAACCGCCGCCCGGGATGCTCGCCTGGCCCGCGGGGTACACGCGCAGCGGGCCGTTCACGGTGCCCTTGACAGTGATGTTCACCCCGACCGCGCTCACCCCAGTGGGCGGCACGCCGCCCTTGCCGAGCGGTGCCACCGTGAACGAGGCGCCCGCCGCCACTGTCACCGAGGCGAGAGTCCGCGACGGGGCGACGGGCACCAGGGCCGAGGCGGCGACCGCGGCGGCGGGCGTCGCGAAGTAGCCCGCCACGTCGGCGTACACCGTCAGCGCGGCCGGCCCGTTGTTGTTGACGGCGATCTTGCCGTCCGTCCCGAGCGCGGCGATGACCAGGTTGGACTGGAAGTAGGAGGGCCGGTAGTCGATGTTCGACCCGGCGGGTGGCGTGCCGCCCGACGGGTAGGCGATCATCTTGCCCGACCCGGTGCTCTTCACCGCGAACGTCAGCGCCACGTACGCCACCCCGGACGCCGGCACTCCGCCCACCCCCGCCACCGCGAACGTGGCGGTCGAGTTGGCGGCGACGCTCTGGTTGCCGATGATCCGCGCGGTGTTCAACGGTACGTACCGCGCGCCGGGCGCCGCGGCGGCCACGGCGGTGACGTACCCGTGCACGTCGGCGTAGACGTTGACGGCGGCCGTCCCGGTGTTCTTGACCTTGAGCGCGCCGTCCGCGCCGAGCTTGACCGTCACGAGCTGGTCGTCCCACACGCCCGACCGGTAGCGGGTGCCGGTCACCGCGGGCGCGGCGGCCAGGTCCGACGGGAAGACGACGAGGCCGCCGGCGGCGCTCGCGCCCTTGGCCGCGAAGTTCACCGCGACGCTCGCGACGCCGCTGGCGGGCACCGCGCCGACGCCCGCCACGCTGACCGTCGTGGTGGCGCCGGCGGGGATCGACACGTTGCTCAGCACCCGCACCCGCACACCGTAGAACTGGCCCGGCCCCGGCTGCGCCGACTCGGCCGAGGCCGGTGCCGCCCCCGTCGCCACGAGGACTCCGGAGAAGATCAGAGCGAGCGCCGTCAACCATCGCATGACCACACCGGCCTCCTGGGCTCGGGATCATTCCGCGTTGCGCGCCTGACGCTACCAACCGCCCTGAACTCGTGAAATACGACGAAAAGTAGAGATTTTTCGTCAACCAGCGGCGTACGACGGGGCGTCCGCCTACAACTTCGGCGGTAGCCGCCTCAGCCCTCGGCAGGGACCCCGCCCGCGTGTACGAGGCGAGCACGGCCGGCATTTCTTTCAACGACCGCAGTTGAGCAGGCCGAAAACGCAGCCGGTCGGCCTCGTCCTGATTACTCCCCGCTTGATCGCCAGCACGCCGTGGCGGGAGGTCAGAGAAGAAAGGTGAACAGCGGCGAGCCAGGCGGGACGCGCTCCACCGTGAGTGGGCTGGCCTTCATGCGGAACAGGAGACTGTCAAGATCACTGGCCCGCTCAAGCTCGATGCCGACGAGCGCCGGGCCGGTTTCGCGGTTGTTCTTCTTGACGTACTCGAAGGCGATGATGTCCTCGCCCTCGCCCAGCACCTCGTCCAGGAAGTGCCGCAGGGCGCCGGGGCGCTGCGGGAAGGTCACCAGGAAGTAGTGTCGCAGCCCGATGTGTACGAGAGAGCGCTCCAGCACCTCGCCGTAGCGGCTGACGTCGTTGTTGCCGCCCGACACCACGCACACCAGCGGGCCTTCGGAGGAGTACGGCAGCAGCTCACGGGCCGCCGCTCCCGCGAGAGCTCCGGCGGGCTCGGCGATGATGCCGTCGGTCTGGTACAGATCCAGCATCTCGGTGCACACCGCACCTTCATCGACCGCGACGACCTCATCCACCAAGTCCTTGACCAGCGGGAACGTGGCCTCTCCCACCCTTCCGACGGCGGCGCCGTCCACGAAGGTGTCCAGCTCGGGCAGGGCGAGCGGCCCGCCGTTGTCGAGGGCGGCGCGCATGCTGGCCGCTCCGGCGGGTTCGGCGCCGATGATGCGGGTGCCGGGTGAGTGCTCGCGGAGCCAGACGGCGATGCCGCTGATCAGACCGCCTCCACCGACCGGTACGACCACGGTGTGCGGTGCCTCACCGGCCTGCGCCAGGATCTCCAGGCCGACCGTGCCCTGCCCGGCCATCGTCCTGACGTCGTCGAACGGATGCACGTACATCGCGCCGGTGCGCTCGCTGTCGGCGTGCGCGGCGGTGCTCGCCTCGTCGTACGTGCCGCCGCCGACCACGACCTCCACCCGGTCGCCGCCGAGCGCCGCGATGCGCTCGCGCTTCTGCCGTGGTGTGGTGGACGGTACGTACACACGTCCCCCAATCCCGAGACGCGCGCAGGCGAACGCCACTCCCTGCCCGTGGTTGCCCGCGCTCGCGCAGACCACACCGCGTCGCCGCTCCTCATCCGTGAGCGAGGCGATCAGGTTGAACGCTCCGCGCACCTTGTACGAGCGGCAGACCTGCGCGTCCTCGCGCTTGAGCAGCACCTGACCGCCGAGCAGGTCGGACAGCCGCTGGTTCGGCTCCAGCGCGGTGCGACGTACCACCGGCCGCAATCGTTCGGCCGCCTGGCTGATCATCGCGGTGGTGAGACGGTCGGTCATGCACACTCCAGGCACAGCGGTTGATCAAGGGATGGTAGCAAGGCGTCGCGTGGTGAGTGACGACGACAGCCGCACAGTGGATCACTGGGAACGGTGCCCGTCGCCAAGCGAGCACACTGGTCACAACGATCCCAACAGGTCATGCGATTCCCGCAGCGCCCGTCTCCCTCAGCCGGACGGCTACCGACCAGCGACATTCTTGCGACGCTTGCTCAGTTCGCCAGCTAGCGGACTGCCGCGCCGGAGCGAACAATCAACCTCACCTCAGCGCCATTCCCGGGACACGAGCGCGGATCGCATCCATGGCCGCCTCGTCCGAGACGCCCTGCCAGTCATACCGCGGCGTGTAGGGGGCGGTGAGGGCGCGTACGTCCTCATCGGTGAGCTCGACGTCCAACGACGCGATCGCGTCGTCGATCTGCTTGATCGACCCGGCGCCGACCAGCGGCGGCGCCGGCACGCTCTACCGGCACTTCCCCACCCGGGAAGATCTGATCCTGGCGGCCTACCAGCACGACATCGAACGCCTGACCACCGCCGCCGACGAGGCGCTGGCGCGCCATCCATCGGCGAAGGACGCGTTCGTCGAGTGGTTCGAGACTCTGTCGGCCTACATCCGCATCAAGCACGGCCTCGGTGACGCGTTGCACAGCGCCGCGGCCCAGGACGTGATCAGCGCTTCGTGGGCGCCGACCACCGCGGCGGTGGCCAAGCTCGTCGAGGCCTGCGTGGCCGAGGGCACCATCGCTCCCGGGCACGACCCCGCCGACATCATCATGCTCATGAGCTTTCTGTGGCGCGTCGCGAACAACGACGACGGTGTGGCCCAAGGACGGCGTCTGATCGCCGCCGTCTTTTCGGGGCTGAAAGAGGCACCCCAGCCGATCTGAGCACAGCCGATCCCGCTTAGCGGAGCAGGGAGCCGGGTGCCAGGCGGTGGGCGAGGCGGCGCGGTAGCGCGATCTTCTGTCTGACCAGCAGGTCGATGTTCGCGTAGTGCCGCCAGGCCATGTCCGCGGCTGCCTGGTCCGCGGGGGCATCGCCGAATCGGGTGAGGTTCGCCAGGTCCGCCAGTCCCGTCAGCGGTTCGTACGCGTGGACGCCCAGAGCCGTCACTCCCAGCGTGGCCACCTCCCGAGCCGTCAGTACGCGCGACGAGGCCGGGACTCCGGCGGCGCGCAGTCGTACCAGCGTCTGCCGCCACGCGCCCGCCACCCGCGCCCGCGGATCGCCCGTCCGGCGGCGTCGGCGGCGAAGGGGCGGCAGTACGGTCACCGCCAGCAGGTACCCGCCCAGCAGCCCCCCGGTCACCGCGCCAGCGATCGGCAGCCAGGTGGTTCCGGCTCCGTGGCCGGCCTGACGGGGTGACGGCTGTGGTGTGGGTCGGTGGGGCGACGGCGTCGCGGCAAGGTCGGCGTGGTCGCCGCTGATCTCCTGTTCGATCTCCTGGCGCTGCTTGGACACGCCTTCGGCGACGTCGCCGCTCTGGCCCGCGTGGCTGCGCGCCGGGGTGGGGTAGAAGGGCACCCAGCCGATCCCCTTGAACTCCACCTCCGCCCAGGCGAGCACATCGCCCGCCAGCACCTGCCGTACGCCGCCGCCCTCCGCCTTGCCCGGACCGAAGCCGACCACCACCCGGCTGGGCAGGCCGAGCGAGCGGGCGAGCAGTGCGTACGACGCCGCGAACTGCTCGGTCGTGCCCTTCTTCGCCTCGGTGAGGAAGAACTGGATGCTGCGATAGCTGTGCCCCGGCGGGGAGTTGACGTCGTACTCGGCGTGTTTGCGCAGGTAGGAGGCCAGGCGTACGGCCTGCTGCATCGGGCTGGTGGCGCCGGCCGTGGCCTTGCGCGCGATGGCGGCGAGGCGGGCCCGCTGCGGGGGAGTGCGGCCGTCGGGGCCGTTGGGGAGCACCAGAGCGGCCTGGTCGGCGGCGGGGACCGCCTCGCGCAGTTCTGCGGCGGAGTAGCGGCGGATGCCAGAGGTGACCCGGTAGGTGATGCCCTCGCGAGTGGTGGTGGTGGCACTCGCCAGCATCCCGGTCGCCGGATCTGCCATCAAGCTGGTCGCGGAGTCGGGCGTCGGTCCGGTCAGGCTCACCTGCTGAGGGCGGTCCGCCGCGGGCAGCCAGGGCCCGGCCAGCTTCTGCAGGGTGAACTGCTGCTCGACGACGTCGAGGGAGCCGGCGGACCCCTCGCCGGGGACCCGGCCGCCCGTCGGCAGGTATCCGGCGCCTGACGTCCATGTGACGCCGTCGAAACGGTCCAATACGGCCAGCCGCCAGTTCGCCTCGGTCGTGGACCTGACGGTGAAGAGCTGGCGGTAGGGGTTCTGGAGCCAGGCCGACACCTGGTCCAGCGGGCTCACCCCGGCGAGCGGGCGCGATGGCGGCTGGGCCACCAACTGGCGCACGTCGTACGGCTTGCTCGCGAACGGCAGCACCGGCCCGGCCGCGACGGCGACCAGCACGAGGCCGGCCAGCAGCGGCACGCCCGCCACGAACATCCTGGCCGCTCGGGCCGCCCGGACCAGGGCGAGGGCCAGGGCCAGCCCGACGAGGACGGCCGGTGTCGGCAGTTGAGAACCGGGACCGGACACGCCCAGCACGACGGCGGCGGCCAGCACCGGTACGGCCGGGGCCGCTGGCAGCACCACCGCCCTGGTCCGCAGGGCCAGCTCGGCCCCGGCCACCGCCGCCGCCCAGACCAGGAAGTGCGCCAGCACGATCGTTCTGCCGTCCCCCTCGGCCGGCAGAATGGTCGTGAGCAGCGCCTTTCCCGAGTCGCGCACGCCGAGCAGCGCGGCCCGCACACTGGCCGGACTCGGCAGGAACCCGGCCAGGGCCTGCGCCCTGAACAGGGTCGCCGACACCGCGACCAGCCAGACAAGGAGATGCACGGCCAGAGACGCCCAGAGCGGCAAGATCCTGGCCAGCGCGTACGACACCACCCCCGGTACGACCGCTGCGACGGTCACCATGGGGATCAGGGCATTCAGAGCGAACACCCCGTCGAACGCCAGCCCGGCCGTACCCGCCAGCAGGATCACGATGACGATCGACGCCACCCGCCGCCACTCGGGTACGGGCGGCAGCGGCGCGGCCTCGGCGGCCCCAGGCCGCACACCCGGCGGCTCGTCCCGCAGCCCCAAGGAGCCCCGCAGCCTCAACGACCCCCGCAGTCCCCACGCGGGCCGGACGCCCGACCGCATGGGCCGCACGTCCGGCGTGGGCGAGGCGACCGGTATGGGCGGGGCGTCCGGTGTGGTCCGCACGCCTGGTGTGATCCGCACGTCCGGTGTGGACCGCACGTCCGGTGTGGGCGGGGCGCCCGGCCGGCCCGGCGGGGTGGTTAGCGAGGCCATGCCGCCGCCAGTTCAGCCAGTTCGCCGATCTCGATGACCGTCACGCCGGGCACCATCGGCGGCCTGTCGCCGGAGGAGGCTCCGACCCAGATACAGACCACCTGGTCGAAGCGGCGCCGCACCGATGCGACGCTCGACAGCGCGGTCCGCGCCCCGGTGACCAGGATCAGTGCCCCGCCGGAGCCCGCGCGGCGTACCGCGTCCATCGGCGCCTCCGCGTCGGCCGTCCGTTCGACCAGGGCCAGCCGGTCGAGCACCTCCTCCGCCTCCTCGGCGCCGCCCTTGGCGGACAACAGTTCGCCGGCGCCGGTCAGCAGCCGCACCGGGAAGCGGCGGCGGCTCGCCGACCAGGCGACCGACGCGGCCGCGTCCACCGCCAGCTCGAACTCGTCGTCACCCCCGTAGGAGTCGGCGCGCGTGTCGAGGATCGTGGTCGTGTACGGCAGGCTCACGTCCTCCAGTTCCTTGACCATGAGGGTCCCGGTACGCGCCGTGGACCGCCAGTGGATGTGCCGCAGGTCGTCGCCGATGACGTAGTCGCGGACGCCGTTGAAGGTGATCGTGCCGCTCGGCGATCGGGAGGCGGAGCCGTCGAGGTGGCGCTGCCTGCCGGAGTTCAGCGGCTCCAGCGGAACCGTACGCGGCCTGACCAGCAGCAGGTCCGCCTGGCCGTACGAGGTCGTGCGCCGGGCCAGGCCGAACGGGTCGGCCCGGTCGAGCCGCAGCGGGCCCACCGGGGTCTCGCCGCGCCGGCGGGTGGGCAGCCGGTACGACACGGTTCCGGTGGAGTTCCTGGCCAGGGGCGGTACGCCGACCACGATCGCGGTGTCCCGGCAGGTGTCGTGGGCCTCCAGGGCGTCGCGCCGCCAGCGGCCCCTGTTCGTGACGCGCAGCATCGCGATGGCCGCCTCGCCCCTGGCGACCTTGACGGGCGTGACCTCGCGGCGTACCTCCAGGCGTGGCCGGCGCAGCGTCCACAGCAGGCCGGCGCCGACGGCGGCGATCCCGCCGGCCGCCAGCGCGCCCGCCTGCTGGTAGCCGAGCGGCGCCGCCACGGCGTACAGCAGCACGGAGGCGGCCAGGGTGCCCCAGCCGGCTCTGGTGATCATTCGCACTCCCAGAGGGGGGCGGCGGGGAATCCCCCCTTCGGGGTGTCCATCAGTACGTCGTTCAGCCAGCCGCTGCCCCGGCTGGACTCGACCTTGTTCCAGACGTCGCTGCTCATGCCCGTGTCGGTGTCGGTGAAGCCCGCGCCCTTGGTCTGGCAGATCACGGTCATGGTGATGTACTCGCCCTTGGGGATGCGGCCGGCCTCCGCCCCCGCCGAAGGGCCGGATCGGATCAGGGTGTCCCTGTTGTCGTTGTGCGCGTTGCTGAACTGCGCCGACGGCGGCTGCAGCCCGGCCTTGGCCTCGGCGCGCTCCTGGCCCTCGCCGGCGCCGTTCTTGGCGCGCAATGTCCAGGTGTAGTCCTGGCTGTTCTTCAGGCCTGTCACCTCCGCGCTGGTTCCGTCGAGCGTGCCGGGGTGCTGGCCGGGGCCTTCGAGGACGTAGCTGACGCCGCCGTCCTTGGCGTTGTCGGGGGCCGACCAGGTGAGGTCGGCGCCGTGGTTCTTGCCCTTGGCCTCGAAGCTCGCCGGTCTGCCCGGGGCGACGCAGGGGCGTACCGGGATGGTGGGGTCGGAGACGGACTCGCCGCCGTCGTACTGGGCCGCGACGCGGAAGGTGTACTCCTGGTCGCACCGGCCTCCGGTGACCCGGAACTGGAAGGGGCCGTCGGACCGTACGCGGTCCGGGGTCACGTTCGCGCTGTCGGGGGCGCCCTTGAGTGTGTAGCCGGTGGCCTTGCCCTGGCTCGACGGGGTGAACACGATCTCCATCCAGCCGGGTCCCGAGTTCGCCGTGACGGTGCCCGGCGGGCCGGGGGTCTGCGTCGGTGTGGGCGTCGGGGTCGGGGTCGGGGTAGGCGTCGGGGTGGGGGTGCTGGTCGGGGGCGGGCTGGGGGTCTCCGAGCGCTTCGTCGCAGTGGGCTTCGGGGTACGCGTGACCGTCACCGTGGGCCGTGCCGTGGGTTGGACGGTCTGCCGGGTCGGGACGGTGGTCGGGAGCGCCATGGTGGGCGTGCCGGTGGGTACGGGCAGCGGCGTGGGGGTGTCCTTCTGGCCCAGCGCCTCGTCGTACTTGCCGACCCGGTGCGCCCTGCCGTCCTGCTCGACGACCAGCGCGGTCTCGCTGAACTGGTCGTTGACCCAGAGCAGACCGTCCTTGACGAACACCTCCAGCGGCCCCGCCTTACCGGTGATCACCTTCTCGGCGTCGAACCTCTTGGCCACCGTGTCGTACACGATGAGCCGCCCGGTGCTCTCGTCCGCGATGTAGACGCGGCGGCCGAGAGCCTGCGGCGGCCCGAGCTTGCCGCCCTTCACCGACACGGTGCTCAGCGCGCCGCTCGCGGTGTCCACGAGCACCAGCGCGCCCTGCTTGGGCGCGAGCATCGGGACGATCGTGGCCTCGGCGACGGCGGGCATCAGCATGCCGCCGCGCCCGGCCTCGGTCACCGTGCTGGGCAGGCTCACCGTGAGCCGCGTGCCGGTCGAGCCGATGACCATCGCCGACGCGGCGGCGGAGTTGGTGACCAGCGGTACGCCGTCCGCCATGGTCAGCGTGAGCGGGTCGCCCGGCTCGCCCACGGTCACGGCCTTGCCCTGCTGGGCGCCGTTGATCTGGGCCAGCGTGCCCTCTTCCGGCACGGGCACCCAGAGGGTTCCGTTCTTGTCGATGCCCGCCTGGCCGAGCGGGCCCTTGAGTGTGATCGCGGCGCCGATCGTGTCCACGGTCAGGGGGTTCACCTGCTGGACGGTGCCCGCTTGGGGGTCGATCGCGTACGCCTTGCCCGCACCCATGACCAGTTGCGTACCGCCGGCGCCCAGGCTCTTGGTCTGGGCGACTTCGAGCTGGGTGGGGTCGATGCGGCTGACCTGGCCGGTCGACTCGTCGACGACGAGCACGCTGTTGCCGTCCTGGACCACCTTGAGCTCGTCGCCCTTCGCGGCGGCCAGGTCCACGCGGCCGTCGACCTGGCCGGACAGGCCGTTGGCGTGGACGACCTCACCGTTGAGCGCGCTGGCGAGCCACGCGCCGATGTCGGCGAGCTTGGGCCGGGCGCTGGACACACCCGTACCCAGGAAGAACCCGATGCCCGTGAGCGCGGCGACGATCGCGAGCGCGACGAGGCCCGCCATCCTCCGCCGTGCCGCCTTCTGCCACCGAATGGCCACCAAATTCACATCCCGCGACATTTGCGCACATGCATACCCGCCGACACCCTAGATCGGCGGGGTCGGCTGGGGGCATGCTTCAAACAACCTCGAAGTGTCGGTCAGGTCGTGTCCCGGCGCCGCTCGTCGATGGCCCGCATGCGCTCGTCCATCGACGATTCGAAGGACTCGAGAACCTGGCTGAACCGGTCGTCGAGCTCCCACTGGGTCGGCATCGACTCGCCGAGCGTGTCGGCCATGACCTCTCTGGCCTTCCTGTCGGCTTCGTCATGCGCCTGCTGGGCGGCTCGCAGCAGCTCCTCGGCGAGCTTCTGGCTGTCCAGGCGCATCGCACGCGGGGCGATGACCAGCTCGACGAGCCGCCCGTTGGCGCCGGCGGCCACCCGTACCTGCCCGTCCGCGCCGGTGCCCCGGCCGACGACCACGTCGACCTCCTTGCGGACCTCTTCGACGCGGAGCAGCATCTGCTCCGCCTGGGCGGTGATCCGTTCGAGGTCTTCGGGGCGGAATTCCGCAGCGTCCATGCCGGGATGATCGCCGACACTTCACCAACAGCGGCGATATTTCGGGAAAAGTCGAAGCGACGGCAGGTCCCGGAGGGCCCGACTGCGCGCAGCCGAGTTACGCGAGGACCTGGCGTAGTGCGGCCGCGTACACCCTGGGGTGCGAGGTGTTGCCGTTGTGGCCGCCCGGGAAGTGCACAAGCTCGGTGCCGAGCAGCCGCGCCAGCTCTTCGGCGCACCGGTAGTCGAAGACCGTGTGCGGCGTGGCGCCACCGGCGACGGGCACGATCGGGGCGCCCTTGAGCGTGGCCGGGTCCAGCCGGTCGGCGATGATCGCCGTCCAGTCGTGCTCCACGAAGTAGCCGAAGTTGGCGATCCGCTGCTGGGTCATCGGCTGCGGGGTCAGGTCCGGCTCGATGTCCTTGGCGGCGAGGTCGATGCCGAGCGTCCTGCTGATCTCCTTGAGCAGGGCGGGCAGGCCGTCACGCCGGTAGATCTCCTGCCCTTCGGCCAGTTCCTGCCGGTGGCCGAGGCACTCGTCAGAGGGGAGCAGCCATGGGGCGACGGGCTCGTGCGCGATCAGCCTGCTCAGCCGGCCGCTGGCCACCAGGTGGAGCCCGATGGTGGCGCCGAAGCTCATGCCGAGCATCGTCACCGGCTCGCCGGTCAGGTGGTCGAGCAGGCGCAGGACGTCGTCGGCGTGCTCCTCGACGGTCGCGCCCCGGGCCGGGTCGTCCAAGGTGCTGCGCGAGAGCCCGCGCCGGTCGTACGTGATCACCGTGTGGTCGGAGACGAGCCGGTCCACGAGGTCGACGCTGCGTCCGGCGTCACCCTCGCCGCTCTGCGAGATCAGCAGGACGGGGCCGGTGCCCCGTACCTCGAAGTAGAGGTGCGCGCCGGCCACCCGCAACATGCCAGTTTTCATGGCACTCACACTAATGCATCAAGAATGATGTATCAAGAGTGATGGATTTCCTCCCAGGGCATGCCCTCGAAGTAGCCGATCAGCCGGCCCATCGCCGCCTCGTCCACCTTCAGCGTCAGATCGTCGACCTGCCCGACGGCCACGACGCCGTGCGAGTTCGTCACGAACACCGTCTCGAAGTCCGGCAGATCCGCCACCCGCAAAACCCGGCTCTCATACGGCACACCCGCCTGAGTGAGCCCCGCCTCCATGAGCTGCATGGTGATGCCGTGCAGCATGGGCGCGTCCGGCCAGATCACCCGGGTGCCGTCGAAACAGCCCAGATTGGTGATCGAACCCTCGGAGATCACGCCGTCGTCGGCCGTGAGCAGGGCCTCGTCGAAGCCCTCGGACTGCACCCGCCGCCCCAGGTAGCCCTGGGGGAAGCCGCCCAGGTGCTTGACGTGCGGGAGAAAGCGCTGGTAGCGGACCGATTTGAGGCTCCGCGGAGTGGTGGCGACGTCTGTGGGCGGCTTGGCGGTCACCAGGACGTGCAGGCGGGCGACCTCGCACACGTAGACCCGAACGGACGCGTCGGGCGCGGCCGCCGGCTGCCGGTCCAGGCCCAGGGCCGACCTGATGGAGTCGATCACGAGCTCGCGGTCGAGCGGGCGGCCGAACAGCTCCTCGGTGGCCCGGTCGAGCCGGTCGAGGTGGCGGTCGAGGCCGCGTACCCGGCCCTGCCTGACCTGCATCGCGGTGAAGTGCCCGTATCTCGCCGAGACGGCCAGCGTCACCTCCGGCGCCTCGGCGGGCTTGCCGTCGATCACGGTGCGTTCGATGTCGATCAACTCCTCGTACGGCTAACGATTGAGCTTTCTGGGGATGAGGCGCCGGGCCAGCTCCTCCAGCATCTCGACCGTCTCGGCGATGTCCTGCCGGTCGTCGGTGTCGAGGGCCGCGGCCACGGCGTCATCCACCGGCGCGGCACGTACCTCCGACAGCCGCGCCGAAACCTGCGGCGACTCCCTGATCAGGGAGCGCCGCCGGTCGCGGGGGTCGGTCATGGTCTCCAGGGCGCCCGCGGACTTCAGCCGCGCGACGGCGGCGGAGACGGCGCTCTGCGGCAGGCCGGTGCGGGTCGCCACCTCGCCCACGGAGGTGTCGGGATGCTCTCGGATGTCGCTCACCACGATGAGGACGGTCCGGACGCTGGTGGAGTGCTCGCCGATGCCCTCGGTGGGCATGGCCTCCTCGCCGATCTTCATCAGCGTCCGTCCGAGCAGGAACAACTCGACCCCGTTCACCTCAGGCACGATACCGCGATGATCCCCGGGGTGGTTCGTCACGCGACTGTCTCGGTCCCTGTGACGGTCTGTTGGGGCTGGGGTCCTTTTGGAGAGACCCCCTCCGGGGGAGGGGAGGAACGGAGCCCAGTGGGTGTTCGTGGTCAGCGGCATCCGCGGGCGTACCAGTTGAGGTAGGCGACGCAGAGCAGGGTCGAGCCCATGGGGGCCTCGACGGCGTGGTCCACGTACACCGCCTGCGCGTGCGGGAAGAGGGCGCTGTCCCCCCGGGCCACCGGCATGAAGCGGGGCGCCTGGAGGTACTGGCCGGCCGGGGCCAGGCCGCCGCCGCCGTCCACCGAGACGAAGGTGGTGGCGACGCCGTTGTCGGTGGTCGCCATGTTCTTGGTGTACGTGCGGGCGAAGCGGGCCAGGTCCCGGTCGTGGAAGCCGAGGCCCCAGCGGTGGGCGACGGCGGCGAACTCGACGTCGATCCCGCCGTGGCTCAGGTCCTCCATCTGCTGCGCGCCCTTGGGCGGTGTGCCGTACGACGGGGTCCACTCGGAGACGTTCTCGGCCTTGGTGTAGCCGCTGTACAGCTTGCCGAAGGTCGGCCAGTACGGCCAGACGTAGGCGTCGTCGGTGTCGGTACGCAGGTCACCGGCGAAGCCGCGGGCGAGGCGGCGGGTGCGGTCGCGGAAGGTGGGATCCCCGGTGGCGGCGGCCAGTTCGGCGTAGGTCTGGCCCAGGCCGAGGCTCTGGTTGTGGGGCTGCTCGACGCCGTCGTACGGGACGGGCATGCCCTTGAGCCAGATGAAGTAGCCGAGCCCGGCGTCGGTCCGTACCCACTCGGGGTCGTGCACCGCCGCCGCGGCTTTGACCGCGGTGAGGTACTCGGCGGCCTTGCTCCGGTAGCGGGGGTTGGCGCGCAGGCGCGGGTTCTGGTGGACGAGCCGGACGAACGAGGCGAGCGGATAGGTGATCATGCCGGTGTGCACGGTGAAGATCGCCGGTGCGGCGGCCGGCTTGGACGCGCCCAGCACCGGCATCGCGTTCCCCGAGGGGGACGGGCGCAGGTCCTTGGCCGTGACCATGTTCGGCGACGGGTAGGCGTCGAAGATCCGCCGCACCGCGTAGTCGGGGCTGGTCGGGTCCATCGACAGTTCGGCGAAGGTGGACGTCCGGTTCTTCTTGGGGTTGGCCACCTCAAGGGTGAACCGGCCCTCTACGCTGCCCGCCCGTACGGTGGCCACCGCGTCGCTCACGTTGGTCAGGGCGGTGCGCACCTCGAGCAGCGGTTGCCCGGCCGCGTCCAGCAGGCTCACGCCGCCCGCCGTGTAGCTGAGGTTGCGCCAGGCGGGCAGCGACAGACCTCGGTAGTCGGTCACGCCGCGCTCGGAGTCGCGCTGGGCGAGCACCAGATCGGCGTTGTGGATGAGCCGGTCCAGGTAGTAAGGGTCGCGGTAGGCCTCGTACATCCTGATGTAGGCGGCGAGCACGTAGGACGCGCCCCAGCCCAGGCCGCCGACCTCGTTGGTGTCGGTCGGCTGGCCGACGGCGCCGCTCTCGTGGAAGGTCTTGTCGAACAGGTCGAACGTCTCGCGGGAGGTGTAGTCGTGGCCCGCCGCGCGTGCCGTGCCCGGCATCGCGCTCAGGGCTCCTACGGCCAGCGCGCCCAGCGTCAACTGCCTGCGTGTCAACATCGGTGGAAAACCTCCGGGGGGTGATGCGCGGTGTCAGCCCTTTACCGCACCGCTCATGCCTTCGAGTACGTGACGTTGCATGATCATGAAGAAGACGACGACCGGCACGATCGAGATCACGGTGCCGGCCGCGAGGCTGCGGACGTCGGTGCCGGTGATGCCGGCGAGGTAGGCGATCCCCAGCGCGATGGGGTAGAGCGCGGAGTCCTTCAGCACGACCATCGGCCAGATGAAGCTGTTCCAGACCGAGATGAAGCCGAAGACGCCGAGGATGGCCAGAGTGGGACGGGCGGCGGGGAGCATGACGTGCCAGAAGATGCGCAGCTCGTGGCAGCCGTCGGTCCTGGCGGCGTCCACCACCTCGCGGGGCACCCCGGCGAACGTCTGGCGCAACAGGAAGATCCCGAAGGCCGAGAGCAGTCCCGGCAGGATCACCCCCAGATAGCTGTCGGCCATCCCGATCTGGGAGACCACCAGGAACCTGGGCAGCAGCATGACCTCACCGGGCATGAACATGGTGGCCAGGATCGCGAAGAAGATCACGCTCCGGCCGCGGAAGTTCATCAGCGCCAGCGGGTAGGCGCACAGCGCCGACACGAGGATGTAGGCCGGCACCATCACGACGACCAGGAACGTCGAGTTGAGCAGGTAGCGCGGGAACGGGATGGCCGTCCACGCCTCCTTGGCCCAGGTGAGGACCGGCGGGCGGGGGATGATGTCGGGCGGGAAGGAGAAGACGGCCTGGCCGGACGGCTTCAGCGCCGCCGACAGCAGGATCAGGAACGGGCCGACGAACACCAGGGCGATCGCGCTGAGCAGGACGTACATGCCTGCCCGGCGCATCCACCAGCCGAGTCTGGGGGTCAATGCCCGACCTGCTTTCCCCTGGTGAGCCGATAGTTGAGCAGCGCCATGACGATCAGCAGGGTCCAGAGGACGAGCCCGACGGCGCTGGCGTAGCCCATGTCGTACTTCTCGAACGCCTCGGACCAGATGTAGTAGCCGAGCATGAGCGTGGCGTCCTGCGGCCCGCCCTTGGTCATGACGAAGACGGTGGTGAAGGCCTGCATCGCGTCCAGCATGGTCATCGTGATGGTGACCGCGATGTAGGGCATCATGAGCGGCACGGTGATGCTCCGCATCCGGCGCCAGGCGCTCGCGCCGTCCACCCTGGCGGCCTCGTACAGATTCGCTGGGATCGTCTGGAGGCCCGCGAGGTAGATCATCATGTAGACGCCCATGCTCTTCCAGCCCTCCACGAGGATCAGCGCCGGTAGCGCCCAGGCGGGGTCGAGCAGATACTGGATCGGCTCGTCGAGGACGCCGAAGCCGGTGAGCAGCCAGTTGAGCACGCCCTGCTGGTGGAAGACGTAGTTCCAGGCCACCGCCACCGCGACCATCGAGGTCACGACCGGCAGGTAGTAGAGCATCCGGAACGTCCTGATACCGGGCAGCTTCTGGTTGACCAGTACGGCCAGCGGCAGCGGGAGCACGACGAGCAGCGGGAACAACCCGGCAAGGAACACCAGCGAGTTACGCAGGGCCGTCCAGAACCGGGCGTCGCCGATGATCTTGACGAAGTTGTCCACCCCGGTGAAGACGGGCGGGGTCACCCCGTCGTAGTCGGTGAACGAGAGCTGCAGCGCGGTGATCGCCGGCCAAGCGAAGAAGACGCCGAACAGCACCAGGGCCGGGATCGGGAAGAGGTACGGCGTGTACCAGCGCTGCCCTGGGATCCGGCTGGTGGTCATCGGCGTCACATCCCTTGGATTGCCAATAGTGCCGACCTAAGAATCGATAAGGGCTGGCCAGAATTTGGCCGCAGCTTATAGACGGTCCATCGAGAGCGTCAAGATGCACGGTCTTGACGGTCTAGCCCCGGACTGGCATGGTGCCGAAAGAAGGCATTAAGGACGGCCATATTCTGGCGGAGGTACGCGGTGATGAAGAGAAGTGCCTTAGCGGCAGGCGCGCTCGCGCTGGCCCTCGTGACGTCCGGCTGCGTCGCGGGCACGTCGGGCGGCTCCGCCGCGGTGGCCGACGACCAGCCCTTCGAGGGCGAGGTCGAGTTCTGGACGATCAACCTCAAGAAGAACTACAGCGCCTACATCGACGGGCTGATCGCCCAGTACCAGAAGGACCACCCCAAGGTCCGGATCAACTGGGTCGACGTGCCGGGCCAGGACATCGCGACCAAGATGCTCGCGGCGGTCGCCAGCGGTGACGTCCCGGACGCGGTCAACCTCGCCTCCACCGACATCGGCAGGTTCGTCCCGTCGCTGAGCTCGCTCGACGACGCGTTCAAGGCCGCCGACCTCGCCGACTTCCAGCCCAACCTGGTCGAGCCGCTACGCGTGTCGGGCAAGCTGTACGCCGTGCCCTGGTACAACGGCGGCACGCCGGTCGGCATCTACCGCAAGTCCGTCGTCGCCAAGGCCGGCTTCGACGGGACGGCCCCGCCGAAGACCTACGACGAGGCGCTCGCCCTGGCCGACAAGGTCTACGAGAAGACCAAGGTCTACGGCACCAACGACATCCCCGGCATCAACACCGCCAGCGTGCTGCGCTACTACGGCGTCGAGCTGCTGTCGGCCGACAAGAAGAAGGCCGCGTTCAACACCCCGGAGGTCGCCGCCCTCCTCGACCGGTTCAAGCAGAGCTACGACAAGCACGGCATCGCGCCCGGGGCCGTCTCCAAGGACGTACGCAACTTCCCGCAGAGCCTGGACAACGGGCAGCTCGCCCTGTCCGCGAGCACGTTCGCGGCGACACTGCTCAACATCCAGAAGAACGCCCCGGACGTCTACAAGGACCTGCTCATCACCGAGCCCGTCCAGACGAAGACCGGCGGTTACCTGCTCCTGGCCCAGCAGACCTTCGCCATCCCGAAGGCGTCCAAGCACCAGCGGGCCGCGGCCGAGTTCATCAAGTTCTTCACCAACGGGGCCAACCAGCTCGCCTTCTGCAAGCTCGTACCCATCTATCCCTCGACGATCTCCTCGACGAAGGACGCCTTCTTCGCCGGCGGTGGCGGGGACGACCCCATGGACGTGGCCCGCCAGGTGATCGTCAAGGGGCTGCCGAAGCTCGAGTACACCCCGCTCGGCACGCCCAAGGACACCGAGCTGGGCGAGTCGCTGGCGGAAGAGGTCAGGGCCTTCCTTCAGGGCTCCAAGAGCGCCAAGGAGGCGCTCGACGCCGCCGAGAAGGAATGGAATGACGCGCTTGCCTAAGCTCAGAATCGGGATCGTCGGAGCGGGGATCATGGGCCGGGGCCATGCCGAGGTCCTGTCCGCCCATCCCGAGGTCGAGATCACGGCGGTCGCCCGGCGCGCCCTGGAGCACGCCCAGGACGCGACCGTCTACCCCGGCTACCGGGAGCTGCTCGCCTCGGGCACGGTGGACGCCGTGTCGATCACCACGCCCGACCACCTGCACGCGGACGTGATGGTGGCCGCCGCCGAGGCGGGCGTGCACATCCTGGTGGAGAAGCCGTTCACGACGACCGTCGAGGACGCGGATCGCTCCGTCGCCGCGATCCGGCGGGCGGGCGTGACCGCGATGTGCCTGTTCAACCACCGCTGGGTGCCCGCGTACGCGCAGGCCAAACAGCAGATGGAGCTGATCGGCGAGCCGGTCGTGGGCTACGCCCGCAAGGACGACACGATCCACGTGCCCACCGAGATGATCGGCTGGGCGGATCAGACGACCTGTGCCTGGTTCCTGTCCAGCCACGACATCGACCTGCTCACCTGGCTGTACGACGACCAGGTGGCCGAGGTCTACGCCACCGCCCGCCACGGCAAGCTGCGTGGCCTGGGCATCGACACCCCCGACGCGATGCAGATCCAGGCCCGCTTCTCCCGAGGCGCGGTCGCCACCTTCGAGTCGGCCTGGATCTACCCCAACACCTTCCCGACCATGGTGGACAGCTACGTCACCGTGGTCGGCGAGTCGGGCGTCATCCAGCTCGACCGGCAGAAGGAGAACATCCAGCTCGCCACCGAGAAGTCCTACGCCTACCCGCGCAACATGCTCCAGCGGGTGGTCCACGGCGTACCGGCCGGCGCCTACCGCGACGCGATCCACCACTTCGTCGACTGCGCCCGCACCGGCGCGGAGCCGCTGATCAGCGTGGAGAGCTCGCAGCACGTGACCGCCGTGCTCGCCGCCGCGCACGAGTCCGCCCGCACGGGATCGCCGGTGAAACTCTGATGCCGGTGGAGAAGGCGCCTGGGGAGAAGGGGCCCGTCGAGAAGGCGCCGCACGTCGATCCCGTGCGGATGCTGCACATCACCGACGAGGCCCTGCTCGAAGCGCTCAGGGCGCCGAGCGTCGCCGCGGCCAGGCCCTGGCGCCGGCCGCGGCCGGTACCGGCGGCCCTCGGCTCGGCGGGCGCGGGCGATCTGCACGGGATCGAGGTCGACTTCCTGGACAAGGGCCACGGCCGCTCCCAGCTGTACGGCTTCCACTACCTGAGGTGGATGACCCCGCTGATCACGGCCTACGCCGAGACCGGCGACCCGCGCCACGCCGCCGAGTGGGACCGGTTGTTCCGCCAGTGGTACGCCTCCCGCGACCTGGTCCAGGGCGACTGGCCGGGCCTCGACGTGGTCTGGTACTCCCTCGGCATCCGAGCCCGCGCCATGTACGTCACCGAGGCGCTGGCCGTCTTCGCCGACGAGCCCGCGCTGAGCGACGACTGCTGGCTGGAGATGATGAAGACGGTGCTCGGCGGGGCCCGGTGGTCCGCCGAGGAACACGACGCGTTCCGGCACGGCAACTGGCAGTTCGTCACCGCCTGCGAGCTGCTGCACACCTCCAGGGTGTTCGCCGATCTGCCCGAGGCGGCGCTGTGGGCCGAGGTCGCCACGGCGCGGATCCTGGAGCACCTGGAGCACGACGTACGCGCCGACGGCGGGCATCACGAGCGATCTCCCGGCTACCACGACATGTGCCTGGGCAGCGTCGACAGGGCCGCGGCGGTCGAGCCGGAGCTGTCCCGGCATCCCCGCTACCTGGCCATGCGGCACTGGCTGGCGGTCCTGGCGACGCCGGGCGGCTGGGTGCCGCACCTACAGGACAGCGGTGTGGTCTGGCCCGAGCTCGGCCGCCCGGTCGAGGAGTCGCACAACCTGGAAGCCAGCGGGTACGCGACCTTCCGGGCGGGCGGCTTCCACACCGTGGTCAACTACGGCCCGTACGTGGGGCACGAACTCGAGCCGCACAGCCACCACGCGGCGCTCGACTTCGTGCTGTCCGGCTGGGGCGTGCCGCTGGCATGGGAGGCCGGCGGGCCACCGTCCTACGATGACCCTCTTTACTACGACTGGTACCAGGCGACCAGGGCGCACAACACACTGCTGGTCCCCGGCGAGGAGTACACCGAGGACCGCCGGGCGGCCTGCGACGTGTTCTCGGTCTCGCCCGAGGCGGACGTCTTCGCCGGGCACCACCACGGCTACGGCAGGCGGCACGACCGCCGGATCGTCTTCGTCAAGGGCGAGTCGCCGTACTGGGTGATCACCGACCGGATCGACGCGGAGGCGATCTGGCAGCTGCACGGCCTGTCGCCGTGGGTGGCGCACGGCGGCGGGTACGCCGGCACGCGCGGGCCGGGCATCCTCGTGGTGCCGCTGGAACCACCGGACGAGGTCCTGTACGGCAGCGGCCCCGCCCGGATCCCGGACCCAGCCACCAGGACCGCGGCGTACGGCGAGATCCACTCGCTCGGCCTGCGCCGCCATGACGGCGGATTCACCGTCGGGATCTTCCCCTACCGCGACGAACTCCCCACTGTCCCCGAGGATTGGATGGTTCATGCTGATCGACGCTGACGCGATGCTCGGCCGCTACCCGCGCAGGGATGTCGGCACGGGCTCGATCACGGAGGCGATGGACAGGATGGACCGGTTCGGCATCGCCGAGGCCATGGTCAGCCACACCCTGTCGTGGCTGCACGATCCAGTGACGGGCAACAGGGAGCTCCTCGACCTGGTCGCGGACGAGCCCCGGCTGCATCCGTGCTGGGTGATGCTCCCCGACACCTGCGGGGAGACGGGCACGGCCGCCGAGTTCGTGGCCGCCGCGCTGGACGGCGGAGTGCGCGCCGTCCGCGCCTATCCCGCCGATCACGGCTACGACCTGGCGGGGCCGGACGCCGCCGCGATGCTCGGCGCCATCGCCGAGGCCGGGCTGCCGCTGCTCGTGGACGCGCCGCAACTCGGCTGGCCCGCTCTGGAGTCGGTCGCCGCCGCACATCCCGGCCTGCCCGTCGTCGTCGGCGGGCTCGGCTACCGCCTGCTCAGGCAGGCCGCCGGGGTGCTCGCCCGTACGGACAACGTCTACATCGGGCTGGCCAACCTGTCCTCGCACTGCGGGCTCGAATGGCTCGTCGAGCGGTACGGGGCGGGCCGCGTGGTCTTCGGCACCGGGGCGCCGCTCAGAGATCCGGCGGAGGCGGTCACCCGGCTGATGTGGGCCGAACTGGACGACGACGCCGTGGCCACCATCGGCTCCGGCACCCTGCTCGGCCTGCTGCCCCTGGCCGCCCGGTGAACGCGCTCACGTCGGCTCTGTGGGAGCGGCGCCCGCAGACCAGCGTGCGGATCGTCGACGCGCACGCCCACGTCGGCCCGTACAGCCTCTTCTTCATCCCCGACGCGGGATCCGACGGCATGGTGCGGGTGATGGACCGGTGCGGGGTGTCGCACGCGGTCATCTCCAGCCACCTGGCGATCCAGCTGGACGCCGCGGCGGGGAACGCGGCGACCGCCGAGGTGGTCGGCCGCGCGCCAGACCGCTTCACCGGGTACCTCACCGTCAACCCCTGGCAGGACCCCGCCGGAGAGCTGGAGACGTGGGGCTCCGACCACCGGTTCGGCGGCATCAAGCTCCACCCCGACCTGCACGACTATCCGCTCACCGGCGGCCGATACGCTCCGGTGTGGGAGTTCGCGCAGCGTACGGGCTGCCCGGTGCTCACGCACACCTACGACGGCTCGCCGTACAACGACCTGCCCATGGTGGACGAGGTCGCGGTCCGCTACCCCGACGTGGTGATCCTCGCCGGGCACGCCGGCGCCACGCCGAACGGGTTCGACGCGGCGATCGAGGTGGCACGACGACGCTCCGGCGT
The DNA here is from genome assembly GCF_040648335.1 of Nonomuraea sp. NPDC049158. Taxonomy (NCBI): domain Bacteria; kingdom Bacillati; phylum Actinomycetota; class Actinomycetes; order Streptosporangiales; family Streptosporangiaceae; genus Nonomuraea; species Nonomuraea sp. NPDC049158. Next base: position 427,447 of record NZ_JBEZDM010000001.1, read on the forward strand.
GATGCTCGAGGTGTGCGGGTCCTTCAACAGCGGCGCCGACATAGCCAGAATGGTGAGAGAGGTGGGAGCGGACCGGGTGGTCTACGGGTCCGACTTCCCGTTCATTGATCTACGGATGTCGCTGGGACGGGTAATCTTCAGTGGCCTCACTGAGGAGGACCGAGCCGCCGTGCTCGGCGGCACGATGACCCGCCTGCTTCAGTGGAGATCCGGACGGGAGTGATCAAGATCATGGATCGGCTGCGTTCCGAGACGCGGTCCAGGGTGGCGATCGGGATCGTGGGGCCGAACGATCTCGTCCAGCAGATCATGATGATCGGGGCCGAGCTCCCCGCCGCCGCCGACTGGCGGCTGGTGGGCGCGTCACACGCGGAAGAGCACGAGACCTACGAGAAATTCGCCAAGATCTCCGACAGCATCGACGTGGTGCTCTTCACCGGACCGCTCCAGCACGACCTGGCCAGGCAGGCGGGCGAGCTGCCCGTTCCGGCGACGTTCGTGCCGATGAGCGGGGCCAGCCTGTACGCGAGCCTGCTGCGCGGGGTGCTCACCCACGGCCTCGACCCGGCTCGGGTCAGCATCGACTCGCTGCGCGCGGCCGACGTCGAGGAGGCCTACGGGGAGATCGGGGTCAGCACGGCGGAGGTCCATCTGTCGGAGTACGACCAGCCGGAGTCGGCCCGCGGCTTCATCGAGTTCCACGAACGCCTCTACCGGCAGGGCGCCACCACCGCGGCGCTGACCACGATCAGGAGCGTGGCCACGAAGCTGACCGCCGCCGGGGTGCCGGTGCTGCGCATGCTGCCCACGTCCCACACGCTGCGCGTCGCGCTCAACACCGCCGCCCTGCTCGGCACGGGCAGCCGGCTGGAGGACGCGCAGATCGCCATCGTGGTCGTCGAGCTGGCCGCCTCGGCCAGGCCCAGCTACTCGGGGCCGGGCAACTACTGGCAGCAGGAGCTCAAGCTGTCGCTGCACCAGTCGTTGCTGGCCGACGCCCGGCTGATGGGCGCGACCGTGGTGCCGCGCGACGAGAACAGCTACGTGGTGACCACCACGCTCGGCGCGCTGCGCCAGGCGACCGAGGGGTTCAGGGTGGCGCCGTTCATGGACCGGATCCTCGCGGACATCGGCGTGGCGGCCGAGGTCGGCATCGGCCTCGGCGGCACGGCCCGGGACGCCGACGCCAACGCGCTGGTCGCCGTGGAGAAGGCCCGCAACGCCGGCGCCGCGGCGGCGTACCTGGTCAGCGGGGACGGCACCGCGCTCTCGCTGCCGGTACGCCGGCGCCGCCAGCCCGAGAGCGGCCCGGTGGCCACCACCAAGGCGGCCAAGCTGCTGGACCGGCTGGTCGAAGGGCTCGGCGACGGTCCCGACGCGATGGTGGTCGACGCCGAGATCGTGGCCGACGTACTGGCCATCGCGCCGCGCAGCGCCCGCCGGGTGCTGCAGAGCCTGGCGGAGGAGGGGCTGGCCTGGCCGATGCCACCGGTCAAGGGCACACAGGCGGGGCGGCCCCGCCAGCCGTACCGACTCGTCAAGGCTTAGGCGTACGCGGGCCCGTTGTCGCTCAGGCATACGGGCGATCCTGTCGTCGCTCGGCTGTACGTGTGGGCCTGTCGTCGCTCAGGCGTCGCCGAGGCGGACGCGGGAGCCGTACCCCTCCAGCAGCCTGTCGTTGTACGCGTCCCCGCCGGGTGTGTTGGCGGACCTGAAGACAGGCGGCTCCTGCCCGGCGGCCAGGAAACGGCCGGCCACCTCGGCGACCAGGAGCTGGGCGATCAGCACACCGGTGAGGTTCGAGACCGGGCAGATGGCGCCGCCGCCGGGCAGGGGCAGGGCCGCGTCCCCGTACGGTGCGCCGTTGTCGATGACCACGTCGGCCAGGTCGGCCAGCCGCTCGTCCACGGAGAGCTCGGCGGTGTGGGCGCGCGAGGTGATGGCGATGACCCGGTGTCCCCGCGTCACGGCCAGGCGGGCCATCTCCACGATGGACGCGTTGCCGCCGGAGTTCGAGATGATCACGAAGATGTCCTCCGGCCTGATGTCGGCCAGCTCCCAGATGCGCGAGGCCAGACCTGGCTCCCGCTCGATCTTCGGGTCCAGGATGTCCCGTGGCGAGGCGTCTCCGTAGTAGGCGACGTCGCGGATGCCGAGCTGGTTGGCCGGCACCAGGCCGCCGGCCCGGCCCACGAGCTCGAGTGCGACCGACCTCGAATGGCCGGTGCCGAACGCCTGCAGCACTCCGCCCGCCCGCAACGCCGCGAAGATCAGGCCACCAGCCTCTTCGATCACGGACCGCTCCGCGTCGAGCAACCGGTTCACGGCTGTCCGTGCGGTCTCGGCGTACGCGTTCTGGTCGATCAAGATTCCTCCAGGAGGTGTCGTGCGGTCTCGGCGAGCAACTCGGCGCTGCCCGGTGCCACCGGGCTGGCCAGCACCTCGTACTCGGTCCGCTGGTAGGCGTCGATGGTGGGCAGGTAGCCGGGATAGCCGTTGACGTAGCCGAGGACGACCACCGGCTCCCGGTGATCCGTGGCGCGCAGGCTCTCGGCGACGGCGAGGAACGGCTCACCGGGCAGCCCGACCATGGCGAGCCCGCCGAGACGAGCGGCGTGCACGGTGACACCGATGGGGGCTGGGGGAGCGCTGGGCGCGGCCATGTCCTCTGGCTCGCTCCGCGCGGCTACGCCCTCCGGCCCGTTGTCCGCATGCCCGCTTTCCGTCCAGCGCCCGCCTTCTGTCCAGCGCTCGCTTTCCTGCCCGCTGTGCGCGCGACCGCTCTCCAGCCCGCTGCGAGCGCGTACGCCGTCCAGCCTGCTGCGGGCCAGGCGGGTGGCGACGGGGTCGCCTGCGGCCAGCGCGGCCTCGTAGTCGGCGGTGAGCGGCGCTGGGTCGGCCGCCACGGAGGTGGGCTGGAGCGTCAGGCGCCGCTCGGCCGAGGAGATCCGCGAGCTCGCCGACCAGCCCTGGGTCGCGGGCCCGGCGAGCAGTTCGGTGCAGCGATCCGCGACGACCCCGCCGAGCCGGTCCAGCTCGGCCGGGTCCTGGCCCCGCCGGGTGTGCCGGGTGCTGATGTCGCCGGCCGCGCCGGTGGCGACCACGACCCACACGCCCCCGCCGAGCCGATCCCGCAGGCTGCGGCGTACGGACCCCACCAGGTCAGCGCTGGTCAGGCGGTTCGCCGCAGGCAGGACGGTGGGATGGACGGGCAGCACCACCAGGACTCCGGCGAGCCCGTCGGCTCTGACTGCGATCAGGTCGAGCGGCACCGTCGCCTCGGCCGACGGTCTGCTCCGGTCGGCGCCGACTCCGCGTAGCTCGCCGTAGTGGACCGTGCCCGCGCACGGCTGCTCACTGTCGATCGCCTGCTGTACGGCGGCCAGGGTCGCTTCGGCGATCCGGGTGAGCCACAGTTCCGGCGTCGGCCCGCCGCCGGGCACGCAGCCGGTCTCGGGTCCCGCGTGCGTATGGCTGGCGGCGAGCCACAGCTCACAGCCGACCAGCTGCCTGGCTCGCCGGGCCAGGTCCTCGTTGACGCAGATGACGTCGGCGGTGGCCAGCGCGAAGCGGCGCTCTCCGTCGAACCAGGTGACCGCGCTGACCTCCAGCGGGTCGAGCCGCCCGGTGGACGGTCCGGGGCGATCGAGGTAGCCGCCCATCGGAGTGCCGTCCGGCACGGCGAACTCGACTCTGCCGTATCCCACTCTCATCGCCGTACCGTCCTGATCATCGTGTCGTAGCGGCCGAGGTCGTCGGCGGCGGCCAGCAGAGCGGCGCCCGCGAGGCTGTCGCCCATGGGGGGCTGCAGGCGGGCCTGGGGCAGCCGCCGCGCCAGCTCGGCCTCGAACCCGGCACGCAGTACGGGGTCGCGTAACAAGCGGCCGGTCCACGCGACGGGCACCGTGGCGCCCGCCGGGAAACAACGGGCAGCGGCGGCCACCGTGCTCGCCAGCTCACGGCCCGCCTCCTCGACGATGGCGCGGGCCGTAGGGTCTTCGGTCAGCTCCAGGACGTGTACGGCGAAGCGCGCGACCCGCGCCACCGCGTCCGGAGCCAGGTAGAGCTTGGCGGGAAGCTCGGCGAGGTCACCGAAGACGGCGCGGGCGCGCTCGGTGAGCGGGCCCGGCGCGGACCGGCCGTCGAACCCTCGGTAGGCCGCGTCGAGCCCGCGCCGGCCGATCCAGAACCCACTGCCCGCGTCACCAAAGAGGTAGCCCCAGCCATCCGCCTGCCGGATCTCGCCGCGTACGCCCGTGCCCACGCCCATGCCCAGGGCGATGGCGCCGGTGCCTGCGGCTAGCACCACGCCCGGACCGCCGGAGAACGCGCCCGCGTGCGAGGTGACCACATCAGTGGTGATCAGCACACGCCGGGCCATCGTGAGGAGGCGGGCGGCCAGCTTGTCCGGGTCGTCCAGGATCGTGGTCAACCCCAGGCAGATTGTGTCGACCTCGCCCCAGCCCGCCCCGATCCGGTCGGTCGTACCCCAGCCCACCCCGATCCGGTCGGTCGTACCCCAGTCCGTACCGCTCCGATCAGCGGCCTCGCCCCAAGCCGTCTCGATCCGGGCGAGCACGGCCTCGACCGGCGAGCCTTCCGCGTACGACAGGCCGGGGACCTCTCGAACCTCCCGGACCTGTCCGGACACAGCCAGGCCCAGCCGCAGCCCCGTCTGGCCGCCGTCGATCGCCACATCCATGGTGGGCCTCACTCCCCGGTCACGGTCCGGACTGGAATCTGTTCCGGCGATACTCCGTCGGAGAGCAGCCGACGTGTCGCCGGAAGGCGGCGCGCAGCGCCTTCGTACTCGGATAGCCGGTGTGCGCGGCGATCACGTCGATGGGCAGGACGGAGGTGGACAGCAGCCGGCGCGCGTGCCGCAGCCGCAGCCCCGTCAGGTGGCGCAGGAACGTCGTCCGCCGCTCCCCGGCGAACAGGTGCGAGATGTAGAACGGGCTCGCGCTCACAGCTCCGGCCACCGTCGCCAGGCGCAGGGCCGGGTCGGTGTAGTGCTCGGCCATGTACGCCTCGGCCAGGGTGAGGACGTCCCGGCGAGGCGGCGGTGGCATCAGCCGTCCCAGCGTCTCCCGCAGCCAGATGTGCAGGTACGAGCGCTCGTGGATGTCGCCGACCATGAGGATGTCCTCGATCGGCAGCCGGGCGCAGGCCTCCACCCAGTCGGTCGACCCGTCGGCCAGCCTGGCCCGGTTGGCCACGTCCGCCACGAAGAGCAGCTCGCCGATGAGCCAGTTGCGCAGGGTCCGCGGGTCGACGTCACGCTCGCTCGCGCATCTGTCCACCCACCTGGCCAATAACCCGGCCGCGCCGTTGCGATCGCCGGCCCGTACCGTCCTGGCCAGTTCCTGCTCGATGCGTACCGGAGGCGTCAGGGCGGCCGTACCGTGCGGCGGAGGGGGGATCACCCGGTCGCCGCCCAGGACGAGCTTGTAGTCGTTGACCCGCCTGGCGTCCTGTTCCGCCGCTCCGGATGCCAGGCTCGGCGCGCCCAGGCTGACCGTGGCGGTCCACACCGTCTCGCGGACCATCCGGGCGCGTACCTCTTCGGCCAGTTCGGCCGCGTCGGACATCAGCGCGTCCGGATCGTCGCCGGTCAGCAGGACCAGCCACTCCTCCGGAGGTTGCGGACGGCACATCGCTCCCGGGCGCCCGTTCGCGGCGGCCCGTACCACCTGGTCGGCATGCCCGAGCTGGCGGCGTGCCCACAGCCGCCCTCGGGTCTGCTCGGCAGCCATGAAGTCATCGAGATCCACGAGCGCGGCCACGGCATAGGTCATGGCTCTACTTTAGGCGGACCGAAATTGGACCGTATTCACGAGTGTGCCGACTCCGGCCACCGTCGCCCGCATGGTGTCACCGTCCTTGAGCGGGGCGATGCCGGCTATGGTGCCGGTCGCGATCAGGTCGCCCGGCATCAGCGTCATGCCGTCGGACAGGTCGGCGATCAGCCGGGGCAGGCCGAACACCATCTGCCCGGTGTTGGCCCGCTGCCTGATCTCGCCCCCCACCTCCAGCGTCAGCTCCAGTTTGTGCGGATCGGGCACCTCGTCCACCGTGGCCAGGTACGGACCCACCGGTGCGAAGGTGTCGAACCCCTTCGACTGGTCCCATGGCACGTTGCGGGAGATGTTGGCCAGCTGCAGGTCGCGGGCCGTCATGTCGTTGATCACGGTGTAACCGGCGACCGCCTCCTGCCACCGCTCCGCCGGCAGGTCCCGGGTCACCTTGCCGATGACGACGGCCAGCTCCACCTCGTGTTCCAGGTGACGGGTACGCGCCGGGGCGACCACCGGCTGGTTGTGGCCGGTGAGCGCGGACGGCGGCTTGAAGAACAGCACCGGCTCCGGCGGCACCTCCATGCCGCTCTCCTGCGCGTGCGCGAGGTAGTTCAGCGCCAGGCAGCAGATCTTCGTGCAGGTGGCCACCGGCGGCTCGAAGAGTACTGACGACTCGTCGAGTGTCGGGCCCGAGGACCAGCGCCGGTCCACTTCTTCGGTGAGCCGCTCGAGCCCGAGGGAGTCCAGCAGGGCCACGGGATCGGCGCCCAGGTCGCCGAGGCTGAGCAGTTCGCCGCCGGCGCGCCGGGCCACCAGCTCGACCGGACTCGAGGGAGCCCGTCGAATACGTCCGAGAAACATGCCTGCAAGCCCACCAAGCGCCCGCGACCTCCACAAGCACCGAAATTTGCACTCTCGACCCTCTTCTTGCCCTCTTTCTTGTCGCCGGGCGATATGTCGCCGTTTGATGATTCCCATGACCCGGAATCTGGACGTCAGCCGCGATCTGTACGCCACCGCCCAGCGCTTCATCGCGGGCGGCGTCTCCAGCGATGCCCGCCGTACGGCCGGTGTCCCCCTCTACGTCGACCGAGCGGCCGGCGCGCGGATCTGGGACGTGGACGGCAACGTCTACCTCGACTACGTACTCGGCCAGGGCCCCGCCCTGCTCGGCCACTGCCCCGCCCCGGTGGCGGAGGCGGTCGCCGCGCAGGTCGCCCGCGGCATCGTCTACTCGGCCCAGCACGCGGCCGAGGTACGGGTGGCCGAGCGGGTGTGCGCCATGGTGCCCTCGGCCGAACGGGTCCGCTTCAACACCGTCGGCTCGGAGGCCGTGCACGCGGCCCTCAGGCTGGCCCGCGGCTACACCGAGAGGTCCAAGATCCTCAAGTTCGAGGGCCACTACCACGGCTGGCTGGACCCGGTCCTCTACAGCGTGCACCCCGCCGTCGACCTGGCGGGTCCCGCCGCCGCGCCGGTCGCCGTGCCGGGTACGGCGGGTCAGCAGCACGGCCACTCCGACGACCTGATCATCTGCCCGTGGAACGACCTCGAAGCCCTCACCCGCCTGATGGACCAGCACGCCGGCCAGATCGCCGCCGTCATCACCGAGCCGGTGCTCTGCAACACCGGGGCGATCGAACCCGACCCCGGTTACCTCCAGGCTGTACGCGAGCTCTGCGACCGCCACGGCACTCTGCTGATCTTCGACGAGATCATCACCGGTTTCCGGCTCGCCCCCGGCGGCGCGCAGGAGTATCTCGGCATCACCCCCGACCTCTCGATCTTCGGCAAGGCCATGGCCGGGGGCATGCCGGTGTCCGCGCTGGCCGGCAAGGCGGCCGTCCTGGACCACATCTCGGCGGGGAAGGTCGCCCACGCGGGCACGTTCAACAGCCAGCCCGTCGGCATCGCGGCCGCCGAGGCGACGCTGCGCATTCTGGACGAACAGCGCGAGGAGGTCTACGGCACCCTGTTCGCGCGTGGCGAAGCGCTGATGGAGGGCCTCAGGGCGGCGGCGGACAAGGCGGGCGTGCCGATGCTCGTGGCCGGGCCGGGGCCGGTCTTCCAGACGTACTTCACCGGCGCCCGTACCGTACGCGACTACCGGGACTTCGCCGCCACCGACCGCGCCATGATGGGCCGGCTGCACGCGGCGCTGCTCGAGCGAGGCGTCAACATGGTGCCGCGCGGCCTGTGGTTCATGTCCACGGAACACACGGAGGCGGACATCACCGCCACCGTCGACGCCTTCACCGACGCCCTCGGGGCTCTGTGACCCTCAGCGCCGCGAGGCGGTCTCAGGCCAGAACGTCACTTCGGGGTAGTTCTTCGATGGCTTGTCCAGCAGCGGCTCCCGCTGCCGGCGCAGGTGCCGGTCGAGGAAGGCGCCGACGTACGCCCGGGTGATCGACACGGCGCGCTCACCGCCCAGCGCGGGTGCGGGCAGGCCCACCTGCGGCCTGATCACCGCGTAGTCGGTGAACGAGGCGTGATCCGTGTCCGTGACCGACAGCCAGCGCTTCCACCCGTTCACCTTCGGCCACCAGTTGACCCACGACACGTCGCCGGCCGGCGTGTGGTTCTCCTTGGTGCCCATCATGAGGAGCGGCCCGCGTACCGTCCCCGTGGGCTGCTTCGGGTTGTAGCTCCCGTCGAGGTTCACCCCGGCGCGCACCCGCTTGTCGGCGGCCATGAGCTGCGGGGCCGCGTTGCCGCCCGCCGAGAAGCCGACCACGCCGATCCGCGACCTGTCGACCAGCCGTCCCCAGCCGCTCTTGGCGGTGAGCCGGTCGAGCACGAACGACAGGTCGAGCACCCGGCTCTTCGCGATCGCGGCCCCTCTCTCCTCGGTGTTCTCGCCGGCGCACGCCGCGCACGTCGTGGTCCGCCCGTCGGGGAACGTGGTGGCCACCGACTCATAGGTGTGCTCCACGGCCGCGACCAGGTACCCCTTGCTGGCCAGGTCCTCCGCCAGCGAGGTCATCGTCGCGCGGGGGAAGCTGAAGCCCGGAGACACGAGCACGAGCGGCAGGCTGCGGGTGAGCGGCTTCGCGTCGATCGTGGCGTACGTCCGGGTCTTGGCCAGGGTGTGGGCGGGGACGTTCGGATAGGGCTTGACGATCAGCGCCGACTCCTGCGGCGTCACGTAGGGAGCCGGCCGCGTGCCCGCCTTGGCGGCCGGGTACCACAGGGAGACCATGAGCTGCCGCGGCCCGTCCTGCGGCACCCACGGATCGGGACGATCGGCGTCGACCAGATGCAGGGAGGCCAGCCCGACGGGGTACTTCCCGGTGGGCGCAGGCAACGACGTGCCCGCTTGTGCTTGTGCTTGTGCTTGTACGGTCGGCGTCGCCAGCAGGGCCACGCCCAGGGCCACGATCAGGTGTCGTTTCATGACGGCCAGCCTGGGCCCGGACCCACCGGCCCGGCTTGCCCGGGAAGTCGACCGGCACCCCCTCCTTTCGTAGTGGTCCCGATCGACGATCGGCCCGGGCGGCGGCCTCGCGTCGCGCCATAAGCTGACGAACATGCAGGTGAGCAGACGGATCGAGGGCAGCTTGCCGGTGTTGCTCGGGCTGGCCGTGTTCGTGGTGTCCGCGGTGCCGTTCGACCAGACGGACGGCATGACGTCGCCGGTGTTCGTCACGACGGCGGCCGCCGCGGGCGTGGCGGCGTGGTGGGCACGGCGTTCGTGGTGGCCGCTCGCCGTGCTCGGTGCCGTCTTCTACGTGTGGCTGGTGATGTGGCCGCCGCTCATAGTCGCCTCCTACTACGCCGGTACGACCCTGCGCGGCCCCCGCGGCATCGCGAGCTACCTGGGCGGGACCGCCGTGGCGCTCGGCGCTGCCGTCGTCGTCGGCGACCTGATCGGCGGACGCAGGGAGATGGTCACGGCGACCCCCGCCAACGTGACGCTGATGGCCATGGCCCTGGTGGGGCTGCCGTTCGTGTTCGGGCTCTGGACCCGGGCCCGGCGCGACGTGCTGGCCGCCGCCAGGGAGCGGGCCGACCGGCTCGAACGCGAGCAGGTGCTGCGGGCCGAGCAGGCCAGGGCCCAGGAACGGGCGCGCATCGCCAGGGAGATGCACGACGTGGTCGCGCACCGGGTCTCGCTGATGGTGCTGCACGCGGGCGCCCTGGAGGTACGGGCCGCCGACGAGCCCACGGCCCGTACGGCGTCCATGATCGGCGGCATCGGGCGGGAGGCGCTCGCCAACCTGCGCGAGCTGCTCGGCGTACTCCGCTCGAACCAGCAGCCCGCCGAGCTCAGCCCGCAGCCCACGCTGGCCGACCTCGACCGGCTCCTCGACCAGTCGCGCGCGCTGGGCATCTCGGTACGCAGGCACGATCATGGCCGGCCACGCGCACTCGGCTCGACGGTGGAGCGGACCGCCTACCGGGTGGTTCAGGAGGCACTCACCAACGTGCACAAACACGCCCGCGACGCCCACACCGACGTACACGTGCGCTTTTTGAACGACACACTCCAGGTGGAGATCCTGAACCGAGGCACCGCTGACGGGCCGGGCGCGAAGCGGTCGCTGCCGGACGAGTCGGGTGCGGAGCGGTCGCTGCCCGGTGCGGGATGGGGGCTGGCGGGGTTGCGTGAGCGTGTCGAGCTGCTCGGGGGATCGCTGGCGGCGGGCCCCAGGCGGGAGGGCGGCTACCGCGTCACCGCCGACATCCCGGTGCGGGCCGCGGCATGATCCGGGTGCTGGTCGTGGACGACGAGGCCCTGGTCAGGTCCGGGTTGCGGATGATCCTGGAGACGGCCGACGACATCGTGGTGGTGGGCGAGGCCAGGGACGGCGAGGAGGCCGTCGGGGCGGCGGCCCGGCTCAGGCCGCACGTGGTGCTCATGGACGTGCGGATGCCAGGCACCGACGGCCTGACCGCCGCCGCCCGCGTGCTGGCCGCCCCGGACCCGCCCAAGATCGTCATGCTGACCACGTTCGACCTGGACGAGTACGTCCACGAGGCCCTACGGCTCGGTGCGGTCGGCTTCCTGCTCAAGGACACCCCGCCCAGAGACCTGACCGCCGCCGTCCGTACGGTGGCCGCCGGCCAGGCCATGCTCTCTCCGTCGGTCACCAGGCGCCTGATCGACGCGTTCGTGGACCGGGCACCTTCGCGGTCGGACGCGGCCCGCAGACAACTCGCCGCGCTCACCGGCCGCGAGGAGGACGTGATCAGAGCCCTCGCCCGCGGCCTGTCGAACGCCGAGATCGGCCGCGCCCTGCGCCTCTCGGAGGCGACGGTCAAGGCGCACGTGAGCCGGGTACTGGCCAAACTCGGCCTGACCAACCGCGTCCAGGCCGCCATCCTCGTCCACGACGCCGACCTCTGAGCTTGGCTTTCAAGTGCGCCACGAGCGCGGAAGCTCCTGATCGACCTCCGAGGGCCGGGCAAGATCGTTCCGCTTCCTCATCCGTGATCAGGACGCCAAGTTCGCCACCGTCTTCGATGGCCGCCGGCTGGTTCAGGCGGCGACGATCCGGACGTGTGAATCCAGTCCTGCGAAGTCGTCGGGGTTGCGGGTCACCAGGGGTAGGTTGTTCGCTGCGGCGACCGATGCGATGAGAAGGTCGGCGAGGCGCTTGCGGGGCTGGCGGCCAAGGTTGAGGACGAGTGCGTAGATGATTCCGTAGGAGCGGGCCGCGTCGTGGTCGAAGGGGACGGGGTCGAAGGTGGATTCTGCCCATTGCAGCCTTGCTTGGCGTATGGCCCGCTCATCGAAGGTCTTGGCTGCGTGTGGACCGGCTGCTAGCTCGGCCATGGAGATGGAGCTGACGGCTGGACGAAGATCGCCGGGTCGGCAACCGAGGTTGTCGGCGATGTGCTGATCGTCGAGCCGTTCGAGGTCGATGATGGCAGAGGTGTCCAGCAGGACGTTGATCGGGTTGCTCACCGATCGTCACCGAGCAGGGTGTTCTGGTCGAGCACTGCGTCGACGTCGTTACGGAACTCGGCGTGGTCGATGTGTGGCAGGCGCTGGGCGGTGCGCTTGGCTTCGCTCCACGGCACGAAGGTCCGTCGACCTGTGACCAGCCGGAGCGCATGGGCACGGACCTCGACGAGTTGGTCGGGGGTCAGTTGCTCGACGAGGTGATGTACGTCGTCGTAGTCATGGGCGGCGGTCACGTCTTCGAGTGTACGCTCGATTGTTATCTCAGCAGGTGGAAGTGCTTGAACGGCTAGGGATCCGTTCAACGGCGCTGGTCAGGGCCTTGGTGTCCGTGCGTAACCGCGTTCCGTCTCGTGGAGACCACTCGTGCCACGTACTTGCCCCGGCCGCGGCCATCGGCCAGCAGTTGGTGCACCGCAGGCACATCGGACAGGGAATCCACCTCTGTGACGTCAGCATTGAGCCGACCGGCGGCGATCAGGTCCAGGACGCGGCGCAGGGCTGCGGCGACGCGCTCCGGAGCGGAGGCGCTCAGGCTGCTGATGCTGAAACCGCCGATCGAGACGTTGCCGCCGATCAGCCTCCCCGCGGGAGGGAGAGGAGCGGGCTGCCCGCCGCCGGCATTGCCGAACAGTACGATTCGCCCGCCGGGCGCCGTAACCGCCAGATCGAGGTCGAGCATGCTGGTGCCCAGCGGGTCCAGTACGACGTCGACGCCGCTCCCGCCGGTGGCTGTCCGTACCGCCTCGGCCAGGTCATCTCCACGAGCGAACGCGACGTCATAGCCGCTCTTCTGGGCCGAGGCGATCTTGTCGGTACGGCCGACGGTCCCGATGCGCAGTCCGCCACCTAACGCGGGCACCAACTGCGCCAGCGCGCTGCCCACGCCGCCACCGGCCGAATGCACCAGCACGTTCTCGCCCGGGCCAAGCCGAGCCGCGTCGGTCAGCAGTAGCAGGGCGGTCGAGAAGACCATCGGGGCGCCTGCCGCGGTCGCGAGGGAGATCCCGTCCGGTATGGCTACGGTCAGCGGCGCTCGCGCGAGTGCGACTTCGGCCAGGCCGCCTCCTCGCGTGAACGCGGCCACCCGCTGTCCGATTTCGAGATCAACACCCGTGCCGACCGCTCGTACGAGGCCGGACACCTCCAGGCCGGGTACGTACGGCCAGGCGGAGGCGTATCCAGGGTCACCGCGGCGGGCCATCACGTCCATGAAGTTGACCCCGGCGTATGCGACATCGATCGTCACTTCGCCTGGCCCCGGGCGGGGTTCGTCGATCGTCTGGACATGCGTACGGTCCGATCCCTGTGACGGTGCGGTCATCACCAAAGCGCGCATCCGAGGCTCCTTGTTCGATGTTCGTCGTACAACGAAAGTCGTATCATACTTGTACGATGTTTGTCGAAAGAGAGGAACGAGATGCCCAGATCTCACGGCCGCCGCGCGGCGCTGGTTCACCCGGACGCCGGTGCCATTGACGTGCTGGACGTTCTGCACGCCCTCGCCGATCCCACCCGCATGACCATCGTGCGGACCCTGCGCGCCGATCCCGAGCGAGCCTGCGGCACCTTCCCGGTCGACGTCGCGCCTTCCACACTCACCCACCACTTCCGGGTGCTACGCGAGGCCGGCGTCATCCGCCAGCGCGAGGACGGCAACCGCCGCTGGACCACACTCCGCCTCGAAGAACTCGACGCCCGCTTCCCCCGCCTCCTGGACACCATCGTCTCGGCATATGACCGTCAGGCTGACTCGGCCAATACCTGACACCAGCAGATCATTCCGTCGGCGGACGCCGTTCGGGATCTTCCCGGCGTGGCTCGATCGGTGGTCAGTGCTTCGTAGACGGCGGCGGCCAGTGCCTCGACCGCCGGCGGCAGCACCTGACGTCGCAGCGGCTCGTCCGGCAGCCGGCCCGGCTGTGACAGAGCTTCCAAAGTCTGGAGTGCCCGATCGTGCGGCAACCGCGCCTGGCGCGACCGTTCGCGTTCGGCGGCGCGGGGTGGCCCACCCCATAGGCCCATACGGTCATCAGGGTGAGGGACGGCCCACCCTCACCCTGAGGTCGGTGACTCGGTCGGAAAGAAGATCGTGCTCAGCAGGTGGTGGCTGCGGTCCGGTGCGGGTTCGTTCTGTAGCCGGGGCATGATGACGCCGACCATGTCGCTGATCATTTCGGTGAGTTCGTCCTGGTTGAGCCAGAGCGGGAACTGGCGGTAGGACACCGAGTCCGCGGTCGGGTCGGCGTTCTCCCGGTCGAGATAGGCGTTGAACTCGGCGAGCAGGGCCGCCATGGCCGCGGCGAAGCCGTGCCGATGGTCTTCCAGGGACATCGACGCGGCCGCGTCCTGATCGATCACCGCCCGCGTCCGGCGTAGCCGGTAGTGGCGTTCGACGGCGCCGTGCACCCGCTGCTCGCCCTCCACCTCCAGCACTCCCGCCTCGGCCAGCAGGCCCACGTGCCGGTACACCGTGGTCTTGGGGACGTCGGGCAGGCGAGCGCACAGGTCGGACGTGGTGCGGGTCAGCCCGCCGGACATGGCGTGCACGATGCGCAGCCGTACCGGGTGCAGGAGCAAGTCAAGCGTGTCCATCTGGCTACGATCCCATATCTGGTACTGTTCCCAAACTTGGGAAAGCAACGGCACGAGGAGCTAGCGATGAAGGACCAACCGACGCTTCCGCTGGGGCGGTTCTACGAGGTGGGCGGGCGGCGGTTGCCGCTGCACCGATCGGGCGACGGGAGCCCGGCGGTGGTGTTCCTGCCTGGGGCCGGATCGTCCGGCATGGACTTCCTGAACGTCCAGGAGCGAGCCGCCGAGCTCACCACGAGCGTGCTCTACGACCGTGCCGGGACGGGGTGGAGCGACCGGGCCGAGCTGCCGCGCACCTCCACCGAGGTCACCGACGAGCTGCGCGAGCTGCTGCGGGTCGCCGGCGTGCCCGCGCCGTACCTGCTGGTCGGCCATTCCCTCGGCGGCCTGTACGCCCGCCACTACGCGCAGCGCTTCCCCGGCGAGGTGTCGAGTCTGGTCCTGGTCGAACCCGAACATGAGGACTACGACGCGTACATGCCCCCGAAGCTGGTCGAGACCTGGGCCGAATGGGACCCCGACCAGGCGATTCCCGAGGAGCTGCCCGACGAGGTCATCCAGTTCTACCGCGGCCTGTTCACGCAGGTGCTGGCCGACTGGCCGGCGGCCACCCGCGAGCTGCTCGTCGAACGCCATGTCAGTCCCGAATGGATAGGGATCGGCGCCCAGGAGGCGGCGAACCGCTACCAGCTCCACGACGAGGTACGCGGAGCGGGGCGGCTGCCCGACGTGCCGCTGATCGTGCTCACCGCCACGGGTATCGACGCCTTCAAGGAAGCAGTGTCCCAGGGCACTCCCGAATCACTGCTGCGCGAGGAGATCGACGGCAAGCGGCGACTCTATGACGCGCTGGCCGCCTCGGTTTCGCGCGGCGAGAACCGCCTGGTCGACGACGTCGGACACGCCTCCATCATCTTCCGCCGCCCCGACGCCGTCTTCCAGGCGATCCACGACCTCCTCAACAGGTGACCACGACCTTCATGGCCTCCTCGGCAAGTGACGGCGGGCGCCGCGCGGCCCGCTAAGGTCGTCAGGCGTGACGAACGAGTTGGAGCCACTCGCCGAACGGCAGCGGGAGTTCGCGCGTGCGCGAGACTGGGAGCAGTTCCACACGCCGAAGAACCTCGCCATGGCGCTGGCAGGAGAGGCGGGGGAGTTGCTGGCGGAGTTCCAATGGCTCACCCCCGACGAGTCGGCCGGCCTCGACCCCGAGGCGCTCGCCCGGGTCCGCTCGGAGCTCGCCGACGTGACGCTCTATCTGGTACGGCTGGCGGACGTGCTCGGCGTCGACCTGGTGGCGGCCGCCAACGCCAAGCTCGACGAGGGCGAACAACGCTACGACGCCGACCTCTACCGCGGCTCCGCCAGAAAGGCCCCGCCCCTCAACCGGCCACCCGGCGCCTGACCCCGGACGCGCTCGCTCAGTGCCTGTCGGCCGTCGCCAGTTCGGACAGGTTCATCGCCATCGTGTGGTGGACCGCCGGGATCCAGTCCAGGGCGCGCAGGGCCGTGTTGCGCAGGACCCGCAGCGGGGAGTTGCCCACGGTCGCGATCTTCGTCATCTTGTGGGTGAAGGCGACCACTTCCTCGGCGACCGGGCGGCGCTCCGCTTCGTACTCGTCCAGGACCGTCTCCGGAGCGCCGTCGCGCAGCACGGCGGTGAGCTTCCCGGCCAGGTTGAGCGCGTCCTGGATGCCGGTGTTCATGCCCTGGCCGCCGGCCGGGCTGTGGACGTGGGCGGCGTCTCCGGCCAGGAAGAGCCGGCCCGCCCGGTAGTGGTCGGCCAGCCGGTGGTGGACCCGGAAGCGGGAACTCCAGACCAGGCCGGTGACCATGGACCGGTGAGCGCGGGGACCACGGGCGTCGAGCAGCGCCTGGATGCCGGCGACAGTGGGGTGCTCGGGAGCCTCGTCGACCGTCGCGACGATCCGGTGACGGCCGCCCGGCAGCGGGGCGACCACGGCAACCCCCTCCGGGGCGAAGTACAGCGCCACCTCGTCGGCGGGTCCCGTCCAGTCGAGATAAGAGGCCGGCCGGTCCCGCGCCGACGATCAGGACGTCCGTACTGGCTGGAAGCTTGGCATTCATCTGGTGGAGTCCCCTCAGTAGTAGTGACGCATGAGTTCGGTCGACCAGGCCGGCTGTACGACCTCGCCCTGCGGGCCGAACTCCGCCATATAGGGCTTGAGATCGAGGACCGGGCTGCCGTCGATGGCGTCCAGACCGCGTACGCGTACGTCGAGGCCGTCGACGCCGAGCAGGCGGCAGCGGGAGACGCCCAGCCGGTTCGGGCGGTTCTTGCCGCGCTGGGCGAAGATGCCCACCAGCGGCCAGTCCGGGTTGCCCCTGGGACGGCGGGCCGAGGTGTTCACCGAAGCGGGGTCCACGAGGTGGAACTGGAACACCACCTCCAGGTGCGAGAACGCCTCCAAACCGGCCAGGGAGTCCGGCGCGAAGCGGCTCCCGTCGAGCCGGATCACGGCCTCCTCGGTGTTCCAGTCGTCGTCGAACGCCTCGGTACGCCCGCCGACGACAGTCCCCACCGGCTGCAGGCTCACATCTTCCATAGCTCATGACCGTAAGGGCCGGGCCGCCTCAGCCGAATCCGTCACGGTGACCGGAACCAGGGAGGGCGGCTCACGGGATTCGGTCACCGGTTAGGTAGGGTCGGGCAGCATGATCGGCCGACACGCGGAGATCGCCCTCCTGCGGGGGATGATCGCCGAGTCCGGGGCCGGCCAGGGCAACGCCATCGTGGTGTACGGCCAGGCCGGGATCGGCAAATCGGCGCTGCTGGCGGAGGTCGCCCGGACAGCCGTCGGAGACCCGCTGGTGCTCCGCGTCACCGGCGTCGAGGCCGAAGCCGAGCTGCCCTTCGCCGCCCTGCACATGCTGCTGGGACCGGCCCGGCAGCTCATCGCGGAGCTCCCGGCGGCCCAGCGGGACGCCCTGCGCGGTGCGTTCGGCCAAAGTGAGGGCGGGGCCCAGGACCGGTTCTTGGTCGGCCTCGCGGTACTGACCCTGCTCGCCGACCTCGCCGGCGAGCGAAACGCGGGTTGGAGGGATCGGTCGCGTCGCGGCGAGAGATTTCTCCGGGGCCGTGTCGATCCGCGGGCCGCTCGTTCGACATGTGGGTGCGAGGGCCGAGAGGAGGAGGCGATCGAGTGGGCCAAGCGGGTCCCGGCGGCCCCCGGGTCCAAGATCGAGGTCCGCCGGGTGGCCGGGAGCGACGAGGTCCCGCAGGTCGACCAGTGATCGTCCAGGACTGGGCCGGGCGCGAGAGCAACGGCCAGATCTGACGGGCGCGGCTGACGTCGAGGCCGTCTGGCGGATCGAGTCGGCGCGGATCGTCGCCGCGCTGACCCGGTTCACCGGCGATTTCGGGCTGGCAGAGGACGCGGCCCAGGAGGCGGTGGCCGAGGCGCTGGTGTCGTGGCCGCTCGCCTCTCCGGCGAATCCGGCCGGCTGGCTGATGGCCACGGCCCGGCGGCGGGCGATCGACGCGATCCGCCGCCGGACCGCCCTGCAGGACCGATACGCCCTGCTGGCGGCCGACTCGGCGGTTGAGCAAGACATCGATCCCGACAAGATCGATGACGACGTGCTGGCGCTGATGTTCGTCAGCTGTCACCCGGTGCTCTCCCCGGAGGCTCGGGTGGCGCTGACCCTGCGCGTGGTCGGCGGCCTGTCCAGCGAGGAGATCGCCCGCGCGTTCCTCGTACCCGTGCCGACCGTGCAGGCCCGCATCACCCGGGGCAAGAAGACGATCGCGGCGGCCGGGGTACCGTTCGAGCTGCCGCCGGCCGCCGCGCGCCGGGAACGGCTGGGCGGCGTGCTCAGCGTTCTCTACGTGATCTTCACCGAGGGGTCGACGGCCACGTCGGGCGACCGGCTGCTGCGCCCCGACGTCGCCTACGAGGCGATCCGGCTGGCCCGCACACTGGCCGCGCTGCAGCCGGACGAACCGGAGGTGCACGGCCTGCTGGCGTTGTGCGAGCTGACGGCCGCGCGTTTCCCGGCCCGGACCGGCCACCGGTGGTCGAACTCAACCGGGCCGTCGCCGTGGCCATGGCCTCAGGCCCGGCGCGAGCCCTGGCCATCGTGGACGAGCTGATCGCCTCGGACCGGCTGCCGGGTTCGCATCTGGTTCCGACCGTACGCGGTGAGCTGCTGGCCCGACTCGGACGGCGACCGGAAGCACGCGCCGAGCTGGAGCTGGCGGCCCGGCTGTGCGCCAACCAGCGCGAACGCTCTGTGCTGCTGCGCAAGGCGGCCGAGCTGGACTGACTTCTCCAGCTCGGCCGGCGGCTCGCTCCTGTCGCTCGGCTGGTGGCGACGGGCTGCCGAGCCGAGCCGATGTCTCATGGGATGAGGGCGTCATGCGGCGGCGAGTACCTCCGAGTTGTCCGCCTGCGCGGCGCGGTCGTGGTGGCGGAGCACGGCGACCGTGACGGCGGCGAGGACGAGGAAGACCACCACGCCGACCGCCGCCACCGCGTTGAGCCCGGCGGTGAAGGCGTCCCTGGCGACCTCCAGTACGCCGGGCAGATCCTTGGCCACCGTCACCGCCGCGGTGATGCTCTCGCGGGCACCCTCCACCGGCAGCGTGTCCGGCAACTGGCCCCGGTAGACGGCGGTACCGAGGCTGCCCAGCACGGCCACGCCCACGGCCACCCCGAACTCGCCGGAGGTCTCGCCGAGCGCCGCCGCCGATCCCGCCTTCTCCACCGGGGCGGCCGTCATGATCAGGCCGTTGCCCGCGCCCATCGGCACCGCGATCCCGGCCGAGGCGAGGATCAGACCGGCCACGACCAGCCACGTACCGCCGACGCTGGGCACCTGGGTGTGCAGGAACAACCCCACGGCGCCGACCACCAGCCCGGCCGCCATCGCGTACGCCGTCCCGAACCGGCGGGCGAGGACCGGGGCGAGCGTCAGCGCGGCGATCATCACGATGTTCTGCGGCACCAGCCACAGCCCGGCGCTCAGGGGCGACAGCCCGGCGACCGTCTGCAGGTACGTCGTGGACATCAGCGTGGTTCCCGCCATGACCACACCGCCGAGCAGCATGATCCCGAGCGTGGCGGCGAACGCGCGGTTGCCGAACAGGCGCAGGTCGAGCAGCGGGCCGGCCAGACGGCGCTGGCGGCGGACGAACACCACGCCGACGCCCACACCGATCACGACCGCGGCGACGGCCACCGGGTTGACGCCGTTCCTGGCGATGTCCTTGAGCCCGTAGATGACCGGCAGGATGGCGGTCAGCGACAGCGCGACGCTGGCCGGGTCGAGCCGCCCGGCGGCCGGGTCGCGATACTCGGGCAGCAGCGCCCGCCCGGTGGCCAGCAGCAGCACCATGAACGGCACGCCGAGCAGGAACGCCGAGCCCCACCAGAAGTGCTCCAGCAGCAGGCCGCCCACCAGGGGGCCGAGCGCCATGCCGACCATGAAGCAGCTGAACCAGATCCCGATCGCGGCGCCCATCTGCTTCGGATCCCGGAACATGTTGCGCAGCAGCGCCATCGACGACGGCATCAGGGTGGCCCCCGCGACGCCCAGCAGGGCACGGGTGGCGATGAGCATCTCGGCGCTGACCGAGAAGGCGGCCAGGACGGACGCGGCACCGAAGCAGGCGGCACCGATCATCAGGAGTCGGCGGCGGCCGATCCTGTCGCCCAGGGTCCCCATCGTGACCAGGAACCCGGCCAGCATGAACGAATAGATGTCCAGGATCCACAGCTGCTGCGGCGCGCTCGCGCCCAGATCGGCGCTCAGCCGTGGCAGCGCCAGGTAGAGGACGCTCCCGTCAAGGGAGAGGAGCAGGGCCACCGAGGCCAGGACGCCCAGCCCGAGCCATTCCCGTCGTCCGGCGAGGTTGTTCATCGAATTTCCCATGCCTTCACGGTGCTGGAGCGGCCTTCAGATCCACTTCTCGTCCGCTTAAGGTGGCCCTTATGCGCTTTGGGGTGCTCGGGCCGCTGGCCGTATGGACCGACCAGGGGGAGCCCGTCACGATCCCCGGGCTGAAGGTCCGCGCGCTGCTCGCCGACCTGCTGGTGGACGAGGGCCGGCCGGTGTCGGCCGACCGGCTCGTGGACGACCTGTGGGCCGGCGAACCGCCGGCCAAGTCCGCGGGCGCGCTCCAGGTACGGGTCTCGCAGCTGCGGCGCGCGCTGGAGGAGGCCGAGCCGGGCGGCAAGCACCTGATCGTCTCGCGCGCGCCCGGCTACCTGCTCAAGGCCGGCGAAGGTACGGTCGACGCCGCGCGGTTCGCCGACCTGCTGGCCCGCGCCGAGACGGCCAAGAGCCCGCGGACCAGGGCGGAGCTGCTGTCCGACGCGCTGGCGCTGTGGCGCGGCCCGGCGTTCGCCGACTTCGCCGACGAGGAGTACACCAGGTCCGCGATCCTCCGGCTGGAGGAGCAGCGGCTGTCCGCCCTGGAACAGCAGGCCGAGGCGCGGCTGGAGCTGGGCGAGCACGGCCTGCTCGTGGGCGAGCTCGGCGACCTGGTGGCCCGCAATCCGCTGCGGGAGCGGCTGCGGGCCGTACACATGCGGGCCCTGTACCGCGCGGGACGGCAGAGCGAGGCGCTGGCCAGCTACGCCGACCTGCGCGAACGGTTGGCCGAGGAGCTCGGCCTCGACCCCGGGCCCGAGCTGGCCGCGCTGCACCAGGCCATACTCGGCCAGGACCCGGCGCTGAGCGGCCCGGCCGACCGGCCCGCCACGAACCTGCCCGCCTCGCTCAGCGACCTGATCGGCCGGGACGACGCGCTGGCCGAGGTCCGTACCCTGCTGGAGAGCAACCGGCTCGTCACCCTGACCGGCACCGGCGGCGTCGGCAAGACCCGGCTGGCGCTGGAGACCGCCACCCGGCTCGCCGACGCGTACGCGGACGGCACGTGGCTGGTCGAGCTGGCTCCCCTCGACCGGGGTACGCGCTCGCCGGACGCCGACGAGCGGGCACCGGACCTCGACGGGCGACCCTCAGACCTCCCCAGGCGGGCACCGGGCTTTGACTGGCGACCCTCGGACCTCGCCGGACGGGCACCGGGCTTTGACGGGTGGGCGGTCGCGGAGAATGCGGCGGCGGCGCTCGACGTTCAGGCGGTGGCGGAGACCGTCGCGGCGGCGCTCGACATCCGGGAGGAGTCCGACGGGACGCCCCTGGTCGACCGGCTGGCCGATGCGCTCCGCTCCCGGCAGCTTCTCCTCGTCCTCGACAACTGTGAGCACGTGATCGAGCGGGTCGCCGAGCTGGCCGGCCGCTTGCTGCGGGCCGCTCCCGGGCTGCGCGTGCTGGCCACCAGCCGGGAACCGCTGGCGGTGGCCGGTGAGGTGCTGTGGAGTGTGCCGCCGCTGGACGTACCGGCCGGCGTCGACCCCGGTGAGGTGGCGCGGTCCGAGGCGGCTCAGCTGTTCGTGGCGCGCGCCGCCGCCTCGGCCCGTGGCTTCACCCTCGACGAGGGCAACGCCGGGGCGGTCGCGCAGCTCTGCCGGCGGCTCGACGGGATCCCGCTGGCTCTTGAGCTGGCCGCGACGCGGGTACGCGCGCTCGGCGTGCACGGGGTGGTGGCCAGACTCGACGACCGGTTCCGGCTGCTCGCCTCCGGCCGGCGGGGCGCGCCGCCGCGTCAGCAGACGCTGATGGCGGTGATCGACTGGAGCTGGCAACTGCTGACCGAGCCCGAACGCGCCGTCCTGCGCCGCCTGGCCGTCCACGCCGACGGCTGCACACTGGAAGCCGCGGAGGAGACCTGCGCGGAGGACGGGCTCGACGTGCTCGACCTGCTCGCGCGGCTGGTCGACCGCTCGCTGGTGGTCGTGGCCGACGGTACGGGGGGAATGCGGTACCGGCTGCTGGAGTCGGTGGCCGAATACTGCCTGGAGCGGCTGTCGGGGGCGGGTGAGCTGGATCGGGTACGGCAGGCGCACTCGGCCTACTACACGGCGCTGGCCGTACAGGCTGAGCCATTTCTGTACGGGCACGCCCAGCGGGAGTGGCTGCTGCGGCTGGACGCGGAGGCCGCGAACATGCGGTCGGCGCTCGACGCGGCTGCGGCGGCGGGCGACGCGGCCGGTGCGCTGGCGCTGGTGAACGCGCTGGCCTGGTACTGGGTGCTGCGCGGCCGGCTGGCCGAGGGGCGCCGATCCCTGGAGTCGGCCCTGGCCGTCGGGGACGCTGTTCAGGACTTCGATGTGTCGAGTTCTGCTCGGGCCAGGGCGGGGGCGTGGTGGGCCGGGTTCGCCGTCATGCTGGGAGAGGACGTCGACTGGCGGTCCGCTGTGGATCGGGTGGAGGATCCGGGCGTACGGGCCAGGGCCGAGTGGTTTCTCGGCTCGGCGCTGCCCGACATGGTGACCGGGCAGGAGCTGGTGACGAGCGCGCTGGCGACGTTCCGGGCCATGGGCGATGAGTGGGGGATCGCCGCCGCCTTGAGCTGCCGGGCGCGGGACGCCTTCACGCGACGGGACTTCGTGGCTCTCGAACGCGACGGTGAGGAGAGCGCGCGGCTGTTCCGGCAGCTCGGCGACCGGTGGGGTGTGCTCCAGGCCACTGAGTGGCTCGGCGGGCTGGCCGAGATGGGGGGCGACGCGGAGCGGGCCAGGCGGCTGTTCGCGGATGGGCTGCGGATGGCGGAGGACCTCGGGCTCTGGCCGGAGGTGGCCGGGCGTACCGCCTGGCTGGGCTGGATGGCGCTGGGGGCGGGTGAGTTCGAGCGGGCCATGGAGCTGTGCGGCCGGGCCCTGCACATCGCCTCCGGCCAGGGCCATCGAGAGACCTCGATCATGGCCGAGATGGGGCTCGCCTACGCCGAGCGCCGGGGCGGCCACCTCGACCTGGCGGAGCAGCACCTGAACCACCTGCTCGAAGGGATCGCCCGGGGTCCCGGCGTCGAGCCCGCCCTGCACCTGCCGGACACGCTCGTCGAGCTCGGCTTCCTCATCGAGCGGCGCGGCGACCCCGCGACCGCCAGGGACCTGCACCTGGAGGCGCTCACGGCGGCGCAGCGCATCGGCGACCCGCGCTCGGCGACGTGGGCCGTGGAGGGCCTGGCCTCGGCGGTGGCCGCCGGGGGCGCCCACGAACGGGCAGCCAGGTTGCTGGGGCTGGCGGCGGCCGTCCGCGAGCACAACCAGACGCCCGCCGCTCCGTCGGAGGTGGCCGAGATCACGCGGGTCACCGAGGTGGTTGTGGAGGCGTTGGGGGAGGCGGCGTTCGGCATCGCGTACGAGCGGGGCGGCAGGTTGAAACTCGAGGACGCGGCCGACCTAAGCCCGTGACGCCATCAAGGCAATCAGCCCGAGCCTCGTAAAGCCGTCAAGGCCATCGCCCGGATCGCGCTCATCGCAGGCCCATCGGGATCCGGGCCCGAACCGTGAACCCGCCGCCGGACCGTGCCCCGGCGCTCAGCTCACCACCGACCACACTGATGCGCTCCCGCAACCCGACCAGCCCCCGCCCGCTACCACGGCCCAGTCCGGGGCGGCTGGGTCCGTCCGTGGTGACCTCCACGTCCATCCACTCCTCGCCATGGCGCACGTAGACGAGCGTGCGCCGGCCGGCGGCGTGCTTCACCGCGTTGGTGAGCGCCTCCTGGACGACCCGGTACGCGGCCACCTCCGCGGCCTTCTCCATGGCGCCCGGCTGCCCGTCCTCGACCAGCTCCACCGGCTGCCCCGCGCCCCGGGTCCGCGCCACCAGATCGGGCAGCTTGCTCACCGATGGCTCGCGGCCTTCTCCGTCGGCGTCCGGCGTCCCGTCCAGCGCGCCGAGCAGGTAGCGCAGGTCGGTCAGCGCATGGCGGCCGGTCTCGCTGATCGCCGCCAGGCCGGTCGCGACCCGCTCGGGCTGCCCGGCCAGGAACTGCGCCGCGTCGGCCTGGACCACCATCGCCGTCACATGGTGGGTGACCACGTCGTGCAGCTCCCGCGCGATCCGCGCACGCTCCGCCGCGACGACAGCCGCCTCGGCCAGCCGTACTCGCTCCGCGTCGGCGGCGCTCCGCTCCCGTACGACGACACCAGCGGCCCAGCACGCCACCAGGAACAGCAGGAAGGTCGTGTAGTCCAGCGGACGTTCCGGCGACCCCAACTCATGCAAGGCGACAGCGAGCCCCACGTACGCCACCACCGCGACCACGGCCACGGTCACCGCGACCGACCGACGCCGCAGGTGGGCGCCCGCGCTGTACAACGCGACGATCAGCCCGAGCGCCGCGAACGCCGTGGGATAGCGCAGCAGCTGAAACGCTATGAACGCCCCGCCGACCACCGCCAGACACCCGGCAGGCCACCGCCGCCGCATGACCAACGGCAGGCTCTGCGCCAGAATCAGCAGCACGCCCACCGCGTCCAGCGGCAGGTCCGGCAGGTCCGCCAGATCGACGCCCTGATGAGCGATCCCGGGCACGAACGACAACCCGGCCAGCAGTCCCGCCAGCACGACATCCGTCCGTCGACTCCACGGCGCCGTCATCGCCATCAGCCGCAAAGAGGCCGTCAGTCGAGACACGCCCGCCAGCCTAACGGGACCCCGCTCGGCCTGGCGCTGCCGCCGACCTCAAGACGAGAGGCGGCGGGCACCAGGCGAGAGGCGGGACCTCATGCGAAAGGCAGCGGTCTCAAGGCGAGAGGCGGCGGCTCAGCCAGGCCAGGGCGAGCGGGTAGCGATACTCGATGGCGCCGTGCCCGGCGTCGAAGAGCTCGAAGTAGATCCGCTCGTCCGGCACCCCCGCCGCCTCCAGCGCCCGCCGGAAGGCCGTGGCGCCCAAGTCCAGGTAGTACTCGTCCCTGGTGCCCGCGTCGACCCAGATCGCCCGCATGGACCGCAGCGCCTCGGCGTACTCGGGCCGCGCCGCCATCACCACCGGGTCGCGGGCCAGCCAGCGCTCCCACACCTCGGGTATGACGGCACCCGTGTCGTCGAACGGCAGGCGGACCGTGCCGTCCTCGTCGGCCGAGTACGCCGCCGCGTAGGCGTACATCTCCATGAGTTCGAGGTCGCCGTCCCTGGTCCCGGCGATCCTGCTCCGGAAGTCGGACAGGAACTTGTCGTACGAACCGCCGTACATGTCACGTAGCCGACGCGCGATGTCCGGCAGCCCGAACCGGAAACTGACCTCGAACAGCGAGTCGCCCGCATGAGTGGCCAGCGCCCCGAACACGTCCGGCCGCAGCATGGCGGTGACCATCGCCCCGCCGCCCCCACTGGACTTGCCGGTGACCGCACGGTGGTCGCGGCCGGCCAGCGTGCGGTAGCGGGCGTCCACCCACGGTACGACCTCGTCGCACAGGTAGGAGTGGTAGCGGCCGGTCGCGGGCGAGTCGAGATACTGGCTGCCGCCCAGCGAGGTCCACGCGTCGACATAGACGACGATCGCGGGCGGCACATCGCCGGCCGAGAACACGCCGTCAGCCAGCTCCGGGTACGTCCGCCGGAACGGCGTCCGGTTGAACCACATGGAGACATGCGCGGTGTAGCCCTGCAGCACATAGATGGCCGGATAGCGCCGCTCGGGGTGATCGTCGTACCCCGGAGGGACGTACACGTACAGGGGCCGCTCATGCGGGTCCCCGAGGGGGTTGCCGCGCAGCAGCGCGCTGTCGATGACCTTGTGGTCGAGGCGGCCGGCCAACTCGTCGGACCAGGGCAGCATGAGCTTCCTCTCGTTGGCCGGTGGCAGCCGGCCGAGATGTCGATCCCCGATGAGCAGTTGAAGATCAGCCTGCACCTCCGCTTTGCCGTTGCGCGGCCATTCGGGGCGCCGGAGGTCGCTAGGCTTCCTCCGTGGACAGCGCAGAACTGAAGGACCGGGTACGCGAGCTGCGAGCCGAAGGCCGGTCTCCCAAGGAGATCGCCCGCACGCTGGGAGTGTCGCCGTCGGTGGTGGCCCCGCTCGTCCGGGCCGTGGCGGCCGAGGGCAGCGCGGCGGCGGCGGGGGAGCCCGAGGTGGTCGGCTGCTGGATCAACGTCGGCTGGAGCAACGGCCTCACCGTCGACCCCGCCCGAGGCTGGATCGACGAGAAGCCGGATGCCGACGGGCTGGAGGGCAAGGTATGCGTGCTGGTGGCCCGGCGCCACAAGTGGGACCGGATGACGGTCTGCGGCTACCTCGCCGACGTCTACTGCACGGGCGTCAAGGACCTGATCGGGCCGGACGTCATTGACGACCGGCAGCTCAGCAGGTTCCGCGAATACTTCTTCAGCGACTACGCGGGCTGGCAGGAGGCGCCGATCGAGCTGGCTCAGCATCTCGTCTTCGGCTCGGTCGACTATGCCCGCACGCTGGACCTGGAGCCGTTCGTGACCTTCGACTCGGCCTCCCACGTCCTGGGCACCTGGGACGGCGGCCCGTCGGCGATCACTTTCGGCCGCGACGGAAAGCCGTTCTACGTCCCGGGCGAGAATGACGAATCCGGCAAGATCATCAGAATCTTGGAGCGCAAAGTAGGCCCGGCGGGCTTCGACACTTCCGTTGAGTGATCCGGTGGTCTGGAGAGCCGGCCCGGCGTGCTGACTCTGGGCTCGGCCAGCCGCAAGGCTGAACAGCCCCCGGATTGAAAGCCCTCTCCATCGTGGAGGGGGCTTTCTTCTATCTAGATCGGCGGTTCGGCCGCTTGGTGGTTGCTCAAGCACGGGCACGGCTGCGCCTACCTGACGCGACGGCTGGACGATCATTCCCGCGCGGCGGCGATCGCCGCCGCGCTGGATGACGACCTGACCGTGGTAGGCGAGGACTGACCCAGGGCTCGCCTTCCCACGGATCTGGCGGTGACGTGCCTCTCGCCTCCCCCGAGATCGCCGCCTACTGCCCGCACGCCAACCGCCTCAGTGCGGGATGACGCCCTCGACCAGAACCCGCCGATAGTTGGCGATGCGCTGGTCCACGCTGTCCAGGCAGCAGCTGGAGCACTTCGTCTCCTCCGCGGAGGTGTAGTACAGGCAGCACGTGTCGCGCAGGTAGAACAGCCCCTTCCGGTCGTCTGCCGCGAGCCGGACGACCTTGCCCAGGCGGTCGAGGTCGATGGTGGACGCGGTTGAGAAGGTCTTGTAGGCGCTCTCCAGCTGATCGACCTCCCCGCCGCGTCTGCTGGCGATGCAGAAGGCCGCCGCGCAGCCATGCGCCACGCCACCATGAAGCTGCCGGAGTCCGGCTCGGGTACGAACCCGCATGGCCTGCGCGAGCGGCAGAAGATGGTCGTCCAGGACCCATTCGACCAGGGTGGTCACGGAGGCCTCGGCGACACGGGGCTCGCGCAGCCCGACCGCCTCGAAGCCGTGATGGGGGGACAACCGGATGGCGACGTTCTGCGGACGCATGTCGATGACCACGCCCTCGACGGCCCAGGCCAGCACCGCGGCCGCCGTCACGGTTCCGGCGTACACGGCCATGACCGTGAGCGCGGTAGCGTGATCGGAAACCTGGCCGCTCGCCCGGCGCTCGGCTTCGAGAAGCCGGCCCAGCTCCTCCGACCGTGGATCCAGCAGCCGGTCACAGGCGATCCAGTCCTCTCCTGGCGCGAGCCCCTGTTCGAGCCGGAAGCGTTCGCCGAAGGACTCCAGTCGCGTGAAGACGTCCGTCACTTGCCGTCCTTGTCTTTCATGTCTGAGGTCCTTCATGTCTGATGAGCCGCTTCGAGCAACTGCACGGTGTACGGGTGGGAAGGGGCGCGGGCGACGTCCTCCGAGACGCCGTCCTCGACGACGGTGCCGTTGCGCAGCACGACGATCCGATCGCAGGACTGCACCGCCTCACCGAGGTCATGGGTGACGAACAGGACCGCCAAGCCGCGGTCCGTGGCCAGAGCGCGCAGCGTGGTGGCGATGCCTGCTCGCGTGGAGACGTCCAGCATCGAGGTGGCCTCGTCGGCGATGAGGAGGATGGGGTCGGCGGCGAGTGCTCGCGCGATGGACACGCGTTGCCGCTGTCCGCCCGACAGCTGACCCGGGAAGCGTTGGCGGAACTCGGAGGTTTCCGGCAGTCCAGCAGCGATGATGGCGTCCCGCACCCGTTGTTCTCCTTTTACACCGGCCAGTACGAGCGGTTCCGCTACGAGGCTCGCGACCCGCATACCGGGATGGAGCGCGTCGTACGGGTCCTGATGCACGAAGCCGATCCGCCGCTGAAGCCGGCGCAGCGCCCGGCCGCGTCGAGCGGTCAGGTCTTCGCCGGAGATCTCGACCTGGCCTTCGGAGGGGTGGAGCAGGCCGAGGATGATCCTGGCCAGGGTGCTCTTGCCGGATCCGCTCTCGCCGACCAAGCCGACGATCTCGCCGGCGTGGATGTCGAGGTCCACGCCGCGCAGCGCTTCCACCGTTCTCGAACGGGTCCTGTACGCGTGCCGCACCTGGGTGACGCGCACCACCGGCGGCCCTTGAGCATGTTCGGCCCGCGGCACCACCGGATAGGACGCTTTGCCCGGGTGGTGGCAGGCGACCTGCGCCTCGCCGTGCCGGCGAAGGTGCGGCTGTTCTGAGGTGCAGCGGTCGGTGGCGAGCGGGCAGCGCGGGGCGAACCCGCACCCGTCCGGCAGCAGTTCGAGCGCGGGTGCCGAGCCGGGGATGCTGCCCCACGGCACCTGCCGGTCGGCGACCGGCGTGGCGGTGAGCAGGCCGGCGGTGTACGGGTGGGCATGTTCGCGGGACAGTGTGCCGGCTGAGCGGACCTCGGCCAGCCGTCCCGCGTACATCACCGCGGCCCGGTCCGCGTACGGCATGAGCCCGGCAAGGTCGTGCGAGACGATCAGCGTGCTGATGCCGAGCCCGGACAACAGCGCGAGGACCTGCCGCTGGGTGATCGCGTCCAGCCCGGTGGTGGGCTCGTCGGCGATCAGCAGGCGGGGCTCGCCGGCCAGGGCCAGAGCGATCGCGACCCGCTGCCGCTGCCCGCCGGACAGTTCGTGTGGGTAGCGGCGCAGCATGCCGTGCTGGAGGCCGACGCGTTCGAGCAGGTCACCGGGCTGCGCCTGGCCGCCGTGCAAGGTGAGCATCTCGGTGAGCTGTGCTTCGATCCGGTGGACGGGGCTCAGGCCGGTCATCGCGCCCTGTGGCACGATCGCCACTTGGCTGCCGCGTATGCCTCGCCAGTCGACGCGGCCGGTCAGCTCGTGCTCGCCGTCGAGCAGGGCGGAGCCGGTCACCGTGGCGGTGCGGGGGAGCAGCCCCAGGAGCGCGCGGACGAGCGAGGTCTTGCCGCAGCCGCTCTCGCCCACCAGCGCCACGATCTCGCTGTCCGCGACGTCGAGGTTGATCCCGTCCACCGCGATCAGGCCGCCGTAGCCGACGGTGAGCTCGTTCAGCGCCAGGGTCATCGGGCGGCCTCTCTCAGCGCGGGGTTGAGACGTTCCTCGACGGCGGTGCCGATGAGGGCGAGGGCGAGAACGGTGAGCGAGATCGCGGTGCCGGGCGGGAGCGCCCACCACAGCCACGCGTCCGACAGGAACACGCCGTTGGTCTGCACCCAGTACAGCGTGGTGCCCCAGCTCGGCGCCGTCGGGTCGCCGAGCCCGAGGAAGGACAGGGT
Source organism: Nonomuraea sp. NPDC049158 (assembly GCF_040648335.1). Classification (NCBI taxonomy): domain Bacteria; kingdom Bacillati; phylum Actinomycetota; class Actinomycetes; order Streptosporangiales; family Streptosporangiaceae; genus Nonomuraea; species Nonomuraea sp. NPDC049158. The sequence goes on from NZ_JBEZDM010000001.1 coordinate 457,274, forward strand.
GGCGTCGTAGATGACGGCCCGCATCGCCGTACGCACGAAAACGGGGATGAGGAGCGGGCCGATCAGGTAGGAGCCGTGCCGCAGAAGCAGCCACCAGCGCGGCGCGCCCATGGCGCGGGCCACTTCCAGATGTCCTCGCGACCATGCCGTCAGTACGGCGGCGCGCAGCACGCGGGCGGGGACCGGCCAGAGAATCAGCGCCAGGATCGCCACCCGCATGCCGAACGACTGGCCGAGGAAGGCCGCCGCGAGGATGTAGAGGATCAGCTCGGGCAGCACCAGCATGATGTCGGTGCCGCGCATCAGCGTGGCCGACAGCCAACGCGGCCCGATCCCGGCGGCGCCGCCGACCAGCGCGGCGAGCAGTGTGGTGGCCGCGGCGACGATGAACGCCAGGCTCAACGAGGTGCCGGCGCCCACGATGAGCTGGTCGAGCAGGTTTCTGCCCAGATCGTCGGCGCCCAGGGGCAGCCCACCCCCGGGAGGGGCGTACGGCTCCGCGACCCGGGCCCGTCCCGCGTCGTCGGGAAGTGCGAGTCCGAACAGGGCGACCCCAAGGACGACCGTGAGGATCCCGGTTCCGATCAGGCCCTGGACACCCAGGAGCCGGCGGCGTGGTGAGCGTAGGAGCATCATCGGCGGGCCCGGGGGTCGAGGAGCGGGTAGGTGGCGTCGGCCAGCGCGTTCATGAGCACGACCAGCAGTGTCAGCACCAGGAACGCGCCCTGCATCAGCGGGTAGTCGCGGGCCGAGATCGCGCCGAACGTCAGCCGCCCGAGCCCGGGATAGGCGAAGACCGTCTCCACCACGATCGAGCCCGCGGCCAGGAAGCCGATCTCCATCATGAGGATCGTGTGCACGGGAAGCAGCGCCGGACGCAGCGCGTGCCGCCGGACAAGCCGTCCGTACGGCACGCCCCGGGCATGCGCGTGCTGGATGGGTTCGCTGGTCAGCACGGTCAGCAGAGAAGAGCGGGTGTAGAGGAACAGGTAGCCCATGCCGGTCAGCGTCAGCGTACTGACCGGCAGGATCAGGTGCAGCAGCACGCCCTGGACGGTCACGCCCTCGACACCCGACACGCCGAAGGTCGGCAGCCACTGGAGCTGCACCCCGAACAGGACGATGAGCAACATGCCCAGCCAGAACTGGGGGAGCGAGTCCAGCACGATCGCGGTGCTCAGCAGGCCAGAGCCCTTGCCTTCGCGCCTGCGTAGCGCGCCCACCACGCCGAGGGTGACCCCGACCAGCGCGGTCACCACGATGCTGGTGCCGACGAGCAGCAAGGTCCAGGGGAGCGCCTCGCCGAGCGTTTCGGTGACCGGCCGTCCATCGGACAACGACGTGCCCAGGTCGAGGGTGAAGACGCCGGTGAGGTAATCCAGGAATTGCTCGGGCAGGGGCTTGCCGAAGCCGTACTGGGTGGCGATCTGCGCGCGTTCGTCCGCGGTGAGCCGGGCCAGCGCCTCAGGGCTGCCGAACAGCTTCAGCGGCCCGCCCGGCAGGGCCCGGGGGAGTGCGAAGTTCAGCGTGAGCGCCACCCCGAGCACCGCCGCGTACTCGGCGAACCGGCCCGCCGGGTATCTCCAGCCCATCAGAGCTTGAAATCGACGAGCGAGAACTTGTTGAGCGCCGCGGAGCCGTTCTGCCACGTCCAGCCGCTGTAGACGTCCTTGCGGAAGGCGTAGGCGCCATTGCGGTAGTACAGGGTGAGGAACGGCATCTGCTCCGCGATCTGGGCTTGAAGCTGCTTGGCCGTCGCGGTCCTGGCCTCCAGGGTGGCGGCGGAGGTCAGCGTCCGTACGATCTCGTCCACCTTGTCGTTCTTGAACCCCACCACGTTGAGCGAGCCGTCCTCCGGATCCGAGGCGAGAAGCTGGGCGATCGATCCGCTGCTCAGCATGACCGGCGCGGACCAGCCCCACATCGACATGTCGTAGTTGCGGCCCTTGCTCACGTCGTAGTCGGGCCACACCTTGGCGTCCAGGGAGTCGGGGTCGAGTGCGGTGACCTTCACCGCGACGCCCACCGTCTTGAGCATGTCCCGGATCAGCTCCGCACTGCGCAGCCGGTCGGTGGAGGTGCTCTGGACCAGCAGTTCGTACGACATCGGCTTGCCGTCGAGCACCCGGATCCCGTCGGTGCCGGGCTTGGCGCCCAGCGCGTCGAGCTCCCGCCCGGCCGCCGCGGCGTCGTAGAGGGGAGCGAGTCGATCGGGCTTGACGGGCGATTCCGCGTGGATGAAGCCGGGGTTGCCGGGCGTGCCCTGACCGAGCAGAGCGGTCTTGACCAGATCGGTCACGTCGATCGCCTTGGCCAGTGCGCGGCGTACCTCGGGCTTGTCGAACGGAGCCCGGCCGGTGTTGAAGGCCAGCAGCGTGGAGGCGAACTCGGTGCCCTTCACCACGCCGATGTTCGGCTGCTTCTCCAGCGCGGAGAGCTGTTGCGGCGGGACGATCTTGGTGGACATGTGCACTTCGCCGGTACGCAGGGCCGCGAACTGCGTTGACTCCTCCGGAATGACCACGATCTTCACGGTGTCGGCCTTCGCCTTGCCCATGGCGTACGAGGTGTTGGCCGTCAAGGTGTAGCCGCGGGCGTTGTCGTACTTGGTCAGCTTGTACGGGCCCGTGCCGATCGCCTTGTCGGTCCCGGCTTCGCTGACCTTGGTCACCGACGACCACACGTGCTCAGGCAGGATCGCCATGTCGGCCAGGATCCGCCGAGGGAACTCCGGGTCGGGCGCCTTGAGCGTCATCGTCACCGTGTCGCCGGACGCGGTCACGTTCTCGATCGGGCGTAGGTCGATCGAGGAGTCGCCCTCCATGTGCTTTTTGTAGAAGTCGACGCTGAACGCGACGTCTTGGGCGGTCAGCGGTTTGCCGTCGTGCCAGGCGACGCCCTGACGGAGCGGCATCGTGAACACCTTGTTGTCTGTGGTCCGCAGCTCCTTGGCCAGCAGCGGCGTCACCCCGTCACCTTGGACGACGACGAGCGTGTCGAAGATCAGCTTCACCAGGTTGTTGCCCGGGTAACCGGTCTGGTTGGTGAACGGGGTCAAGGTGCCTTCGTCGGAGGAGATGGCGATGGTGAGGCTCTTCGCCGCTGCCGGGGCCTTTCCACCGGGGGGCGGCTGGCTGCCGGTGCCGCAGCCGGCCAGCGCCGTCAGGGCTGCCGCTGTGGCGATCAAACTCAGAAAGCGGCGATGCAAAGAAACCTCCGGGGGGTATGAGGGGTTGAGACGTCCTCGGTGGCAGGGGTGGGGTTTCAGGTGACTCTATAGGCATTTTCCGTAGATACAAGTGCCAGTGCGGTTAACACCACAATTCCCCGCAGGGGAGCTGTTCAGTCGGCTGAGCTGCGTATATGGTGGGCTGATCACCCAGGTGACCGCCCGGCCGGACGGCTACCTTGGGCGGCCACCGTCCCGCACTGGCGGGCAACTACGAAGGTTCATCGTAAGTTGCCCTGCCAGGCTGTGGCGGAGGAGAAGCGTCAGGCGGAGGACGGCGATAACCAGCCGTGCTCAGCTTCGGAATGAGCGCCGTCGGAGAGCCTGTCTCACTTGCATGTCAGACGCGGCTCGGCGGCGTAGACGGTGTGGAACTTCTGCCTGCGCACTTCCTTGCCGTCCTTCTTGAAGATGCGCCAGACATCGATCGCGAAGCCCTCCGCGCCGCCCATGGGGATGCAGTCCTTGCCGGAGTCGGTGAGGGAGGGGGCGGTCTTGACGTCGTAGCGGGCCGAACTCTGGGCGGTGACGTCGTAGCGTTCGGTGCTCCAGAAGTCCACGGTGATCGACGTGCTGGTGTAGGAGGTCTTGATCAGCACGCCGTACGGGGAGTCGTTGCGCCAGCGGAAGTCCGGCTGCGGATAGGAGACGGTGGACTCGCGGCCGGCTGGATAGCGGGTGATGTAGTACTGGTGCGCCATATGTTGCACGTCCTGGAATCCGCCGAAGAACACGGCGTTGAACATCGTGGTGGCGAACTGCGACACCCCGCCGCCGACGTCGTTGACGAACCGGTTGTTCAGGATCATCGGCGCCTCGACGAAGCCGCGCGCCTTGTCACGCTTGCCGACCAGGCCGTTGAGCGAGAACGTCTCGCCGGGCATGACCACATGGCCGTCCACGATGTCGGCGATGCGGTGGATGTTGGTCACTCGTGGCGCGCAGCACGGGTGGCGGGTGGTGAAGGTGCTGACCTTCTCCTTGACCTCCAGCTTCCTGGCCAGCTCGGTGGTCAACCGGGGCTGCGCCTCGGCCACCGGCACCTTCACCTCACGCTGGCCGGCCGCCAGGGCGGCGGAGACCGCCCCGCCGAAAGCCTTCGCGTCGATGCCCCGGCCGGGACGGGCGAGGACGACGCGCGGCTTGCCCTTCACGATCTTGAAGGAGGCGTCTTGGGGCTGATGGCTTGCCGGGACGAGTTGTTTCTGCAAGTCAGGAAGGAGTTCTCCGCTGCGGAAGGAGGGGCGCAAGCTGCCTTGCCCGTCGGGGACGAAGCGAAGCCCGGCGGCCAGCTGGGCGCGGGTCAGGCTGGCTTTCCTGTCGCCGTTGACCAAGGTCAGCGGACTGGCGACCGCCGCGGTGGCCATGGAGCCCGCGACGCGACGCACCTCGGCCGACGAGATCTGGGGCGGTAGCGTGCGGAGGGGCAGCGCGACCGTAGCGCGGTTTCCCAGGAAGGCCTCGCGGACCAGCCGTGCGGCGGCGTCGCGGTCGAGGGCGCGGCCCGACTTGGCGGGGATCACCTGCGGTTCGAGGCCCTGGTAGCGCACGCCGCCCTCGCGAGGCTTGAGGTCGATCGTCTTGGCCAGAACGGCGAGCCGGGTGGTCAGGCGGGATTCGTCGGCCGTGATCCGTGGCTGGAGCTCTCTGTCTTCGCCGAACAACGACCGGACGACTCCGGCCGGGCTGCCCGCGCCGCCCAGCGCCGCCTCGAGTGTCGCCGGGATGTCGAACCCCAGCCCGAGCTCGGCGGGGGTCAGCCGTGTCGTCTTGCCTGCCGCGGACAGCGCCATCGGCCGGGTGGCCCGCTTGCCGAGCTCACGCTCCAGCCGGGCGCGAGCGTCCGCTTCCGGCAGGCCGCCGACGTCTACGCCGCCGATGCTGGTGCCGGACGGCACCTGACCCCCCAAGGCGATCGCGGGAACGGCATAAGCCGCAGCCATGACGGCGACCGATGCGACCGCGACGAGTATCCAGCGGCGTCGGCGCCTTCCCGCGCGGCCGCTCCTGGGCGCCGCCTGCTGCGCCAGAGCGGCACGCGGGCTCATCGCAGGGCCCCACGAGATCGTGGATCGACATGGCACATGGCGCGAAGTCTAACTACCGTACTAGCGCAAGTCGTAGATAGTTAGGAAGCCTGCCACTCGACGACCCATTTGTTCCGTCGTGCTCTGGAGAGGCCTGTCCGCACGCGACCAAGGCGACTGCGGCAACTCAGACGGTGCGAACGCAGGCGCACTGGCATGCCGCGAGAGTGCCCTCCGCGGCCTCTGCGACTTCCCGCGTGGCGACCTCGGTCCTGGCGGAAGCAACCACCGCTGCGGCGCGGCCCCCGGCATCGGCCTTCCTGACGCGCGGCTGGACCGCCGCTGCCGTACGCCCTCCGGCCTCGACCTTCTCGTCGCGCGGCCAGACCGCCAGTGCCGTGACAGCTCCGACTGCCGCCAGGCCCGCCAGCACGGTCCAGGTGATCGTGAAGCCCGCCTGCGTGGCGACCCATCCGGCGATGGGATAGGTGACCAGCCAGGCCAGGTGGGACAGCGAGAACTGGGCGGCGAAGACCTCGGGAATTCCGGTGGGATCGACCGCCCGGCGAAGCACCCGCCCGGTCGGCGTGATGATCAGCGCCATCCCGCCGCCGATCGCTGCCCATATCACCCCGGTCGGCAGTGATGCGGCGACGCTCGCCGCGGACATCGTGACCGCCGCGCCGACCGCGAATATCAGTACGGCGGCACCGATCAGCATCACGAACCGGTCCGCCACCCGGTCCAGGACGCGCGGGAGGGCGAGGGCCACGAGCAGCGTCCCCGTTCCGGAGGCGGCGAGCACCCAGGCCACGTCGGATTGGGCTCCGCCGAGAACGTCGCGGACGTAGTTCACGGTGTTGACGACGACGATGGAGCCGACGGCGGCGACCACGAGGTTCAGTGCCATGACGCCGCGCAGGCTCGGGGTGGCCGCGAAGGTGCGGATCCCCGCCACGGCCCGGTCCCAGGCGTTCGTGTGTGAACTGGGGCGCGCGTTGGGGATGCGCGTGGACAGGACCAGCAGCGCGGACACGCCGAACCCGACGGAGGTGCCGATGAACAGCAGGTTGAACGACATGAAGGTGAGCGCCACAGCCGCGAGCACGGGGCTCAACAGGCTCTCCATGGTGTAGGCCACCTGCGATGCGGACAGGGCGCGGGTGTAGTCGGCCTCCTTGGTCACGATGTCGGGGATGACCGCCTGAAACGTCGGGGTGAATGCCGCTGACGCGGTCTGGAGAACCCCGATCAGGACGTAGATGTGCCACACCTCGGTGACGAACGGCAGCGCGATCACCACCAGAGCGCGCACCGCGTCGAGGATCGTGAGAAACCGACGTCTGGGCAGCCGATCGACGTACGCGGCCGCGAGCGGTGCGACGACCACGTACGCGACCATCTTGATCGTCAGCGCGGTGGCGAGAACCGCACCGGCACGCGGACCTGCGAGCTCGTACGCGAGCAGCCCCAGCGCGACGGTAGCCAAACCGGTACCGAACAACGCGATGACTTGAGCGCTGAACAGTCGCCGGTAGTCGCGAATCGCGAACAATCCCATGTCCGTCTCCTCCCGGGCAACCGCAGTCACCATCAAGCGCCGAACCATATACCCCTTGGGGGTATTCGCATCAAGGGTGTTCTATACCAGGAGGGGGTATATGTCAATCTACGAATTCGAGCTCGGCAACCTCGACGACGGCAGGACTGCGCCAGCTCGGTGAGATCCCCGACCTGCCCGACTTCTCCGACGCCGACGACCGGGAGGTAGATAAGCGCGCTCTGGCCCGTAGAGAGGGGCCGGGCGGTGGGTCAGTTCGCGGGGGCGAAGGCCGTGGTGAAGGTTTTGCCGCCGTCCTTGGACTCCAGGACAGTCCCGTCTTCCAGGGCGGCCAGCAGGCGTTGACGGTCCACGGCCGTGAACGCGGTGGCCTGGCCGGGTAGCCTGCCGACGGCGGTCCAGGTCTTGCCGGCGTCCTGGCTGGTGTGGATGCGGCCGTCGGCCCCTGCGCCGACGACCAGGCCGGTGACCAGGGCGTCCACATGGCTGAGCAGCGGAGCCGTCGTCACCTCGACGAAGTTCACGCCGCCGTCCTCGCTCACCTTCAGGCCTTCCGGGGTGGTGGCGTACAGGCGGGTGGGCTCGTTGGCGCTCACGCCCAGGTCGAGGATCTTGTCCTTGGCGCCTTGCGTCCAGGTGGCGCCGCCGTCTCCGCTGCGCCAGACCTTCGAGGTCTGGCTGTCGAAGGCGTACAGGTTCTCGCCGGCGAGTTGGAGGGAGTGGAAGTCGGCGGAGCCGTCCTGCGAGATCGTCTTCCAGGTGAGCCCCGCGTCGGTGGAGCGGACCAGTCCGAGGTGCGGCGGACGACCGGAGGAGACGTCCTCGGCAGCGGGATGGCCGCTGGCCAGGAAGGTCTTGGGACCGGTGATCGTGAAGCCCATGTGGTCCTGGTCCCGGTCGGCGACGCGGGCGACGGTGGTCGAGGAGGTGACCGTGAACAGCCCGTAATGCCCGGCGACGTAGAGGACGCCATCGGCCGGATCGACGCCGACGCCGTGGACGTGGCCGACCCCGAGGTCCGGCGACCCGCTCGTTCCGCCGTGCTCTGGAGCCGCCTGTCCGCACGCGACCAAGGCGAAGCTCAGTGCGGCTGCCGAAAGCAGCCGCCGACCCACATGTTGCATGGCTGAATGCTACTATCGGCTATCGTAGATAGCGTCCTTGGGTCACCCGACAGCGTCCAGGTGGTCACCCGCGGCGGTGGCGCGCTTGAGGCGGATCAGGTCCTTGGGGGCATTGACGGCGACGGCGCCGACGAGCACGCCGCTCCTGGCGAAGGCGATCGCGAATCTGTTCTCGTCCGGCTCCCCGGTTACCAGGCGGCTCTCGTCGGCCAGGTGCGGCAGTCCGGCGGTCTGGATGCGGGCGCCGTGCATGTGGGTGGCGAAGGAGGGGAGGTCGGCGTACGGCTTGGCGTTCTCCGGGCCGGCCAGGAGGTTGAGGGCGGCGAGGGCGCCCTGGTCGTTGGCGTTCGCCCAGTGCTCGACGCGTACGAGTTCGCCGCCGAACAGGCCGTGCGGCCAGCGCGCGACGTCGCCCGCCGCCACCACGTTGTCGGCGGCGTACAGGGTCTCGTCGCACACCACGCCGTCACTCAGCGTCAGGCCGCTGCCCTCCAGCCAGGTGGTGTTCGGGGTGACGCCCATGCCCGCGATGACCAGGTCGGCGGGCAGCGTCCGGCCGTTGTCCAACCGCACGCCCGTCACCCGGCCGTTGCCCTCGAAACCGGTCACGCGCGTGTCGCCGACCAGCTCGACGCCGTTGTCGCGGTGGTGGCGTGCGAGCCAGCGCGCCGCTTCGGTGCCCAGGACCTTCGTCATGGGGTGAGGGGAGGAGTCGACGAGGGTGACGCCCAGGCCGAGGGCGCGGGCGGTCGAGGCCACCTCGCCGCCGATGAAACCGCCGCCGATGACCACGACGCGCTCGTGCCCGGCCTGTAGCTCGGCGCGCAGGGCCAGAGCGTCTTCGATGGTGCGAAGGGTGCGGACGCCGTCGGGGTGGTGGGGCAGGCGGCGCGGGCGGGCGCCGGTGGCGATGACGAGCCCGTCGTAGCCGAGCTCGCTGTCGTCGTCCAAGGTGAGGCGCCGGGCGGAGGTGTCCAGACGCACCGCTTGGCGGCCCTTCAGCCACTGGTCGCCGAGCTCCTCGGCGCCGGGCAGGGTGATCTCTTCGTCACCCCTCAGCATGCTCTTGGACAGGGGCGGGCGGTTGTAGGGCAGGTGGCGCTCGGCGCCGATCAGGGTGATGTCGCCCGCGAAGCCCTCCCGCCTGAGCGTCTGCACGGCACGCAGGCCGGCCAGGGAGGCACCGACGACGGCAATGGTGTTCAGCGTTCTCATGGTCGCGGACTATACCTATAGGGGGTATATGATGCAAAATACCCCCAGGGGGCTTAACTGAACCAAGAGGAGATGCCATGAGCAGCACGTACAAGGTGAGCGGAATGACCTGCGGCGGATGCGCGGGCAAGGTGAAGTCGGAGATCTCCAAGGTGGACGGGGTCACCGACGTTGAGGTGGACCTGACCAGCGGCACGGTCACCGTGGCCGGAACCGCCGAAGAGGCCCTGGTTCGCGATGCCGTCGAAGAGGCGGGCTACGAACTGACCGCCGTTTGATCGGCTCGTTGGCGAACCGCATCCTGCCGGGTTCCGTGCCTCTCCTTGGCGGCACCCGGCAGGATGCTACGAGGCGGCCGGTCTCAACTGGTCACCGCCAGCGGACGAACGCCAATTGGATGAGGTCCTCGATGCGTAGGGCCGGCCAGCCATCTGCGGCGATGATCTCCCAGTCGGTGAATTGGTTACAATTCACCGACTTATGGTCGTCAATCCCCTTTGATGGGATTGCTGCGCCCAACCCGTTACTACTATCTATCATCGTAGCCATGGCTGACACGGCGTCATGGACGGGAGCGGTGTGGCTGCGGCCGGGCGCTTTGGTGTACATCGGCAGGCTCGGCGACGCGCGCGCTCACGCGCATGCCGCCGTGCAGCTGCTTGTCGTCAGCTCGGGCCGCGTCATCCTCACCGACGAGCGGGCAGCCGAGAGGAGCGTGTCGGCAGTGGCGATACCCGCCGGCGTCCCGCACGCCATGCGCGCCGAGGACGCGTTCGGAGCGTCCGTCTATCTCGATCCGGCTCTTCTGGAGGGCGACGGGGAAAGCCTGGTGGCCGGCCTGCTGGCGCTTCCGGTTGATGAGAGGTTCGCCGATGCGGCGCTGGCGTTGCTGAGCGAGGTGCGCGCCGCCTCTCCGGATCGGGTGGTCCGGCAGGTGATGGAGCTGGTCGGGCGGGGCATCGCCGGTCCTTTGCGGCTGCGCGACCTGGCGGCGCGGGTGGCCCTGTCGCCCAGCAGGCTGGGGCATCTGTTCAGTGGGCAATGGGGGTTGCCGTTCACGGCGTACGTACGGTGGGCGCGGCTGCGCGCGGCGATGGACACCGTACGCGCAGGTGGCTCGCTGACAGCTGCCGCGCACGCCGCCGGGTTCACCGACAGCGCCCATCTGACCCGGGTCACGCATGCCATGTTCGGACTGGCACCCTCGGTGCTGGCTCGCGGGATGAGCTGGGAGTGAGGGTCAGCCGCTCCGTACAAGTAATCGAGGAGGCGGCAGGGCCAGGCTGACGGCATGACTGATGACATGCCGGACGACGCAGCGCCACAGCGCCTTTCTCCCGCCGCGGTCGTCCTCGTGGTGGCGGCCGGCTTCACCTCGCTGTTCGCCACATATTGGGACGATGCCTGGCACACCGATATCGGCAGGGACGACGCGCTGATACCGCCGCACCTACTGCTGTATGGAGCGGTGGCCGTCGTGGGGCTGACAGTGGCGGGCTGGGGTCTGCTCACCCTATGGCGTACGCGATCGCTGATCGCCGTGCTGAGACAACCTCCGCTGCTCATCGCCGCTGTCGGCGGCGTGGCCACGCTGGCTTCCGCGCCCGTCGACGCACTCTGGCACGACGCCTTCGGCCGGGATTCGGTGCTGTGGAGCCCGAGCCACATGCTGACCGTGTTCAGCACACTGGCCCTGATCGGCGGAGTGCTCGCGGGCATGCGGACGGACGGCCCTCGACCGCTGTGGTGGGCCGGCGGGGCATTGCTGCTGGGCAGCGCTGTCACGTCGGTGATGGAGTTCGAGACGGACGTGCCGCAGTTCTCCGAGGTGCTGTACTTCCCTGTGCTGCTGGTCTGCTCGATGTACGCGGCCGTGCTGCTGCGGTCGCTGGCACCGCGCCGGCATCTCGTGGCGGGAGCGGTCGGCGTCTACGTGCTCGCGCGGTTGGTGATCACCGGGCTGCTGCCGGCCCTCGGGCGTACCAGCCCCGACCTTCCGCTGGCCGTCGTCGGTCTGGCGGCGATCGACCTGCCGTGGCGGCGGCCCGTGACCGCTTACGCGGCGGGAGCGGCGGGGGCCGCCGTCACTTCCTACCTGTCCTCCGTGCTGGGCATCGGCAGCGTCAGTCCCGACGCCGTGCTCGTGCCCGCGTTGGTGGTGGCCGCCCTCGGCGCGGTTGTGATCTTGGGCGAGCGCCGGACGCGTGGCGCGGTCGCGGTCGTCACGCTGCTGCTGCCGCTCGGTCTGAGCGTCCTGGATCCACAGCCTGCTTCGGCGCACGATCCCGGACAGGGGCAGGCTGTCGCTACAGCCGTGCTGACCGGCACCTCGGACGGCTCTGGGGGGATGACGCTCACGGTCGAGGGGTGTGGGGGTATGACGCCACTCAGAGTGGTCGCTCGCCGAGCCGGAGAGGAGATCGCCGGTCCGCTTGCTTCGACACCTGATGGATGCCGCGGCCAGGTACGGGTCGACCAGGAGGGCCTGTGGTTCCTGTACGCGGAGATGCGTTATCGGGGCGGCGTGGTCGAGGCCTGGCTCCCGATTGACCGCGAGGTCGTGCGGCAGAGACGTGACATCTACCTTCCAGCAGGTCAGGCGGTAGTGACCGGCGGGCAGATCGCAGCGGGCGTCGGCTTGTATCTGGCCGGGCTGGTCATGCTGTCACTGACCGTGTACCTGGCCCGACGAAGCCGCGCGTGATGGTCATCGGAGGTCGGCTTCGGCGGTCACCGGTTGGGCGTACCGCTGTTCGAGCTTGGCGAGCTTCCAGTACGCGACGCTGCCCAGCCAGGTCAGGAGGAAGACGCCGACGATCCCGTACCCGATCGTGTTGAGGTCGATGGCGGCAAGAGCGGCCCACGGCTGACGGTCGGCCAGGCCGAGTTGGTCGGCGAGGACACCGAGCAGTTCGACGGTGCCGACGGCGAAGGCGACGAAGATGGACAGGCCGGTGGTGGAGAGGTTGTAGTAGATCTTGCGGAGCGGGTTGCTGAAGGCCCAGTTGTAGGCGTGGGCCATGAACGCGCCGTCGAGGGTGTCCCACAGCGACATGCCCGCGGCGAAGATCAACGGCAGCGAGATGATGGCCAGCGGAGGGAGTTGACCGCCCGCGGCCGCTCCGGCGGAGACGCCGATCAGGCCGACCTGGGTGGCGGTGTCGAAGCCGAGCCCGAACAGCAGGCCGACCGGGTAGATGTGCCAGCTGGCGCTGATCAGCCGGGTGTAGCGGCCTTTGAGCAGGCGGTTCAGCAGGCCGCGTTCGGCCAGCAGGCGTTCGAGCCGCTCCGGTTCGTAGGCGCCTTGGCGTACCTGTCGCCACATCTTCCAGATGCCGGCGAAGATGACCAGGTTCAGCCCGGCCACCAGGTAGAGGAAGGCGCCTGAGACGGTGGTGCCGATGATGCCACCGATGTCGGCGAACGAGCTCTGGAACCGCACGGCCGCCTGCGTGGCGAACGCGACCGCCACCGACAGTGCCAGCACGACGGTGGAGTGGCCGAGGGAGAAGAACAGCCCCACGCCCTGCGAGGGCCGGCCCTTCTGCAGCAGGAGCCGGGTGGTGTCGTCTATGGCGGCGATGTGGTCGGCGTCGAAGGCATGGCGCATGCCGAGCAGGTAGACGATCCCGGCGGCGGAGGCGAAGACGAGCTGGCCGCGGCCGTCGGTCAGGTTGTGGTAGGCGGGCTGGGCGTTGTAGTAGGCGAACAGCCCGAACCCCGCGACGTGGAGAGCGGCGACCACGCCGAGCAGGGGGACCAGGCGTAGGACGTCGGTCCGGGTGAATCGCCGGCTGCTGGTCTGCATGGGAGCCCTTCATCGCTATTGCGCAAATCTAGCAACTGCCGAATATTTGCTACTAGATGGCATAGCAGATGAAGCGGTGTTCGCGGTGCCCGGGGTCAGCTCCCGGGCACCGCGAGGTCGATTACGTTCGCTCCACGTTCTCGAGTGAAGGGCGGCCGTTGTGCGAAGGGCCGATGAGGCGCAGGAAGGCCTGTACGCGGGGATGTGCGGGCGCGGTGAAGAAGCGCTGCGGGGGAGCCTCTTCGATGACGTTCCCGCCGTCCATGAACACCACCCGGTCGGCCACATCGCGGGCGAAGGCGGTCTCGTGCGTCACGATGACCATGGTCATCCCGTTTCCGGCCAGGTCACGGATGACCTGCAGGACCTCGGCGTGCAATTCGGGGTCCAGCGCGGAGGTGGGCTCGTCGAACAGGATGACCTGCGGCTCCATCGCCAGTGCCCGGGCGATGGCGACGCGCTGCTTCTGGCCGCCCGACAGCGTGGCGGGGTAGCAGTCGCACTTGTCGCCGAGGCCCACCAGTGCGAGCAGCCGCCGGGCGAGCTCGGTCGCCTCGGCGCGGGGCACGTTCCGTACGGAGATCGGGCCTTCCATGACGTTCTGCAGCGCCGTCAGGTGCGGGAAGAGATTGAACTGCTGGAACACCATCGCCGAATGCCGACGGATCTCGCGGATCCGGGCGGCCCTGGCGCGACGCCCGCCCTGGCGCGTGCCGCAGTCGACGTGGTTGCCGCACAGGCGGACGGTGCCGGAGTCGGGCTCTTCCAGCAGGTTGAGGCAGCGGATCAGGGTGGTCTTGCCGGAGCCGGACGGGCCCATGACCACCACGACCTCGCCCGGCCGCACGTCGAGGTCGATGCCCTTGAGCACCTCGTTGTCGCCGAAGCGCTTGGTCAGCCCGCGCACGCTCACGATGGGTTCTGAGCTGGTCATGCGTAGGCCTTTCTCATCCGGCGTTCGAGAGCCTGCTGGCCGACCTGCAGGAGGGTGTTGATCAGCCAGTACATGAGTCCGACGATCAGCAGCGCGTCCATGTAGCGGAAGGTGGAGGTGCCGATGCCCTCGGCCACCCTGGTCAGCTCCACCACGGTGACCGCGGAGGCCAGGGAGGTGTCCTTCATCAGGGCGATGAACCGGCTGCCCACGGGCGGCAGGGCGATCCTGATGGCCTGGGGGAAGATGACGCGGCGCAGCGTCTTCCCGTACGGCATGGCCATCGAGGCCGCCGCCTCCCACTGTCCCTTGTCGACGCCGAGGATGCCCGCGCGGAAGTTCTCACTGAGGTAGGCGGCGGTGAACAGGGTGAAGGCGATGATCGCCGACGGGATGGGCGGAATCTCCAGGCCGATCTGCGGCAGCCCGAAGTAGATGATCATGATCTGGATCAGCAGCGGCGTGCCGCGGAAGACCGAGACGTACGCGGTCGCCACGGCGGAGAGGACGCGGTTGCCGGAGATCTTCGCCAGCACGATCGCGGCTCCGAGGACGCTGCCCAGGATGAAGGAGACCACGCCGAGGAGAAGGGTGATCATCATGCCGGTGAGGAGATCGGGAAAGGAGTCGACCAGTAGATCCATGAGTACCTTCCCTGCTCAGCTCGCCGGAACCTTGGCCAGTTCCTGCGTCATGTCGAGACCGCCCAGCCACTTGCGGGAGATGGCGGTCAGGGTGCCGTCAGCGATCATGTCGTTGAGCGCCTTGTCGACGGCCTGCTTGAAGCTCGCCGAGCCCTTCGCGAAGGAGATCCCGTTGACCTCCGATTCGAGCAGCGGCCCTGCGGCCTTGACCTTCAGGTTGTTCTTCGCCGCCAGGAACGCCCCTTGGAACCGTGACGCCAGCACGGCGTCGGCCCGCCCCCGCGCCACCTCGGTCAGCCCGAGTGTGGCGTTGTCGTAGGTCTTGATGTCGGCGTCGGCGATGCTCTTCTTGGCGAAGGCCGCCTGTGTGGTCCCGGCCGTCACCGCGATCTTCTTGCCCTGGAGGTCGGTCAGCCCCGTGATGTCGGAATTGGCGTCGGCCACGAAGATCGAGATCCCGTTGACCTGGTACGGGCGGGAGAAGTCCACCTGCTTGGCACGTTCCGGGGTGATGGTCTGACCGGCGACGACGGCGTCGAACCGGCCGGCCTGAACGCCCGCGATGAAACTCTGGTAGTTGGAGGCGACGAACTCGACCTTGGCGATGCCGAGCCGCTTGGCGAGCTCGTTGGCCACGTCGACGTCGTAGCCCGCGGGTTTGCCGTCGTCCAGGAAGTTCCACGGCGGATTGGCCTGCGTCTGGGCCACCCGGAGGGTGCCGGACTCCTTGACCCGCCGCAGGAGGTCGGCGGCATCCGCGGAGCTGTGGCCGCACGCCGACAGGGTGATCGTTAAGGCGGTGGACAGGCCTGCCGCCAGGAGGGGTTGAATACGTACCTTTTTCGCCACAGTGGGCTCCTTGTCACGCAGCAGTCGCCCGGCTCTGAACCCCCGTGAACCGTGGACATCCCCATGTTGGGGCTTATCTGTCCATGGCGTATACGGTGGGCCATTATGTCCGAAGCGTCAAGTACCCCCCAGGGGTAATTTTCCAAACCTCCTGCTCGGGAGGGGGTTGTTGACGGCTTCTGCCAGTGATCGCTGGTGAAGGTGCCAAATTTACGGACATCTCGGTGTTCGCCATCTCATAGCCGTACGTTGGTCACCCGGGAGGTTTCCGGGCGGCCAACCGTTCGACGATGCCGAGCTTGAACCGGTCGTGACGTTCAACGGTCAGGCCGTGATCAGGTAGCCGCTCGATGGGGCGGCGCAGGAAGTGCTCGCCTCCCAGGGGCACGGTCGCCAGTTCGATCAGGCGTTGAGCCACCCGGACCGGCCACCCTGACGCGGCCACATGGTCACCGAGCAGCAGAACGCCGCCAGGCCGGAGTACGCGCACCATCTCGGCGACCGCCCGCCGATCATCAGGGATCGCACAAAGGGAAAAGGTGCCGACGACCGTGTCGAAGCTCTCGTCCGGAAAGTCGAGCGCCTGAGCATCCCCCTCACGCAGGTCCACCTCCCGGCCCAGGGAGGCGGCCTGGCGCCGGGCGATGTCCAGCATGGCCGGGCTCCAATCGATGCCGGTCAGCCGTACGTCCTCCGGGTAGAGGGGGAGGTTCAGGCCCGTCCCGATGGCGACCTCAAGGGTGTCGCCGCCGGCCTGCCCGCAGATCCACGAACGGGTGTCTCCGAACACCTTCCGGTCGAGGAAGGTCATCTGCTTGTCGTAGGAGCCGGAGTGCTTGTCCCAGTAGCGGCGCAACCGTTCGTCGCGTGGCCTCGATTCCATCCATCTCACCTCTCGCTGGTCTCAATATCGGGAGCCCATCCGGGGCGTCGAGCGGTGACCAGCCAGGCCGCGCTCCTGAGGAAGATCCCGGCCGCCGTCTCGTGCGAGCCGAGGCGCTCATGGAGGGCGTGGAGCATCTTGGCTCTCGTCTCTTCGTCGGCCTTGTCGAGCAGGCTGCTGACCAGGCCCATCTGGGAGACGAAGTCCAGCACGTCGTTCACGTCGTCCCCGAGTCTCATGGGCTCGTCCACAGGGTCCACGCTGATCTGGGTGTAGCCGACCGTATGCAGGAGGTCGGTGATCCGACCGGATGCCGCCAGGGAGAAGGGCCCCGGGCCGTCGTTGTCGAGGGAACCGGATAGAGGGACGTACGAGGCCAGGACCGCGCCCAGTTCGGTGATCCATTCGTTGTCGAGCGGTTTCCGCCAGCACAGGAACGCCAGACGCCCATCGGGGCGAGTCGCCCGTGCGATGTTGGTGAAGGCCGCCACAGGATCGTTGAAGAACATCACCCCGAAACGGCTGATCACCACATCGACGCTCGCCGCGGCGAAGGGGTGAACCTGTGCGTCGGCCTGTTCGAAGCGCGTGTTGACGAGGTTCTCGCCCTTGGCTCGGCGCCGGGCCTCCTCCAGCAGGGGAGCGGACAGGTCGATGCCGAGTGCCTGGCCGTGCTGCGCGCCCCGAGCGGCCGTGCAGGTGGTCTGGCCGCTTCCGCACCCGATGTCCAGCACGTGGTCCTCGGGGGCGATGGCAGCCGCCTCGAACAGGTGGGAGCTGATTCCTTTCATCATCTCGTCGTAGCGATCCCGGTGGGCGACCCAGTGCCGGCCGTCGCCCTCGTTCCACGCCTCGGCCTGCTCGGGGTTGGCGACAGAGGCACGTTCGGTGTGCGACATAGAAGCTCCTCTGATCGGACGATCTACTATCAATGGATAGTACTCACATTGGATAGTAGTATGCCGTCGTGCAGGATGAACTGGATCGGGCGGTCGCCGTTCTCGGCCCGCTGGAGGGGCGGCTCATGCGGGCCGTGTGGACTGGAGCGGTCACTGAGCCGTTCGTGGTCCGGGACGTGCAGGGATTGGTGCCGGAGCTGGCCTACACCACCGTGATGACCACGTTGCGACGGCTGGCCGACAAGGGAATGCTGGCGGCTCACGCCGAGCCGGGTCGCCGCGCCCATGAATACCGGGCCGCGGTCACGCCCGCTCAGTTCCTCTCTCAGTCGAGCCGTCGGGCCGCCGCGGGCTTCGTGGACAAGTATGGCGACGCCGCACTGGCCGCCTTCGCCGCCCACCTCGACGGCCTGTCGCCCGAGCAGCGGCGCCGCCTGCGGGAGCTGACCGAGTGATCGTCTACCTGTGGCGGCACAACCGCACCGGCCTGGCAGTGCTGGCCGGACTGATAGGCGTCCGCCTGGTGTGGCACCCCAGCGTTTCCGCCGGGATGACGATGGCCCAATGCTGGCTCGTCTCCATCGCCGTCGTGGCCGGGACGAGCCTGCTGGCTGTCGCCGCCCGCGCCACCTGGCTCGGCGTCGCCGCCGCCCGCAGCCTGGCCGCACTCCCGCGGGCGGCCGAGCCGGCCGGTCTTGAGGGCGCGATACGGCGAAGCGGCGTTTCAGGTGTCGTCTGTCTGGCCGGTGCGAATCCGGCGGCCTTCTGCGCTGGAGCGCTGAGGCCACGCCTCTACCTCACCGCCGGGGCCGCCGAGGCGATCCCCGCCGAAGAGCTCGACGCGATCCTCGTTCACGAGGCCGCACACGCGCGGCGCCGTGACCCGCTGCGCCGTCTCATGCTCCGCGCCGCCGCTGACGTCCTGTTCTTCCTGCCGTTGGCGGGATGGTGGTTCGGGCGGCAGAGCGAACGGGCCGAGCTGTCAGCCGACCGGGCCGCGATCGATCGGCTGGGCGCCAAGGCGGTGGCACGAGCACTGACCCGGATGGATGGCGCCGGCCCCGCACCGGCGACAGCCGTGGCTTTCGACGGCGCAGCCGAGGCCAGGATCGCTCAACTGCTGGGCGACGACCTGCCGATCCGCAAACCGTCCAGGGCCGGAGTGATCTTCTCCCTGACCGGTCTCGTCGTGGTCGTCAGCCTGGTCATGTGCATCGGGCAGGCAGCGTGGGGCGCCTTGACAGCGTGACGGCACCGGTGCGGGCGCTGGCCAATCGCTTGACATTAATCACAAGGGGAAATGTCCAGTTTTGCGTGACAAGTCCGGTAATGGGGCGACAGAATGCGGGACCACCAGCCGCCCCGCCACTGGAGGAACCCATGCTGAGACCCCTGGGGGTACTCGCCACCGTCGCCAGCCTCGCCGCCTGCACCCCGTCCGCCGACCTGCCGCCGGGCGGAGCGGCCGGAGCGGTGCCCGAGGCGACCGCGCCCGTAGACGGCGCGGCACCGGCGTCGACGCCGGCACAGCCGGCTCCCCGGCCGACCCCTGGATCGGACGAGTGCCACGTGAGCGTTGTCAGGCCGGACGTCTCCGCGCTCAGGATCCGGACCTCGGCCGCCCGCCGTGGCTGTGTGCACCCGGCACTGTTGCGCATCCGAGTCAAGCGCGCCGTCCCCGGCGCCGATCCGGTGGTCAAGAGCGGCGCCACCAGGAAGGGCTGCAACTGCCCTGCGCGCCGGGTACGTACTACGCGGTCGCCACGGACTACCGGGGCGGCACAGCCAGGTCCAAGGCCGTGCGGCTGACGTGCGTCACCCCCACCCGCGCAACGCGAGAGACGAAGGCGCCGAAGGTTCCTGAGGGGAAGGCGTCCATCACGTCCGTCGGCACGGCACTGGAGAACGACGTCGTCCGGCTGACCAACGCCGAGCGGGCCAAGGGCGGCTGCCACCCCCTCAAGCACGACGCGCGGCTGCGCAAGGCCGCGTTCGGGCACTCAGCCGACATGGCGAAGAACGACTACTTCGACCACGACTCTCAGGACGGCCGCGACATGGTCGACCGCATGCGCGCGACCGGCTTCACCGGCTCGGCCTGGGCCGAGAACATCGCCATGGGTCAGCGATCGGCGGCCGAGGTGGTCAAGACCTGGATGAACAGCGCCGGCCACCGGCAGAACATCATGAACTGCTCGTACACCCTCATCGGGGTGGGCGCGGTCAAGGACGCGCAGGGACAGGTCTACTGGACGCAGGACTTCGCCGCCCGATGACGCATGGGCGTTTCCAGGGTCGGACGGCGAGGGTCGAACCGCGTAGTTTGGTGGCGAGTTCGATGTGGTTGGATTCGATTTTCTCGCCGGCGGCCAGGCGCAGCGCGGTGCGCAGGCGCCCATCTATGTTCTCCCCAACACTGTGGTCAAGCGCCTGGCCCACGATCTCGCCCGTCCGAATGCGGCCAATCGCGTCGTTGATGTCCTCATCGAGAACCCACTCCATGTCGACGTCTGCGACGCCTGGCAAATATTATTGCATCTCACGCCGATCGAGTATTCCGGTGACAAGGGTCGCCATGGAATCTCTCCTTTGCGTCAGTTGAGGATCTCGGTGCTTGCCCCGAAAACCATGCTGCCTCCCGACCCGCTGATGGTCCCTCCGGCAAGGTTGGTGGCGCCACCGGTGGGCTGGACGATCGTAGGCGAGGTGGAGAGCGGGCCGGCCACCAGGCTGCCGTTCTGAAGCAGTCGTGCGGAAACGAGCTGATGACGGACGACGCCCGCCGCGTCGATCTGGGCCTTGAGCTCGATCCTTCCGGTGAACGCGCCGGACGTTACTTTGTGCACATTAACCGCAGTGGTTCGGCCGGAGTCCAGCACATTGACCGGCGGCGGGCTGAGAGGGGCACACGTGGTCCCGATGACGGGAGCGCTGACGCAGATGTTCGCCAACGTTTTAATGGTGTGCGAGGGTGCGGCATTGGCGGCGGTGGCAGATCCGGCGAGAATGGTACCGGCGGCAGCGCCTGCGGCCAGGATTAACATCCGGCGCTTAATCGACATGACGATTTCCTTTTCGATGGTCATGACTGGTTTGATGGACCAACGATAGGAGTCGTGCCGATAACGCTCCTGGCCGAAGTGCACACTCATTCCATGACCTGAATCACATTCGGGGCTTTACCCGATTGTCTGGTAGGCGGTGATCCAGAAGTCGCGGTGGAGGCGGGGCGCGTGGACGGAGTCCATCGCGCTCTGCGTCAGCAGGATGCCGACGAGGTCCTCGGCAGGGTCGGCGTACGCGGTGGTGCCGAGGCCGCCGTCCCAGCCGAACTGCCCCGGCGAGACCAGGTCGCGGGAGTGGGTGCTGACCGCCATGCCGAAGCCGAAACCGCCGTGGCGGCCGAAGTGGTCGCCGAAGGCGTCCTTCTCGGCCTTCTGCTCCGGCGTCAGGTGGTCCATCGTCATGAGCGCGACCGAGGCCCGGGAGAGGATCCGCTCGCCGTTCAGGGTCCCCTTGTTGAGCAGCATCCGGTAGAGCGCGTGGTAGTCCTCGACGGTCGACACCGGCAGAACGAGACAGGCATATGCCCCACTCGCCACCGACTCGTGAAAGCCCAGGTAGGTGGTGAAGGAAGCACTGGACGCCGCCACGTCGTCGACGTTCAGCGTCACCGCGGAAGCGATGATGTTCACCCCATCAGCGTGCCGCCAGGCCATCCGAGACGACAACGCCGGATTCAGACTGCTGCGCTCCGGAGACATCGACCTGCTGATTGCTTGGTTACCGTCAGGGAGAGCGACCTCACCGTGGGCCCCGTAGTCTGCACCGAACCGGTCGTGCTCGTGGTCGGACCCGACCACCGGCTGGCCGAGCGGGAATCGGTGACGTACGAAGACCTCGGGGACGAGATCGTCTTCGGCGGCGCCCGGCCGGACTACTGGCGCAACTGGCTTGTCCCCACCCCCACCCCCAGCGGCCGTCCGATTCGGGTCGGCCCCATCGTCACCACCTCTGCCGAGATGATCCCCTCGTCTCGAACGGCGAGGCCGTCTCACCGTGTTTCGCACACTCCATCCGCTACTACGCCCGGCCGGACCACATCTACGTGCCCATCCGCGACGCCCCCCTGGCCCGCTGGGCGCTCATCTGGCGCACCGCCACCGAGACCACCCTGGTCCGGGACTTCGCCGAGACCGCCCGTGACCTCGGCCCCATCGCCCTTTGAATATGGGTGGATGATCCGGTGGTCCGGAGAGTCGAGCCAAATATGCTGACCGTCAGGGGTGACGGTCATTCCGAACCGGTCTTTGTGCGGGGTGCCCCACGAGACCCACCGGAGATAGGCGGCCTCCAGGCCGTCCCAGAGATTACGCGGTCCGCGCTGTAGTACTGCCACGCCTTTGTAATCGGGGGCATAGTGCACCTGAGCGTCGGAATCATCCGACCACAGCGACAGGTGAAATTCCCCGCCTTCCTGGTTTTCGTGCGTGCCGTACAAATCCGGCAGCATTCCCGCGATGGCGACTTCCGCTCCGGCGGATGAGCGCACCACTCTGCGGGGGTCGAGATAGGTCGTCGACTTTCGATAGACATCCTCAATCTGGGTACGGCGCCGGCGCTGTGCTCGCAGCAGCATGAAATCCACCCCGCTGTGAAACTTTCCCACGGCGGTGCCGTCTCCGACGACGACCAGCTTGACCAGATGCCCGCCCTCCCAAGGGGGCATCCAAGGGGCCACGATCACCCCGCCGGGCCGGGTCTGTTCCACCCAGGCATAAGGCACCTCGCGCACCCCGCAGGTGACATGGACGCGATCGTAGGGGGCTCCTTCGGGCCACCCTTTCGCGCCGTCGCCCAGAATCAGCCGGGGCGAGAGTCTGGCCTTCTTCAACTGCTCGGTGGCTGTGGTGAGGAGGGTCTGATCGATCTCCATGCTGGTCACGTTCTCGTCACCGAGGCGACTCGCCAGCAGTCCCGCCGTCCATCCCGTACCCGTGCCGATCTCCAGGACCTCATCCCCGTCGTACGGGTCGAGCAACCGCAGCCCCGCCGCGATCACGCCAGGTGCGGAGGCCGAGGACGTGTAGTCGCCCAGCCCTTGGTCAAGATCGGTGGCGCCGTCGTCCAGCTGCGTGACGATGGCCGTGTTGGAGTATGCGACGTTCAGCCACGTCTCGGGGTCGGCCGTACGGTCGATGAGAAAGCCGGGACCGTCGTCAGGATCGCACCAGGCCCGGTCCGGGATGAACAGATGGCGCGGCACGGCGTGAAACGCGGCCTGCCACTCGCCGTCCACGTCCCCAAGTTGATCGGTGAGGGCGGTGATGCGCTCGCCGACGCTCATTTCGTCGCCGGCTGCTCGTGCTCGCCGGGTTGATCAGGGCGGAAACTGTCCGAGCTCGGCTTTGGCTTCTCCACTGGTTTTTGGGATGGTTTGTCGCCTTCATGCTTGGCCATTTAGGAATCCCTTCCATCTCGCCGGATTTCTTGCGTCGGCGGTATCGGAGAAATTCGGAGCGGATCTCGACGGGAGTCTACGCCGAGTGTGAGTGTTGAGTGGCGGAATTTTGCGACGCCCCTGTGCGGCAAGATTTTGGTTATTCCCTGCCACACAGAGGCTTTGGTGCCTGTCCACGCGGTCTTCGACCGGGTTGTTGCGTAGCGGTCAAGGACCTGAGCGGTCGTCGATCAGTGCGCAGTGCGCGTGCCCTGGGATCCGCCCGCCTCCAACCGAGCTCTAGCCGGGCTCGGGCAGGGCGGCGTACTGAATGTCACGCCGTCCAGGAAGTTGCCGAACGCCGCGCTGCCACCTGTGGCCGACACCGAGGCGAAGGCGAATCGTGTGATGGTCTGACCCGGAGGGACGACGTACACCCCCGTGTAGTGGACCCAGGCGGTGTTGTCGTCGGAGATGTCCGGCGAGGATGCCCCGGTGGGAGTCTGCGCCACGGTCGCGCCTGGCGCGCCGATGAGCACCCGCATCACGTCGGTGCCGAGGCGGCCTCGGTGATAGAGACTCCAGGTCATCGGTGTTCCCGGAACGGTGGGCAGGTCTTGGTAGAGCGTGGAGACCTGGTTGGCGTTGAGTTCGGCGAACTGCTGGCCGTCGGCTGAGGGGACTCCGCTCGCGCCGCCCCGCCAGAACTCCAGCTTGTTGTCGGTCGCGGTGGTGTGCCAGCCGACGCTCGGGTTGGTGGAGGCGTCAGGGATGTTCCAGTCAGCTACGGCCACCGGCGGCGTCTCGAAGCTGCCGTTGACCAGGTTGACTGGTTTCCAGGGACAGGGGATGGTCACGGTGACCGTGGCGGTGCTGGTTCCGCAGGCGGTGGTGATGGTGTACGTGAAGGTGTCGGTACCGATGAAGCCCGCGGCGGGTGTGTAGATCACGTTTCCGCCGGAGATCGTCGCGGTGCCGTTGCCGGGTGCGGTGACGTTGCTGATCGTCGGTGCGGTCGCGGTGTCGTTGGCCAGGACGGGCACACTGACGGCCGCGCCCATGGTGGTGGTGGCGTTGTCGGCGACGGCGTTGGTGGGCGAGATGGACTGCCCGTTGACGATCTGGATCGGGGGAGCGGGCGTGTTGTTTCCCAGCTGACCAGGAGCCGCGACGACGCTGCTGATCCCGGTCGGCCGGATGGTCATGCTGCCCCCGACGGTGCCTTGCCTGACCCGGAAGACGATGACCTTCGGCGATGGGTCGGTCTTGATGCCCACCGAGCTGATGGACAGGCTGTTGCCGCTGATGGTGCCGGTCCCCGACTGGCTGACGACATCGGCGTTGGCCAGCAGTGACGACAGGTCCCAGGTGGTGGTGTAGCGGGTGACCAGTAGCGGCCACTGGGCCGTGCGGTGCGTCAGCGTGAGGGTGAAGACGCTGCCCGGTGCGATCTGCCCGCCCCACAACGCTGGGGAGGTGTCGACCGAGACCGACCCGCTGCCCAGCCTGGCGCCGATGATGTTCTTCCAGTAGTAGCTGACGGGGTAGGTCGCCTGCCCCGGCCGGACACAAGGCCCGGCGGCGGCTCGCGTGACAGCCTGCGGCACTCGGGCGGCGGCGTGCGCACCGGTAGCGACCTGTGTCCCCGATGCGGCCAGCAGCGCCGTTAGGGCGCAGGCCAGCGCGGACCTGGATCGTTGTGACATCAACCTGAGCTCCCACTCTGTCGTAAGGGATGACCTCGAAGATCGACTTCACGACGGAGATTACTCTGTGTAGTTGATCTCTTGCGTTAGGTGCTCGCAGGGTCTTCGCGCGGCCCGCACGTTGACGATCGAGGCCCCGGAGGACGCGCTCAAGATGCACGCTTTTGCGGTGTGGCCGGACGGCCCCGCGGCACACCGGTGCAGGTTGTTGAATGGTGATCAATCGACGGGCGTTCTGGAGGATGGCATGGTGCTGATCGAGGCGGCCCCAGAGGCGTTACCGAGACAGCGATGCAGGTGGCCGTTCTTCGTGTGCCTGGCGCTCCTCGCCTCCGTCGGCGCCTACGTCCTGGTGTTCGAGGCCCCCGAGTGGCGCAACGACGAGAAGCTGGCCCGGCTGGAGGAGCGGGTGAGCATGCTCCCGCTCCCGCCCGACACCGAGCAAGGTGATCCCAGCGTGCAGGGCACGGTGGGCATTCAGTCGGGCAACAGCCATCATTGCGACTATCTGGTCCGCATGTCCCTGCTCACCAAGCTGCCGGACGCCGAGATCGCGCGCTACTACGAGTCCGCCGTGGTCGAAGGTGTCGAGGGTCGTGAGCTCTCCGGCACCATGTACGTCAACCCGAGCGGATCATGGCGGAACGGGTACAAGGGCGTCATCGTGGAGTTCTTCGACGGATATCACGAAGCCGGGTTCGACATGCGCTGCCATTGACGGAAAGCGCCCTGGCAGCAGTCCGTCATAGACCGGTCACCCGCATGGTGATGTTGAGGCGGCCCGAGGTCAGGCCGGTGGCGGGGTCTCCGGTGCCTGGGTAGACCTTGGGGACGCCGTGGTAGGCGAAGCGTGAGGGGCCGCCGAAGACGAACAGGTCGCCGCTGCCGAGCCGCACGTCGGTGTACGGCCTGCCGCGCGTCTCCGTGTTGCCGAAGCGGAACAGGCAGTCGTCGCCGATGCTCAACGACACCACCGGGGCGGCGGATCGTTCGTCCTTGTCCTGGTGCATGCCCATTCTGGCCTGGTCGTCGTAGAAGTTGATCAGTGCCGTGTCGGGGGTGTAGTCGTCGCCGGGTTCGCCGTACGCCGCTGTGAAGGCGCGGCGGCCCAGATCGACCATCCAGGCGGGGAAGTCGGCGACCTGGAGGCCGTTCACGTCGCCCGCCACGCGCGTGTACTTGTACGGCCGCCAGTGCCAGCCGACGCACACCGTCCGCACCGACATGACGCCGCCTCGGGGCAGTACGGTGTGCCGGATCGGGACCGGGCCCGCCGCCCACTCGCGGCATGCCCGTACCAGATGGCGCTGCTCGTCGAGCGCCAGCCAGCCGGGTGCGTGTACGGCGCCTGGAGCGATCTCTCGTGTCGGGAGTGGGATCATGCCGGGTCCCGGTGGATCAGGTTGCGGCCGATTCGCCAGGTGGTGCCGTCGGTGTCCGCTCCGCGCATGCCCTCCAGTGTTCCAGGCGCGGTCAGGGCGACGGCCCGCGCGGTGGAGGCGAAGCCGAACGTACGGCTGGGGTCCCAGTCGGTGCTCTGCCGGAGGCGTTCGCTCATCCGGGCCCAGCCCAGCGGCGCCCCCGCCACCACCCAGGCGTCCGGCGGGCCCGCCACGAACCGCCTGGCCTGGCGGAGCCACGACGCCGCCTCCTCCGGCCAGTCGACAACCGCCAGCACGGTTCCTTCCCACGCGCTGTCCGTCTGCGGGCCGCTTTCCCACGCGTCGGCGAACGCCTCCGCGGTGGGGGCGGCGTCGCGGCCGTGACCGATCACGACGGTCTCCGCACGCGGCCGGGCCGCGGCGAGCAGGCCGAGCAACTCGGCGAGCTCGGCCGCCGTGTGTCCGTCCGCCGTATGCCGGTCTCCTGCGTGCCGGTCTCTTGCGGGCCGATCGCCTGCGGGCCGATCTCCTGCGGGCCGGGCCACATCGTGCCCGGCCGCAGCCTGTTCGACCTTCCAGACTTGGTACGCCTGCGGCAGACAGACCGCGCACGGCCGGTACCCCGCCGCGATAGCCGTCACTTCGTCCGCGAAGAACACCCGCTCCCGCACATACCCCCCACGCGAGATCGCCCGCAGCGCCGACGGGCAGTCCAGCCGCCCGTACAGCCGCGCCCGCCGATGCCCGCCCAGCGTCCCGGGCAGCACGCTGACGTACGGCCAGCCGTCGGCCCCGATCAGCGTGTACGTCACGAGGCGTCGTGGAAGACGAGGCCCAGCGTGTGCCGCAACCCCGAGCGGACCGTGCTGACCCCGTGCCGCACCGGCGACGCCGACCACCCGCGCGACGACCGCACGGGCCGGTCCCGGGTGGTGAAGATCAGCCCGTGTCCCTGCGGCAGCAGGGTCACCGTCCCGCGCGACTGCGCCCGGGGGCGCTGCTCCACCAGCAGGAACTCGCCCCCGGTGTAGTCCTCGCCCGGCTTGTCGAGCCCGATGACCACCTGCAGCGGGAACACCAGGTCCCCGTACAGGTCGCGGTGCAGGGCGTTCCAGTCGCCCTCCTGGTAACGCAGCAGGATGGGCGTCGGCTTGGTCTGCCCGGCTTCGTGGCACATGTCCAGCCATTCGGCGAAGTCGTCCGGCCAGGGCGCGGGCTGTCCCAGCCGGGCGGCCCAGTCGCGGGCGATGGGCAGCAGGTGCGGGTAGAACGCCGCCCGCAGCTCCGCCACCAGCGGCGGGAAGGGCTCGCGGAAGTAGCGGTACTGCCCGCGGCCGAACCGGTAGCGCTCCATGTCGACCGTGGAACGGAACCGGCCGACCTCGCCGTACAGGTTCGCGATCTCCTTGCAGTCGGCCGGAGAGAGGACCGGCGGCGTCAGCGCGCAGCCGTACGCGTTGACCTCCTCGGTCAGGGCCGTCCAGTCGGCCTTCATGATGACCTCCATCAGATGAGCTGCGGCTGCAGCGCGCCTTCGAGCGTGAGCAGCGCGTGCTTGCGCTCGACGCCGGCCGCGTAGCCGGTCAGGGAGCCGTTCGCGCCGACGACGCGGTGGCAGGGGCGGATGACGAGCAGCGGGTTCGCGCCGATGGCCGCGCCGACCGCGCGGATCCGGTCGCGGGCCACGCCGATGCTCGCGGCGAGCTCGCCGTACGTCGTGGTGGTCCCGTACGGGACGGCGTCCACGGCCGCCCAGACCCGCTCCTGGAAGGCGGTGCCGCCGGAAACGCGGTCCAGGTCGAAGGCGGTCCGCTCGCCCGCGAAGTACTCGCGGAGCTGGCGCTCGGCCTCGGCGAACGCGCCAGGGTCGCGCCGCCACTCGGGACGCACGGCACCACCGAACGCCACACGGGTCAGTACGGGGTCGCCTACGAGCAGGATCTCGCCCAGTGGGCTGTCGATCGTTGTGTAGATGCTCATACTCTCTACAACACCGGTGCCGGCCAGAAAGTCAGCGGTTTTCGGACCTCTGGGCATACCGATGGCCGCACGCTCGGCGCGTGGACGGGAACGGTATGTTACGGGCGTGCCCTCCACACCGCGTCCTGACGATCGCGTCGCGTCCGCCTTCCGATTCGCCACCGAGCTGGTCGCCTGGGTCGCGACTCCGTGGGCTCTGGCCGCCCATTCCGTGCCGCTGGCCGTGCTGTCGGTGGTGGTGCTGATCGGGTTGCCGACGCTGTTCTCCACTCCGGGTGACAAGCGGAATGTGATCGTCGCGGTGCCGGGGCCGGTGACGATCGCGCTGGTCGTTCTGCAGGTCGTGGCCGCCGTGGTGGCGGCGTGGGTCGCCTGGCATGTGGTCGCCGCCGTGCTGGTGTCCGTGCTGGCCGTGGTCACCGTGGTGCTGGAGCTGCCGCGCTGGCGGTGGCTCGTCTCAAACGCTCGCGTTCATGGCGCTGTTGATGAGGGCGGTCGTGAACGGTGAGGGCGAGGCCGTCAAGGGCGGAGTCCGTCCAGCAGGACGGTGAGGTAGGCGTCGGTGAGTTCCTGGGACGGTGGCTGAGTACGAGCGACCGCTAGAGCGGTCTGGCCGATCAGAGTCGTGATGATGGCGGGGTCGATGTCGGTGCGGACCGCGCCGTCGCGGCGTGCCCCGTCGATCATCTCCTCGACGGCGCGGACGAGGTCGGTGCGCAGGGCCGTGGTGGCAGGTAGATCCAGGCCGCCCAGCTGGTCGTTGATGGCGTAGTGTGCGGCCTGGAAGGCGATCAGCTCGCGGAGGAAGATCCGCAGGGCCTGCGTGGGCGTGGTCTCGGCGAGGAGGTCGCGGGCGTGCTGCACCACCGGCTCAAGGAGTCGGGACACAGCGGCGTCCAGGAGCGCGTCCTTGCCGCCGAAGGCGCGCACGACAGTCGCCGCCCCCAGGCCCGCCTTCTTGGCGATGGCTTCGACAGTAAGGGATACGCCCGGTTCGGTCAGTAGCGCGGTGGCCGCGTCCAGGGCGAGCCGGCGGTTGCGAACGGCGTCGGCCCGGCGCGGGGGTTCAGTGGATGTTGACAACTGGAATGCTCATTTCACATAATCAACTGGAACGTCCATTTCAGTTATCGTAGCGTGAAGGAGCCCCCATGAACGAGCGGATCCTGATCTCCGGCGCGAGCATCGCCGGCCTGACCCTGGCCCACTGGCTGGCCCGGCACGGCTTCAAGCCCACCGTGGTCGAGCGCGCCCCGGGGCTGCGCCCCGGCGGCAACGGGGTGGACGTGCGCGACAACGCCGTCGAGGTGATTGAGCGGATGGGACTCCTGCCACGGGTCCGCGAGCTCGCCACCGACGTACACGGCATGAAGTTCGTCGACGCCGCCGACCGGGCCGTCGCCCGGATCGACACCCGGGATCCGGCCTCCGTCGAGATCATGCGCGGCGACCTGGTGGCCCTGCTGCACGAGGTGACCGACGCCGAGTACTTGTTCGGCGACTCCATCCTCGGCCTGCGGCAGGACGACGACGGGGTGACGGTCACCTTCGAGCACGCGCCTGCCCGCCGCTTCGACCTGGTCGTCGGCGCCGACGGCATGCACTCCAACGTCCGCCGTCTCGCCTTCGGCACCGAAGAGCAGTTCGTCCAGTTCAAGGACCACTACTTCGCCTTCGCCAATGCCGACGCCTCGCTCGGTGAGGACCGCTGGGTGACGATGTTCAACACGCCGGGCAAGATGACCGGAATCTACCGATCCGGCAACCACGCTCAGGCCAAGGCGTACTTCATCTTCCGCTCCGCGCCGCTGGAGTTCGACCACCGGGACGTCGCCGAGCACAAGCGACTGATCGGCGAGGCGTTCGGGGACGACCCGTCCTGGCGGGCCGGGGAACTGCTCGACACGGCCCTGGCCGACCCCGACTTCTACTTCGACGCCCTGGGCCAGGTGCGGATGGACTCCTGGTCCAGCGGCCGCATCACGCTCGTCGGCGACGCCGCCTGGTGCGCGTCCCCCGCCTCGGGCGCGGGCGCGGAACTGGCTCTGGTCGGTGCCTACCGCCTCGCCGGAGAACTCGCCGCCGCAGGCGGCGACCACCGCATCGCCTTCACCCGCTACGACCTCGCCCACCGTCCGCTGGTCGACAAGAAGCAGCAGATCGGTCCTAACGTCCGCCTCATGGTGCCCAAGACCGAAGGCGGCCGGTGCGTCCGCGACGTCGTCGCCCGCCTGCCGTTGATGAAGGCGATCGGCGCGGTGGAGCGCCGGGTGCAGGCCAGGAACGCCCGGCCTCTGCCGGAGTACGCCCCAGCCCGCTAGGCCGGTGGTGCGGCTGGTTGAGATGCGGACGACCGCGTCGCGTCCGCCTTTCGGTTCCGCCACTGAGTAGCCGTAGACGTGATATGTCGGTGTTGTATAGCCTTTCTGGAGGTTCTCCCGGGACTCAAGGGGCCTATGAACAGGCTGGCTGACGAGGACTTGGCGCTGCTGCTGCTGATCCGGTCCTTCGAACGGAAGCTGCTCGCGCTCTTCGAGCGGGGCGAACTCAACGGCACCACCCACACCTGCCTCGGGCAGGAGTACGTCCCCGTCTCCCTGCGCCCGCTGCTGCGCGAGGGTGACTGGGTGTTCAGCAACCATCGCGGTCACGGCCACTATCTGGCCCGGTTCGGGGATCCCGAAGGGCTGCTGGCCGAGATCATGGGCCGGAAGGGCGCCGTGTGCGACGGTGTGGGCGGCAGTCAGCACCTGCGCCGCGACCGCTACCTGTCGACCGGGGTGCAGGGGCAGAGCCTGCCGGTGGCCACCGGGGTCGCCCTGCACCTGAAGCGGCGCGAGCCCGGCGGGCTCGCCTGCGTCTACATCGGTGACGGTACGTGGGGCGAGGGGGCGGTGTACGAGGCGTTGAACATGGCGCAGCTCTGGCGGCTGCCGCTGCTCGTGGTGGTCGAGCACAACGGCATCGCCCAGTCCACGCCGACGGAGCTCCAGATGGCGGGGACCATCGCGGGGCGGGCGGCGGCCTTCGGGATCGAGCACACCCGGGTGGCTAGCTTGGATATTTCCGAAATAAGGCGACATCTCGCGCCTTTGGTGGAGACGGTCAGGGGTGGTGTGCCGTTGGTGGTGGAGTTCGCCACGCATCGGCTCGGCCCGCACAGCAAGGGGGATGACACCCGCCCGCCGGACGTCGTACGCCCAGACTGGTACGCCGCCTACCAGGCCGAACACCCCGACCAGTCGGCCCGCCTCGAAGCGACGGCCCGCGCCCGCGTGGACATGATCGCTGAAGAGGTGGCCGCCCGGCCCCCAGCCGTCTGGACGCCCGCCGTCGAGACCCCAGCCGACAGGTCCCCAGCCATCGGGTCCCCTGCCGGATGGACGTCCGCGTGAGGGTCGGTGAGAACCTCAATCAGGCCCTGCACGGTCTGCTCGGCGACGACCCCGGTGTCTACGTGCTCGGCGAGGACCTTCTGGACCCCTACGGCGGCGCCTTCAAGATCACCCGTGGCCTCTCCACCCGCTTCCCCGACCGCGTCCTGACGACGCCGCTGAGCGAGGGCGCGATCGTCGGCGCCGCCTCCGGCCTCGCGCTGGCGGGAGAGAAGGCCGTCGTCGAGATGATGTTCGGCGACTTCGCCGCGCTCGCCTTCGACCAGATCGTGAACTTCGCCGCCAAATCCAGCTCCATGTACGGCCGCCGCGTCCCGATGCCGCTGGTCATCCGCTGCCCCTCGGGCGGCAATCGCGGCTACGGTCCCACCCACAGCCAGAACCTCCAGAAGCACTTCATCGGCGTGCCCGGCCTCTCGCTGTTCGAGATGTCGCCGTTCCACGACAACCGCGCCGTCCTCGACCGCATGCTCGCCCTCGAAGAGCCCTGCCTGCTCTTCGAGGACAAGGTCCTCTACACCCGCCGGATGTACGAGGTGGACGAGCTGTTCTCCTGGGACCTGGTCGAGGATGTGGCCGTGGTGCGGTTCGACGGCGACCTCGACTACGTGTTGATCGCCCCTGGCGGCGTGGCGCACCGGGCCATCGCCGCCATGCGTACGCTGCTGCTCTCCCACGATCTCGCCGGGGCGCTGCTCGTCCCGTCGCGCCTGTACCCGTTCGACCCCACCGCCGTGCTGCCGCTGCTCGGTCAGGTGGGGCTGGTCTGCGTGGCGGAGGACGGCAGCGCTGGCGGCACCTGGGGCAGCCACCTCGCCGCCGACCTGCACACCCGGCTGTGGGGTTCGCTCCGGCGCCCGATCCGCCTGGTCAGCTCGGCCGACAGCGTGATACCGACGGCCGCCCACCTGGAGCGTGACGTGGTGCTGCAGGACAGCACGATCTGCCAGGCCGTACTGGAGGCGCTCGATGGGTGAGATCCGGGTCCCGAAGCTGAACAACAACGACTCGGAGTACACACTGCTGGAGTGGCTGGCGGCGGACGGGTCGCCGGTGCGGCGCGATGACCCGCTGGCGACGCTGGAGACCTCCAAGGCGGTGGAGGAACTGGTCAGCGAGCAGGACGGGGTGCTGACCCAGGTGGTACGCGCGGGCGCGTCGTGCACCCCCGGCCAGCTGATCGCCCGGATCGGCCCGACACAGACTGTCCTCCCGGAGCCGGTCCCCGCCGCCAACAGTGGGCCGAGGACGTCGGCCGCTCTTCAGGAGTGGGTCCCGGCCGCTGATGGCGGGCCGAGCGTCACGGCGCCAGCGGTTGTCCCCGCCGTCAGTGGCGGGCCGATCATCACGGCGCCGGCCCGCGCGCTGCTGGACCAGCTCGGCCTCGACCCTGCGCTAGTGGCTGGGCTGGACGTCAAGGTGGTACGCCGTACCGACGTGGAACGGCTCGCGGCGGCCACCGGCGCCAGCGAGGTCCCTGAAAACGCGGAGAGCGCCACACCTCCCGCGAACGCGGCGAGCGCCGCACCCTCCAAGGGCAGCGAGCCCCCCGCGAACGCGGAGCGCGCCGCACCCCCCGACGGCGGACAGACTCGCCCGCTGTCCAACCACCAGCGCGCCGTCGGCAGGACCGTGACCCTGTCGCACCAGACCATCCCCGCCGGATACACCGCGATAAAAGTCGACGTAACCCCCGCCCTGACGACCGCCCGAGCCCTGACCAGACGCCTCCGCAAGCTGGTCGGCCTCCCCGACCTGCTCATCGCCGCCGTCGCCCGGCTGCACGCCGACTTCCCGATGTTCTTCGCCGAACTCCTCGACGACAGAACCGCCCACGTACCCGACCAACCACGCATAGGCGTGACGATCGACATGGGAACCGGCCTCTACGTGCCGGTGATCCGCGACCGCCTGTCCGTGCCGGACATCGCCGACCGCCTGGCCGAGTTCCGCGAGCTCGCCCAGCACGGCGGCTTCAGCGAAGCGCACCTCACCGGCGGGAACATCGTCGTCACCCTTCACCACGACGCCGACATCATCATGGCCATCCCGATCGTCTTCCCCGGTCAGGCCTGCGCCATCGCCCTCACCTCCCCCCAGCCGGACGGCGAGCGGACGTCGGCGGCGATCGGCCTGGCCTACGATCACCGGCTGGTCAACGGCCGGGACGTCGTGCTGTTTCTGCAGGCGCTGAAGGAGACCCTAGAGAGTTCGCCCGAGAGCCTGTAGCCCGACCAGGTCGTCCGGGGTCGCGTCGGCGCTCCTGCCGAGCAGGCCCGGCAGCGCGGGAGAGAGCCACAGCAAGCGGCTCCAACACCAGCGGAAGGAAAAACGTGTCGTTGACCTAGAATCCGACTGCTTGGTCGTTTTCGCCTGTGCAGCATGCGGCGCCGTGATGACCGCGAAGGTGGCGCGGGTGACGCTTCCCGACCACTCCGGCCAGAAGTACGGCCATGAGCTGTTTTCCAATCTGCTGGAGCCAGGAACATACGTCGTGGACCCCGGAGACGGTCAAAATAGTCCCAGCACCCCGGCTCCTCCTCGACCTCGGCCTCTCACGGCCAGAACTGCAGGGTGATCAACGTCTGCTTGACGACGTCCGGCGGGAACGCCCCGTGGCCGAGCCGGTCGCGGTGGACGCGGACGTTCCACCGCCGGTCTGACCGGCCGAGGTCGAACCTGCTGCCGGTCAGATCGGTGCCGGCGATGTCCTCGGGCTGGATGATCCCGGACTCCAGATAGACGGCCCCCTGCCAGGTCGATGCCCTGGACGGGTGCGCCGGCGGCTCGCCGTCCCACAACTCGTACTTGACGAGGCAGCCCCGGTCGACCGGCTCGTCGACGGCGATCCAGTTGTCCTCGGCCGCAGCCCATCCTCCCGGCTCGATGGCGGAGTCGTCAGGGGATTCCTCGGCCCCGGCGTCCACCACGCCGACGAAACCGGAGATCGGGTCGTCGTCCAGCAATTCACTGATCAATGCGGCCATGCTGCCGGCCTCCGCGGTACGAGAGTGGTGGCGATGTCGGGATGGGGGCCACCGCGCGGGCGCGGTGGCCCCCATCCCACCTCATCGGGCGGTTACGGCGCTACTTGAGCTCGATGTAGAAACCGTCCTTGTTGATGATCCGGTTGTTCCAGTACCAGGCTTTGAGCACGTTGCCGTGCTGCTTGTTCAAGGTCTCGTTGATCCTTTCGACGGAGAAGTTGTGGTCAGGAACCGCCCGTGCCGCCCCTTGGTAGGTCGACTCGAAGGGGAACTCGTCGCAGCCCCGGTCAAGGTGAGTTCCCGGCGAGAAGTCACGGTCACGGGTCTGGCGGAGGAATCGGCCGATGCGCTTGGCGCGGCGGATCAGTTCCAGGGATTTGAGGGTATCTGCGATCGCGTCCGCAGGGTCCTCGGCTGGCGTTTCTGTGAGTCGGGGATCCCATGCACCGTCAGGGCGCCGGATAACGTCGAACGCGGGGATGCTCCAGGTGACCACGCTCATCATCATAGGAGAACATGTAAACACCTGTAAAGAGACGTTAGTTAACGTCATATGACGTCTGCTTCTATCCTTGCAAGTTAAGGCATATCTAGCCTTGGGATCATGTTCAGGTACGACCCGCGCAAGCCCAAGTGGTCGCAGATCGTCGAGGAGATCCGTAGACGGATCGACATGGGCGAGTACGACGCCGAGACTCTGCTCTCCGAGGTGGCGATGGAGGAGGAGTTCCAGGTCTCCAGGCCGACCGTCCGTAAGGCCATGAAGGTGCTCCGCGACCAGGGGTGGGTCGTGACCTCTCAGGGCGTCGGATCGTTCCCGACTACCGCAGAGGAGCGGGCGGCGAACCCGAGCGCTTCGCAGTAACCTCGCCTGCCCATCAAGCCCGAATGGGCAGGTGCGTGGCGGTAGCGTCGAAACAGCCTGGGCGAACGGGGAGGTGTGGCATGGTTTATCGCCCGATGACACTTGTCGACCTTGCCGCGCGCCTGGTGGCGAACACCGACGACAAGATTCGTTGGAAGCTTGTGTGGGAGTTTCTGGAGGAGTATCGCTGGGAGGCATCTGGCCTGCAGCCCTCGTTGCTCCAATCCGAGCCGGAATCCGTGGATGACGAACGGTGGGACGCGTTGCTCGCCGCGCTGGCCGAGCATCTTGCCGCCAAACATGATCTTGCTCCGCCTCCGTGGACGGCGCTACGGGTGTTGCGACGTCCCTGGTTCCCGGCGGAACTGGCCAGTCAGCGTGCGGACGCGCTCGTGTGGGCCCCTGCGGCGTTCCGCAAGCACGGGGTCTACCTTTCGAGTAAGGACCTTGAGGCGGCGTGAGCGAGGCAGACGATGGACTGCTTGGCCGGGAGCTGAAGGAGACGCTAGAGACCTCGCCCGAGGGCCTCTAGCCCGACCAGGTCGTCCGGGGTCGCGTCGGCGCTCCGGTCGAGCAGGCCCGGCAGCCGTGACCGGAGCGACACCGCCGCGAGCACCGCCATCGCCACGGCGAACAGCACGTACATCAGCCCCACCCCGCGCCCGGCGCCGGTGCCGATGAGCGCCCCCACGGTGGAGGCGAGCGGGCCGTCGGGGGCGAGCAGCGGGTCGAACACCGCCGCCCCGTACGGTGCCACGAGCCCGAAGCCGAGCGGCAGTGTGGACCAGGCGATCAGCGTGTTCAGCGCGAACACCCGCCCGTGGAACCGCTGTGGCACCTTGACCTGCACGATCGTGGCGTAGACACCGTTCAGCAGCGTCACCCACAGCGACATCCCGAACGCCCCGATCCCGATCGTCACCAGATCCGCCCGCAACCCCGTGACCAGGCAGAACGCCGCCAGCGCCAGCGTGCACCACAGCACCGCCCGCATCCGACCCCGGCCCGGGCCGCCCCAGGCCGTCATGGTCAGACCGCCGAGGAAGACCCCCAGCCCGGAGACGAACGAGATCCGGCCCACGTCCTGCAGCGTGCCGAAGGAGAGCACCAGCGGCGAGATCAACAGGAACAGGGGGGACAGGAAGACGTTCAGCACCGCGAAGTAGAGGAGCATCTGACGGAAGCCCAGGTTGCCCCAGGAGTAGCGGAACCCGGCCGCCATCTCCGCCAGCACCGGCTCCTTCCGGCGCCAGGCCATCGCGGCGGGGAAGCGCACCAGCAAGGTCACCCCGATCGCGAAGACGTAACTGGCCACGTCGAGCACCAGGATCCCCTCCAGCCCGATCACGGCCATCAGCCCGACGGCCGCGAGGGGGACGAGCAACTGCGTCATGCCGCCGGCCATCTGGACGATGCCGTTGGCGTGCCCGAGGTACCGCTTGGGGACCAGCTGCGGCACCGCCGAGGTGTAGGCCAGCCGCTGGAACGTCAGCGCCACCGACAGCAGCGCGAGGAGTGGATAGACGTGCCAGGTCTGCAGGTTCCCGGTCCAGAGCAGCGTTCCGAAGACGAGCTGGGTGCCGACGGCGGCGGCGTCACCGCCGAGCATGACGGCCCGCCGGTTCCCGCGATCGACGATCGCCCCCGCCAGCGGCGCCACCACCATCCCCGGGACCAGCCCGACCACCGACAGCAGGGCGAACTGCGCCAGCGAGCCCGTGGTCAGATAGATCCAGATGGGGATGGCGAACCCGGTCAGCGCCGACCCCAGCAGGGACACCAGCTGACCACTGGCGACGGCCGTGAACCGCTTCATGCTGGGCTGCGGTCCGGTCGCGACGGCCGACACCCCGCCCCGCGACACCTCCCGCACCCGCCAACTGGCCCCGCCCACCACCTCGGCGTCGCCTGAGCCCACTGCCTCCGCAACGCCTGAACTCACTGCCTCCGCGTCGCCTGACGCGATGGCGACGTGGGTACGGGTGACGATCTCGGCGAGCTCAGCCGCCCGATATTTCAGGAAAAAGTGTCCGGCCTCGTCCAGCTCCACCACGGCGGCTGTGGGCGTGAGGAAGTGCCACTCGCGATATCGCTCCTCGAAGTACTCGGTCGCCGGATCGTGCTCTCCCGCCACGCTGACGACCGGCGCCCGCAGCCGCTCCACCGAGCTCGCGAACAGCCCGGTGAAGTACTCCTCCGCGGCCTCGCTGTCGCGCCGCATGTTCCTGATGATGTGCCGAG
This sequence comes from Nonomuraea sp. NPDC049158, assembly GCF_040648335.1. NCBI lineage: Bacteria > Bacillati > Actinomycetota > Actinomycetes > Streptosporangiales > Streptosporangiaceae > Nonomuraea > Nonomuraea sp. NPDC049158. The sequence goes on from NZ_JBEZDM010000001.1 coordinate 494,443, forward strand.
CCTGCCCCGGCTCCAGGTCGCCCATGTCGAGCCCCATGGACATCAGCCAGTTGGCGTAGCTCCGGTCGCTGCGGAGGAACTCGCGCCGCGCCAGCTTGGACAGCAGCGCCATGGGCCCCTTACCCGGGCGGGCGAAGGGGAAGATCGCCCCGATGTACACCGCTTCGAGCTCGCGGCCCGCCGCCTCCAGCCGTCGCGCGATCTCGACGATCAGGGCCGACCCCACGCCGCAGTGCCCGTACAGCGCCACCGGCCCGCGTACCTTCTCCTGGATCTCGCTCACGCACCGGGCCGCCACCTCGTCCAGCGGCAGCCGCTCCTCGTCCAGGCCGACGTCGTGCCCGGGGATGGCCACCGACCACAGGGCGTACGTCGCGGGCAGGGCGTCGGCGAGCGGCTGGTACACCACCGCCGCGCCGCCGCCGTACGGCACGCACACATAGGTGAGCTCTGCGGGAGAGGTACGGCGCGGCGTCAGCTCGTGCAGGAGCCCGCGCGAGGCGGTGGCGGTGCCGTCGACGAGCGCGGCCAGTTCGCGGACGGTCGGGTGCTTGAACAGGTCCACCACGGCGATCGGCGCGGCGCCGGGCGGCAGCGCCCTGCGCAGTCTGGCCACCACCTTGATCGCCAGCAGCGAGTGCCCACCGACGTCGAAGAAGTTGTCGTCCACCCCGAAGTCGGCCATGTCGAGTTCGAGTACCTCGGCCCAGACCGCGGCGACCAGGCGCTCCGCCTCCGTGGCCGGGGGGACGCGCAGGCCCGGTTCCGCGCCGTCCGCCGATGACGTGGGAGCCGGGAGGCGGCGCCGGTCCACCTTGCCGTTGGCGGTCAGGGGCAGCTGAGGGAGGGGGATGAAACGGGTGGGGATCATGTACGCGGGCAGGGTCTCGGCGAGGTGGCCGCGCAGGCGGGCCGGATCCACCTGGCCCACCACGTACGCCACCAGCTGCGCCTGGGTACCCGAGCCATGGGTGATGACCACACACTCGGCCACGTCCGGGTGGCGGGCGAGGTGGGTCTCGATCTCGCCCAGTTCGATGCGGTAGCCGCGGATCTTCACCTGCGCGTCGGCGCGGCCGAGGAACTCGATCGTGCCGTCCGCGGTGTAGCGGCCCAGGTCGCCCGTTCGGTAGAGGCGCTCGCCGGTGCGGGGGTGGCTGATGAAGGCGGCGGCGGTCCGCTCCGGGTCACGCCAGTAACCGGTGGCCACGCCGATGCCGCCGATGTACAGGTCACCGGGCACGCCGATGGGCACGTCACACCGGCCGCGGTCCAGGATGTGGAAGGACTGGTTGGCCAGCGGACGGCCGTACGGGATGGACGACCAGCCCGGGTCCACCTCGCCGATCGGGTAGGAGATGGACCAGATCGAGCCTTCGGTGGCGCCGCCCAGGCTGATGATCTCGGCCGCCGGGGCGAGGGCGCGGATCCGGTCGGGGAGGGTCAGCGGGATCCAGTCGCCGGACAGCAGCACCAGGCGCAGCGAGCTCAGGTCGGTGCCTTCGTGCTCGGCGTGGTCGACCAGGAGCTCCATGAGGGCGGGGACCGAGTTCCAGACGGTGACGCGGTGCTCGGTGACCAGGCGGGTCCAGGCGGCGGGGTCCTTGTCGGCCGACGGCTCACCCATGACGAGGGTGGCGCCGACGGCCAGGGCGCCGTAGACGTCGTACACGGACAGGTCGAAGCTGAGGGCCGACAGGGCGAGGATCCGGTCGTGCGGGCCGACGTGGAAGCGGTGGTTGAGGTCGCGGACGGTGTTCAGGGCGGCCTGGTGCTCGATCATCACGCCCTTCGGGGTGCCGGTCGAGCCCGAGGTGAAGATCACGTACGAGAGATCATCGGGCAAGGCAGGGCAGCCGTGAGGCGTCAGTGAGGTGGACGCCGGAGTAGGCGGGGGAGTCAAGGGAGCGGACGGGTTAGGCGGGGGAGCCAAGGGAGTGGACGGGTTAGGCGGGGGAGTCACCGGAAGGCTGGTTATGTCGGCGGGCCAGGTCAGGTCCAGCCACGGCTGGGTCACCGCGATCCGACACTCGCCGCGCGCCATCAGCTCGAAGCGCCGCTGGTCCGGCAGCTCCGCGTCGATCGGTAGGTACGCCGCCCCGGCCATGTTGATGCCCAGCACCGCCACGACCTGCTCCCACCCCCGCTCCATCACGACCGCGACCAGCTCCCCGCGCCCGACACCCGCCGATGTCAGCTCGGCGGCCAGCAGCCCGGCCCGGCGTTCAAGCTCCGCGTAGGTGATCTCGCCGCCGGGATGGGCCACCGCGACGGCGTCGGGCGCCTGCGGCACCCGCTCCTCGAACGGGCGGTGCAGGAGGCCGGGGGCACCGAGGTCGAGCCCGGTGTCGTTCCACCGCTCCCGCTCCGCTCGCTCCGGCGCGGTGAGCAACTCGATCGTGGAGACAGGAGCTGACGGGTCGGCCACGATCCCACCGAGCAGCGCGGCGAAATGCCCCGCCATACGCGAGATCCGCTCGGCCCCGAACAACGCGACGTTGTACACGAACAGGAACGAACCATCGCCACCGGTGTACAGCTCCAGGTCGAACCGGGTGGCCCACACCCCCGGCGAGAACCCCTCCACGGTCAGCCCGCCGGACGACGGCTCGCCGCCGTAGTTCTGCATCGCGAACAGGACCTGGAACAGCGGCGACCGTGACACCTCCCGGGGCACGTTCAGCTCCGACACCAGCCGCTCGAACGGCAGCTCCTGATGCGCGTACGCGTCCATGGCCAGGTCACGCACCCGATGCAGCAACCCCAGGAACGACGGGTCCCCCGACAGATCCACCCGCATCGCGAGCATGTTGATGAAGCAGCCGATCAGCCCGTCCAGCTCCGGCAGCGACCGACCGGCCACGGGGGAGCCGACCGCCACGTCCTCCTGCCCGGCGTACCGGCCGAGGAGTGCCGCGAAGGCCGCCAGCAGCACCATGTACGGCGTGGCGCCGTGCTCCCGCCCGAGCCGCTCCAGCCGCGCGACCAGAACGGGGTCGATGGTGAAGGAGTGCGCCGCGCCGAGGTAGGTCAGCTCGGGCGGCCGGGGGAAGTCAGTGGGCAGCTCCAGCGGCGACAGCCCGGCCAGCCGTTCCCGCCAGTAGACCACGTCGGCCGCGTCGCCGGGCCGCTCGCGCTGCCAGGCGGCGAAGTCGCCGTAGGTGACGGGCAGGTCGGGCAGGGGTTCCTGGTCGTAGCCGGTCAGGAGCTCGCGGAGCAGGATGTTCGCCGACCAGCCGTCGGCGGCGATGTGGTGGACGGCGATGGCCAGCACGTGGTCGTCGGCGGCCAGCCGTACCAGCAGAGCCCTGATCACCGGCCCGGTCACCAGGTCGAACGGTTCGGCGAGGAAGCGGTCGACCAGAACCCGTGCCCCGTCCACGTCGTCGGCGGCGGCCACAGTGAACGGGACGGTGGCGTCGGCGGACACCGTCACCGTGGGCTGTCCGTCGTCGCCGACCGGGAAGCGGGTTCGCAACGCCTGGTGCCGCGCGGCGACCCGGTTCAGCGCGTCGGCCAGCACGGAGGTGTCGAGCGGGCCGCGCAGCCGCCGCACGAACGGGACCGTGTGCGCGGGGTTCCCCGGCGCGTACTGCTCCATGAACCACAGCCGCTCCTGCGCGTACGACAGCGGCGGCGCCTGACCGGCCGGCAGCGCCGGAATCGTGGGCACGCTCTTGCGCCGCCGTAACCGCTGCGTCAGCAGCGCCCGCTGGGCCTCGGTCAGCTCGGTCACAACACGTCCTCCGGGTCGAGCATGCTGAGCGCCTGTTCGTCGGACAGCCCGGCCACCTCCGCCACCAGCGCCTCCTCGACGGCGCGCGCCAGCTCGGCGACAGTACGGCGGGCGAACAGCGTACGGATCGGCAGCTCCACACCCGCGATCGCCCGCAGCCGGGCCGCCACCCTGATGGCGAGCAGCGAGTGCCCGCCGAGCGCGAAGAAGTCGTCGAACGCGCCGACCTTGTCCGCGCCGAGCACCTCGGCCCAGACGTCGGCGACCAGCTCTTCCGCGTCCGAACGCGGCGGCGTGGCGTCGGTGCCCGCGGCGCGGCCCGGATCCGGCAGCGCGCCCCGGTCGAGCTTGCCGTTCGCGGTGAGCGGCAGCGCGTCGAGCACCACCCAATGAGCGGGGACCATGTACGGCGGGAGCCGCCCGGCCACATGCTCGGCCAGCTCGGCCGTCTCGCCCACGACATAGGCGACGAGCTCGCCGTCCCTGACGACCACCGCGGCCTGCCGCACGTCCGGATGCGCGCGCAGGCAGTGCTCCACCTCGCCCGGCTCGATGCGGAAGCCCCGCACCTTGACCTGCTCGTCGACACGCCCGAGGAACTCCAGCAGCCCGTCGGGACGCAGCCGCACCCGGTCTCCGGTACGGAAGCACCGGCCGCCGTCGGGGAGCCGGACGAAGCGCTGGGCCGTCAGCTCGGGCGCGCCGAGGTAGCCGCGGGCGACGCCTGGGCCGCCGATGTACAGCTCGCCCGGGGCGCCTGGTGGGGTGGGCGTGCCGTGCAGGTCGAGGATCTGGACCGTGGTGGCCTGGATGGGGCGGCCGATCGGCGGGTGCGGGTCGTCGCCGGTCAGGTCGGCGGCGGTCGCGACGATCGTGGTCTCGGTGGGGCCGTAGGTGTTGACCAGGCGTACCCGGTCGCCGAACCGTCGCCGCCAGCGGGCCACGGCGGTGGCGTGCACCTGCTCGCCGCCGATGACGACCAGCCGGAGGGTCGGCGGCCAGGCGATCTCGTCGATCAGGTCCACGAGGTGGTGGAAGTACGCCGTCGGCAGGTCGAGGACGGTGACGCCGGGCCGTTCGGCGAGCAGGTCCGGGAGGGTGGCGCCGCCGTCGGGCACCAGCACGACCGTGGCGCCGGTGGTCAGGGCGGGGTAGAGCTCTTCGGCGTGGGTGTCGAAACTGAGGGAGGCCAGCTGGACGACCTGGTCGCCGGGGCGCAGGCCGTACTCGTGGCGCATCCACCGGACCCGGGCGGCCAGCCCGGCGTGCTCGACCGCCACGCCCTTGGGGGTGCCGGTGGAGCCGGAGGTGTAGAGGACGTAGGCGAGGCCCGGCGCCTGGGCGCGGGGGTCGTCCACGGCGGTCAGGCCGTATGCGGCTGCCAGGTCGTCCGCGGCTCTCTGGGCGTCCGAGACGACCGGGCCGGTGCCGCTCGCGGTGGTCAGGTCGTCCGAGACGACCAGCCGGGCGCCGCTCGTGGCGATCATGTGCTGTCGGCGGGCAGCTGGGTAGGCGGGGTCTAGCGGTAGGTAGGCGGCTCCCACGCGCCAGATCGCCAGCATCGCCACCACCGCGTCGACCGACCGGCCGAGACGGAGCCCGACCATGTCGCCAGGGCCCGCGCCGCGCTCGGCCAGCTCGGCGGCCAGCCGGGCCACCCGCTCTTCCAGCTCGCCGTAGGTCACGCTCTCGGACCCGCAGACGACGGCGGTCTCACCGGAGTGGGCGGCGACGGCCGCCGCGACCATCTCCAGCACACCGCCACCTGGTTCGATCGTCCCGTCGCCGCCGGCCGAGGCGATCAGTGCCGAGTCGGCGGCGGTGAGCACCGGCAGAGCCGACACAGGGGCGTGCCGGTTGTCCGGGTCGGCGATCCCGCGTAACAGCACCGCGAACCGCTCCGCCAGCCCCGCAACCGTCTCAGCGTCGAACAGCCCCGCGTCGTACCCAAAGGCCACCCGCAGCCGCCCCGGCGCCCGCCACGCCTCCACCACCAGGTCGAACTTGGCCTGCCGATACCCATCGTCGAAGTACGACATCTCCAGATCGTCGGCGAGCCGATCCCGCTCTCCATCGGCCGTCTGGCTGTTCAGCGTCAGCATGGTCTGGAACATCGGCTTCCTGGTGACATCCCGCTCGATGTCCAGCTCCGCCAGCAGCCGCTCGAACGGCACGTCCTGATGCGCCATCGCCTCCAGCACCGTCCGCCGCGTCCTGGCCAGCAGCTCGTCCAGCGTCGGATCGCCCGACAGGTCGCCGCGCAGCACCAGCGTGGTGCTGAGGTAGCCGATGATCGGCTCCAGCTCCACCCGGTCCCGCCCGGCGGTGGGCGAGCCGACCAGGATGTCCGTCTGCCCGGTGTGCCGCGCCAGCAGCACCTGGTAGGCCGCCAGCAGCACCATGAACAGCGTGCTCCGCTGCCGCCGCGCTGTCGCGTCCAGCGCCTTGGCCAGGTCGTCGGGGATGTCCAGCAGATGGAAGTCGCCGCGCCCCGGTCCCGGCTGGTGCGGCCGGTCGGTGTGCAGCGCCAGCGTGGGCGGGTCGGCGAGGCGTTCCCGCCAGTACTCCAGCGCCGCGCTACCGTCCTGCTCCCGCTGCCAGCGCGCGACGTCCCCGTGCTGTACGGCCAGCGGTGCCAGGCTCCCCGACCCGGCGTACAGCCTGGCCAGGTCGTCCAGAAGGACGGTGATCGACCAGCCGTCGGCGATGATGTGGTGCAGCACCACGCACAGCACGTGGTCGTCCCCGCCCAGACGGATCAGCGTGATCCGGAGCGGCGGTGCCGCACCGAGGTCCAGCGGGGCGTTGGTGCGGGCGGCGACCAGCGCACGGGCCTCCGTCTCGTCACCCGCGTCCAGCAGCTCGATGTCGGCGGGTCGTCCGGCGTGCTCGACGACGGCGACCGGCCGCCCGTCCACCTCGGGAAAACGCGTGCGCAGGGACTCGTGCCGGTCGAGCAACGCGGTCAGCGCCCGTCGCAGCGCCTCGGGGTCAAGGGGGCCGCGGAGCCGGCGCACGATGTACATGTTGTACGAGGCGTCGCCCGGATCCAGCCGGTGCAGGAACCACAGCCGTTCCTGGCCCGCCGACAGCGGGGGCAGCGTGCCGGACGGGCGCGGGGCGAGCGAGAGGCCGGGGCTGTCCGGCAGCCCTTCCAGCGTCGCCGCGAATCCGGCCACCGTCGGCTGCCCGAACAACGTCCGCAACGGCACCGTCGTCCCCGCGGCCGCCAGCCTGGCGATGACCTGGGTGGCCAGCAGTGAGTGCCCGCCCAGGGCGAAGAAGTCGTCGTCCGCGCCGACGTCGCCGATCCTGAGCACGTCGCCGAAGATCCTGGCCACCTGCCGCTCGCGCGCGGTACGCGGCCGGCCGCCCCGCCCCACCACCGGCCCCGCCGGATCAGGCAGGGACAGCCGATCCACCTTGCCGTTCGGCGTCATCGGCAACGCGTCCAGCACCACCACGACACCGGGCACCATGTAGGCGGGCAACCACCCGGCCGCGTGTTCAAGCAGGTCGGTGGGGTGGTCCGGCGTGGTCACCACCTCCGGCGTGGTCTCCACGTAGGCGACCAGTTCGTCCCCGCGCGCGACGACGGCCGCCCGTCGTACGCCCGGATGCGACTCCAGCGCGGTCTCGATCTCGCCCAGCTCGATCCGGTGCCCGCGCAGCTTCACCTGTCCATCGCCCCGGCCCAGGAACTCCAGGGTGCCGTCGCCGAGCCACCTGACCCGGTCGCCGGTCCGGTAGAGCCCGTCCGCGAAGCGCTCGGCGGTCGCCTCCGGCCGGCCCAGGTAGCCGAGCGCGAGCCCGGCCCCGCCGATCGCGAGGTCACCGGGTACGCCGATCGGCGCCGGCCGCCCGGAGCCGTCGAGCACGTGGACGCGGGTGTTGGCGATCGGCCGCCCGATGCTCACCCGGCCGGGCTCGGCGGGTACCTCCCAGGCGGTGGACCAGATCGTGGTCTCCGTCGGCCCGTACATGTTGAACAATCGCGCCACCCGCCGCCGCAGCCGCCTGGCCAGCGCGAGCGGCAGCGCCTCGCCGCCCGCCAGCGCCACCAGCCCGGAGGCGTCGAGCCCGGCGGAGAGCAGCATGTTCCAGCCCGAGGGGGTGGCCTGGACGTGCGTGACGCCCGACGCGGAGATCAGCCCGGCGAGCGCGGCGCCGTCCCGCACGGTCTCGTCGTCGGCCAGCACCAGCCGCCCGCCGGTCACCAGCGGCAGGTACAGCTCCAGCCCCGCGATGTCGAACGACAACGAGGTGCTGCCGAGCCACACGTCCGCCGGCCCGGAGCCGAGCAGGTGCTCCATCCCGGCCAGCAGGTTCACCAGCGCCGAGTGAGGGACGACCACCCCTTTCGGGCGGCCGGTCGAGCCGGAGGTGTAGAGCACGTAGGCGGCCGACCCGCCATCGGGCCCGGCAGCGACGGGCCCGGGGCCGGGGCCGGCCGGATGGGCGCTGCCGTTCGCGGCGTCGGCGCCAGCGTCGGCGCCGGTGCCGGTAGCTGGGAGCCAGGCATCGGTGCTGGCAGCTGGGAGCCAGGCGTCGGTGCCGGCAGCCGGGAGCCGGGAGTCGTCCAGGGTGAACCGGGCTCCCGAGTCCGCCAGCATGTAGGCCACCCGGTCGGCCGGCAGCGCCGGGTCGATCGGCAGGTAGGCGGCTCCCGCCAGCAGCACACCGAGCAGAATGCCGGGCAACTCCGCAGACCGCCCTCCGCGTACGGCGACCACGGATCCGCGCCCCGCCCCTCGCTCCCGCAGCTCACCCGCCACCCGTACAGCCTGGGCGGCCAGCTCCGCGTAGGACAGGCGGCGGTCGCCGCACGAGACGGCGATCGCGTCCGGCCGCAGCTCCGCCTGCCGCATGACCAGGTCCACCACGGTCGCGTCCGGCACGTCCAGGGTGGTGCTGTTCCAGGTCCGGTCGAGCAGCTCGCGTTCGGCGGCGGGCAGCAGGTCCAGCTCGGACAGGCGAGTATCGGGAGCGGCGATGATCGAGGCGAGCAGGGTCTGGAAGCGGGTCACGAGCCGGGTCACCGTCTCCCGGCCGAACAGCTCGGCGCTGTAGAAGAGCGCCCCGTGCCAGCCCCTGCCCGACGGCCAGAGATCCATCCGCAGGTCCACCATGGCCGGCGGCGCCCCGTGCGGGAACGGCAGGCTCTCCATCCCGGCGAACGACTCCGCCTCCGCGTACCCGACCGCGGAGTTGTGCAGCGCCAGCATCGCCTGGAACAGCGGCGTACGCGACAGGTCGCGCTCGATGTCGAGCGCGGACAGCACCCGCTCGATCGGCACCTCGCGGTGCGCCATCGCCTCCAGCACGGTACGGCGGGTACGGCGCAGCAGCTCGCTGAACGGCGGATCCCCCGACAGATCCCCCCGGAGCACCAGTGTGGAGGCGAACAGCCCGACCATCGGCTCCAGCTCCGGCCGGTCGCGCCCGGCGGTGGGCGAGCCGACCACGATGTCGTCCTGCCCCGCATGCCGGGCCAGCAGCACCTGGTAGGCGGCCAGCAGCACCATGAACACCGTCGAACGCTCGGCTCTGGCCAGCCGGGACAGCGCGCCGGCGACGCCGGGCGGCAGGTCGAAGTGCACTTCGCCGCCCGCGCTGCCGCGCTGCGCGGGACGCGGCCGGTCCGTGGGCAGCTCCAGCGGCATCGCCCCGGCGAGCTTGGCCGTCCAGTAATCGGCGTCGGTGTGGGAGACCCGCTGGGTGTCGGCGTACTCGGCGTAGCTGACGGGCAGCTCGGGCAGCTCGGCCGGTACGCCCTCCGTGCGGGCGAGGTAGCAGACGGCCAGGTCGCTCAGCAGAACGTTCAGGGACCAGCCGTCGCCGATGATGTGGTGCAGCACCACGCACAGCACGTGGTCGTCGTCCGCCAGCCGGACCAGCGTGATCCGCACGGGCGGAGCGGCGGCCAGGTCGAAGGGCGTGTTGACCCGCTCTTCGAGCAACCGCATGACCTCAGGCTCGTCCGGGGCCGCCCGCTCGGAGAGCTCGTCCGGGGCCGCCCGCTCGGCGCCCGAGGATAGGCCCGAGGATAGGCCCGAGGATGGGCCCGAGGATAGGACTGCCCGATCGAGGACCACGAACTCCACCGGCACCGCCGCCCCCGGCGGGTCGATCACCGCGATCGGCAGCCCGTCCTGGTCGGGGAACCTCGTGCGCAACGACTCATGCCGCGCCACCACATCCCCGAACGCCCCCGTCAGCGCCTCGACGTCGAGCGTCCCCCGCAACCGCCGCACCGCCGCCATCCGATAGGCCGCGTCCGACGGATCGAGCCGCTGCAGGAACCAGAGCCGCTCCTGGCCCAAGGAGATCATGGCCGCAGCCCGCCGATGGCCGCCGCCACCCCGGTGATCGTCGGATCGTCGAGGAACACGTCGAACGGAACCTCCACCCCGAGCCGTTTCCTGATCCGCGCGCTGATCTGCGTGATGGTCAGCGAGTGCCCGCCGAGGTCGTAGAGGTCCTCGTCCGGCGCGATGTGGTCCATCCGCAGGACCTCCATCCAGATCAGCCGTACCTGCTCGACCAGCTCGGCGTCGACCTCGTCATGCGCGGGCCCGGCATCCGGCGGCGCCTCCAGAACGACCTCGGGAGCGACCTGGGCGGCGGCCGGGAGCGGCAGGTCGGCGAGCCGTACGTCCGGATTGTCGGCGACCGCGCGCAGCACCGCCCTGAGGTGTTCCCCGGCCAGCTCGACATCCCGCCGGGGAATGACGTCCGGGCTGTAGTGCAGCGTCAGGTGCAGGCCGTCGTCGCCGTCGACGGCCTGGAGGTGGAGCGCGTTCCTGACCGTGTGGCTGGACATCTTCCACTCCACCGACAGATTCAGCCCGGGGAAGACCTGTTCGGGCGCGCGCCGCCGGAAGCTGATGGACACCGGCGCCAGCGCCACCCTCGGCTTGATCCCGCCCACCGCCCTGGCCACGGGCACCTCGCGGAAGGCGTTCAGCTCGCGCAGCTCGCTCCGGATGCTCAGGGCCAGCTCACGGAAGGAGTCCTCGGCCGAGAACGACGCGAACACCGGCAGCTCGGTGGCGAACAGACCGATGTCGTCCCGGGTCTCGGCGGTCCGGGTCGACATGGCCACGGCCACCGGCGTGTCGGCGTTGCCGTACCGGTGAAGGAGGGCGTGCACGGCGGCGAGGAAGACCTCGAATCTCGTCACGCAGGATAGGTCGGGCATGTCGTGAGTCAGCGCGAGCAGGACGGTCTCGCCGTGCGCGGCCAGCTGCGGCGATCGCGTCGCCCCGTTGATCACCACCTGCGACACCTCGCGCCAGCGCGCCCGCCAGTACGCCGCCGCCTCCGGCGACGGCTTCTCCGCCGCCCCGTACGGCATGGGCAACGGCGGAACCGGCGCCCCGGAGTAGGCGGCGGCGAGATCCCGTACCAGCAGGTCCTTCGACATGCCGTCGAAGACCAGGTGATGAGCCACGAACAGCAGCAGATGCCGCGACGGCGAGACCTCCGCCAGCGTGAACCGGGCCAGCGGCCCGGCGGACAGCTCGAAGGGCCGCGCGATCTCCCGCTCGATCAGCGCCTCCGGGTCCGGCTCCACGACGAACGCGACCGGCGGGAGCTCCCTGGCCGGCACCAGGTGCAGCACGCCGTCGCGCTCCTCGAAGGCGCGGCCCAGCACCGGGTGCCGCGCGAGCACCGCCCGGCACGCCGCCAGCATCGCCGCCCGCTCCAGCGGTCCGTCGAACCACATGGCGAACGGCATGTGGTACGCCGTGCCGGTGCCGTGCAGCACCTCGGTGATCCACATCCCGTGCTGGGCCTGTGACGCCAGGACCATGCTCACTCCTCTGCCATACTGCGCAGTTCTCGCTTGATCACTTTTCCGGCGGCGTTCCTGGGCAGCGCGGCCACGCGCAGCAGCCGGGTGGGCAGCTCGTGCTGGGCGAGCCGCTCGGCCAGGAAGGCGCGTACGCCGGCCAGCGTCACCGGCTCACGGGACACGAACGCCGCCGCCACCACCATGCCCATGACCGGGTGCGTCACGCCGAACACCGCCGCCTCGGCGACGGCCGGATGCTCGTGCAGCGCGGCCTCGACCTGGAGCGTCGAGACCTTGAACGCGCCCGACTTGATCACGTCGCTCTCACGGTCGACCAGGTACAGGTAGCCGTCGTCGTCCAGGTAGCCGAGGTCGCCCATGCGTACCCAGCCGTCCTGGAAGGTGTCCTGCCGCTGCTCGCGGTAGTAGGAGCGGGAGTGCGCGGCGGCGCGCAGCCACACCTCGCCGCTCTCGCCGGGCGGGGCCGGGTCGCCGTCGGCGGTCACGATCCGCAGGCTGCCGGCGGCGTGCCCGAGCGCGCCCGGCCGGTCGGGGTCGTAGATCATGACGGTCTGGGCGGGGGCCGCCTCGGTCGAGGTGTAGTAGTTCGCGACCGTCGCGTTCGGGAACGCCTCGGTCAGCTCGGCCGCGACCCTCGGCGGCAGCGCGGCGGCGGCCGAGCCGAGCAGCAGCACGCTCGACAGGTCGTGACGGTCCTGGACGCGCGCGCCGAGCAGCTCGATGGCCATCGCGGGCACCACGAACACGGTCCCGGCCGCGTACGACTCGATGAGCGCCGCGAAGCGGGCCGGCGTGAACAGCGGCAACGTGACCACGGTGGGGGCGGCGCTCAGCGCGTGGAGCAGCATGACCTGGCCGGCGTTCGTGCCGATGGGGAAGGCGTGCACGAGATGCCTGGAGTGAGCGAACGGGCGGCGTTTGGGGTGTACGGGCGGGGAGGTGAGGTTCGCGTGGCTGGCCGCCACGCCCTTGGGCTGCCCGGTGGTGCCGGAGGTGTAGAGGATCTGGGCGTACCCGAGCGGATCGACCGTGACCGGGACCGGGCCGGTCGGGCCGCCGAGATCGTCGCCGCTCCGGATCATCGTCGTCGCCGCGCAATGCTTGATCAGGCGGGCCAGCTCCGGCTCGGCCAAGCGGTCCGACAGCGGGACCGCGACCGCGCCCGCCTTCAGCACCGCCATCCAGCTCACCGCGTAGTCGAGCCAGTCGCGGCCGCCGAACACCAGCGCGACTCTGTCTCCAGGACGTACGCCCTGGTCGAGCAGGCCGTGGGCGGCGGCGTCAGAGCGCTCGTCCCACTCGGCGAGTGTCAGGGCGCCCGTTCCGGCGACGATGAGGGCTTCGTGGTCGGGGTCGGTGGCGGCGCGTGAACTCAGCAGAGCAGGGACAGGACGGGCCGACTTAACCACCCCCCAAAATTATTATCGGGATGTCGCATGACGCTAGAAAAAATGCACAATTGCGTCAACCCCTTACCGCCAGGCGCTTGCCGCCGTCAGGCCCCGCGTGACACACTCGCCCCGGATTTCCCTGGAAACGGGAGGGCTTCGCCAGGTGCAGACGGACGGGGATCTACGCGAACGCCTCGCGGACATGGTGGCCGAGGCCACCGACGGCGCGGTCGAGGCCGCCGACGTGCTGGCCGGGGAGACTCGGCTGGCCGATCTCGGTGTCACCTCGCTCGGCTATCTCAGGCTGATCGACGCGGTGGAGGCGGAGTTCGGCATCGAGCTCGACATGACCTCGGCCGACAGCCTGGACGAGCTGGTGGACTACTTACGGCTCCATGCTTGAGTCGCCGCTGACCTGGGGGCAGCAGGACATCTGGCGGGCCGTGGTGGCGGCGCGGCCGCAGGAGCACTATCTCAACATCGGCCGGATCTTCGCCGCGCCGAAGCGGCCCGTCACCGTCGAGCGCGCCGTCAAGGCCCTGGATGACCTGGTCGCCAGGCACGAGGCGCTGCGCACCCGGCTCAGCGGGCCGCGCGACTGCCCCCGGCAGCGGATCTCGCCCATCGCCCGGCCGTACGTCGAGGTGACGGACGAATCCGCTCAGGTGGTGTGCGATCGCCTGTCGGGTGAGCCGTTCGACTACTGGGAGGAGTGGCCGCTGCGGGTGGCGTTCCTCGTGACCGGCGACTATGTCCGGCATGTCGTGCTGGTGCTCTGCCACCTGGCCGCCGACGGGCACGCGGCCGATCTCCTGGTGAAGGACTTCCGGCTGCTCCTGCTGCGCGACTCGCTGCCGCCGCCGGAGAGCGCCACGCCGCGCGAGCTGGCCGAGTGGCAGCGCTCGGCCGAGGGCAAGCGTACGTCCGACGAGGCTGTGGCCTTCTGGTCGGCCGAATACCAGCGGATGGATCCTGTGACCCTGGCGGACGTCCCGCGGCGCCCCCGGTTCTGGGAGGTCACGATGACCTCCTCGGCCATCGCCGCGGCGGCCCAGGCCGTGGCCGCCCGCGAGCGGGTGAGCTCCTCGACGGTGCTGCTCACGGCGGCGATCCGGCTCGCCGGGCGGCTCACGGGCCAGCGGTTCTGCGGCATGCGGGTGATCGTCAACAACCGGTTCGCGGCCGAGCGCCGCGACGTGGTCTCCACGATCTCGCAGGAGGGGCTGGTCCTGCTCGACCTGCGTACGCCGGACTTCGGGGAGTTGGTACGGCAGGGCTGGCAGGTGGCCTTACGGGCCTACCGGCAGGCCCAGTTCGATCCGTACGCGATGGAGGAGGCGGTGTCGGGCATGGGGCCGGGGATCAGGTCGTTCGGCTGCTTCAACGACCAGCGGCTGGTGCAGCGGGACGAGGCGACAGGTCTGGACGAACGGGCCGTACGCGCCTCGATGGAGCGGACCGACCTGGTCTGGACGGACACCATGGACCGCAACATCTGCGACTTCCGGCTGCACGTCGGCGGCGAGCCGGGGCGGATGGAGGTGTCGCTGTACGCCGACACCGGGCTGCTCGCGCCGCCGGGGATCGAACGCTTCCTGTACGACATGGAGTCGACGCTGGTCGAGGCGGCGTTCGCATGAGCCTGTACGCGGCGGCCACGTCGTGCGCGCAGGGGGAGTCGCTCCGGTTCCACCTGCTCGGGGGCGGCGGCCCGATCACCGTCGAGGACGTGCCGTCGGGACGGGTCATGCTCCAGGACACGGCTGAGGGCGACACCTGGACGCTGAAGGTGGGCGCGGACTGGCCCAGCTCCCTCTATCGCGCCGTCGTCAGCGATGGGTCCGCATATTTCGTCGTACGTGCGGCTGTGCCCGCTTCGCCGGTGATGGTGGCGATTCCCTTTCCCACCTGGGAGGCCTACAACCGGCCCGGCGTGCCCGGTGAAGGGCTCTACCAGGCCGAGCAGCCCGATCGGGCGGTCAAGGTCAGCTTCGACCGGCCGGGGGCGGGGCCGCAGATCGAGGAGTGGGAGCTGGGGCTGCTGCGGTGGCTCGGGCCGTCGGGCCATCCGGTCGACTACTGCTCGGGGCTGGACCTGCACGACGGTCTCGACCTGCTGAGCCGTTACCGGTTGCTGGTGATCAACGGGCACGACGAGTACTGGTCGTGGGAGATGCGGGACGCGGTGGAGGCGTTCGCGCGGGCCGGTGGAAATATCGCCATATTCTCCGGCAACACCTGCTGGTGGCAGGTCCGCTTCGAGGACGACCTCCGCACGATGGTCTGCTACCGCGACGCCGTCGCCGACCCCCTCACCGCCACCGACCCCGGCCGCGCCACCGTCGAATGGCCCAGCGAACCCGTCAACCGCCCGGAGAACACCCTGACCGGCGTCACCTTCCGGAACGGCGCGGGCTGCTGGGTCGACTCACGGGTGATGGCCCACGAGTCGTACACGGCCCGCTTCGCCGACCACTGGGTCTTCGAAGGCACCGGGCTGTCCGACGGAGACACCTTCGGCAGGGGCGCGCTCGGCTACGAGACGGACGCCGCCGACTTCGAATGGGTCGAAGGGGTGCCGAGGGCGACGGGCCGCGACGGCACACCACCGTCGTTCGTCGTCCTCGCCACGGCCGACCTGAGCCACTGGCGCCGGTACGGGAAGGGCGGCGCGGCCACGATGGGCGTACACCGCCTCGGCGCGGGGACCGTCTTCAACGCCGCCACCATCAACTGGGGCAACACCCTCCACGACCCCGTCCTGGACAGAATCACGCGAAACGTCCTCGACCGCCTGTCCCAACCCCCAAGCCACCCACCCTCCTGGGACGCGATCGGTCCCGCCCCAACCTACCCGCCTGCTCGCGAGTCGTCTCATGGTGCCGGTGGCGGCACGCGTGCTCTGGTCGCCTGCGACAGCCGGCTCTTCGCCGCCTGCTCGGACGGGACACTCGCCGTCCGCGACATCTCCGGACAGAACCTGCCATGGCAGATGATCGACGAGACCGACGTGATCGCTCTGGCGGCCCCTCGGGAGGCCCACGGCGGCCCACCCGCCGGCCTGTACGGGGTGGCTCCAGACGGAACGATCCGCTACCGCGCCCCCGTGTTGGCCAGATCCACTTGGCAGGACGTCAGCCAGGCCCCCGAGGGCACCACCGGCTTGGCCGCAGTGGACGAGGGCCTGTTCGCCGTCACCTCGGCGGGCGAGCTGTGGCACCTCCCGATCCGGCGGCTGGACACCCACGACTGGGCCCGAGCGGGCTCGGCCGGTGGCGCGGTGAGCCTGACCGCGATGAACGGGCGCCTGTTCGCCGTCTCCGCCGACCGGATCCTGACCAGACCCGCTGAGCGACACGAGACCGCCTGGCAGGACCTGGGCCCGGCGGGGGGCCACACCGTCCTCGCCGCCTCCGCCGGACGACTCATCGGCACCGGCCCGGGGACCGGCCTCTCCTGGCGGTGAGAGCGGGGTCAGAGGAGACCGAGCCGGCCGAGCATGCCGAGCTGGTCGCTGCTGCCCCACCGTTCCACCAGCTTGCCGTCGGCGAAGCGGCTGATCTGCATGCCGCGATAACTCACCTTCTTGCCGGTGGCCGGATGGCCCATGAGGTCGCCGAGGTGGGTGCCGCTGATGGTGTAGGCGAAGGCCAGCTCGTCATCGGTGGCGATCAGGTGCTCGACCTCGACGCGCAGATCTGGGAACGCGGTGCGCATCTCGCCGAACATGGCCTTGTAACCGTCGGGACCCGGCCCTTGCCCGGGGGCGGGATCGTGGTCCACGGCATCGGGCGCGACCACTTCGTCCAAGATGGCGAAGTCGCCGCTCATCACCGCGGTGGCGAAGCGTTGCTGGGCGGCGAGGTTGGCTTCGTAGGTCATGTCTCTCCGTACAGTCAGTCGGCGATGGCCGGTCACGTCCCACGGACAGTGGATCTTTGTGCGACTCTGTTTCTGCAGGTTAGGCGGCGAGCGTCTGCAGGGGTGGGTCTTGGACGGGGCGTGTCGCCGGGGATCGCACGGAGGCCGCTTCTATGGACGGTCACTCGCGTAGGCCGTTTCTACGGACGGTCGCTCACGAGCGCCGCTTTGGGAGCGGTGGCTTTCGCAGACCGCTTCTACGGGCGGTCGCTTTCGTAGGCCAGCCACTGCGCGCAGGTGTGCAGCCCGTAGTCCAGTGTCACGCTCGGCCGCCAGCCCAGCTCGGCGGCGGCCCGCTCGACATCGACCAGCGGCTTCGGCGGGCCGTCGGACGTTTCGACGTCCAGCGGCCGCACGGCCCCTGACACCGCCTCGGCCAGCTCCCGCATGCCCAGCCGTTCCGGATTGGCGATGTTGAACACCCGCGACACCGGATTCCCCGCCAGCGCCGCCAGTACCGCGCGAGCGACGTCCTGGACGTGCACCAACTGCGTGGGAGAGCCCGTGACGGGCGCGGGACGGTTGAGCGACGACCGCAGCACCAGCTCCGCGACCGCGCCTTGCTGCGGCATCCCAGGCCCATAGGGCTCGCCCAGCCGCAACACCACGGCGCTGCCCGCCTCCTCCTCCACCTGCCGAATGGCCCGCACCAGCGGCGCGTCCCCGAGTGGCGGGGAGGTCGCGTGCTTCCCATCCCCGTAGACGGCGCACGAGCTGAGCAGGACGCCGCCGCGTCCGTCGGTGAAGGCCGCTCGCGCCAGCCGCAGCTCCTTCTCGGGGTCGGCGTCCTCGTCCCAGCCGAGCGCGCAGACATGCACCACCGCGGCGGCGCCGGCCTCGGGACCGACTGTTCGATAGCCGTGGTCGGCGAGCGCGCCCGCCAGATGGTCGCGGACGAACGTGTCGCCGCCCGTCAGAGCCACCACGGGGCGGTCGGCGAAGGCCCTGGGACGGTGTCCGGGCCGGTCGGCCAGGCCCGCCTCCAGGCCCGCGCGGGCCACCTCGTGCAACTCGGGCGCGAGCCGGGCGAGCTCCCGGGCCCCGAGCTCATGGCAGAGCCCGCCAGGACCCATCGTGGCGAGCGCCCGGTCCAGCACGCGCGGGTCGGCGCGCATGTCGGCCTGGTCCAGCGCGCGCGGGTCGGTACGGTCCACACCACGCGGATCGTTGTCATCCGGGCTGCCGTCTCCACCGGCCTGGCCGTGGACGATGCCCATGGTGTAGGCCGTGAGCCAGAGCGGCCAGTGCTGGGTCGCCGCCCTGGTCCGCAGCGACTCGGCGTCGATGCCCCGCCCCGCCAGGTAGTCCTCGCAGCGGATGTCGCGCCACCGCCCGGTCCCGGGCACGCGGACGGCGCACTGGGCCACCCCACGCTTGAAGAACGGGATCACCGGCAGCTCCCCGAGAACCCGCTCCTCGGAGCACCGATCCGCCTGCGGGTCGTCCGGGAACCAGCCCTCCGAGCCGTCCGGGAAGAAGCCCTGCGGGTCGTCGGCAAAGAAGCAGGGGGAGCGGCGCAGCCCCTGGAAGTCGTTGTCCACCAGGCTCGCCAGGTCCTCGTGCTCGGCCAGGCTCGGCACGGCCACGAACACGGGCACCCCCGCCTGCCGCAGGTACCGCCCCATGAGCACATCGTCGGGCCAGGTGTCTCCCCGGTCGCGGGCCCATTCCACGTACCCGCCCGCGACCTGTCTGGGCAGCAGCAGGGCCGCCACCGGCGTGTACTCGCCGACCCCGGGCACCCACCGCGCCCCGGCGAGCGCGCCCTGCCGGACGGCGGCGCCGTTGCGTGAGTTCCAGAAGGCGAACAGGGCGAGCGCGGCGTGCGGCATGGCGCGGGCGGCACTCTCGGCGCGTTCGAAGAACGTACTCGAGAGCACCATGTCGTCATGCAGCAGCAGATGGTGCGTGGCGTCCGAAGGGATGCTGGACCAGGCGAGCAGCGAGGTACGGAACGCCGACGGACGCCCCGCCGGATCGGGGTCGGTGACGACGTCGAAGACGCCACCGGCCAGCCGGATGGCCGCCTCCCTGCGCTGGGGATGCGCCATCACAGCCCCAGTCAGCTTCACGTGTCCAGGCATCGGGTTCACGTGCCCAGGCATGCGCCTACCGCGAGCTCGCCCGACTCCAGTAGGTCGAGGGCGTCGCGCCGCTCACCGCCGTCCCACTGCACCTCGCGGACGACCAGCAGCCCCGAGCCGCACGCCACCAGCACCCCGCCGACGCCGGTGGACCAGACGGGCGCGAGTACGGTGCCGGGCGGTTCTTGGCCGCCGTATTCGATCAGGTCGGCGCTGTGCACGAACAGCTTGCGGCCATCGACGAAGGTGAAGGCCCCCGGGTACGGCGCGGCCAGCGCGCGGATCCAGTCGTAGAGGTCGTCGGCCGGCTTGGACCAGTCGATCACCCCGTCCTCCGGACGGCGCTTGTCCCACCACGAGCCGCCCGGGGGCTGCGGTCGTGCCACCACTTGTCCCGCCAGCAGCAGCGGCACGTACTTGGCGAGCAGCTCGATGTTGATCTCGGTGACCTTGCGGTACACCTCGGTGACGTCGTCGCGGCGGCTGATCGTGAACTCCCGCTGCGCGATGAGGTCCCCGGTGTCGGCGCCCTCGTCGAGGAAGAACAGGCTCACCGCGCTCGTCGTCAGCCGCTTGATGATGGTCCATGGCAGCGCGGCGCGTCCCCGGCCCTCCGGCAGGCGGGTGGGGTGCAGGCCGATCGAGCCGAGCGGGCAGACCGACAGCAGCGGCTCCCTTACGAGCTGCGACCACCCGGCGATCACGAACAGGTCCATCTCCTTGACCCGCTCGTATGCCTCGCCGTCGTTGATGTCGGCGGTCTCCAGCAGCGGGATGCCGTGCTTCTCGGACGCCTCCCGCAGCGGCGCGTACCCCGAACGATGCTGCAGCTTCGGCGGATAGCCGATGAGCAGCGACGGGGGAGTGCCCTGCGCGGCCAGTACGTCCACGGCGGGGGCGGCGAACTCCATGCCCGTGGCGAACGCGAACGTCTTCACCTGAATTGTGGCGCGGAGACCCGGTCCTTCAGGGCCGGGAGGAAGCGCCACCCCTCCTTTCGAAAACAGAATGGAAAGTCTCGGTCACGTTCGGTAATGTGTGCGGTGGGTGAGGGCGTTGTTACAGGAGGTGCGCGATGGCGATCCGCCGCTCCGCGACCAAACGTCACGGCCTGCCCTCGATCGTGCAACTGCGGCTGACGCTGGCCCCGGCCCAGGCTGAGGCGCTGGTGGCGGCGGTGCTGTTGTGCAATCAGGCGGCCACCCTCGTGTCCCGGCTGGCCTTCCAGCATCGCGTATCCGCCGCAGTGGAGTTGCACCGCCTCGCCTACTACGAGGTGCGTGCGCAGGTGGCCGGGCTGGGCGCGCAAGCGGCCGTGCGGGCGATCGCCCGGGTCGCCGGCGCCTACGCCAACCGGCGCGCCGGCAAGAAACGCGCCCACATCTTCCGCCCGCACGGCGCCGTCCCCTACGACGCCCGGCTGATGAGCTTCAACCGGGACGCCCGCACCGTATCTTTGTGGACCCCCACCGGCCGCGTCACCGTCCCCTACACCGGCCGACCAGAAGACCTCAAAGCCATCGACACGCTGCCGAGAGGGGAGGCCAACCTGATCTGCCGGCGCGGCGTCTGGCTGCTGCAGGTCACCCTCACCCTGCCGCCACCGGCGGTGCGTGAGCCGGTCGGCGGCTTCGTCGGGGTGGATCAAGGGGTGGCGAACCTGGCGGTCACCTCCGACGGCGTGGTGCTCCCCGGTCCCGCGCTGTCGGGGCCGGTCGGCGGCAACGGCCACGTCCGCACCCTGCGGGAGCGGCGCCACCGTCAACGCCGGCGGTTGCAGCGCAAGGGGACTTCTGCGGCGCGGCGGGTGCTGCGCCGTCTGTCCGGGCGCGAACACCGGATGATGACCGACCTCAACCACCAAATCAGCACGTTTGTGGTGCGTGAAGCCGAACGCACCGGCCGCGGTGTCGCCCTGGAGGACCTTCAGGGCATTCGCGATCGGGTAAGGGCTCATCGGTTCCAGCGGCGCACCCTGCACAATTGGGCCTTCGCCCAGCAGATCACCTTCACCCGCTACAAGGCCGCCCGCGCCGGGATCGCCTTCCTGCTGGTCAACCCCGCCTACACCTCCCAGGCGTGTCCAGAGTGCGGGTGCGTGACCAGGGCGAACCGGCCCGCGCGGGGCCGGTTCGTCTGCACCGGGTGTGGCCTCGCTGGGCACGCCGACCACATCGCGGCCCGCAACATCGCCACACGCGACATAGCGGGCTGGGCTGCCATCAACCAGCCACACGCTACCGGCCTCCCTTCACCCAGACGGGACCGCGAGAGCAAACCACCGGCTTCAGTCGGTGGTAGTTGATAAGACCTCCCTCAGCACCCCGAACGCTTCGGCGTGCGTGACACCGATCTCCGCGCCGCGCAGTGTCGCCAGCGCCGTCACAGACTCCTCGCTCCTGATGTGCGGGGAGGGCCGGTGCTGGCTCTTGTAGCCGCGCAGCGCCTCTAGTTTGCGTTCTATGTGGGGGCTGATGTCGCAGAACGCCGTCGATCGCGGCATCGGCTCGGCGGCCCACTGGATCTTCGACATCTCGTACAGCAGTACGGTCGGCACCAGCCACTTGCCGAACTGCTGGGCGATGGGCCGGGCCGCCGCGAACCCGGCGCCGAACACCGCCAGATGGTCCTGGTCGTAGTCGGCGAAGCTGGGCAGCAGGAGCAGGTTGGGCCGCCGCTCGTTCAGCGTCCGCTCGAACAGGTCGACCAGTTCCCTGCGCGGCAGCGTGTCCAGCCGCTCGGTCAGGTCCATGTCGCCGTACGCGATGTCGTACGAGAAGCCCAGCGTGGCCCGTACGGCCTCGATCTCCTCCAGCCGCTGCCGATAGCTGGTGGCGCCGTCGAGGCCGTAGTGCCGCATGCCATCGACCGCCAGGTACAGGACGTGGACCTCGGCCCCCGCCTCGACCTGCGCGGCGATCAGGCCGCCGCAGCCGAGTACCTCGTCGTCGGCGTGCGGGGAGATCACCAGCACACGGTCAAAGCGGCGCATTCACTGCCCTCCGGTCCTCGCGGGCGCGGTAGTACTCGGCGGTGCTCAGGATGAGCTCGTCGAGCGCGATCCGGGGCCGCCAGCCCAGGTCGGTGGCCGCCCGCAGCGCCGGGATCTTGTGGAACGACTCGGCCTCGGCGTAGTACGGCCCGTGTACGGTCCTGCCGTCGACGCTGACGATCGGCGACGGGCTGCCGAGTAACTCCTTCACTCGCTGGGCCAGCTCCATGATGGTGACGGCGTTCGCCGGGTTGCCGACATTGATGATGATGTCGTCGCAGTTCAGCGCCGCGTCCATGTAGTCGATGAGGAACCCGGTCAGGTCGCTCGCCGCGATGAACGCCCTGACCTGCTCGCCGCCCGCGAACACGGTGATCGGCTTCTCGGCCAGCGCCTGCTGGACGAACGTGGGCATGACGAACCCGCCCGCCCGCGACTGCCGCGCCCCCGCCACGTTGAACGGCCGGATGACCACCCCGCGCAGCCCGTGTTGACGGCTGTTGGAGACCATCGCCTCGGCCAGCGTCTTGGCGATGGCGTACTCGATGCGGGTGTTGTACTGCGTGGGTACGACGATGTCGTCCTTCTCGTCGAGCACGCCGCTGCGGCCGTACACCTCGGCCGAGCTGAACAGGCACAACGGCGCGTCTGCCCGGATGCAGGCGTCGATGACAGGGGCGGTGCTGCCGATGATGTCGTGGCCGAGCCGGCCCGCCCTGGACAGGATGCTCGCGGGGCCGACGTAGGAGGCCGCATGGATGACGCGGTCGGCCCCCGCGAAGTCGCCGCCCGCCGTCAGATAGTCCTCCACCCGCTGCCGGACGACCGTGCAGCGAGGGTCGGCGTCGTAGTCCTCGCCGTCGATCACCGCACCCGCGTTGGAGTCGATGATCGTTACTCGGTGGCCCGCGGCGAGATACGCGTCCACCAGATGTGAGCCGATGAAACCGAGACCGCCCGTGACGATGACTTCGCCACTTGGAGCTCCCACGGGCCTGCCTTTCCCACGAAGCCGTGATTTCGAGGAAAAACGGTCACTCGGGGCATGTGCCGCCCCGGTGGCACCTAGCGTGGGATTAAAACAGTTTTCGCCACGCTTGTCACGCATGGCACAAGTTTTCATGGTTCGGCGCAGGCTTCCTGGACCGATCAGCCGGATCGGGCGTACGCTCGCCGCAATTCGGGCACAGGGAGCGACATGGCGACGTCCAGGGAACGCACCTTCACCGGCACCCGCGCCGCGAACGTGGTGCGCGAGTGGCCCCACGAGCAGCCGCGCTACGTCGCCATCCTGGTCCACGGGTACGGCGAGCACATCGGCCGCTACGAGTACGTGGCCGACGCCCTGGTCCGGCACGGCGCCGCGGTGTACGGGCTCGACCACGTCGGCCACGGCAAGTCGGAAGGCGACCGGGTGCTCGTCGTGGACTTCGAGGACGTGGTGACCGACGTACACGCTGTGGAGGAACAGGCCCGCGCCGACCATCCGCGCGTACCGGTCGTGCTGATCGGCCACTCGATGGGCGGCATGATCGCCGCCCGCTACGCCCAGCGCTACGGCGACGGGCTGGTCGCGCTCGTGCTGTCGGGCCCGGTGATCGGCGAATGGGAGGTGATCCCCGTCCTGCTCGCCCTCGACGAACTGCCGGACGTCCCCATCGACCCGGCCACCCTCTCCCGCGACCCGGCCGTGGGCGTCGCCTACGCCGAGGATCCGCTGGTCTGGCACGGGCCGTTCAAGCGGCCCACGCTGGAGGCGTTCGCCACGACGATCGCCACGATCGCCAAGGGCGGCTCGCTCGGCAGCCTGCCGACGCTCTGGATCCACGGCGCCGACGACCAGCTCGTGCCGCTGACCTCCAGCCGTACCGGCATCGAGACGATCCGCGGCGACGACCTGACGGAGCGGATCTATCCCGATGCCCGGCACGAGGTGTTCAACGAGACGAACCGGGACGAGGTCCTGACGGACGTCACGACCTTCATCGACCGCGTCCTCGGCCACTGACTCCACGCTCCTTGATGCCCTGCGACGGAGTCATTTCACGGGCAGCCACAGGTGCCCGGATCCGCGGGTCCGCGTCAGGTTCACTCGGTAGCAGCCGGCCTTGGGAAAGACGAAGCCCGTGCCCCACTCCTCACCCGGCCGCCGCCAGGACGAGCCCCCGTGCTGCTCGGGACCGAACGTGGGCTTCGCGCGGGTGCCGTCGGGCAGCGCGGCCGTGACCTTCAGCGGCCCTTCACCGGTCATCCGCCACACGATCTTGACCTCCTTGCCCCGCTTGAACGGAACCGGGGCGAACAGCAGCCCCCACACCTCAGCGTCCCGCGAGGTGCCTTGCACCTCGGGAAATCCGTCCTGATGGGTGAGCAGCGGCGTCCCATGGCACGCCTCCCTGGTGGCGGTGGGCGTCGGCTTCTGTGACACGGCCGCTGTCTCCGCCCTGGTCGGCGTCCCGGTCTCAGTCGGTCTCGGCGACCCGGTCCCGCCCGTGGCGCACCCCGCGACCACTATGAGCACCGCTCCGATTGTCATCCGCCTCATCGAGCCTCCTTCGCTCTCGCGACACGTACTCCGGAGAGCGGCAAGAGGTTCCTGGTTCAGGGTTCGGCGCTGATCTGGAACGGCCTACGGGCCTCCCGCCCGTGGAGCGAGAGGCCCGTACTCAGCCGGCACCCGTACTCAGCTAGCGCCCTTCGAGGCGTCCTCGCAGCGGACCGTGACGATCGCGAACCACACATGCGAACGCGCGTCCTGGGACGTCACCGACTCGAACACCTCGCACGCCGTGAACCCGTGGTTCAACGCGTTCTGCCTGGCGGCGGCCTCGGCGCTGGCGAGCGCGGCGTCCTCCTGGATGCCCTTGCCGAACCCGTCGAACAGCGCGCCGATCCCGGCGTTGATGGTGGTGGAGGTGTCGGCGGAGGCGGGCAGAGCGGCGACGAGGGCGCCCGCGACGATGCCGGAACCGGCCAGCGTCGTCGCAGCCAGCGCGACCAGCAGCTTTTTGGTCAGGTACTTCATGGGGTCTCCCCGAGCTTCGATCGTTGGGGCTTACGTCTGAGAGGCGTTCCATCCCGTTCCACCGGCCGCCTTCGCGGCCAGCGGTCCGGAGCCCGTCACGCGGAAGCGGTCAAGGTCCTATTCCTCTCCCGATTCGAAAATGCGCCATCTCTCCGTGGGCGACTCTCTTTCGAGCCAGTAACCCCAGCTGAAATCATCAGGCGCTTCTCGACCGCGCCTTTGTAGCTCGAGTTTCACGGACACCTGTATAACCGTGGTGTACCTGCCTGTGTCATCCGAATCCGGATGCCCCGGCCAGATCGTCATGGCCGTGATATCGGTCCAGTCGCAGAAAGCACTGTCGGCGAAGGACTCCTCACGATCGGCGAATTCTGTGGTGGACAAGCGGCGGGCCACGTCGATGTCCCTCGCCACGACCGCCTGCAGATAGGCCCTTACCGTGTCTTCGGGAGAGGCGCTTTCCGCCGGCGGCCGGATGTCGTGAAGCTTGCGGGGAACGCAGTAGAAGCCAGTGAATTCGCCGATCGCCGGATAGAGCAGGCCCAATGAGGCGGCGAACAGCACCGCTAAACCAGCGGCGACATAGGTTTTCGGCTTCAAGACCACTCCCCGGACCAGTGCTTTTCCGGCACAAACGCCGCATCTATGAGAGGTGAGCCGCTCACGTCACCCTCGTTGAGGCATCCCCAGCGCCTTGTCCGCCGGACCGCCGTACTGACCGTGCGGCTACCCGCAGTCGTCGCCCTGTGGCATGAGCGTAACGGGCAGTGACGTCCGCCCGCCGGGACATCTGCCCCACCGCAAACATGAAGATCCCTCCACCCAGTCCGCCCCAAGGCCCCGGGAGAGCTTTATGATCGTAAAAAGAAATACCAGATCAGGCCCAGGGCAATCAGCCAGATAATGGCGCCGATGCCGCAGACCACCAGGCAGCCTGTGATGACTGTTCGTTTTCTGCCTCGATCGCCCCATTCGTGACGACCACGATCTGGATCCATGCTAAGAGGCTACTTCCCTCTCGCCTCAGATAATTGACCATGGCCGCAGTGGAGGGGCATTTGTGGCATTTATGCATTTCCGAGGATGGGAAGGATCAATGCGGAGGGATATTCCTGACCATGAAAGACCTCGAACCGGGTACGCCGTGTCCGCACGGCCACCGCCGCCGGCTCCCCGGTCCCATGGTTGCGCGCGAACCTCGGAAACGCGCCCCCCGCCACCTGCACCCGCAGGCGGTGGCCCTTGCGGAAGCGGTACCCGGTCGGGTGGAGTTCGACCTCCGCCCGGGTCACGCCCTGTGAGTCCTGGGGCAGGCGCACGATGCCGTCGGTGACGTTCCGGGAGACGCCCGCGGGATCGACGTCGCAGAGCCGTACGAACAGGTCGGCATGCCCCGTGTCGGTGCGTACGTGCACGACCGCCGAGATCGGACCGACCAGGTCGAGATCGCGGGGGAGCGGTGCGGTGGTGTGGACGAGCACGTCGGACCGGCGCTCCACCTCCCGGTTGTCGCGCTGGCCGGTCTCTTGGGCGGACAGCATCGGACCGCCTGGTGACCGCGTGGGGTGCGCCGGGTCATAGACGAACGTGTCGGAAGAGCTCTTGTCCGGCACCTCCCAGCCGAGCCCCCGGCCGTGGGTCAGGTAGAGCGGAGTGGGCGTGGACTCCGGAGGCGGCCACTGCTCGAAGTCCAGCCAGCGATTGGCCTTCTGCAGGTAGAGGCGTACCGGTGCCCGGTGAAGTTGGGCGGTGTCGCCGAGCAGATACGCCGACAGCCACGACACCTGGTCGATCAGCACGGCACGCAGCGCGCCCGAATCATGGCCCCATGGGCCGATCGTGATCCGGCTGCGCCGCCCCGCCTTCCGCAGCGCGGCGAAGTCACGCAGCTGCGCGGGCAGGAACAGGTCCCACCAGCCGGTCACCATGCTCGTCGGCGTGGTCATCTCGGCCGCCGCCGCGCGGTGGTCGGTGGCCGCCCAGAAGTCGTCGCCCGGCTCCGCGTGCGCGGCCACCTCGCGCAGGAACGGTACGGGCTTGCCGATCGCCACCAGGTCGGACGTGCCGATGGGGACGTGCGCCATGGCCCGCCGTACGCGCCGCTCCTTGCGGGGGTCGGGCAGCAGCCCGCCCAGGGGCGCCTCCTCCTGGGTGCCGATCAGCGCCGACCAGGCCAGCGTGTTGTGCAGGCCCATCACGCCGCCCGGATAGAACGTGCTGACGAACTCGCCGGCCGTGATCCCGAGCCCCATCGCCTCCAGCGGCGGATCCAGGTAGGGCCCGACCGCCCACTGCGTGAACCCGAGATAACTGGCCCCCGCCATGGCCAGCCGCCCGTCACACCACGGCTGCGCGCGCAACCACGCCGCCGTGGCCAGGCCGTCGTCCTTCTCCTGGTGAAAGGCGTGGAACCGGCCGCCGGAGCCGAAGACGCCCCGGGTGTTCTGGACGACGACCTGCATCCCGCGCCTGACCAGCACGCTCGCGAACGCCTTCGCGTCGATCCGGTGCTTTCCGTACGGGGTGCGCATCAACACCACGGGCAGCGGCCCGGCACCGCGCGGCCGGTAGCGATCGGCGAGCAGCGCCACGCCGTCGGGCATCGAGACCCGCAGATCACGAGTAACCGCCACATCATCGACCACCGCCTCCGGCAGCCCGAGGTACCTGTCGAACAGCCTGCCGAGCACGCTCATGAGAAGTCCTCCCGCTCGACCTCCAGAGTAGAAGCTCTGGGGCGAAAGGAACGGTTGTTGCCGGTGAGAAGGATGTTGGTGTAACGGAACCTGCGGGCGGTCAGCGGGTCTTCGAGCTCGTGCGCGCACACCCGAAGTCGGCCACCGGCCACAGGGACTGTCGTGTCGTAGGACCGGTGACTTTCCCCTCGCCGCCTTGTCAGCACAGACGAGACATGACGAGGACAGACGAGAAGGCGGCGAAGATGCGAAAGCCCCCACCCACGACCCACGCCGCCGATGATGCCTGGCTCGGCGGGTTCGCTCTGCTGGACCGGACCGTCGACTACGCGCTGGGCTGCCTGCGCCTCGTCACGCCCGCCGATCTGGACCGTCCAACCCCGTGCCACGGCTGGGACCTACGGACGTTGCTGACACACACGAACGACGCGTTCGCGGCACTGACGGAAGCCGCAGCCTTAGGACACGTCGCCCTTGTCCCCCCGCTGAGCGACGACCCCCGCGACCGCGATCGCGACCGCGATGGCCACGACCACGGACACGGCAATGACGGCCTGCGAAACCGTGCCACCGGCCTGCTCCACGCCTGGGCGGGCGCCAAGGACGCGGTCGTCTCCGTCGGTGGCTGCCCGTTGACGGCCGCGATGGTGTCCGCCGTCGGCGCCGTCGAGGTGGCCGTGCACGCCTGGGACGTGGCCCGAACATGCGGTCACCCTCGTCCCATCCCAGCGGACGTGGCGGCCGAGCTCCTCCCGCTGGCCCGGCTCTTCGTCACGGACGCCGACCGGCCGGCCCGATTCGGCGTACCCCTGAACACAGCCCCCCGAGCCCCAGCTCAGGACCGTCTGCTCGCCTACCTGGGCCGCGACCCCCACTGGACTGACAACAGGAAGTAGCTTGACAGCATTAATTGTCGGTGTCAGCGTGGAGCCATGTACGAAGTCGCGGTGATTGAGGATCCGGCCGCCGCCGAGGCGTCGCTGGATCCGGTACGCGCCCGGCTGCTGGCCGAGCTCGCCGAGCCGGGCTCGGCCACGATGCTGGCCGCCAAGGTCGGTCTGGCCAGGCAGAAGGTGAACTATCACCTCCGAGCCCTGGAAAGCCACGGTCTGGTCGAACTCGTCGAGGAGCGGCGCAAGGGCAACTGCACCGAACGCGTCATGCAAGCATCGGCCGCCTCCTACGTCATCTCGCCGACGGCCCTGTCGGCGGTCCAGCCCGACCCGTCCCGTTCCCCCGACCAGCTCTCGGCCCGCTGGCTGCTCGCCCTGGCCGCTCGCCTGGTACGCGACGTGGGCGCCCTCATCACCGGTGCCACCAAGGCCAAGAGGCGGGTGGCGACGTTCGGCATCGACGGCGAGGTCCGCTTCGCCTCGGCCGCCGACCGTGCGGCCTTCGCCGAGGAGCTGTCCGGAGTGGTGGCTTCGCTGGTCAGCAAGTATCACGACGAGCAGGCCGAGGGTGGACGGCCTCACCGTCTGGTCGTCGCTATCCACCCATCTGTGGGGAAACGGAGCACCGACGGGTGATCTGCTCGCTAATCAGGGGTTCCGCCGACGGATGATCCGGTCGAGATGCGGGTACGGATAGCGGCGCATGAGTGCGAGGGCGGCCCTGTACCCCAGGCCGTACCAGACCGATGAGTGCATGTGCGGCCCTGTCGGCGCGGCGGTGAAGCCCAGCGCCGAGATCAGGGCGAGCAGCGTGGTGGCGACGGCCGATCTTCGTGCGGCCGTCGCCCCCACTAACCGCCGCCCACGAGCACTCCAGGTCACGACGCGAGCGTCTCCAGGACCTGGTCGCCATACTTGGCCAGTTTGTTCTCGCCCACCCCGTTGACCGTCCCCAGCTCCGCCAGCGTCGACGGCGACAGTGTCGCGATCTCCCGCAGTGTCGCGTCATGGAAGATCACGTAAGCCGGCACCCCCTGCTCCTTGGCCGTAGCCGCCCGCCACGCGCGCAGCCGTTCGAAGACCGGCGCGGCATCGGCCGGCAGCTCCACCACGGGACGGTCCTTGGCACCGGTCTTGGCGGTCTTCGCCCGCGCGGCCCGTTCGGGATCGCGGCGCAGCCGCACCTCGCGTTGCCCGCGCAGCACGTCGGCGCTCGCGTCGGTGAGCACCAGCGCGCCGTAGTCGGACTCGACGGCCAGCAGCCCCTGCGCCAGCAACTGGCGCACCACCCCGTGCCACTCGGTGTTGCCCAGATCGGCGCCCACCCCGAACACGCTCAGCGAGTCGTGGCCGTGCTGCAGCACCTTGGCCGTCTTCTTGCCGAGCAGGATGTCGGCGATCTGCCCGACGCCGAACTTCTGCCCCCGCTCGCGGCGCAGCCGCAACACCGTGGAGAGCACCTTCTGGGCGGGGACCGTGCCGTCCCACGACTCGGGCGGCGCCTGGCAGGTGTCGCAGTTGCCGCACGGCTGGGAGTCCTTCTGCCCGAAGTAGTCGAGCAGCATCACCCGGCGGCACCCGACCGTCTCGCACAGCGCCAGCATCGCGTCGAGGTGGAGCACCTGGCGGCGCCGGTGGGCCTCGTCGCCCTCCATGGCCAGCCGCCGGTGCTGGACCACGTCCTGCAGGCCGTAGGCCATCCAGGCGGACGCGGGCAGCCCGTCGCGCCCGGCCCGGCCGGTCTCCTGGTAGTAGCCCTCGACGGACTTGGGCAGGTCGAGATGGGCGACGAAGCGTACGTCGGGCTTGTCGATGCCCATGCCGAACGCGATCGTGGCCACCACGACCAGCCCGTCCTCACGCAGGAAGCGCGCCTGGTGCGCGGCGCGGGTGCGGTTGTCGAGGCCCGCGTGGTAGGGCACGGCGGCGATGCCGTTGTCGACCAGGAAGGCCGCGATCTTCTCGACCGAGGAGCGCGACAGGCAGTAGACGATGCCCGCGTCGCCCTCGTGCTCGGTGCGCAGAAAGTCGAGGAGCTGGCGCTTCGGCTCGCTCTTGGTGGCGATGCGGTAGTTGATGTTGGGCCGGTCGAAGCTGGCCACGAAATGCCGGGCCTGCTCCAGCCGGAGCCGCGAGGCGATCTCGGCGTGGGTGGCCGGGGTGGCGGTCGCGGTCAGCGCGATGCGCGGCACCTCCGGCCAGCGCTCGTGCAGCTCCGACAGCGCCAGGTAGTCGGGGCGGAAGTCGTGTCCCCACTGCGACACGCAGTGCGCCTCGTCGATGGCGAACAGCGAGATCTCGCCCTTGGCCAGCAGCCGCAGCGTCGTCTCGACCCGCAGCCGCTCCGGCGCCAGGTAGAGCAGGTCGAGCTCGCCCGCGAGGAAGGCCGCCTCGACCCGTTGTCGCTCGTCGAAGTCCTGGGTGGAGTTGAGGAATCCCGCGCGCACGCCGAGCGCCGTCAGCGCGTCGACCTGGTCCTGCATCAGCGCGATCAGCGGCGAGATGACCACCCCGACCCCGGCGCGGACCAGCGCGGGGATCTGGTAGCACAGCGACTTGCCGCCGCCGGTCGGCATGAGCACCAGCGCGTCGCCGCCGTCGACGACGTGATCGATGATCTCCTGCTGTCCGGCCCGGAAGGTGTCGTAGCCGAACACGCGGTGGAGAGCCTCGGTGGGGGTATCCATGCGGCTACCTTACGTGTTCGCCGGAGGCCGTTCGCTCTGTTCGCCCACGGCGATCGTAGGCCACCAGGGAGAGGGCGCCGAGCCCGCAGGCCGCCGCCAGGGAAACCATCACCGCCGGATATCCGGCCAGCTGCGCGACTCCCGCCGCGAGCAGCGGGCCGACGGCCTTGGCCACGGTGATCGGCAGGGCCAGGGCCCCGCTCAGCGTCGCGTAGGCGCTGGTGCCGTACCGCTCGGTGAGCAGCGCGGGACGGGCGATCGTGGCCACCCCGAACCCCAGCCCGAACAGCACCACGCCGCAGATCGCGCCCGCCACGCTCCGCCCGGCGACCGGCAGCACCAACGCGGCGGCGCCCTGCGATCCGAACACGGTCGCGGTGATCAACGCCACCGGCCAACGCCCCTGCAGGCCCGTGGTCACCAGCCGCCCGGTCACCGACAGCACGCCGAGCAGGCCCGCCACGGTCGCCGCGAAGAGGGGCGAGTGGCCGAGCGCGATCAGGTACGTCACCAGCAGCACGCCCATGACCGACACGGCGCCCGTCTGCGTCAGGAACGCCGCCGCCAGCAGCCAGAACGGCCGCTCCCGCAGCGCCGCCCCGACGACGTCCCGGTCCACGACCTCAGGAGAGGGGCGGCTCCGTACCGCCAGGAAGTGCAGGGGTACGGCCGTCAAGGCGTAGCCGATGGCCAGGATGACCAGGGCCTGCCGCCAGCCGTACCGATCGACGAGGAAGCCGGTCAAGGGCAGGAAGATGCTGGACGCGAAGCCGGCGACGACCGTCACGGCGAGCAGGGCCCGCGACCGTCGCGCCGCGTCGAACCAGGCGACGATCACCGCGAACGCGGCCTCGTACAGCACCATCGCGGACGCGACGCCGAGCACCACGCAGACCAGGTAGAGCTGGGCCAGGGTGTGCACCTGCGACCAGGCGAGCACGGCCGCCGCGCCGAGCGCCGAGCCCGCCGTCATCAGCGCCCGCCCGCCGCGCCGGTCGAGCCAGCGGCCGATGGGCGGCGCCACGAGCGCCGAGACGAGTACGGCCAGTGTTATCCCGCCGGTGAGTTCGGCGACCTCCGCGTGCATATCGCGAGCCATCGGGGTGATGAAGACCGAGAAAGCGTAGTAAAGGATGCCGTACCCGGCGGTCTGGGTGATCGCCAGCGCACCGATCAGGCGAGCAGACGAGGCGATCACGAATGATTTCGTTCCCGTTCATCAAGCTATGGACACTGTGACATGAATCGCACCTTTGTCGTCACCGGCGGCGGCCGGGGCATCGGCCGGGCCGTGGTGGAACGCCTCCTCAAGGACGAGGCCACCGTGGTCGCCGTCGAACGCGACCCCGCCGCGCTGGACTGGGCGGGCCCCCGGGTGATCCCGGTCGTCGGCGACGCGGCGGACGAGAATCCAGGGAATGAAAACCATTGTCGTACGGTTGCAGGGACCATGAGAAAGAACCTGCACCCCTCGTACCAGCCCGTCGTCTTCCGCGACCCGAGCGTCGGGTTCGCCTTCCTCACCCGCTCGACCCTGACGAGTGACAGGACAGTTGAGTGGGCGGACGGCCACACCTACCCGGTCGTCGACGTCGACGTCTCCTCGGCGAGCCACCCCTTCTACACGGGGCGCGGACGGGTCCTCGACACCGCCGGTCGCGTCGAGCGCTTCAAGCAGCGCTACGGCAAGGTCTGATCGCTACTTCCGCCGGTGGAAGCCCGCATGTGCCGGCTACTAGCGGGTACATGGCTTTCACCGGCGTGGAGTGATGGTGGTCAGAATGAGTCTAACCGGAAGGGAACGCCGCATCCTCGGGGAAATCGAGCAGGCACTTGAGCTGGAAGACCCCGACATGGCGCGGCGGGTAGCCGCAATCAACAAGATCGAGACAGGGTCGGACGCGGGGGCGTACCGCGAGCGCATGCAGTCGTGGGCCGGGGCGCACATCTGGCTGATCGCGTTGCTCGGGGTGATCGCCGTACTGTTGCTCGTGCTAGGTGTCATCACCGCCTGAGCGAACACGCGTCCGCCGTCAAAGCGCAGCCTTCACACAAAACGCACCTGAGCCTCAAATCCCGGTAGCTCAGGCCAGGCACCTCAGAGCCGAGGCGATCCGCGGGTCGAGATCGTGGCCGTCAGGCAGGCGCCCCACCGTGGCCTCGACGAAATCCTGCGGCGACAGCGTCGCGCTCAACCCGTCCGTGCGCACCACGACCCGCTCCTCGGCCGTCTGCTCCACCTGGACCTCCGCCTCCTGCTCCGACAGGGCGAACCGGCCCACCGCCACCCGCCAGCGCGTCCGGCCCGCGGCCTCCTCCTCCGCCACCGGCGCGCCGACGTCGTCGGCGTGCGTGGCGTACTCGGAGTCGTAGTGGAAGGCCTGCAACCCTACCGGGTACGGGCCGGCCATCGTGTCGAGCGAGGCGTCCCGGCCGAGCTCCCGCATGCGGCGCCGGGTGTCGGCGTTCTCGGTACGCCATTCGGCCAGCACCTGTTCGACGGGCATGTCCCGGCGCTGTCGTACGCTCCACTCGTTGAAGTCGTGGAAGCCGTTGACGCCCTCCCTGGCGAGGCGGGCCAGCAGGTCCTGCACGTTGCCGTCGAGACAGGCGTGGTTGTAGAGCTCCTCACCCGCCAGATGACCCAGGACATCGCGGACGGACCACCCCTCGCAGCGCGACGGCCGCGCCCATCCGGCGTCGTCCAGACCGGCGAAGAAGCGGTCGAGCCTGGCCGCCTCCGCGTCGAAACCGTCGAACGGATCGAACTCCTTCAACAGATCATCAGCCATACCTCGAAGCTACCCGTCGGCTGTCGTCTCTCACGAAAGGCGCGGCGCAGAACGGTCAAGCTCCGGACAAGACGGAAGCCCGGCCCCCACACGGGGACCGGGCTTCCGTTCAGATGCGACTAGCTAGGCGTCCGCTCAGCGGAGCCAGTGTTCTTAGCGGAACCAGCGCGGGACGACCCGCACGTAGTCGGTGTCGCTCGTGGCGCCCTCGAGCTCGTCGTCGCCCGCGTACACGGCCTTGAACACGCCGCTCTTGTAGGCGCGGGTCTGGGCCTCGATCTTGCCGTTCCAGCCGGTACGGTCGGAGGCGACCCACTTCCAGCCGCTGGAGCCGTTGGCCTTGTAGAAGATGCTGACCCGCTCACCGCGGACGCCCTTCCAGCGGTCGTCGTCGTTGACCTGGAGACGACCGGAGAACCAGATGGTCCTGCCCTTGCGGACCTTCGACGGGTCGGCGCTGAAGCGCGAGATGCGCGTCTGCGCCTTGCCCTTCTGGATCTCTACGGCGAAGAACGCGGTGTCGGTGTCGACGACCTTGCCGTTCTTGTCGTACGCCTGGGCGACGGCCTTCCACTTGCCGTCCTGGTCGTTCTCGTTGAACGGGACGGAGAAGCGCCAGCTCTCGACCTTGTTGACGTCCTTGGCCCGCAGGGTGCGGGCGACCGGGTTGACCGGCTCCACACTGAGCTGGACCTTCTCGACGTCCGAGCTGGCGTCGACCTTGAAGAAGGCCTCCGTCTCGCTGCCGGCCTTGACCACGACCGGGTTCGGTGCGATGTCCCTGATATCGACGGTCGGAGCCTTCGTCGTAGCCGACGCGGCCCCGGCGCCCGAAATCAGAAGTGTCCCGCCCACAAGGGCAGAGACGAGTCCTACAGCGATGTTCTTCATGAGGGTGCTGATTCCTCTCGTATCCCCGTTTTGCTGAGGCCGGCTCGGGATAGCCAGCCTCCTCTACTACTTTGAGGCACGAGATGGGGAAAAAGTTCGCTAAAGTTACAGAAAATCTTTGATCACGGTCTTGACCAGGACCGTTACCAAAAAATCCGATTTGTGATTCCCTGACCGACTACAGTCTGCCGCATGACCGACGTCTACACGCTCGGTGAGGCACTGGGGGTCGTGTCCAGTGGCCGGGTACGTCATGAGACCGAAGCCCGGTTGGACGTCACCGGCCCGGAGTTCAACCTCGCCATCGCCCTGTCCCGGCTCGGACACAGGGCCGCCTACCTGGGCAAAGTCGGCAACGACGAGCTGGGCGCCAGAGTCCTCAGCGTGCTGAGGGGCGAGGGCGTGGACGCGGCGGACGTCAGGGTCATCGAGGGCGCGCACACCGGGCTGCTGCTCCGGGAGGCGCGCGTGGGCCGCGAGCAGCGCCTCACGCACTACCGCGGGGGATCGGCCGGTACGAGCCTGAAGCCCGGCAACGTGCCCATCGACCGGATCGGCTCCGCGAAGATGCTGCACGTCACCGGCCTGACGGCGGGGCTCGGCAGGGACACCTTGGAGGCGGTCCGTACGGCCGTGAGCGCGGCCAAGACCGCCGAGGTGGCCATCTCCTTCGCCGTCGACTACGTACCCGAGCTCTGGCCGTCGGTACGCGAGGCCGAGGAGGTGCTGGGCGAGCTGGCCTGCGCCTCCCACCTGCTCTTCCTCGGCCAGGACGAGCTCGACCTGGTCAAGCCCGCGCTCACGCCCGAGCGCGAGGTCGTGGTGAACCGCGGCCTGAAGGGCGCGAGCGTACGGGCGGACCGCATGCGCTACGACGCGCCCGGCCTGCAGGTGCCGATCGTGGACACCGCGGGCGCGAACGACGCCTTCGTGGCCGGCTACATCAGCGCCGCCCTGGACGGGCTGACCCCGCCGGAGCGCCTGCACCGCGGGACGCTACTGAGCGCCGCCGCGATAACCAGCGCCAGCGACTGGCAGGGCCTCCCCACCAGGGCCGACATCTAGCACGGCATCCGTCCTCCCCTGAAGAGGGTGTCCCTCCCTAGAGCCCGCTGTCACGACGGACCGCCTTCTTCCTCCGCCCGAAGGACCTCAGCCGCCACGCGACCGTCACATGGATCGAGACGGTCGCGTGGCGGACCCCCGGGTTGTCAGGGGTTGACGTTGATCGTGAAGGTGGACGTCGTGTTCTTGATGTTCTGCGCGTTGTTGCCGAACCTCAGGTTGTTGAACGTCACAGCCCCCACAGCCGGCCCCTGCCCCGGCTCAGGCAGCTCATTGGCCCAGACCCCGAAGCCGGACTTGGCGTCGAAGGCGTCACCACTCTTCTGGGCCCCACTGATCGACACGTTCGTGAAGATCGTGTCCTTGACCGGGTTCTGCGGCTGGTTGCCCACGTAGTTCGTCTGGAACATGATCCCGTGGTAGGTCGGATCGACGATGTCCAGGTTGCTGACCCTGATCCCCTGGAACACCTTGGAAGCGGAGAACACCCACATAGCCGGGAAGGTCTGCTGTCCCCAGAAATGCCCACCGGCCCTGACCAGCGAGATGTTCTCGAAGCTCGTGGGCGGGCTGGCCCCGAAGCCGAGCATCTGGATGCCGAAGTCCAGCGAGCTGATCGTGACGCCCGAGTAGACCAGCGTGTCGGCGACGTAGATGTTCCGGAACGTGTTGGCGTACCCGCCATAGACCGCCACCCCAGCGGCCCGCCAGGTGAGCAACGAGGTCAGGTTCTCGAAGACGTTGTCCCGCTGCTCGCCGTTGTTGATGTCGATGGCCGAGAACAGCGCGAAGCTGTCGTCGCCCGTCGAGCGGGCCTCGATGTTCGAGACCAGGTTGCCGGTGCTGCCGTTGGTCATGTTGATGCCGTCCGCGAACGTGTCGCGGATGCGCGAGTTCTTGATCGTCATGTTGTCGGTGTTGGTGCCCCAGAGCAGGCACATCTGGTGCTCCACCCAGATGTTGTCGATCACCATGTTCGCCACTTCGGCCAGGTCGAAGACCTTGCCGGGGCCGTCGTTGCGGGAGGTGTAGTTGCCGAAGGAGGCGAAGTTCGCGAACGTCGACCCGTTGGCCGTGGCGTCCGCTCGGAAGCCGGTGTCGGTGTTCTCCTGGCCCGACGGTGAGAGGAACCTGGTGAACCACGGCCCGGCCCCGACGATCTTGACCGCCTTGCCGTACACCTGGAACTTGCTGGCCGTCTGGTAGTCGCCCGCGGGCAGGTAGACGCCGACGAGCGTGCTGTCCTGGCGCGCCTTGTCGAGCGCGTTCTGCACGTCCTGGTGGGTGAAACCGGCAGGTACGGCATAGTGCGCCGGGTCCGGGTTCGGGATCTGCGTCACCTGCTCCAGGTCGACGAAGTCGATCGTGTACGTCGAGCCGTTGGCCGCGTCCTTCTGCAGCTTGATCTTGTGTCCCGCCTGGACCGTGGTGCCGAGCAGCAGGTTGGCCTCATCGTAGATATGCCTCGGCGCCCCGGACCCGGGGGAGTTGCCGGGACCCGACTCGGGGCCGTAGAGCCAGGCGTAGCGGGAGGTCAGGTCGATGGTCTTGAGGAAGGTGCCGTCGACGTAGACGTTCAGCGTCGAGGAGTTCCCGCCGCCGCCCGCCGCGTCCGGGATGGAGAACCTGGTGACCAGCGTGTTCGTGGCCGCCCTGGTGGTGAACTCGACGTAGGAGCCGTTGGTCCCCAGCGTCACCGCCCGGCGTCCGGACGCCTCGCCGGCCAGGTCGCCGACGGTCCTGTTCGGGCCGATGCGGGTGGCGCCGCCGCCGATGGCCGCGTCCTCCGCCTCATAGGTGTCGTACGGCATGTGCGCGCCGCGCCCGACGAACAGCTGCTGCGTGCTGGTGTTGTTGGCCCGCTTGACCGGCAGCTCGTTGGCGTCGTCGGCCAGCACCACCTTGACCGTGTACCTGCCGTTGGCGGCGGTCCAGGTGCCGAGCCCGGCCGGTCCGGCGGTGGCGCCCGGGGCGATCGCGCCGCTGGTGGCGCCGGTCAGCGTCTTGACGACCGTGCCGGACTCGTCGGCGACGGTCAGCGTGATGCCGTGGGAGCCGCCGCTGGAGGCGATGGTGCCCTGGTTCTTGATCCCCACCGAGAACGTCACGGTGTCGCCCTGCCCGGGATTGCCCGGCGTCCAGGCCACCGGCGCCGCGACCAGGTCGGCGGTGTCGACGGGTTTGACGGTCAGCGAGGCGGTGGCCGTGTTGTTGCCCTCGTTCAGCTCGACGACCTTGCCGTCCTCGTCGACCTTGGCGCTCACCTGGTAGGTGCCCGCGTCCCGCGCGCCGATGGCGCTCGACACGGTGGCCGAGGTGCCGACGGCCAGGGAGCCCACGTTCGCGGTGCCCGCCTTGACGGTGCCCAGGTAGAAATTGACGGAGGTCGCGGCGGAGGGGGCGGTGCCGGAGTTCTTCACGGTGG
The DNA here is from genome assembly GCF_040648335.1 of Nonomuraea sp. NPDC049158. Classification (NCBI taxonomy): domain Bacteria; kingdom Bacillati; phylum Actinomycetota; class Actinomycetes; order Streptosporangiales; family Streptosporangiaceae; genus Nonomuraea; species Nonomuraea sp. NPDC049158. The sequence goes on from NZ_JBEZDM010000001.1 coordinate 532,860, forward strand.
CCGACAACGTGACCGCGTCGGTCTCGACCGGAGCCGCCGGCGACGCGGTCAGCCCGCTGACCGTGAGGTCGGGATTGGCCGACGGGGTGCCGAAGACCTGGAACTCGGCGATCTGGCCGCCGGGCGCCCCCGAGTTCGCGGTGATCTTGAGCTGCACGTCCGCGACCTTGGCCGTCACCGGGATCGTCACGGAGTTCCCGGTGGCCGGGTCGAAGGTGTAGACGGCCTGCGCCACCAGGCTCGACAGGCCGGTGGCGCTCTGCTCGCGGCCGAGCACCTGGATGGTCTGCGTACGCCGGGCCCAGGCCGGGTCGGGGTTGAGCTTGAGCACGATGGAGGTGAGGTCGGCGTTCGCGCCGAGCCGCACGGTCAGCGTGTTGGGGTAGGCGGCGCCTTCCCAGTACGTCTGAACGTTGCCGTCGTTGGCGTTGGCCGCCACGTAGGTGTGGGTGTGCGACGACTCGGTGATCGGCTTGCCGGTCGCCAGGTTCGTCCCGTTACCGGGATCTTCGCCGCCCGCCTCGCCGTCCACCTCGAACTCGGAGAGCTGACCGGCGGGCCAGGCGCTGTTCGCGGTGATCTGGAGGCGCACGTAGCGCGTGCCGGAGGCGCTGACGGGGATCGTCGCCGTGGGGTTGAAGGTGTAGGTGGCCGCGTCCTTGATGGTGCTGAAGCTCGTCCCGTTCGCGCTGCCCAGCACGGTGAGCGTCTGCGTACGGCTCGGCCAGCCGCTCGGGAGCTTGAGCGTCAGCTGGTTCACGGTGGCGGCCGAGCCGAGGTCCACCTGCACCCACTGCGGGAAGGCGTTGTTGGCCGACTCCCAGTAGGTCGCCTGGTTGCCGTCGGTGACGTTGGGGGCGGGATAGACATCGGTGAAGCTGCTCGCGGTGGCGGTCTTGCCGGCGGAGAGGTTGGTGTCGGCCGCCCACGCGGGGGCGGCCAGGACTCCGATGACTAACGCAAGGGCGGCTAGGACAGCTCTCATGGGGGATGGCCCTTCGAGGAAGACGATGGCCGAACCATAAGATGTCCAGCAGATGGCAGCAATATTTCGACGACATTGCGCAAACAATTGACTGACAAGCGTGGCCTTCCGTCGGCTGGGACGGCTGGTCAGAGCGGTTGAGCACGCTGAATATCGGCAGCGACCGGCCGCAAGCAGGAGACGTCGGATCCACGTAAGCGGTTGCAAGCACTTGCGTGATCGGCCTTATAGTTTGCGCATGACACGACGACTCGCAGAGGTGGCCAAGAAGGTCGGGGTGAGCGAGGCGACCGTGAGTCGCGTGCTCAACGGCAAGCCCGGGGTGTCCGAGGCGACCCGCGAGGCCGTGCTGACCGCGCTCGACGTCCTCGGCTACGAGCGCCCCACCCAGCTGCGCGGCGACCGGGCCCGGCTGGTCGGCCTGGTGCTGCCCGAGCTGCAGAACCCGATCTTCCCCGCGTTCGCCGAGGTGGTCGGCGGCGCGCTGGCCCAGCAGGGCTTCACCTCGGTGCTCTGCACCAGGACGGTCGGCGGCGTCTCCGAGGCCGACTACGTCGATCTGCTGCTCCAGCAGCAGGTCAGCGGCGTGGTCTTCGCCGGCGGCCACTACGCGCAGGCCGACGCCTCGCACGCCCATTACGCGCTGCTGCACGAGCGTAAGCTGCCCACGGTCCTGGTCAACGCGGCCGTCGCCCACCTCGACTTCCCGCAGGTGTCGTGCGACGACATCGTGGCCGCCGAGATGGCCCTGGCCCACCTGCGGGCGCTTGGCCATGAGCGCGTCGGCATGGTGCTCGGGCCGAAGGACCACATGCCGTCGCGGCGCAAGCTGGAGACGTTCCTCGCGGGGGGTGGCGATCCCGAGCTGGTCGAGCACACGATGTTCTCGCTGGAAGGCGGGCACGCGGCGGCCGCGAGGCTGGTCAGGCGGGGGGTGAGCGGCGTCATCTGCGCCAGCGACCTGCTCGCGCTCGGCACCGTCCGGGCCGCCCGGCGCGCGGGGCTGACCGTGCCGGCCGACGTGTCGGTCATCGGCTTCGACGACTCGGCGCTGATGAACTGCACCGACCCGCCCCTGACCACGGTCCGCCAGCCGATCGACGCGATGGGCCGGGCCGCCGTGGACCTGCTGGTCGCCCAGATCGACAAGGCCGTGGTCCCCGCCGACGAGCTGCTGTTCGAGCCGGAGCTGGTCGTACGCGCGTCCACCGCACGCAAGGCGTAGGCGCTGAACCCCGCAGCCTGCAGCAGGTCGCTGAACGCGACCTGCCGTAATCCAGTCGTTATCTTGCAAAGCACAGTCGGAATATTGCGGAGATCGGTCGGCGAACCTATGGTGTGGGCACCTCGCATTAGAAGGGTCAGCCCATGCAGAAATCCACCGGACTGTTAGTCGTCACCGTTCTCGGTCTGTCCGCCACGGCCTGTGGTTCGGGCGAGCCCGCCAAGTCGACGGCGGGCGGAGCCGCCCCGGTGTCGATCACGGTGGCCTGCCAGCCGGCGAAGTCCGCGCCCAAGGAGCGGCAGGCTTGGGACGACGACGTGGCCACGTTCATGAAGGCGCACCCCGGCGTGACGGTGAAGAGCACGGACCAGCAGCCGTGTTACGACCCCAAGACGTTCGGGCCCAAGCTGGCGGGTGGCCAGATGGAGACCGTCTTCGTGGTGCCCGTGACCAACTACAACGACGTGATCAGCCAGGGCCAGGCGCTGGACATCACCCCGTACACCAGCGAGATCAAGAACTGGAACGATCTGCGCTCCGACGTCAGGGAGCTGGTCACCAAGGACGGCAAGGTGTACGGCGTGCCGAACGTGCACTACGGCGTGGGCCTGGTCTACAACCGCGCGCTGTTCACCAAGGCCGGGCTCGACCCGAACACACCGCCCAAGACGTGGGCCGAGGTCCGCGAGGCGGCCAAGAAGATCGCCGGACTCGGCGCCGGGTACGTCGGCTACGGCGAATACTCCGGCGGCAACACCGGCGGCTGGCACTTCACCCAGGCCATCTACGGCCGGGGCGGCAGCATGGTGAGCGACGACGGCAAGAAGGCCGCGTTCAACTCGCCCGAGGGCAAGGCCGTCCTGCAGAACCTGCACGACATGCGCTGGGTCGACAACAGCATGGGCAACAAGCTCCTGGTCGGCTGGGAGTCGCTGATGATGGCGATGGGCAGCGGCAAGGTCGGCATGATGCTCGGCGCGCCCGATGTGGTCACCGACGTCGTCAACAAGTTCAAGGGCAGCGTCGCCGACTACGGCATCACCGGCTTCCCCGAGGCCAAGGCGTCGCTGAGCGGCGGCGAGGCGTACATGATCAACCCGAAGGCCACCCCCGCCGAGGCCAAGGCGGGACTGGAGTGGGTCGACTTCCGCTTCAACACCGCGGGCAAGGGCCGGTTCGACTTCGCCCGCGGCAAGACGCTCGGCAACCCCGTCGGCGTACCCGACAACGACGTCTTCGGCGACTCGGCCACCGGCAAGGCGATCAAGCAGGACCGCACGGCGAACGCCACGCTGCCGGTCGCGAACTACCAGCCGTACGTGGACGCCGCCGCCACCATCCCGCCGAAGGCCGAGCCGGTGCACGCCCAGGAGCTGTACGCCATCCTCGACGTGGCCATGTCGGGCGTGCTGAGCCGCCAGGACGCCAACATCGACAGCCTGCTCTCCGACGCCGAGACCAAGGCCAACTCGATGCTGGCGACCAAGGGCTGACCTGGATGCGTGTCCTCAGGCGCAATCTGACCGCCTACGGGTTCCTGTGCGCGGCGCTGGCGTGCTTCGCGGTGTTCGCGTGGTATCCGATGATCAGGGAGTTCGTCCTCAGCTTCCAGAAGACCACCCTGGTCAACCCGCCCACCTGGGTGGGACTGGACAACTTCCTGACCGTCGTCCAGAACCCGTCGTTCGGCAAGGCGTGGCTGAACACCGTGGAGTTCACGGCACTCGCCCTGCTCTGCGGCTACGCCGTGCCGTTCGTCATGGCCCTGGTGCTCAACGAGTTGCGCCACGCCCGGGCCTACCTGCGGTTCGTGGTCTACCTGCCGGTCATGCTGCCGCCGATCGTCGCGGTGCTGCTGTTCAGGTGGTTCTTCGATCCCGGGCCCGGGCTGTTCAACCAGCTGCTCGACTTCTTCCACATCCCGGCCCTGGCCTGGCTCGACTCCTCCTCGACCGCGCTGATCTCCCTGGTCATCGTCGCGACCTGGATGAACATGGGCAGCGCGACGCTGATCTACCTGGCCGCGCTGCAGAACATCCCGCCCGAGCTGTACGAGGCGGCCGAGCTCGACGGGGCCGGCATCTTCAAGCGGATCAGGCACGTCACCATCCCGCAGACCCGGCTGATCCTGCTGCTCATGCTGATGCTGCAGGTCGTGGCCACCATGCAGGTGTTCATCGAGCCGTACATGCTCACCGGCGGCGGCCCGGAGGACGCCACGATGACCGTCGCCTTTCAGATGTACCAGTTCGCGTTCACGCTCCAGGACTACGGCGCGGGCGGCGCGCTCGGCATGATGCTCATGATCGTGCTCCTCGCCTTCGCCGCCTTCCAGCTCCGGCTGACTCGGGAGGACAAGGCATGATCTCCGTCGGCGCCCGGGCTGCCACCGGGGGGCGGCGGGAGAAGAGAGCGCCGAAGCGCATCGAGGTGCAGTTTCGTACCATCGTCTCGCCGCACCAGCTCAACAGCAGATGGGGGCGGCGCATCTACTGGACCGTCCTGGTCGCGGTCGTCACCGGCTCCACCCTGGTCTTCGTCTTCCCGCTCTACTGGATGATCACCGGCGCCATGAAGACGGGCGAGGAGATCGCCCAGATGCCGCCGACCCTGTTCCCCGCCCACCCCACGTTCGACGCCTTCATCGAGGCGTGGGACCTGTTCGACATCGGCGTACTGCTGAAGAACACCGCGTTCTACGCCCTGGGCGCCTGGCTGTTCTCCATGGCGGTGGACGTCGCGGCGGCGTACGCGCTGTCGAAGCTGCGGCCGATGTTCGGGAACGTGGTGCTGGGCGCGATGCTGGCCACGCTGATGATCCCGCCGATGGTGGTGATCATCCCGCTGTACGTCACGATCGTCGACCTGCACCTGCTGAACAACGCCTGGGGCCTGTGGTTCCCCGCGGCGGCCAACGGCTTCAACATCTTCCTGCTCAAGCGCTTCTTCGACTCCATCCCACGGGAACTGGTCGAGGCGGCCCAGATCGACGGCGCCGGACCGCTGCGGGTCCTGTGGTCGGTGATCCTGCCGATCTCCAGGCCGATCCTCGGCGTGGTCTCCATCTTCACCATCGTCACCGCCTTCAAGGACTTCCTGCTCCCGCTGCTGGTCATGACCGACAGCGAGAACATGACGGTCAGCGTCGGCCTGTCGCAGACCGCCGGCGCGGTGAGCCAGAACCAGATCATGGGCGGCCTGGTCATCTCCAGTATCCCGATGATCATCGTTTTCTTCATCTTCCAACGGCACATCATGGCGGGCCTCACCGCCGGGAGCATTAAGGGATAGCGCATGTCGCAAACGTGGTGGCGGGGGGCCGCGATCTACCAGGTCTACCTGCGCAGCTTCGCCGACGGCAACGGTGACGGCATCGGCGACCTCGCCGGGCTGCGCTCGCGCCTGCCGTACCTGAAGGATCTCGGCATCGACGCCATCTGGCTGAACCCGTGGTACCCGTCGCCGATGGCCGACGGCGGCTACGACGTGGCCGACTACCGGGGCATCGAGCCGGTGTTCGGCACGCTGGCCGAGGCGGAGACGTTCATCGAGGAGGCGCACGAGCTCGACATCAAGGTCATCATCGACGTGGTGCCGAACCACAGCTCCACGGCGAGCACCTGGTTCCAGGAGGCGCTGACCGACCGCGGGGCCAGGGACCGGTTCTGGTTCCGCGACGAGCCGAACGACTGGCAGTCGATCTTCGGCGGGCCCGCCTGGACCCAGGTCGCCGACGGGCAGTGGTACCTGCACCTGTTCGCTCCCGAACAACCGGACTTCAACTGGGACAACCCGGAGGTCCACCGCGAGTTCGAGGACGTGCTGCGCTTCTGGTTCGAGCGCGGCGTCGACGGCTTCCGGATCGACTCGGCGGCCCTGCTGTTCAAGTCGGACACCTCGTACGAGGACCTCGACGAGGTGCACGAGGTCTACCGGCGCTGGCGCGAGGTCGCCGACGAGTACGGCGACCGGGTGCTGATCGGCGAGGTGTGGCTGCCCGACCAGGAACGCTTCACCCGCTACCTGCGCCCCGACGAGCTGCACACCGCCTTCAACTTCGACTTCCTGGCCTGCCCGTGGGAGCCCGCCGAACTGCGCCGGGTCATCGACCTCACGCTGACCACGCACGCGCCGGTCGGCGCCCCGCCGACCTGGGTCCTGTCCAACCACGACGTCACCCGCCCGGTGACCAGGTACGGCCGGGCGGACACGGCGTTCGCGCACGGCGGGCGCCTGCACGGCGTGCCCTCCGACCCGGAGCTCGGCCACCGCCGGGCCAGGGCGGCGGCCCTGCTGGCCATGGCGCTGCCCGGCAGCGTGTACGTCTACCAGGGCGAGGAGCTCGGCCTGCCGGAGGTCGAGGACCTGCCCGACGACCAGCGCCAGGACCCCATGTACCACCGCTCGGGCGGCACCAACCGGGGCAGGGACGGCTGCCGGGTGCCGCTCCCGTGGGCGGGCGACGAGCCGCCGTTCGGCTTCGGCGGTTCTTCTACCTGGCTGCCGCAGCCTGAGGGCTGGCGCAAGGTCACGGCCGAGGCCCAGTCGGCCGACCTCGGCTCGATGCTCAACCTCTACCGCACCGCGCTCGCCCACCGCCGCGACCTCCTCGGCGACGGCACGCTCACGTGGCTCACGATGGGGCCGGACGTCCTGGCCTTCACCCGGGAGTCCGGCCTGACCTGCGTGTCCAACCTGGGCGCCGCCCCCGTACCGCTGCCACCGGGCCGGGTGCTGCTGACCAGCGGACCCCTGGAGGACGGCGCCCTGCCGTCCGACACGACGGTCTGGCTAACATCGCTGGCGTGAAACGCCTGCCGTCCAAGCCGCCTACCCACCTCGACGCCGACGCCCTGGCCCTCTACGAGAAGATCACCGCGGGCCCACGCGGCACCGCGATGCTCGACGACGAGGGCGGGCTGATCGGGCCGTTCAACGCGATGCTGCTCAGCCCGCCGGTGGGCGACGCGCTGCAGGAGCTCGGCGCGGCGATCCGCTACCGCTCCGTGCTGAGCGCCCGGGCCAGGGAGATCGCGATCCTGGTCGTGGCCGGCCACTGCGACAGCGCCTTCGAGCAGCGGATCCACGAGGAGATCGGGCGCGGTCTAGGCCTGACCGACGACGAACTCGCGGCGCTGCGCACCGGCGCGCCGCTGGAACTGCCGGATCAGGAGGAGGCCGCGGTGCTCGGCGTCACCAGGGCGCTGGTGGCACGGGCCGACCTCGACGACGCGGAGTACGCGCGGCTGGGGGAGCGCGTGGTGTTCGAGCTGACCACGTTGGTCGGCTACTACACCACCCTGGCACTCCAACTGCGTGTCTTCCGCGTCTAGGCCGTTGAGCCGTCCGAGCCGTATGTTGAGATCAACGAAAGGGACAATATGCATCGAACAGCCACAACCTGCCTGGCACTCGCTTTCGCCGCCATCACCGCCGTCCCCATCTTCGCCGCTCCGGCATCAGCTGCCGCTCCGACCGCGGCCGCGGCCGCGAAGCCGCCGAACGTACGCGCGTGCTTCGACGGGAAGTGCAAGATCACGATCACCAAAGCGGTGAAATTCCGCATCTCCACCCGGTACGGCTTCACCCGGCTGTCCATCGCGCGAGTCGGTTCCGGCATGGTGAAGGTGCAGGGTACGGGGCCCGGCGTCTCCTCGACCGTGGTGCTCGGCTCGGGCGGCCGGGGGACGATCAACAACCTGTCCGTGAGGGTGTCGGTCACCCAGAAGTCGGCGACCATCCGCCTCGCACCACGCTGACGGTGTGCCGTTACCTACCGCCGCGAGGCGGGGCGAGCGTGCGCCCGGGTAGCCGTGTGGACGCGGTCGTCTCCCACGTCCGTGGGCTGCTCACCTCTTGATCTGCTCGGCGAGCTTCTCGTCGATATAGTCAGCGAGCCGGATCTCAAAGACCGTGTGCTCGCGAGTCTCGCCGTCGTCCTCGTACGTCCTGATGCCGTCGCCGAAGCGCCGCCGCACCGCCTCCAGCGCCGGTCCGACCTCATGGGAGGCCGCCAGAGCGGCGGGCGGCATGCCCAGCAGCACCTCGAGCAGGAGGCTGCACCCTTCGTCCTCGTCGTCCTCGCCGTTCTCGTCGTGGACGACGAGGTCGGCCCGCCGCCGGACCTCGGCGGCGATCGTGTCGGCCGTCTCCGGGAGGCCGATCGCCTGCAGGGTCACCTTCGCCTGGTGCCGGGTGTCCCGGTAGATCTCGTCGTCCTCCAGCACGGCCAGCAGGGTCGGCGTCGCGGGCGCCGCAGCCGCACCGGCCTGCCTGAGGGCGTGCATCAGCCGGTACTTGGTCGACTCGTCACGGAACCAGTGGTCGGCGTCGTCCCGGGTCGGGAAGGGAAAAGCGCGCAGCGCCGCCTGTACCGCCGGGACCGCGGTAGCGCCCCGTTCGCCCAAGGTGGCCGAGGTGAGCACGCCGAGGAAGTTGCCGATCCCGGGCAGGCTCGCGATGAGCCGCTCCGTCGTGGGCTCGTCCTCGCCGGTGAAGTACGCCAGCAACCGCTCGGCGGAACCGTGGCCGTCGTGACGATCGAACATCCGGTAGAGGGCGGTGGTGGCCTCGTCCTCGTCGATCTCCGCCAGCGCGATCACCGCGGCCTCCCGGGCCGCCGGGTCCGCACCGTTCCCGATCAGCTCCGCCAGCGCGTCCGCCGCAGTCTTGTGCCAGGCTTCGTCGAGGTCGCTCGAGGCCAGCTCACGTACTGCGGCCACGCTCGCCGGACCGTTGTCCCAGTGGTGGCGGACGTCGTCGAGCAGGGTCTCCACGTCACCGCCGTTCATCGCCCAGGAGGGGCGGCCGACGCGTCGCGGCACGAGCCCGGCATGGCCGGACCAGTGGAGAACGTGGACCTGGCCGCCGCGCCCGCCGATCAGCCAGCACCGCCCGTCCGGCGTACCGGCCACATGGGTCAGCTCCCGGGGGCCGGAGGGTGTCGGGGGCGTGAAGCGGCCGACGGGCTTACGGCCGTGCAGCCGCCAGAGCGCGGCCGTTCCATCTTGGGAAACCGACATCACCAGGTCCGTGCCGGTGGCGAGCGCCAACGCCCGGACGCGGCCGCCATGCGCCTGAACGCGCCCGAGGCAGTGCCCCGAGCGGGCATCCCACCACGACAGCGAACCGTCTCTCCCCCCGAGCACCACCAGCGGCCGGTCCGGGTGCGCCGCGATCGCCGTCGGCCGGGCGGGCGGGGCGAACGCGGTCATGGTCGCCCCGGTCTCCGCGTCGAGAACGACCACCTGGCCGCGACGCGGGGACACCACGAGCCGCCACCGGTCGCAACAGCGCGTCAGCCGCTGATCCGCCGCATCGCCGCCGAAGGCCCACACGAGCCCGGCGTCGCCGTAGGTCTCCCCAGAAGGCCGCCGCCAGGCCCTGATCAGGCCCTCGTCACCGCTCACGACGATCAGGCCGGAGGCGGTGCGTCCCAATGCCATCGGGGAGTTCGACTTGATGCTGCCGGAGAGGGGGCCGAAGACGCCCAGCCAGCCAAGGTCTCCACACTGCCTGAGCACCGCTTCTCGGTCCGAGGACGTGAGGAGCCGTCCGCCGTCCCAGGGGAGCTGCCGCCATTCCAGGGCCTCGGCGTTCACCGTCCATAGCGAGGCCGATGGGCCTGTGGTCAGTAACTTGGGCTGCCTGGCGTTGCCGATGAACGCGGCGCTGTTCACAGGTCCGCCTTGCAGCCCTCCCACATAGGCGGTCAGCCGGCCATGGCGCAGATCCCACAGCCGGATCTCGCCGGAGCGCGCGCCGGTCGCCCCCATCTTTCCGTCCGGGGAGACCGCGACCGCGGTGACGGCATCGACGTGGTCCTCCGACGCTCCGATGTAAAGATCATCTTCGTTGGGCATCCCCAACGGGTAGCACGTTTCCGGTGTGCCCGGCGAGTGTTCGAGCTGACCACGCTGGTCGGCTGCTCCACCACGCTGGCGCTCCAGCTGCGTGTCTTCCACGTCTAGGCGTTCTTCGCGTCACTACCCTTGGTAGCTGATCAGTCACATCAGGTCGCTTGATCTGACGGAGACCACCGAAAGGGACACCATGCATCGGATGGCCACAACCTGCCTTGTGCTCGCCTGCGCTGCCACCGCCATCTCCGGCGCGCCCATCGCCGCGGCTTCGGCTGCGACCGCGACCGCGGCGGCGAAGACGCACGACGTCAGCGACTGCTTCGACGGGAAGTGCAAGATCACCATCACCAAGCCGGTGAGCTTCCCCGTCTCCAGCACCCTTGGCTTCACCACGCTGTCGATCGCGCGCATCGGCGCCACGGTAGAGGTCCAGGGCACGGGGCCCGGCGTCTCTTCGTCCACGACGCTGAGCGTCGGCGGCAACGGCTCGGTCGGCGCGCTGACCGTACGAGTGCTGTCGATCACCCGGAACTCGGCGACCGTCCGTCTCGCACCCTCGCCCCGCTGACCACCCGCGCCCGGCCATGCGTCAGGCAGGGGCCGGGACGCGACTGGAACTACCGGAACCCACTGGAGAGTCACTGGAACCATTCGGCTAGGCACCAAGTTTCGGGCAGGTCTGGGGAGTTCTCCCAAGCGGATCGGAGAGCATCCATGAGGCTCGGCACCGGAGACCGCAGGGGCGTCGGGGGACGTTCACACGCCGCGGTCCTCAGGTCATTTCCGGAATGCCCGGAATGCCCGGAAGGGGATTGCACGTGCCTCAACCATGCTCACGCCAGACCGCGGGGGCCATCGCCCTGACGCTGGCCGCCTCCGGCAGCGCGGTGGTGATCCAGCCGCTGGCCCCGGCTCCGGCCATAGCCGCGAGGGTGAACGCCACCTGCGCCAACACGGCCACCGACGCAAGGAGCATCCAGGCCGCCATCGACGCCTCCAAGGAGGGCGACGAGGTCGTGTTCAAGGGCCCGTGCCTGATCAACAGGACCATCACCCTGCGCGGCCGCCGGACGTACCGGGGCGACGCCAAGGCCGGAACGGTGATCAAGCAGGCGGACGGCGCGAACCTGCCTGCCATGCTGGCCTCGGAGTCCTGGGTCACCGACCAGGCGTACAGCTCCGACCCCGTACGCATCGAGCGCCTGACGCTGGACGGCAACCGCGACCACAACACCGGCACGGTGGGCCTGATGCTGCGCTCGTGGGACAGCCGGATCTACGACATGGACATCCTCGGCACGCCCAGCGACGGCATCCGCGTCAGCAATCCCTCCAAGAACGGCACCAAGCTCCGCAACACCATGGTCAACAGCGTGATCAGCGACGTCTACATCGAGCGGGCGGGCGGCTCCGGCCTCAAGGTGGTCGACCCCGGCAACGCGGTGACCGACTGGACGTTCCAGCGCTCGTGGATCGGCTTCAGCGGCGAGAGCGGCGTCGAAGCGGAGAACTCGGCCGGGTGGACATTCAGCGACCTGCACCTGTACGCGACGCCGAAGCACGCCATCGACGCCCACCGCTGCTTCGGCACCTCCATCCGCGACAACTACATCGAGGACTTCGGCACGAAGGCCACCCCGAAGCAGACCTATTACGGCATCCGCTGCGACCTCCAGGGCGAAGCGGGCACCACGATCTCCAACAACCGCATCCACAAATTCGGCAACATGGCCCAGTCGAGGACGACACGGCAGGACGCTCGCTTCGTCTTCCTCGCCCTCGACGATGTGAACTACGGCAAAGGACACGCCGCCGTGACGGGCAACACCATCCTCGGCCACGGCACCAGACAGGAGACCGGCCTGCTGTTCAGGAGGGGCAGGGGTAACGCGCTGTCCATCGCGTCGACCGGCAACCTGGTCGACAACGTCGGCATCCCACGCTCTATCGGCTCCGGAGTACGGGTCACCAGCGGTTACTGACCAGCTCGCCTCCAGGGTTCGCTCAGGAGACAGTAAGACCGACGCGTTGTAGCCAGGCGTTGATGTCGTCGTCGGCGTGCTCGACTTCTTCACCCTGGACCGCCAGTCCCTCGGCGAAGGTCGCGCCAGGGCAGGAGGCCGTGTAGTCCCGGGCGGTGGTGCCCAGGCCGCTCATGGCGTGGGTCGTGAAGGGGACGACGATCTTGCCGGCCATTACTTCGGTGTTGCCGACCTTGAGCGTGGTGCGCCCGCCGTAGTAGTAGTTCTCACCCGGGCGGGAGAAGTAGGCGAGCAGCACCTTGCTCCGTGCCTTGCCGGTCGCGGGCGTGCTCGGCGATGTCTGCCGGCCGTTGCGGGTGTCGTCATTCTTCGCGGCTGAGCAGCTGGTGAGGTGGGGTACGGTCACGGCCGTGATTCCTGTCAGCAGCGCGGCGCGCAGAAAGGTGCGCCGTGCCGCGGTGGTGGGGTCCTGTCGAGTCACAGATGGGCCCTTCGCGGACGGAGCCGGCGGCGGAGGCGAGTGGGGCAAGCGACAGCAAGCGGACCGACTGCGACGCTCGCCCCGGAACGTGCGGATTCAGGCGTCCAGGCGGCGCTTGGCGAGCCAGGCGACGATCTCGGGGTCGTGGTGGTCGAAGAACAGCGAGCTGCCGGTGTCCAGGGTGGCGATCTGGGCCATCTGCTCGTCGGTGAGCTGGAAGTCGAAGACGTCGATGTTCTCCGCCATCCGCTGCGCACGCACCGACTTGGGGATGGCGACGACGCCGCGCTGGGTCAGCCAGCGCAGCACCACCTGCGCCACCGACTTGCCGTGTCGGGGTAGAAGTTGGCGACGCCGATCGCCTTGGCGTGGCCCTCGCGGTTGAGGGCTTCCATGGCGCGCCACTGGTCGTAGACGTCGCCGAAGGGCTGGTGCATCAGGTACAGGTCGAGGTAGTCCAGGCCCAGTTTGCTCAGGGACGTCTCGAAGGCGCGGCGGGTGTTCTCCTGGGCGGGGGCCGTCCTGGACCCACAGCTTGGTGGTGACGAACAGCTCCTCGCGTGCGATGCCGCTGCTCTTGATCGCCTGCCCGACGGCCTCCTCGTTTCCGTAGGCGGCGGCAGTGTCCAGCAGGCGGTAGCCGGCCGCCAGGGCCTCGGAGACGGCACGTTCGGTGTCCTCGACTGGGATCTGGTAGACGCCGAAGCCGAGGATCGGCATCCGGGCGCCGTTGTTCAGGGTGACGAACTGCATGGCGGTTACCTTTCGAACTGCTACTTCTCGTCCTTCTCGACGATGGCCTTGAGCTGGGTGAGGCCGCCCATGCCGCTGGGCCATCCCGCGTAGAAGGCGATGTGGGTGAGGGCCTCGACAAGCTCTTCCCGGGTGAGCCCGTTGTCCAGGCCCAGGCGCAGGTGGCTCGCCAGCTGGTCGGGGCGCGAGGTGGCGGCCAGGACCGCGACGGTGATCAAGCTACGGTCCCGCGGGGAGAGGCCCCCGCGTTTCCAGACGTCGCCGAACAGGACGTCGTCGGTCAGCTGGACCATCTTCGGCGCGAAGTCGCCGAGCAGCTTCTGGGCGGGAGACGGCTGGGCAGACGACATATCGGCTCCTGATCTGTGGCGGGCGGAAAGACTGGCGTGGCCGGTAACCAGATGGTCTGGAGAGCCTCGCGCCGCGAGCCGGCCCCGCAGGAACGTGCTGATGCCTGCGAGGCGTAGGCCCACGTGCGCCATCCGGGTCGCGCCTGCTGTCCCGCTGGCGTCGGTTCGGAGCGCCGGTGTCTTGTCCCTTTACCTTCGCTTAGATCGCGTCGATGTGGCAGGGCGGGCTCTTCAGGGTAATGACACGGCCCCCCTCACGCCTGCGCCGCAGGCGACAAGCTGGCCGGGTCAACCTTGGGTTGACCAATGTCCTGCGTCAACCTACGGTTGACGCATGGCGTGCATTAGTCGTCCACGTGCCGGAATGACCTCCTGGCAGGGCCCTCATGAGTGATCAGCGCCCGGTCCTCTTAGCGGCGCTCCGTTCCGCCCTCGTCGCTTTGATCCTGGTCGCCGTGGTGATCGGAGCGCTGTGACAAAAGTTCCAGGCATTTCGAAATGAGCCGATCGCCGACCATGTCTGGATAGCGTCCTTCTCGCTTGATCATCCACATGCAGGGGGACACATGAGAAGAACGTCTATGTACATCGGTGCGCTGGCGCTGGCGAGCACGATGGCGGTGGCCTCGGTCTCACCAGCGGCCTGGGCGGAGGCGAAGCGCGCCACGGCGGCGGTGAGCGCCGACCGTACCGTATGGCTGAACCCCGGTCAGACGTTGAAGGCCGGCGACTCCGTACGCTCGTCCGACGGCGCCTACGTCCTGCAGCAGCAGGAGGACGGCAACCTGGTGCTGTGCCGGGGGAAGACGCCGCTGTGGAGCAGCCAGACCGGCGACAGCCCCGGCGCGTTCGCCGCCATGCAGAGCGACGGCAATCTGGTCGTCTACCGGGGGAGGACGCCCCTGTGGGCGTCCAACACCGGAGACAGTCCAGGCGCCCGCCTCGCGGTGCAGGACGACGGCAATCTGGTGATCTACGACGGCAAGACGCCGGTGTGGAACCGCCATGCCACGATCAGCGTGCTCGCCCCGGGCTACGCGCTCAAGCCGAACCAGTACGTCCGCTCCCGCAACGGCGACTACCAGCTCGTCCAGCAGGAAGACGGCAATCTGGTGCTCTACCGCGCCCGCCGGGCCCTGTGGAGTTCCAAGACTGGAGGCAACCCCGGGGCCGTCACCCAGATGCAGAAGGACGGCAACCTGGTCGTCTACCTGGGCAAGACGCCGTTGTGGAACTCCGAGACCGGCAAGAACCCCGGGGCACGACTCGAGGTGCAGGATGACGGCAATGTCGTCCTCTACGACGGCAGGACGCCGCTCTGGTCCACGAAGACGGGCAGGTAACCAGCCCGGGTCACTGCCGGAAGGCGTCGGCGTTGTCAGCGACCCACTCGGCGAAGGTGCGCGGGGGGCGGCCGAGGATCCGCTCCACCTCGCCCGTGATCGGTACGGGCTTCCCGATGCTGTCCGCGAAATAGCTCAGCAGCGAGTCGACCTGCTCCTTGCGCACCCCGTGCGCCATCATCGCCTGCGCGGCCATCTCCGGGCTGATCTCCTCGTACCGCAGCGGCCGGCCCACCACCGAGCCGATGATCTCCACCTGCTCGGCGAAGGACAGCCCCTGCGGCCCGGTCAGCGTCGGCGCCTGGCCCAGCAGTTCGTCGCCGAGCAGTGCCCGTACGGCGACGGCGGCGATGTCCGCCTCGTGGATCGGCGAGGTACGGGCCTGGGCGTACGGTCCGCGGACCACGTCTCCGGCCTGGAGCTGGGGCGTCCAGCGCAAGGAGTTGGCGGCGAAGGCGCCGGGGCGCAGATGCGTCCATTCCGGGGCGGCGGCCTCCACCGCCGCCTCCAGCTCCCGGTGGATCGCCGCGTTGCTGCCCTCCTCAGGGTTCTCCTCCTCGGCGACCACCAGGGCCGAGACGGTGACGACCCGCCGTACCCCAGCCGTCCTGGCCCCCTCCAGCAGGGCGACGGAGCCGCCCGAGATGTTCAGTACGAGGGCGGTCACGCCGTCGAAGTCGGGGCTGGCGCTGTCGCAGGCCTCGACTCCCTCGGGGAAGCGGGCCGTCTCGGGGGTACGGGTCAGGGCGCGTACCTTCACACCCTTGACGGCCAGTTCGGCGACGAGCGGACGGCCGATGTTGCCGGTGGCTCCGGATACCAGAATCATGCGGTGCCTCTTTCCAGGTGGGAGAGTTTGTCGGGGTTGGTCACGGCGTAGATGCCGCATACCTGCGTCCCGTCGGGGACCAGGTCGAGAACGATGACCGCGAACGTGGTGTCACCGGACAGCAGCAGCGCCGACGGATCGCCGTTGACGGTCCGGAAGCGGATGTTGAGGTCCGCGACAGGATGCAGGGTCGCGTTTCCGACGATCAAGCGGGCGATCTTGTCCCGCCCGTGGAGCGGCCGCAGCCCGGCGGCCCGTGCCTTGCCTCCGCCGTCGGCCCACATGACCACGTCCGGCGCCAGGACCCGCATGAGCGCGTCGAGGTCACCGCCGGCCACGGCCGCGATGAACCGCTCCGTCACTTCCTGGCGGATCCGCGGGTCGGCCTGGTAACGCGGGCGGCGGGCGTGCACATGTTCGCGGGCGCGGTGAGCGAGCTGGCGGATCGCCGTCGGGCTGCGGTTCAGGATGCCGGCGATCTCGGTGTGGGCGTACCCGAATACCTCGTTCAGGACGAACACCGCCCGCTCCAGCGGGGTGAGCGTCTCCAGCACCACGAGCAGCGCCATCGACACCGACTCGGCCCGCACCGCCGGATCCACGGCATCCGGCTGCTGGGTGATGAGCGGTTCGGGCAACCAAGGACCGACATAGTCCTCCCGGCGCCGGCTGATGCTCTCCTGCCGGGCCAGCGCCCGATTGACTGCGATCCGCACCAGGTACGCGCGCGGATTGAGGATCTCCTCGCCCGCCTCGCTCCTGGGCGCCCAGGCCAGCCAGGTCTCCTGCAGCACGTCCTCGGTGTCGGCGACGCTGCCCAGCATGTTGTAGACGATCGAGAACAGCAGCTCGCGATGGCCGGTGAAGACGCTGGTCGCCTGCTCGCTCACCATATGCTCCTCCCACGTTCCAGGGTCACCAACTGAGAGCGGTAGCGCACCCAGGAGTGTGACCGGATCCCGGGAAATGTGACCGGCGTCTCACCGGACCATGTGAAGAACAGGCGGGCGGCTCCGACTCCCTCATGAAAGAGCGCCCAACATAGGAGGTAGTGAGATGAGCAAGGTCACCTGTGACATCGCGATGTCCCTCGACGGCTTCGTAGCGGGACCGAACCAGAGTCTGGAGAACCCGCTCGGCGAGGGCGCGGAGCAGCGCCTGCACAGCTGGATGTTCGACGAGCCCGAGGCGCATGCGGCGGTGATCGAGGGCATCACGGCGGCGGGGGCCTTCATCATGGGCCGCAACATGTTCGGCCCCGGCCGGGACGCCTGGGACATGGACTGGAACGGCTGGTGGGGCGACGAGCCGCCGTACCACGCGCCGGTCTTCGTCCTCACCCACCACCCGCGCGAGCCGTTGCCGATGAAGGGCGGCACGGTGTTCAACTTCGTCACTGAGGGGATCGAGGCGGCTCTGGCCCAGGCCCGCGAGGCCGCCGGAGACCGCGACGTCGCCATCGCGGGCGGTGCGCTGACGGTGAACCAATACCTGGCGGCGGGTCTGATCGACGAGCTGCGCCTGCATGTCGCGCCGGTGATCCTCGGCCGGGGTGAGCGGCTGTTCGACGGCGTCGGGGACACCAACCTTGAACCGGTCGGCGAGGTGTCGGGCACCAGTCTGGTCACGCACGTCAGCTTCTCGGTCGTAAAGTAAACGACCGAGCTTGCAGCTCCTCGCCGTCGATGGATTCGACGGTTCAGGCCGCGTCGTCGGCAGCGTGACTCACTGCCCAGTCCGCGGCACCGCGTGAGGCGATGTTGCGGGCCGCGTTGACGTCGGCGTGCTCAGCGAAGCCGCACGACGTGCAGAGGAAGGTTTCCTGGTTGGTCCGGTTCTTCTTGTCCACATGCCCGCAGACTGAACACATCTGTGAGGTGAAAGCCGGATCCACATAGATGAGTGCGATCTGGGCGCGGGCTGCCTTGTGGGCGATGAACACGCCGAGTTGGTGGAAACTCCATGAGTGCAGTGTGACCCGCTGGGGCTTGCGGAGCCGTACCCGGTTGCGGATCCCGCTGGATGCCGTCGCTGGTCGTGGCGATGTTGGCGATGCCCAGGTCCACGCCCACGAATCCGTCCGGGACTCGCACGGGCCGGTCCGGGAGGTCGCAGGTGGTGATCAGGAACCACATGCCGTCGCGGTGTACGAGGTCGGATTCGCCCTTGCGGTAGGCGGCCAGTGTCGTGAGCTGATCGGCGGAGGCGGTGAACGCGATGTTCTTCATGCGCCCGGTCACGGTCCAGATCGACACCGTCTGGGCGTTCATCTGCCATGACAGGCACCGGTCGTCGAACGGTTGCGCCGCCTGGGGGCGGAAGGCGATGGGTTTGCCCTCGGCTCGCTCGCGCCGCCGGGAGCCTGGCGCGCCCAGGTTGCCCGCACGGATGTTGGACTTCAGCGTCGTGTAGGCGTCGGCGACCTTTTTGATGACGTGCTGCGCGGCCTGAGCCGCCAGCCCGTACTCGTCCTTGATCTGCCGGTAGGCATGCTTACGCAGGTCGTAATTGCTGAACACCCGTTGCTCGTGGGCGACCGTGGAGACCCACGTGGCGGCATCGTTACAAGCGCGCAGGGTCGCCTCCAGCGCCGCCGCCTGCTCAGGCGTCGGCAGGATCTTGACCTGCACCACCATCTTCACTTCGAACGTTTTATCATTGGGTCCATGTCACCGCGATGGGAACCGAACCCCTACGTCAGACGGGGCCGTAGTGTCGTATATAGCCTTCATGCGCATTTGGTCTTCATGCCGAAGGATCGGCGTGGCGTGTTCACCGACGAGATCCTCACCCGCTGCGAAGACATCATGATCGAAGTCTGTGACAGCTTCGGAGCCGAGCTGGTCGAGTTCAGCGGAGATTCCGACCACGTGCGCCTGCTCGTTCACTATCCGCCGAAAGTGGCCCTGTCGACGCTGGTGAACAGCCTCAAGGGCGTCTCGGCGCGACTGCTGCGCAAGGAGTACCCGGCCCATGTCCGCAAGCATCTGCAGGGTGGGCACCTCTGGTCACCCTCCTACTTCGCCGCATCCTGCGGCGGCCCACCACTCACGATCCTCAAGGAATACATCGACAACCAGAAACATCCAGACTGAACCGCTCCCCGAAAGACGGCGCCACTGCGCCGCTCGACCCTTGACAGGCCCCTACGTTGCCGCTTCCTCCCGAGCGTGAACACCCGGGGTTCCACGACATACCACGCTGAAATACCGCATGGTCCGGTAGCGGCAGGGCTTGCATCCGGTACTTAGGTCCAGGTTTACCGTCGAGATATGACACACCAGGACATAGCCCTTGGCCAGCAGTGGGTCCCCTCTGCGTGCGCCCTGCCCACCGCCGAGCAGCCGCTGCGGGTGGCCGAGTTCGACGCGTTGTTCGCCGAGGTCGTACGGGCAGTCCAGCGGCCGGACCCCACCCGGCTTCGGCTGGATCTGATCTTCACCCCGGAGAACGCGGCCCGGGCCGCTGAGCTGGCGGCCCGGGAGAACGGTTGCTGCTCCTTCTTCACCTTCACTCTCACCATCGCCGACGGCGCCATGGGCCTGAAGGTTCGGGTGCCCGAGCAGCGGATCGACGTGCTGGACGCACTCCAGCGGCGGGCCGACGCGGCTGTCTCGTCGGGGTGAACCCGCAGGACGCCTGACCCTCAGCCAGGTCGCTTGGCCATGACGACCACACCCGGCCCGGTCTGTTCATCCGCAGGGAGCCGAAGTTCGGCGACCGGGTGCAGTCCAGCCCGCTCGATCAGGTCCACAAGCTGTTCCGGACGCCATTTACGTGTCGTCCAACGAACGGGCACGCCTCCGTAGGCCTCGGTGCGCACCACTTCTTCGTCGCCGACGTGTGTCGCGGTGATGAAGTGTCCGCCTGGCTTCAACGCACGCGCGAACAGGGCGAGAACCTGAGGAAGGACGTCACGGGGCAGGTTGAACAGCGACCACCACCCCAGCACGCCGCCAAGGGATGCTTCATCAAGGTCGAGATCGGTGGCAGAGGCGACGCTGAAGCGGCATTGCGGATGAAGTCGGCGCGCGTTCTCGATCATGCGGGGAGAGAGATCCACCCCGGACACGTCGAGTCCGCGTTCGGCAAGGTAGGCGGTCACCGTTCCGGGTCCGCAGCCGACGTCGAGGACAGGCCCGAGCTCGCGCACGGTGTCGGCGAAGGCGTCGATTGACGCCTTGAGCCATGGGTGGGTACGGATGTCGCCGAATCCCGTCGTCAGCACCATGTGGGCGTAGTTGTCGGCCACCCGGTCATAGGACTCACGTACCACGTCGAGATCGGCTGGGCGGTCAATATGGGGTGTGCGCATCAGCCAACGATAGGACTGTGCGGCGGGAGGCTGCGGCCCAGTTCCTTCACCAGTTCAGGCTTCTCGTTCAGCCCCAGGGTGGAGATGGCCTTCTCGATACGCCGCCGACGTGTCTCGGGCTTCTTCGCGCTCTCGATCGCACGCACGTGCTCACGCTTGTGGCTGTACGCAAGATTGTCGTACGCGGCGCGGGCGACGGGGTCCTCGTCCAGGGCGCGGGCGAAGTCCTCTGGCTCGGCAACAACGCGCGGCTCGGTGTCGAGCTCCAGTTCGACCTCGACCTCGTCGCCGATCGCAACACCCGCGGCCCGCCGGTTGGCGTTGCTGAGGCCGAGCAAGTGGCGGCCGCGCAGGAGAGCGACCCGGCTCTTCCAGGAATGCCCGTTGACTGTGATCGTCACCGGCGGCCGCATGCCCCCGCCGAGCGCTGCTACCGCCTCGGACGGAACTTCTAGACCCCGCATGGGCTCAGGTGGCTCAACGTAGGCCCGAAACTTCATGATCTTCTCCTGTTCGTCCTGCCGGTTCACCGCGGATCCCGCCCGGGCGGCTCCGACCGCCGCTCCCGCTGCTCGCACCCGGGGTCACAGCCGTCCGGGACGGCAGCGGCACGCGCCCCGCCGTCCCGGACGGCTGTGAGACAAAGATCGCGGCTACTCCGCGTAGGGCTGGTCGGTTCCTTGGGCGCTGTAGCCGAGACTCCAGATGTAGCCGTCCGGGTCGGCGAAGGTGCCGCCGTACCCGCCCCACGGCAGAGCGCCGGCGGGCTTGAGGACCGTGGCGCCGGCCTTCTCGGCCTCCGCCATGATCTCGTCGACCCGCGTCTCACTGCGGACGACGTAGGTCAGAACCAGTCCGCTGAAGCCGCTGCCTTCCTGGTCCGTGCCCACCTGGTCGGCCAGGCCTTTGCGGCCGTAGAAGCCGACGGGCGAGGCTCCGTCTGATTCGAAGAACACTGAGATGCCGTAGTCGTTCTGGATCTTCCAGCCGAGCCCCTCGGTGTAGAACTGCTTGGCCCGGTCCATGTCCCGGACGCCAAGAAGGATCGAGCTGACGTGTGCCTTCATGTCTTACTCCTTGTTATGTGGTGCTGGGTGATATGTGCAGGCAGGGCCCGGGACGTCACCCCGGCGCGGTTGTTCGCCGGTGAGACTGGTCGCGAGCGCGATGCTCACTGGTCCTGCAGGAGGCCGAGGTCGTTGCCGTCGGCATCGGCAACGGTGGCCACCAGGCGGCCGCCGCCGACGTCGGTGACGTCCTGCCGCAGAACGGCCCCGGTGGCGAGGAGGCGCCGCAGGGTCTGCCGGATGTTCTCGACCTGCCAGTAGCAGACCGGTCCCGCCATACCCTGCCGATGCCCGCGGGGGTTCAAGCCGATCTCCTGATCGCCGGTCCGGTAACCGACGTAGTAGACCTCGTCCACGTAGGGCTCGACCCCGATGAGCGGGGTGAACACCTCTTTGGCCTTGGTTAGGTCACTGACCGGGTAGATGATCATCTTCGCGGTCGGCACGATGTCTCCGCTCTCCTTGTCGCCGTTGTGAACACTTGTCGCCGGTGTGAACAACGGTATGGATCGCGGTGCGCCGACGATGAGACCAGAACGCGCCACGAACGGATCCGAATCCGCCAACGCCTGCTCTAGGGTGCAGGCGTGACAAACGGGTCCATGCCTCCCCATGTGGTGCGCCTTGTCCTCGAAGCGGCGAGAACCGCAGGTGTCTCCGAGGAGGAGCTCAAGCGTCTCCCCGGAGTAGGTGTCCTCGACCAGGAGGGCATCCGCGTGCCGACGAAGATGCTGACGCGCGTCTGGGAGATCTCCTCCGCCGCGTTCGCCGAGGCAGGGGGTGCTCCCCGGGTCGCACGGCTGTGGACTCCCGGCCGGTTCCACGTCTGGGACTACGTCATCAAGTCCTCGGCCGACCTGACCGAGGCGTTCGCACTCGCGGCACAGCACATTCCCGCCATCACCGACCCCCACAGCGCGTTCATCGTCCAGCAAGACCCGGCGGGCCGCCTCACCGTTGCCACCCGGCCGGTCTCCACCTTCGGCCGCGTCGGCGAACTGATCGGCGAGTTCGTCCTGGGCCTGCTGATCCAGCAGGCCGGCACGGCGCTGGGCCGCCCGGTCACGCCCGTCGCCATCACCGTCGCCGGTGAGCCACCCAGATCGCGCGGCGATCTCCTCGAGATGTACGGCACGACGGACGTCCAGTTCAACGCACCGGTCTCATCGGTCACCTTCTCCGCCCCTGACGCGACCGCGCCGCTGCCCGGCGCCGACCCCGCCCTGGCGGCCATCGTGCGTGACCATGCCGTCCATACGGTCGCCAACGCCAGGCTGATCCTGGGCTGGCTGGACAAGGTGCACGCCGAGATCGCCGCGAGCTTCGCCGACGGACCGCCGGCGCTCGACAGGGTCGCCAAGCGGATGACCATGAGCTCCCGCACCTTTCAGCGCAGGCTGCACGAGGAGGGCACCAGCTGGCGCGAGGAGGTGGAGAAGGTCCGCGAGGCCGAGGCCACCCGCCTTCTCCGCGACACCGGACTCACCATCGACACGATCGCCGCCCGCGTCGGCTACATCGACGTGCGAGCGCTGCGCCGCGCCTTCCACCGCTGGTACGGCCGCACCCCCGCCGACTTCCGCCGCGAACGCAACTGACCTCCGCATCCAGACCCGGGGCTGTTACGAGCGGCGCGGCCTGATCGCCGAACCGGAGCGCAGCCCTGGCGGGCTACGCCCCAGATGATCACCCTGCTCAGAGTGGTCAAGGCCGCGCTGCGACTTGGTTTCACCTTAGAGGAGGTTTCCGAGCTGCTGGAGACCGGACGGGGCAGTCACATCATTGCGAGTTTTGACTTCAAGGTCGTGGCAGTACTGCAATGCGGCCAGCCGTACCACGACCCATATGCTCGCCCAGTGATAAAGACCTTCGTCTTCGATGTTGGTGAGACCATCGTCTGCGATGACCGCTACTGGGCAGCATGGGCTGAGTGGCTCGATGTGCCCAGGCATACCCTGTCCGCGCTCGTCGGAGCCGTCGTCGCCCGAGGTCACGATAACGCCGACGCCGTCCGGCTCCTGCGCCCAGATATCGACATGGACGCCGAAAGTGCTGCCCGTGAGGCGACTGGTCGCGGCGAATATCTCGACGAAACTGATCTTTACCCCGACGTCCGGCCGGCCCTGACCATGCTGAGGGACGCGGGCCACCGCATCGTGATCGCCGGGAACCAGACCAGCCGGGCCGCGGATCTGCTGCGCGCGCTCGACCTGCCCGCCGACGCCATCGCCACCTCGGGGGAGTGGGGTGTCGCGAAGCCGGCCCCGACGTTTTTCGCGCACGTCATCGAGTTGGCCGACGCTGAGCCCCGCCAGGTCGTCTATGTCGGCGACAACCCGGCCGATGACGTCGTCCCGGCCAAGGCGGCGGGACTGCTGGTCGCGCACATCCGCCGCGGACCGTGGGGACATCTATGGGCCGATCACCCCATTGCCGCGAGGGCCGACTGGCGGATCACCACGCTGATGGAACTCACGACGATCGCCACCCGGTAGTCCATGGGCTGAGCGTATCTGTCACCGTGCGACTACAGTCTGCAGTGGACGCCTCGAACGGGAGCCCGTATGCCTGCAGACCCTCACGGCGCGGTAGGCCGACGCATCGCATATCACCGACGTGTCACGCGTCTGACGCAGCAGAAACTGGCCGATGCCGCGAACATCCATGTCGGAACCCTCCGCAAGATCGAACGCGGCGCACGAGGCGTCGGCGACGGTGTCCTGGAAGCACTTGCCACAGCCATGCGCATCGATCCCGCCGTCCTCCTGGCCGACCGCGCACAGACCGGCTCCCGCGTCCAGCAGTCACTGCCTGCCCTTTCTGCCGTGATTGCCGCCTACGATCTGCCAGACGATGGGCCTGTCCGTTCCCTGCCTCTGCTCCGTTCGGCCGTCCGCGACACGGTCAACTGGCGGCTCGCCGCGCAGTACGTCCAGATCAGTCGCCACCTGCCAGACCTGCTCGCCGAACTGCTCCGCGCCAGACACACCGTGCCTGGCCACCAGCGGTCCGAGATCGCCGCTCTGCTGGTTTCCGCGTGCCGCTCAGCTGACGCTGTCGCCTACAAATTCGGCGCCTACGACCTATCCGCCAGACTCATCGAGCTCATGCGCTGGGCCGGCCCGCAGGCCGACGACAACGTCCTGAACACCACCATCGCCTATGTTCGCACGGAGACCTTTTTCGCCGCTGGCACGCATAAGCGTGGTTTGCACGCGCTGGAAATCGCCATCGACGCGGCCCCGCCACCTGACCGTGCACCCGCTGTGGTGGCACGCGGCGCCCTGCACATGCGTGCGGCCGTCCTCGCAGGTCGTGCCGGCGTCGCTGACGCAGCCGACACTCACCTGGCCGAAGCCCGTCGACTCGGCGACCAAGTCCCCGAAGGCGTGTACACCGGCACGGCGTTCGGCCCTTCCTCTGTGCGGATCCACGAGGTGTCAGTCGCCGTCAGCCTGGGCGGCGACCGCGTCCAGCGGGCGCTAAAGGTAGCCCGCGGTTGGGCTCCGCCCCAGGAACTTCCCGACGAGCGCCGCTCCGGCTTCTACATCGAGTTGGCTCGTGCCCAGCTTTGGGCCGGGCTGCCGGACGGCGCGTTCGAGAGCTTGAGGAACGCCCGCCGAATCGCCCCCCAACACACCCGCGATCACCTCTGGGTCCGCGAAGACGTCGCGATTCTGCGCAGGCTCAAGAGGTCCGACGCCGAAAGCCTCAGCAGCTTCGCCAAGTGGTGTCATGCCACCTGACCCTGGTGACCCTCACTGGGTCACTTACGGCACCGCCAGCGGCCCACCATCTGTGTGTCGAAACGTGACCACAGATGGGGAGCGACTCCATGTCAGAGACACTTGTGCTCCGGACCGCAGACGTCTTGTACGCATGGCGCGTTTCGAGCGCTGACCGGGGATCGCTCGGTGTGACCAACGTGTTCGACGCCGCCGTCGAACACCTGACGCGGGCGCTGGTGAGCGCCCCGTCCGGGGTTCCGGTGTATGGCAGCGTCCAGCGCGTAGAAGCCGATCTGTTGGCACGTCACCCGCGCTACATCTACGGAGCGGTGATCATGTGCGTCTGCCGGAATGGGGCGGCTGGCGAAATCTGCGGTCGGCGGGCGTCCTCCTAGGAGGCACGTCTCGATCCTCCTGCGCGGAAGGTACGTCGCAAGAACCGCCACATTCTCGTACGTGACGCCCGCCCGACTTTGACGCCCCGCCACGCGTAGAACATCACTGGATCGCCGAACCACCAGCCTGGAAATAAGCAATGCGGAGGCCAAGAGCCGGGACCGGCATCTGTCCGCCGACCTGGTCGTCCCGGTGTGCGCTCCCTGGACTGCTCGGAATCTCGCCAGCATGCCCAGGCTTCCCACTTCGAAGGCATCTGTTGCCATTGCCCGACGTTCGGTTCATGGGTAATCAAGGCTGCCCTTGAAGCAGGCTCGCCGCCGGGGGGCACGGGGGCCGGCAGGCCCCCGCCGAATGGCGAAGCCCCCAAGGAAGACAGCCCGAGCGAAGAGCGAGGACCTTGCTGGTAAATGGGGGCGTCAGCCCCGGCAACACAGCCCGAAGCCCCCAAGGCGCGAAGCGCCCGATAGGGGAGGTCCTTGCTTTCAGGCGGATTCGCGGACGACCAGTTCGGTGGGCAGGATGATGGGTTCGGCGGAGCCGCCGGTGAACAGACCCAGCAGCAATCGCACCATGGCCGCCGCCTGTTCAGGAACCGGATGTCGCACGGTGGTCAGTGGGGGTTCGGTGTACTTGGCGGCCTCTATGTCGTCGAAGCCCACCACCGCCACGTCGTCAGGCACTCGTCGGCCGGCCAGCCGGAGTGACTGTAGAGCGCCTACAGCCATCAGGTCGTTCGCCACGAAGACGGCGTCCAGGCCGGGGTCGTCGCCCAGCAGTTGGCGCATGGCCACCGCGCCGGACTGCCGGGTGAAGTCGCCTACCGCGACGATGGAGCGGCGGTCGGAGTCGCGCAGGATGTTGTGGTAGCCCGTGAGGCGGTCCTGGCCGCCGATCATGTCCTGGGGGCCGGCGATCGTGGCGATTCTGCGTCTGCCTGCCTCGACCAGGTGGCGGACCGCCGCCTCCGCGCCGCCGACGTTGTCGTTGTCGACGTACGGGATGTTGACGGGTACGGCGGGTCTGCCGTACGAGACGACCGGGACGCGCAGGCGGGACAGTGCGGTGGGCAGGGGGTCGGCGCCGTGCATGGAGATGAGCATGACGCCGTCCACGTGGCCGCCCGCGATGTAGCGCTCCACTCGCGCATGGCTCTTGGGGGAGGAGGCCAGCATGAGGACGACCTGCTTGTCGGCCGCCTCCAGTTCGACGCTGGCTGAGCGGATGGCCGTGGCGAACAGCGGGTCCTCCGAGAACACCCTGGTCGGCGGTTCGGAGACGACCAGAGCGACGGAGTCGGTGCGCTGGGTGACCAGGCTGCGCGCCGCCGGGTTGGGCAGATAGCCCAGCTCGTCGATGGCCCGCAGGACGGCGTCCCGGATGTCCGGCGCCACCGTCGTCTGCCCGTTGACCACCCGGGACGCGGTGGCGCGCGAGACCCCAGCGCGGGCGGCGACCGCCTCCAGCGTCGGCCGCCTCACGGCCACGCCAGTTCGGCGCGGGCGTCCACTGCGGCCAGGCGCGGCCGCACCGTCTCGGCGCGGGCGTTCACCGCGGCCAGGCGCGGCCGCACCGCCGTCTCAGCGCGGGAGTTCGCCATGTGGGAGAGCACGGAAGGAATCTACAGCCCGTACCTGCCGATCACGTCCCGATGGCACAGCGCACTGTCCTTGGACGCCCGAGCCACTGAGAGGAGCGCGTTCAGGCCGGGTCGTGGCGCAGGCGCTCGACCATCTCGGCCGCCCTCGCCCGCCAGATCGGCTCCTCGACCAGGTCGAGACAGAGCTGGAAGTAGTGCAGCGCCTCGTCAGGCCGGCTCTGCTTCAGACTGACCTCGCCCCGCGCGTAGAACGTCATCCCCTGGCCATGGCCGTCGCCCGCCCGGGCGAACATGGCGGCGCACCGGTCGAGCGTGGTGGCGGCGAGCTCGTAGCGGCCCAGCTCGGAGTACGCCTGGCCGAGCCTGCGCAGCGCCATCCGCTCGCCGGTGCCCCAGCCCAGCTCACGGCTGGCCTCGATGCTCGCCTCGTAGTGCCCGATCGCGGTCTCGACCTCGCCCAGCTCGAAGTGCGCGATGCCGAGCACGCGGCGGAACCTGATCGCGAAGTCGGCGAAGCGCGGGTCGGCCGCCAGCTCCAGGCCACGCCGGCAGGTCGCTATCGCCAGGTCGTACTCGGACCGGTCGAGGTGGATCCCTGAGGTCGTGACCAGCGCGCTGATCAGCCCGTTGGTGTCCCCGTACGCCTCGAAGAGCGGCAAGGAGCGGGTGACGAGCGTGAGAGCGCTTTCGTGCCGGCCGGAGATCAGCTCGCAGATGGCCAGCGTGGCCAGCGCGTACGCGACCGCGTGCCGGTCGCCCGCGCCCTCGAAGTAGTCGATCAGCAGCCGCAGCTCGGGCTCGGCGAGCGCGGTCCGGCGGCGGTCGGTGAGGATGTCGGCCCTGACCAGGCGGATCAGCATGGTCGTGTGGGTGTCGCCGGTCCGTTCGGCGACGTTCTCCAGCAGGCCGATCGCCTCGGCGAAGAAGCCGTGCGCCACGAGGAACGGCGCCAGCCGCTGGGCGAGCTCGGCGGCGGTGACGGGCTCGGCCAGCGCGACGGCGTCGGCCAGCGTCTTGCGCTCGGCGTGCAGCCACGCGCGCTGCCAGCCGCCGTCCACCCGCGCGGACTCCACGGGTGGCGGCACGGTGTCCATGGAGGGCCGCATGGGCGGGGGGTACTCCAGCGCCGCCGCGCGTAATCGGGCCAGGCACTCCTCGACGAACCCCAGGAGCGCGGTGGCCCGTCCGGCCGGGCTCTCCTCCGCCTCCGCGCGCTCGCGGGCGAAGGCGCGCAGCAGGTCGTGCATGCGGTAACGGGGCTGGCCGCTCTCGTCCACCTCGTTCGCCGTGACCAGGCCGGCCAGCGCCAGCGTCTCGACCGCGGATTCCGCCTCGCGCCGCGGTACGCCCATCAGCGCCGCCACGCTCCAGTCCGCGGCGCTCTCCAGCCCGGCCAGCCCCAGCAGGCGGAAGGCGCGGCGCGCGGGCGCGGACAGCACCTCGTAACTCGCCACGAAGTGGGCCCGTACGTTCTGCCCGCCGAGCGCCAGTTCGTCGAGCGGCGCCCCGGTGACGGCCAGTCGTGCGGCGAGGTCCTTCAGCGACCAGGCGGGTCTGGCGGCGAGCCGGGCGCCGGCGACCCTGACGGCCAGCGGCAGCCGCCCGCAGGCGTGCAGGATGGCCCGCGCCGCGTCGGGCTCGTCTCGTACGCGTGAGCCGCCCGCCACGCTCTCCAGCAGTTCCCGGGCCTCGCGCTCCGGTGGCACGCCCAGCGAGACCGCGACCGCGCCGGGCAGCGCGATGAGCGGACCCCTGCTCGTCACCAGTACGGCGCAGCGCGGCGTACCGGGGAGCAGCGGCGCCACCTGGAGCCCGTCGGCGGCGTCGTCGAGCACCACGAGCACGGCCTTGTCGGCGAGCAGCGACCGGTAGAGCGCGGCCCGCTCGGCCACCGTGTCGGGGATCGAGTCGCCCTCGACGCGCAGGGCCCGCAGCACCTCCGCCAGCAGCGCGCCGGGCTCCTGCGGCGCCGGCGAGGCGCCGGAGAGCCGCAGGTAGAGCTGGCCGTCGGGGAAGTCCTCGCGCAGCAGGTGCGCGGCATGTACGGCCAGGGTGCTCTTGCCGACTCCCGGAGGTCCCGTGACGGTGACGATCGGGAGGGCGGTGGGCGTGATCTCGGGGCGCAGGAGCGTGGTGATGGCCGTCAGTTCCTCGGACCTGCCCACGAAGTCGGCGATGTCGGCCGGCAGCTGGCAGATCGCGCCCCGCTGCTCCGGTCTGTTCGCGGACGGGGTGCCGGACAGGACGGCGGCCTGCAGCAGCCGCAGCTCGGGTCCTGGCTCGATGCCCAGCTCGGTGACCAGCGCCTCGCGGGCCTGCCGGTAGGTCTCCAGTGCCTCGGCCCGCCGGCCGGAGCGCGCCAGCGCCAGCATGAGCTGCTGCCAGGCCCGCTCGCGCAGCGGCTGCTCGGCCACGAACACCCGTAAGGCGCCGATCACCTCATCGTGCATGCCCAGCTGGAGCCGCAGGTCGGCCCAGTCGGCGCGGACGTCGGCCAGCCGCTCCTCCAGCTCGGTCAGCCGGGGGGTCATGACGTTCCCCAGCGAGGCGTCCTCGGCGGGCCGGCCGCGCCACAGGGCCAGGGCGTGCTCGAGCCGCCGGGCGGCCGAGGCGGGATCGGATTCGACCCGGGCTCGCCGTACCTCGTCCTCGAACAGGAGCAGGTCGAGCTCGTCGGGCGCGGCCTCGAAGAGGTAGCCCGCGCCGCTGGTATGCAGCCGGGCCTCCGGCTGCAGCGCCCTGCGCAACTGGGCCACGTACGTCTGGAGGTTGGCCACGGCGGACGGGGGCGGATCGTCCCAGACGGCGGCTATGAGGCGGTCACGGGAGACGGTCGTGTTGACGTTGAGCAGCACGGTGGCCAGCACGGCGCGCTGCCTGCCGCTCAGACGGATGTGGCGCCCGGTCGCGTGACGTGCGCGAACAGGACCGAGGACGCCGAAGATGGCATCAGCCACGGGCTCCGCTCCCTGCTGTAACCATTTTGTGGCGATTGTATGGGGACTTAACAGATTTGTTCCCATGAACGAGCAGAGGATTTCGGCTAGCCGCTAAGGACGCGGCCGACCATCCGCGCGTACATCCGGCCCGGGCTCGGCGACCTGGCCAGGAAGCCGGGCAGCATCGGCAGCCCGACGGCGAACGGTTCCAGCCGCTCGTACAGCGTGTCGGCGTCGGCGGGACGGTTGGCCGGCGTCTTCTCCAGCAGCCCGGCCAGGAGCGCGCCCACGGCGTCCGGCAGGCCCGGAATCGCGGGCGGGCGCTCCTTGACCTGCTTCTCGAAGACCACGTAGTCGGTCGGCCCGGTGAACAGCTGCCGCCCGGTCAGCATCTCGTGCAGCACGCAGCCGAGGGCGTAGAGGTCGCTGCGCGGTTCGGCGACCCCGTGCTGGATCTGCTCGGGAGCCATGTACGCGGGTGTGCCGAGGATCTGGCCGATCCTGGTGAACGTGGTGACGTCGGCGTCGCGCAGCAGGGCCAGGCCGAAGTCGAGCACCTTCACGCTGCCGTCGGGGCAGAGCATCAGGTTGGTCGGCTTGAGGTCGCGATGGCAGATCGACAGGGCGTGGGCGGCCGACAGGACCGCGCACGCCTGGGCCGCGATCGCGGCGGCCCAGGGCACGGGCAGCGGGCCGTGCTCGCTGACCACGTCGGCCACCGTGACGCCCTCGATGAACTGCATCACCTGGTAGAGACGCTGTTCGTGGGCGCCGAAGTCGTAGAGCACCGGGGCGCCCGGATGCTCCAGCCGGGCCAGGATGCGGGCTTCGCGGATGAAGCGGCGTTCGAGCTCCTCGTCGGGGCCGCCCGGCAGGTGCAGCAGCTTCACCGCCACCCGGCGATCGAGGTGGCGGTCGTGACCCGCGTAGACGGCACCCATCCCGCCCTGACCGAGCGGGAGATGGTCGAGCACATAGCGGTCACCGATGACCATTTGCCCCTCCCAGCCCCGCCTTTTCCCGGAAAAAGCTACACCGTCAGGACTGCGGACGCAGGTGGCCGTCGGTCAGGCCGTCAAGGCCTAGGCGGATCAGCGCCTGGCCGAGGGCCGAGGTCTCGCGCAAGGCGTCTTCGAGCACGGCCAGCTGCCGGAAGGCTTCGCCGTAGGACTTCTGGTCCTTCAGCGAGAGGCGGGGCAGGCGGGTGCGGCGCACGTCGAAGCGGCTGGAGCCGGTGGTCGCGCGCCCGCCGGCGGCCCGCAGGTGGCCGGCCAGGAAGTCGGGGTCGAGCCGGCGCGCGTCGACCCGGTAGAGCGTCAGATGCGGGCCGAGCACGCAGCCGCCCTCGGTCATCACCCGCACGCTGGAGTAGGACGCCACCACGTCGCCCGGCTGGATCGGGACGAGCCCCTGCTGCGCCGGAGCCCGGCCGGAGGCGGCGCCTCCACTGGTCACGTCGTCGGCGGTGAGCATCGGCAGGTCGCCGCCGCCGGTCGCCATCTTGGGCGGCGCCTGCAGCGTGGTCAGCAGACCCTCCTTGATCAGGTCGCCGACCGTGGTGACGGGCTGGTCGAGCGGCTCGTCGAGCACCTTGAGATCGGGCGGGGTGGCCGCCGCGGCCAGGAACCGGTCGCGTGCCTCGGTGAACGCCCGGCCGAGGTCGTCGCGGCGCTGGTGGCGGGCCGGGGTCATGTCCACCTCGTCGGCCAGCAGGTCGATGATGCGTACGGTCTGGTCGGAGCGCTCGTCGAGGTAGGCCCGCCACGCGGGATCGACGATGGACAGGTCGGCCGTGGCGTCGACGATCAGCACGTCGGAGGGCGGGCGCTCGCCCGCGGCCGGGCGGCGCAGCAGCCACAGGTCAGAGCCCGTCAGCGCGATCACGGCCCGCAGGGCGCCGGCGCGCAGCAGGTTGGCCCGGATCCGCCGCCCCGCCTTACGGCTGGCCGCGGCCGGGGGCATCAGCACGGCCACCATGCCGCCGGGCCTGACGTGGGTGAGGCAGTGCTGGACCCAGGCCAGCTCAGGCTCGCCACGGGGCGGCAGGCCGTACTCCCAACGGGGGTCGCCGGTCAGCTCCTCGTAGCCCCAGGCGCGCTCGTTGAACGGCGGGTCGCAGACGACCGCGTCGGCCTTCACACCGGCGAAGCCGTCGTGGCGCATCGAGTCGCCGGGCACGACCGCCGCCTCGGCGCCGCGCAGCCGCAGCCGCGCGGCGGTGATGACCGCCGAGGTCTCGCTGAGGTCCTGGCCGAGCACCTTGACCGCCCCGGAGTTGAGCAGGAGCGTGCCGACGCCGCAGGCGGGGTCGAGGATCGTCGCGTCGTCGGTGCGGACCAGGCCGACCATCAGCTCGGCCACGTCGTCACGCGTGACGGACAGCTGCCTGGAATGCGCCTCCAGGTAGCGCTCGCAGAGGAATTCGTAGGCGGTGAGCGGATCGTGCTGTTCGGCCAGCTCAGTCACCAGATCGGCCAGCTCGGGCTCCAGCTTGCTCTCGCCCGTGGTCAGCAGCACGCCAGCCTGCGCGACCAACTCGCCCAGCCGCAAATCGCCGGCCGCTTTCAGGCGTTGCCACACGCGATCACCCAGCGAGACCTGGTAGGACTTCCCATAGCGCCGCAACCATGACTCGACCTGGCGCAGCGAGAACAACGGCTGATTGGCGGTGCCGCCGATGGGCAGAGGGAAGTCGTCGTGGCGGCGGCGCCAGTTGCTCACCGCGGCCCGCCCGACACCGGCGAGCCGGGCTATGTCCCCGGCGTTCACGGTCGGGTCGTGGGTCATGGAGCCCACAGTAGTTCACAAGAGTCTTCAGTGCATCTGCTTGTGAAGTCTTTCAACCAATGATTTACTGCTGGGTATGAAGCACAACATCCGCTATGCCGCCGGATCAGACGTGGGCCGCCGCAGGGAGCAGAACGAGGATTCCGGCTACGCGAGTGGCCGATTGCTCGTGGTGGCCGACGGGATGGGCGGACACGCGGCCGGCGAGCTGGCCAGCTCGGCCGCGATCGCGGTCATGCGCGAAATGGATGCCACGCTTCCCGAGACGGGCTCGGACCTGGAGGCAGGTCTGGAGGGCGCCGTGCACGAGGCGGCCCGCAGGCTGGTGGAGCTGGCCGACATCGACCCGGCGCGCAGGGGGATGGGGACCACCGTGACCGCCATGCTGTGGGACGGTTACCGGTTCGCCCTTGCTCATCTTGGTGACTCCCGCGGATACCTGCTGCGCGACGGTGCTCTCTACCAGATGACCAAGGATCACACACTTGTGCAGTCCATGGTGGACGAAGGACGGATAACAGAGGATCAAGCGGCCGTGCACCCGCGCCGGTCGATGGTGCTGCGCGTGCTGGGCAGCGAGGGCAGGGCGGAGCCCGACATGGCGCTGCGCGAGGCCGAGCCGGATGATCGCTATCTCCTCTGTTCGGACGGGCTGACGACCGTGCTCGGGCCCGAGGTCCTGCACGAGGTGCTGACCACGGTGACAGACCCGGCGGCGGCCGTCCAGCGGCTCATCGACCTGGCCAACGAGGGCGGCTCACCCGACAACGTGACCGTGATCGTCGCCGACGTGGTGGCGCCGGGCGCGGGCGACGAGCAGATCTTCCGGGTGGGCGCGGGAGCCTGAGGTCGATCACGCCTGCTACGGAGTCTCAGGAGTCCCACCAGCCCCATAACCGAAATTTCGCCTCATAGGTTGACACTTTGCCGTTGTTCGGCGCGCGCAAGGGATCTCGCTATTACAGTCCATCCTGATCTGCCGGTTTTTCTGGGAGGAGTGGGCTCTGGACCCGATCGCGGAGAATCTGCTGAAAGAGGTGCGCGGGGAAGTCGGCTACCGCGAGAAGGGCGGCCAGCTCACCAAGTTCGGACAGTGGTACGCGGATCGCGTCAAGGACCCGCAATACCGGGACGCGCCGTGGTGTGACATGTTCATCGCCTGGGCGGCCGACAAGGCCGGAATCGGTGACTACGTCGGCCAGTTCGCCTGGACCCCCTCGCACGCGTCCTGGTTCATGAAGCAGCGCGCCTGGTCCCAGCAGCCCGAGCCCGGAGCCCTGGTCTTCTACGACTGGGGCGGTGGCAAGAGCTACAAGGGCATCGACCACGTCGGCATCGTCGAGCGGGTCGACGGCAAGAAGATCCACACGATCGAGGCCAACGTCGACCACGTCTGGCTCAAGCGCAAGTTCCGTGACACGGACAAGGTCGTCGGCTACGGCTTACCCCGCCTGGTGAAGGCCAATGCCACGCTGAACGAGATCCGGACCACCGAGCAGCCGCTGGCCCGCCAGCCGCAGCCGGTGTCGCAGGGATCGCCGCTGGACGTCCTGGGCTCCCCGCTGGCCCTGCTCATCGTGATGGTGCTCACCACGGTCGCGGTCTCCTTCCGCCTCGCGGGCCGCCGCCGCGGCAGCCACACCAAGTCGGAGATGCGGGCCGCCGTCGTCGAGAAGAAGACCGTCGGGAAGGCCATCGAGAAGAAGACCGTCCGGAAGACCGTCGAGAAGAAGACCGTCGGGAAGACCGTCGAGAAGAAGACCGTCGGGAAGAAGACGAGGTCCGCCAGCTACGCGGAGGCGCCTCCCGAGCCGGTCCGGGTGGGTGGTCCGCCCGACCCGGACGAGACTCCCGAGCCGGCCAGAACTCTCGTGGCCGCCCACCGCTCCTCCACCCGCCGCAACCCGTACGAGCGGCCCTGACCAGCACAGATCGCTGACGACCTCCCCGAACCAGAACCTGGCCCTGTTCGCATGCCGGATCGCTACCTGCCTGAAACCTTGGGATTTAGTAGGACGTCCTAGTATCTTGTAAAGGACCCCTCGCAAAGGAGTGATCAGGCGTGCACGTTCCGGCGTACCCAGTCCGTTTCGTGACCGCCGCGGCGCTGTTCGACGGCCATGACGCGGCGATCAATATCATGCGGCGGATCCTCCAGTCGCAGGGGGCGGAGGTCATCCACCTCGGGCACAACCGATCGGTGGACGAGATCGTCACCGCCGCCGTCCAGGAGGATGTGCAGGGCGTGGCGATCAGCTCCTACCAGGGCGGCCACGTGGAGTTCTTCAGCTACCTGGTGGATCTGCTGCGCGAGCGCGGCGCCGGGCACGTGAAGGTCTACGGCGGTGGCGGCGGCGTCATCGTCCAGGACGAGATCGACCTGCTGCACTCCCGCGGCGTCACCCGCATCTTCTCGCCGGAGGACGGCCAGCGGTACGGCCTGCCCGGCATGATCAACAAGCTGATCGAGGAGTGCGACGTCGAGCTGGACGGCGTTCCCTCGGTCGAGGCCGTCGGCTCCGGCGACCAGGCGGCCCTGGCCAGGGCGATCACCCTGATCGAGTCGGGCCGCGCCCCGGCCGAGCTCCTGGACGGCCTGCGCGCCGGTCCCGGCTCGGGCGACAACCGCGCTCCCGTGCTCGGCATCACCGGTACGGGCGGTTCCGGGAAGTCGTCGCTCACCGACGAGCTCGTCCACCGCCTGCGGGTGGACAACGACGACAAGCTGCGCGTCGCCGTCATCGCCATCGACCCGACCCGCAGGCGCGGCGGGGGAGCGCTGCTCGGCGACCGCATTCGGATGAACAGCCTCGGCCCGCAGACCTACTTCCGTTCGCTGGCCACGAGGGGCGCCGCCAACGAGGTCCCCGTCTGCCTCGACGACGTGATCGCCGCCTGCCGGGCCGCCGGGTACGACCTGGTCATCGTGGAGACCCCGGGCATCGGGCAGGGCGACGCCGGGATCGTGCCGCACGTGGACGTGCCCATCTATGTGATGACCCCGGAGTTCGGCGCGGCGTCCCAGCTGGAGAAGATCGACATGCTCGACTTCGCCGAGGCCGTCGTGATCAACAAGTACGAGCGGCGCGGCGCCGAGGACGCCCTGCGCGACGTCCGCCGCCAGATGGTGCGCAACCGCGCGGCCTTCGGGGTCGCGCCCGACGACATGCCGGTGTTCGGCACGATCGCCGCCCGCTACAACGACGCCGGTGTCACGGCGCTCTATCACCACCTGAAGGCGCTGCTGGCGGACAGGGGCCTGCGGACCGGGCCGGGACTGCTGGCACCGGTGCGCGGCCGTACGTCCCAGGTGGCCGCCGCGATCGTCCCTCCGGCGCGGGTCCGCTACCTGGCCGAGATCGCCGAGACCGTCCGCGACTACCACGCGGAGACGCTCGCCCAGGCGGAGGTGGCTCGCCGCCGCCAGCAGCTCACGGCCGTCCAGGCCCTCCTGGCAGATGGCGCCGGTGGTACGAGCGCCGACGGTACGAGCGCCGACGGTACGAGCGCCGACGGTACGGGCACCGACGGCACGGGCGCCGAGACTACGGGCCGGACCGACGGCAGGCTGGCCGAGCTCGCGGCCGGGGCCGAGCGGGAGCTGAGCGACGAGAGCCGCGCGCTGCTCGACGACTGGCCCGTCACCAGGGAGCAGTACTCCGCCGACGAGCTGGTCGTGAAGGTGCGCGACCGGGAGATCCACACCCCTCTCTGGCGCGAGACTCTCTCGGGCAACCGCATCCCCCGCGTGGCCCTGCCCCGCTACACCGACCACGGCGAGCTGCTCAGGTTCCTGCGCGGCGAGAACCTGCCGGGCCGGTTCCCGTTCACCGCCGGGGTGTTCGCCTTCAAGCGGGACGACGAGGACCCCACCAGGATGTTCGCCGGAGAGGGCGACCCGTTCCGCACCAACAGGCGCTTCAAGCTGCTGTCCGAGGGCCAGCCCGCGACCAGGCTGTCCACCGCGTTCGACTCGGTGACCCTGTACGGCCACGACCCGGACCTGCGGCCCGACATCTACGGCAAGGTAGGCACGTCCGGCGTGTCCATCGCGACGCTCGACGACATGAAGGTGCTCTACGACGGGTTCGACCTGACGAGCCCCAGCACCTCGGTGTCGATGACGATCAACGGCCCGGCTCCGACGATCCTCGCCTTCTTCCTCAACGCCGCGATCGACCAGACCCTCGACCGGTTCGAGGCTGAGCACGGGCGCCGACCGCATGAGGAGGAGGAGCGCGAGCTGCGCGCGCGGACCCTGGCCACCGTCAGGGGGACCGTGCAGGCGGACATTCTCAAGGAGGACCAGGGGCAGAACACCTGCATCTTCTCCACGGAGTTCTCATTGCGGATGATGGCCGACATCCAGCAGTGGTTCACCCGTAACAGCGTCCGCAACTTCTACTCGGTGTCGATCTCCGGCTACCACATCGCCGAGGCCGGGGCCAACCCGATCAGCCAGCTCGCCTTCACCCTGGCCAACGGCTTCACCTATGTGGAGGCGTACCTGGCGAGGGGGATGCGGATCGACGACTTCGCGCCGAACCTGTCGTTCTTCTTCTCCAACGGCATGGACCCCGAGTACAGCGTGCTCGGCCGGGTGGCCCGCCGCGTCTGGGCGGTCGCGATGCGGGAGAAGTACGGCGCGGCGGAGCGCTCGCAGAAGCTGAAGTACCACATCCAGACCTCGGGCCGGTCCCTGCACGCCCAGGAGATGGACTTCAACGACATCCGGACTACGCTGCAGGCGCTGATCGCCATCTACGACAACTGCAACAGCCTGCACACCAACGCCTTCGACGAGGCCGTGACCACGCCGTCGGCCGACTCGGTACGCCGGGCGATGGCGATCCAGCTCATCATCAACCGCGAATGGGGCCTGGCCCGCAACGAGAACCCGCTCCAGGGCTCGTTCATCATCGACGAGCTCACCGACCTGGTGGAGGAGGCGGTGCTGCAGGAGTTCGAGCGGCTCTCGGACCGGGGCGGCGTGCTGGGCGCCATGGAGACCGGCTACCAGCGGGGCAGGATCCAGGACGAGTCGATGCTGTACGAGTCGCGCAAGCACGACGGCTCGCTGCCCATCATCGGCGTCAACACCTTCCGCAACCCACGCGGCGACGAGCCCCACCAGAAGAAGGTGGAGCTCGCCAGGGGGACCGAGGACGAGAAGCGGTCCCAGCTCGACCGCCTGCACGCCTTCCACGACCGCAACCGGGCCGAGGCCCCCGCAGCACTGGCCCGGTTGCGGGACGTCGCCATGTCGGACGGCAACGCGTTCGAGGTGTTGATGGAGGCGGCCCGCGTCTGCTCACTCGGCCAGATCACGGACGCGCTGTTCGAGGCCGGGGGACAGTACCGGCGCAACGTCTGAACCGGCGCAACCTTCTGAACCGGCGCGACGTGCTGAGTCAGCAGTACTTCGCGCCGTCGAACGTGCGGACGCCCCTGGGCACCCTGCTCCAGATGGTCCCCTTCGGGGCCACGGACTGGCAGGCGCCATCGGCGCCGTGCGCCCAGACGATCTTCATGTTCATCCACCGGCCGCACCCGTTGTAGGCGTATCCGGTCTTCTTAACAGTGCCGGTCTTCTGCCAGAGACTCACGCAGGACGGGACCTTGCCCAGCGTGCTGGCCTGCGCGGGGGCGGCGGCCACCAGGCCGGCGGACGCGGCTCCGGCGATGACCAGGGCGGCGACCGACTTGCGGAGGGTGATGGTCATTTGTCGAGTTCCTCTCTCGATGTGCTCGATGTGCTCGATGTGCTCGATGAGAGGAAGGTAGGTCCGCGGGTGTTGAGGATCTGTTGAGGTTCTGTGCGGTCCCGTGGGCGTCGATAGGATTGCAGGTCGGGGCACGATCGCTAACTGGAGGTATTCATGTCCGACGTCACTTTCAAGGGCAACCCGATCACCGTGGGCGGGACGTTTCTGAAGCCTGGCGACCAGGCGCCCGCGTTCCAGCTGGTGGGCGGGGATCTTGCCGACACCACGCTGGCCGGGTTCGGCTCCGCGACCAAGGTGCTCAACATCTTCCCGAGCCTCGACACGGGCGTCTGCGCCGCCTCGGTGCGCCGGTTCAACGAGGTGGCCGCCGGGCACCCCGGCGTCGCGGTGCTGTGCGTCTCGGCCGACCTGCCGTTCGCGCAGAAGCGGTTCTGCGCCGCCGAGGGGCTCGACAACGTGACCATGCTGTCGCTCATGCGGGGCCGCGAGTTCCTGCGTGACTACGGCGTGGCGCAGGAGAGCGGGCCGCTGGCCGGGCTGGCCGCCCGCGCGGTGGTCGTGCTCGACGGCGACAACCGCGTCATCTACTCCGAGCTGGTGCCCGAGATCACCCAGGAGCCCGACTACGAGGGCGCGCTGAGCGCACTCAAGTAGACCCGACCGAGCGCCGAGCGCCGGGTCGCCTCGGCGCTCGACGAGGCCGTACGCCGGATCACTCCGGTGCTCGGCCGAGCCTTACGCCGGGCCGCCCCGGGTCTTCAGTTCTTCCTGCCCACCCCGCAGAGGATGAGTGACGACTCGGGGCCGGCCGCGAGGTCGATCAGGTCGGCCTCGTCGGGGCGCCACTGCGGCAGCCAGGTCAGGCCCGGCTCGACCAGCTCGAACCCTGCCCACAGCTCCTCGATCCGCCGGCGGGTACGCAGGGTCAGGGGCGCGCTGGCCCGGCGATAGACCTCGGTGCCCTTGCTGACGGCGGCGGCGCGGGCGTCGCTCGTGCCGTGGGACATGACGACATAGCTGCCGGGGGCCAGGGATTCGCGGATGGCGGCCATGATGCGCAGGGGGTCGTCGGCCTCGCCGATGAAGTGCATGATCGCGACGAGGAGGACGCCGACCGGCTGGTCGAAGTCCAACATCCCCACCAGGTCCGGATTTTTCAACAGGTCGTGGGGATCGCGGAGATCGCCGTCCACCACGGTGATCCCTTCGCTGCCCGCCAGCAGCGCCCTGGCATGGACCAGCACGACGGGGTCATGGTCGACATAGACCACCCGCGACTCCGGCGCGACCGCTCTGGCCACCTCGTGGACATTGTCCCGCGTCGGCAGACCCGTACCGATGTCGAGGAACTGGGTGACGCCGGCGCCGGCGAGGAAGCGTACGGCACGACCGAGGAAGGCCCGATTGGCGCGGGCGGCGGTACGGACCTCGGGAGCCACCCGCAGCAGCCGTTCAGCGGCTCGCCGGTCGGCCGGGAAATGATCCTTCCCGCCGAGGTAGTAGTCGTACAGCCGGGCGACGTTGGGCGTGTTCGGGTCGAAGCCCAGCGATTCTCGCTCCAACCAGCGATCCCCCGATCGATAGTTAACGATCTTTTCTCGGGATTCTACGGATTTGTGACCTGCCTTGGGACGATATTCCCGCAGGCTGGGCGTTACTTGCCTTTAGTCCCTTTTGTCGTTCGGGTGGCGGTCTAAGGTGCGAGTGTGAGCCTCGATGACACCGGTGTACCCGTCCCCGTTCCCACGCACGTCCGGCGGATCGTGTCGCTGGTGCCCTCCCTCACCGAGTCCGTTGCCGCGACCCTCCCCGAGGCGCTGGTCGGCGCGACCGACTGGTGCTCGCACCCGGCGGACCTGGACGTCGTCAGGGTGCGGGGGACCAAGAACCCCGATCTCGACGCCATCCGGCGGCTCGCTCCCGACGTGGTGCTCGCCAACGCCGAGGAGAACCGGCAGCCGGACGTCGACGCGTTGCGCGAGGCGGGCCTCGCGGTGTGGGTCACCAGGATCGAGACGGTGGACGAGGCGTTCAGGTCGCTCGACCGGATGTTCCGGTACGCCTGCCGGACCGGGCGGCCCGACTGGCTCGACCAGGCGGAGTCGGTGTGGGCCGAGCCGGTGGAGGTGCGCCGGACGGCCATCATCCCGATCTGGCGGCGGCCGTGGATGGTGGTGGGACGCGACACGTTCACCGGTGACGTGCTCGCCCGGCTCGGGGTGGGCAACCTCTACGCCGGTCATGCCGAGCGCTATCCCAAGATCCCGCTGGCCGACCTGGTTGCGCGGGGCGCCGACCTGGTGGTCCTGCCCGACGAGCCCTACGCGTTCAGCGCCGAGGACGGGCCGGAGTCGTTTCCCGGCCACCGGTGCGCGCTGGTGAGCGGACGCGATCTGACCTGGTACGGCCCCTCTCTCGTCCAGGCTCGCGACCGCCTCGTCACGAGCCTGGGCTGACCGAAGCCGGGCCGCCGACAGGCTGGGCCGGCCGGCGGCGTCACACGATGACCGGGCGGGGGCGTCACACGATGACCGGCCGGCGGCGTCACACGACGTTCGTCGTCGGGGGACTGGCGAAGGCGGCGTCCACGGCGGCGGGGGACAGCACGTGGTCGATGACGAGCACCGCGGTCCCCACGATCCCCGCGCGGTCGCCCAGCGTGCTCGTCACGATCTCCAGGTTACGGGTGGTGAACGGCAGGCTGCGGCGGTACACGCTCTCCCTGATGCCCGTCAGGTAGTGCTCCCTGGTCTCCGCCATGTCACCGGCCAGCACCAGGACGGCGGGGTTGAGCAGGCTGACCGCCGTGGCGAGGACGATGCCGACCGTGCGCCCGGCCTCCTGGGTGCGGGCGATGGCCGTCGGGTCGCCGGCCTGGACCAGGCGGACGACCTCGCGGCTGGTCTGCCGGCCGAGGTCGGCGGCGAGGGCCTGGCCGCTGGCCAGCGAGGCGACGCAGCCCCGGGAGCCGCAGGTGCAGACGCGATCGTCGCTCTCGCGCAGGCGGACGTGGCCGATGCTCCCGGCGGCGTCCTCGACGCCGCGATAGATCCGGCCGTCCAGGACGATGCCGGTGCCGATGCCCGTGGAGACCTTGATGAGGATCAGCGACCGGCTGCGCCGCCAGGAGGACCACCACTCGCCGAAGGCCATCGCGTTGGCGTCGTTCTCGACCACGACCGGCACATCGAACGCCTCCCGCAGCGCCTGGCCGATCGGGTGGTCGTCCCAGCCGGGCATGAGGAAGGACCTGATCACCCGGCCGGAGGCGTGGTCGACCGAGCCCGGCAGGTCCAGGCCGATGCCGCACACCTGGTCCGACACCCGTCCCGAGCGGTCGAGCAGGCGCTGGAAGGCGAGCCGTACCCAGGACAGGACGGCCTCGGGGCCGCGGTCGATGCGCAGTTCGGAGTGTTCCTCGACCAGCGACCGGGCCGCGAGGTCGGTCAGCGCCACCCGCACGTGGCCGGCGCCCAGGTCGGCCACCAGCACCAGGCGCTTCGTCGCGTCGATGTCGAGCACCGAGGGCGGTCGCCCGCCCCCGGAGATGCCGAAGCCGGACTCGTGGATGTATCCCGCCTCGATCAGCCGGTCCACCCGTTCGGTGATCGTCGATCGGGACAGTCCGGTGTACGCGATGAGTTCCTTGCGGGTACGGCAGGTGCCATTGCGGATCAGCTGAAGGATCTGCCCTGCCGTCAGCATGGTCTACCCCTTCTCCGCCCCCGCCGTGAGTCCTTCGGTCAGGAGCCGCTCGCCGGCGAAGAACACGATCACGATCGGCAGCGTCAGAACCACCGATCCTGCCATGAGAACCGTCGTCGGGATCTCGATACTGCCCGCCAGCTGGGAGAGCCCCAGCGAGACCGTCCAGCTCTCCCGTTTCTCGACGAGGAAGAGCAGGGCGAACAGGAACTCGTTCCAGGCGATCATGAACGCGTAGAGGCCGGTGGCCATGAGCGCGGGCTTGGACAGCGGGAGCACCACCCGCCAGATGGTCGACAGGCGCGTGCAGCCGTCGATCGCCGCCGCCTCCTCCACACTCTGCGGCACGGTCTCGAAGTAATTGCGGAGCATGTATACCGTGACAGGCACCGTCTGCGCGCAATAAACGAGGATCAATCCCAACAAAGACCCGCGAAGTCCGATCATCGTGAAGAGCACGAACAGCGGAATGGCCAGCACGATCGCCGGAAACAGGTACACGGCCAGGAACAGGAAATGCACCTGCCGCCGCCCGAAGAACCGCAGCCTGGCCACCGCGTACGCGCCCGGGATCGAGATCAGCAGGGTGATCGCCACCGATGTGACCGCCACGATGGCGCTGTTGCGCATGAAGGTGAGGAAACCCTGCTTGGTCAGCACGTTCGCGTAGGTGTCGAAGGTGAAGCTACGCGGCCAGATCGAGCCGGGGTCCAGGATCAGCTCCTGAATGTCGCGGAACGACAGTGTCACCATGTAGAAGAACGGGAACGCGGTGATCACGAACAGAAAGAGGATCACCAGCGGCTTCAGCACGCGAAACAGAGCGCGCTCGAACCGATCTCTGCTCATCGGTCACCTTCTCGTCCCGAGAAGAATC
This sequence comes from Nonomuraea sp. NPDC049158, assembly GCF_040648335.1. Taxonomy (NCBI): domain Bacteria; kingdom Bacillati; phylum Actinomycetota; class Actinomycetes; order Streptosporangiales; family Streptosporangiaceae; genus Nonomuraea; species Nonomuraea sp. NPDC049158. The sequence continues at coordinate 575,810 of NZ_JBEZDM010000001.1, forward strand.
GCAGATACAAGGTCAGGAACACGACCAGGACGACCGCCAGCACGATCGCCTGGGCGGCCGAGGCGCCGATGTCGTCGCGTGCGGTCAGGAAGTTGTAGACGCGCACGCTCACCACCTCCGTGCCGGCCCCGCCACCGGTGAGCAGGTAGACGTCGTCGAACTTGGTGAAGGTGAACACGAACCGCAGCACCGACAGCAGCGCGATGATCCGCCAGAGCTGCGGCAGGATCACATGCCGGAAGCGCTGCGTCGGCGTGGCGCCGTCGACCACGGCCGCCTCGTCCAGCTCCGCCGGCAGCGCCTGCAACCGGGCCAGGATGAACAGAAAGGCGAACGGGAAATACCGCCACGCCTCGAACGCGATCACGGTGAGCAGCGCCACCGGCACCTGGATGCCGAGAAAGGTGCCCTTGGCCTGGGTGAGGAAGGCGATGGGGGTGCTCAGCCAGGAGTTCACGATGCCGAACTGGGGGTTCAGCATCGTCTCCCACAGGAAGGCCACCGCCACCACCGGCGCCACGTACGGCACCAGGATCGAGGCCCTGACCAACGTGCGGCCCCGGAAGCGGTCGCGCAGCGCCAGGGCGGCCACCAGCCCGATCGCGATCGACAGCGCGGTGCCCGCCACCGTGTAGACGAGCGTGTTGACCAGGGACGTCCAGAATCCCGGCTCGGACATGACGTAGCCGAAGTTGTCCAGCGTGTAGTGCCCGAAGATGCCCACCCGGCGGATGTTGATCAGCCGCGCGTCCTGGAACGCCAGCATGATCGCCCAGAGCAGCGGCAGCACCACCACGACCAGCGTGATGATCAGCGTGGGGGAGATCAGCGCCAGCCCCGCCCTGCCCTCCTGCTCCCGTAGTGTCCCGCCACGCCGTCCCGTCACTGCCGGATCCCGCGCTTGATGGTCTCCACGTCGGTCTTCGCCTGCGCCGCCGCGGCCTGCGGGGTGAGCGAGCCGTCCACGACCGCGCTCAGCGCCTTGGGTACGGGCAGCTCGCCCATCGTGGCTCCGACCAGCTTGCCCTGCCCCTGGGGGATGCCCCAGCGGGCGAAGGTGTCAGGGCTCTTGCGCAGCGCGTCGAGCACCTCGGCCGGATAGACGTCCGCGAGCGGCTTCTTGGCGTCGACCCCGGCGGGCAGCTTGTTCCACTTGTCGGCGAACCCCTTCCGGATCGGGAACTTGCCCTCGGGCGCCATCCCGATCCACCGCTCGTAGCCCTCGTTCATCATGTACGTGACGAACTGCGCGGCGGCATCCTTGGCGGCGTCCCGGGTGACGGCCCAGGAGACGATCTCCCCGTACTGGGCGGGCGTGCCGTCGGGGCCCTTCAGCGCCGTGACCACGCCGGTGTTCTTGGCCAGCCACTCGGGGTCGGTCCTGCACTCGGCGCAGCTGGGCTTGGCGTCGTTACGCAGCCCCGCCAGCTCGTCCAGGATGAACGACGACCAGATGGTCATCGCCGCCTTGCCGGCGAAGTAGGTGGCCCTGGTGGAGTCGACGTCCTGCTTGCCCTTGACCGAGTAGTCCTTCGCCAGCTTCGCGTAGTACGCGAACGCTTTCACGCACTGAGGTGAGGAAAGGGTGACATTTCCGGAATTGTCGACCAGCTGGCAGTCGTTGGCCAGCGCCACATGCTCGAAGCTCTGCGCCGTGAACGAGTCCTTCGGCGCGATGGCCAGCGTGATGCCCGCGACCCCACCCGTGGTGAGCTTCGCGGCCGCCGCCTCCAGGGCCTCGTAGGTGTCGGGCCGCTCCAGCCCGGCCTTCTGGAACAGGTCCTTGCGGTAGAGGATCAGCTGCGCCCACGCGTCACTCGGTACGGCCAGCAGCTTCCCGCCCGCGCTGTCGAGCTCCAGCGCCCGCGCCGAGAAGCCGCTCCTGCCCAGCTTGTCGACGACCTGACCCGGTGTCTCCGTGTCGAGCAGGTCGTTGGCCTCCAGTTCCCTGATGGAGGCCAGGGGGAGGGCCCCGATCACGTCGGGCAGGTCCCCCGCGGCCGCGGCGGAGGTGACCACCTGGCTGAACTGGTCCTCGGCCACGCCGACCAGCTTGACCTTGATCCCGGTCTTCCGGGTGAAGTCGGCGATGATCTGGTTCTGCACGGTCATGCGATCGTCGAGGTTCTCCTCGGTCCAGACCGTGATCTCGTTGGCGGCCTTCTTGCCGTCATCGCCACACGCGACGGTCGAGGCCGCCGTCAGCAGCGCGATGGAGAGGACGGCGACTACCTTCTTCGGCATGGCGCGCTCCTACGTCCGGGGATATGCCGCACTTACCCTGAAGCGAGAAGTCGCAACTACGTAGGCGATTCCGAGACCCGTCTGTACTCCGTCCGTGTTCCGTCCCCGGGCTTTCTGGCGCGCCGATCACGGAAAGCGATCTCCAGGCGGGTTATGTCGGTAAGATCGCTTACCGGAAGACAGTCGGAGAGAAACCCGAATTCGCTGGTTGCCGGGGGTGGCCGTCATTTGACTTAAGGGTGCCGGGAGAGCAACTATGGTATAGAAACACCTACTAAACCTTTAAGTTGCGATTGATCATAAAGCGTAAGTGTGGGGAATGCGCGTCATCAGCTTTGAAGAGCCAGGCCGTGTCCGCGTCAGCCTGGAGTCGCCCGCCGAGCTTGAACCGGGTTGCGTGCGGGTTCGCACGATCTACTCGGGCGTCTCCGCCGGCACCGAACTGACCGCCTATCGCGGCACAAATCCCTATCTGACCAGAAAGTGGGACACAGAGCAGCGCCTGTTCCTCGACGGCCAGACGCACGCCTACCCGCTGACCGGCTGGGGCTACCAGGAGGTCGGCGAGGTGGTGGAGGCGGCGCCCGATGTCACCGATCCGCCGGTCGGCCACCTGGTCTGGGGCATCTGGGGCCACCGGGCCGAGGCCGTGGTGCCCGCCGAGAAGCTGGTCGGCCACGTGCTGCCGCCGGACGCCGATCCGCTGAGGGGTGTCTTCGCCCGGGTGGGCGCGATCGCGCTCAATGCCGTGCACGCCGCCGACGTGCACCTGGGCGATCAGGTCGCGATCTTCGGGCAGGGCGTCATCGGCCTGCTGGCCACCCGCCTCGCCGTGCTGAGCGGCGCCCGGGTGGTGGCCGCCGACGCCATCCCGGCCCGCCTCGAACTCGCCAGGCGTTACGGCGCGAGCGAGACGTTCGACATCGCCTCCGGCTCCGTGGCCGAGTTCGTCCGCAAGCGGATCGAGGGCGCCGACACCGCCATCGAGCTGAGCGGCAGCCACCTGGGCCTGCACGAGGCGATCAGGACCGTCCGCAAGGGCGGTCGGGTCGTGGCCGGCGGCTTCTACCAGGGCGACGGCATCGGGCTGCGGCTGGGCGAGGAGTTCCACCACAACCAGGTGCAGCTCGTCTCCTCCCAGATCGGCGGCGTCGCCTCCTGGCTGGCCCACCGCTGGGACGTCGAACGCCTGCAGCGCACGTTCATGGACCTCGTCCACGACGGCGAGGTCGACGTGAGCGCCCTGGTCAGCCACGTCGTGCCCGTCGGCGACGCTCCGGGGGCCTTCGACCTGCTCGACAAGCACCCGTCCGAGGTGCTCCAGCTCGTCTTCGCCTTCGAGGAGGAGCCATCGCAAGAGGGGCCTTGGCGACAAGAGGCACCGCAAGAGGAGGAGTCACAGTGAAGCTCGCGGCACAGGAGCAGCTGCTGCCCGGCCGTTCCCTGCAGGAGAAGTTCGCGTTCGCGATCGAGGCCGGGTTCGACGCGATCGAGCTGCGCGGGAAGGGCGACTTCCACTTCGCCAACCGCCTGACCGAGCTCAAGCGGGCGCTGGCCGACGGCGTGGTCATGCCGACGGTGTGCGTGGACATGCCGCACTTCATCGGCGACTTCGACCCCGCCAAGCGTACGGACGCGATCCAGCAGCTCAGATCGCAGCTCACGGTCATCGCCGAGCTCGGTGGCGTCGGGGTGATGACGCCCGCCTCCTGGGGGCAGTTCTCGCGCCGGCTGCCGCCGTTCGAGCCGCCGCGCAGCGCGGCGGAGGACCGCGAGGTGCTCACCGAGGCACTGGGGGTGCTCGGCGAGCACGCGCAGCGCAACGGCGTGCTGATCATGCTGGAGCCGCTCAACCGCTACGAGAACCACATGGTCAACACCCTCGCCGACGCCGTGTCGTACTGCTCGATGGACTCCATCAAGGTCGTCGGCGACACCTATCACATGAACATCGAGGAGGACGATCCCTGCCGTTCGCTGATCGAGGCGGCCCCCTACCTCGCGCACATGCAGATCAGCGAGTCCAACCGGAACGAGCCCGGGACCGGTCATCTCGACTGGGGCGCGCAGCTGGCCACGCTCGACGCCCTCGGCTACGACGGCTACCTCGCGCTCGAATGCCGCCTGCGCGGCGAGCCCGAGATCGTCCTGCCGCAGACGGCCGCCTTCATCAGGAAGTTCCTGTGATCCTCCGCGACGCCGTGCGCGTGCTGGTGGCCAACTGGGACGGCAGCTACACGGTTCCCTCCCGGCGTCTCTACCCCCACCAGTGGAGCTGGGACTCCGCCTTCGTCGCGATCGGCAACGCCCGCTGGTCCCCGCGCCGGGCCAGGTCGGAGCTGCTGGCGCTGTTCGGCTCGCAGTGGCGTGACGGCAGGGTGCCGCACATCGCGTTCAACCCCAGGGTGCCCGAGGGCGCCTACTTCCCCGGCCCCGAGTTCTGGCAGTCACGGGCGCCGTCCGGCTCGGCGACCTCCGGCATCGTGCAGCCGCCCGTGCACGCCCTGGCCGCCTGGCGGGTCTACCTGGCCGAGCCGGACCCGACCTTCCTGCGCCGGCTCTATCCCCGGCTGGTGGCGCAGCAGCAGTACCTGCGCACCGCGCGGCGCTCTCCCGAGGGGCTGATCTCGATCGTGCACCCGTGGGAGTCGGGCATGGACAACAGCCCGGCCTGGGACGTCCCGCTGGCCGCCGTCGACGCGGGGTCCGTCGCGTTCACGCGCCGGGATCTGGACACCGTCAGCGCCGACGAGCGGCCCACCGACCTGGACTACGAGCGCTACATCGCGCTCGCCCGCGCCTACCGCGACACCGGCTACCGCCGGGCCGGCGCGTTCTGCGTCGAGGACCCGCTGTTCAACGCCGCGTACGGCGTGGCGGAGCTGACGCTGGCGGAGATCGCGAAGGTGTGCGGCGGCGACCCGGAGCCGCACCTGCGCGAGGCCGCCGCGGTCACCGAGGCCATGGTCGAGCACCTCTACGACGACGGCCTGTTCCATTCCCGCGACGTGCTCACCGGCTGCCCGATCCGCTCCAACAGCGCCGCCGGGCTGGTGCCGCTCATGCTGCCCGACCTGCCGCGCGACATCGTCAACGCGCTGATCGGCACGGCGCTCGACCGGTTCGGGCTGAAGGACGGCGTGCTGCCCAGCTTCGCGCCCGCCGCGCCGGAGTTCGACCCGGCGCGTTACTGGCGCGGGCCGAGCTGGATCAACCTGACCTGGCTGGTCTGGCAGGGCCTGCGGGAGCGCCGCCCGGACCTGGCCGACCCGCTGGCCGACGGCATGATCAGGGCGGTCGCCGAGTCCGGCTTCCGCGAGTACTTCGACCCGTTCACCCTCCAGGGCCACGGCTGCCGCGACTTCAGCTGGTCAGCCGCGCTCATCCTCGACCTGGTCGCGGAGCACGGCCTGGACGGTATGCCTCCTACGGGCGGCGAGATCGGCCAGGAGCTGGGGGGCCTCGGCGAAGCCGACGACATCGGTGATCAGGTGCTCGCGTAGCAGCTCGCCCCGCTGTCTGAGCAGCGCGATCGTCTCGTACGACAGCCGCTCCCGGTCCCAGGCGTGGGCCAGCCCGCGCGGCACCCGGCCGATCTGGGCGCAGCGCAGCGACAGGCCGTTGTGGTGGAACTCCTCACCCAGCCGCACCTCCTCGGCGCCGTCGGTGTAGAAGGCCAGGTCGATCACCGTCCCCTGCGGCCTGAGCAGCTTCAGCGCCAGAGCGAGGGCGCGGGGCCTGCCGCGGCACTGGAAGACCACGTCGGCGCCGCGGTCACCGGGCGCGTGCCGCCAGCGTCGCTTCAACTCGATGGCCGGGTCCCCGTCGAAGGCCAGGGTCCCGGCGCCGAGCGCCACGGCGACGTCCAGCCTGGCCGGGGTCTCGTCCACGACCACCACCTCCGCCGCGCCGTACGCGAGGGCGAAGGAGGCGGTCAGCAGGCCGACCACGCCCGCGCCGACGACGGCCACCCGCCGCCCGCGTACCCCGTCACCGAGGTCCGCGACACCGGGACCGTGCAGGTCGGTGGCCGCGTGCAGCAGCCCGTTCGCGCAGATCGGCCCCATGTGGGCGACGAAGACGCCGAGCATCGGGTCGAGGTCGCCGGGCAGCTCCACGAACCGGTCGCTCATCGGGTCGGCCACGTAGCCGGTGCGGTGCCCGTAGGCCATCGCGACCAGCGCGCCCTCGCGGACCGCCCGGGTGCGCGTCTCGACCACCCGGCCCACCTGCATGTACCCGATGCCGCGTACCGGATAGCCGATCGACGGGGTGCCCTCGGCGAACAGCCCGAGCGCCGGATCCCAGGTCGCGGCCAGGTAAGGGTTGCTGCCCTTGACGTAGGTGAGCTCGGTGCCCGCCGAGATCCCGCTGTACGTGGTGACCACCCGGAACCCGCCCTCGGGCACGGCGCCGAGCTTCTCTTCCACCAGCCTGACCTCGCCGGGCGCCTCTATGCTCAGCACCTCACCCATCGAGCGTCGTCACCGGCTTCCGTGAGGCCGCGGACCGGGCCAGGGCGAGCGCGAGCCGGTGGGTCTTCAGCGCCTCCCGGTACGGCACACGCACGTCGGCCTCCTTGCCCTGTACGGCGTCGATGAAGGTCCGGTCCACCCGTACCTTCGCCGCCCCGCCGTCCTGGACCGTGGTCTCGCCGTCCACCAGCAGCCGGTCCTCGCTCAGGTCGAGCGAGACGCCCTCGGCATGCACCTCCAGCCCCGCCCGGTGTTTGCGCGCGAGCAGGCTCGTGGCGGCGAGCAGCCCCGCCGCGCCGCCCGCGAACCGCAGCACCGCCGCCGTGGCCCGGTCGACCTCTCCGTCGGTGTCGTTGTCGGCCGGTACGGCGTGCACCATCGTCACCTCGCCCACCAGGACTCTGGCCAGGTCGAGGATGTGGATGGCCTGCTCGACCAGCTGGCCGCCCGACATCTCAGGCTTCAGCCACCAGCCGACCGGCGGTACCTTGTCCAGCCAGTGACCCAGCGCCAGCCGTACTGGACGGTCGCCCAGCACTTCGCGTGCCTGGTCAACGATGTCCAGGTAACGCCAATGATGTCCGACGGCCGAGGGGAGGCCACGGCGATCGATTTCATCGGCGATCTTTTCCGCTGTCGAGAGGTCAAGTGAAAGCGGCTTTTCTACAAAAATCGGCAGATTGCACTCTAGGGCCTCCTTTTCCGGGTTACCGTGCGCAAAAGGAGGCACACAGACATAGACCGCGTCCAAACCGCCGGCATCCAGAAGGTCGGCATGGCTGCTGTAGGCAGGGGAGCCATGCCGTGCGGCCAGAGCCCCGGCCCTTCGGGGATCTGTGTCGGCGATTCCCGCGATCACCACGTCGGAGAAACCCGACAGGACATCCGCGTGGCGAGCGGCGACATTTCCGGCACCGATGATGCCGACCCGCGTGATGGGGAACACAGACCGGCTTATCCCACATTTACGGAGAATGAAACAAACATGTTCGATGATGCATCGTCGGGGCAGATGTCGCGAACCTGACCAGATGAGATCGGGGCTAACCGTATGGAGACAGATCTGCGCGCCTTGGCCAGGGTCCAGGACTGGTACGGACCCCACTCGAGCGTCGCAGCCGAGTGGCCGGTAGAGGCGCTCCTCCGGGCCAAGGGGAGGACCACGATCACCGTCATTCTGCCCGCTCGCGACGAGGAGCGGACGGTCGGCGAGATCGTCACCGTGCTCCGCCGAGACCTCGTCCAGCGGGCGCCGCTCGTGGACGAGATCATCGTGGTCGATTCGAACTCCACCGACGCGACCGCCGCCAGAGCGGCCGCGGCGGGGGCCCGTGTGGTGGCGCAGGGCGCCGTTCTCTCGCATCTGCCGCCGCTGAGCGGCAAGGGAGAGGCGCTGTGGAAGGGGCTGGCGGCCTCCAGCGGGGATCTGATCGTGTTCGTGGACGCCGACCTGCGTAATTTCGCGTCGAACTTCGTCTCCGGGCTGCTCGGGCCGCTGCTCGCCGACAACGCCATCCAGTTCGTCAAGGCCGCCTACGAGCGGCCCTTCACCGGCGCGGACGGGGCGGTCTGGCGCGGCGGGGGCGGGCGGGTGACCGAGCTGGTCGCCAGGCCGCTGATCAACATGTTCTGGCCGGAACTTGCAGGTTTCGTCCAGCCGCTCGGCGGGGAGTACGCCGCCCGCCGCGCGGTGCTGGAACGGGTCCCGTTCGTCACCGAGTACGGGGTGGAGTTCGGGCTGCTGGTGGACCTGCTGGAGCTGGTCGGGCTGGACGCGATGGCCCAGGTGGACCTGGGTGTGCGGGCGCACGGGCACCAGGCCATGCCCGCGCTCGGCCGGATGGCCGGCCAGATCATGCTCACCGCGTGGTCGCGGCTGGAACGCCAGGGCCGCGTGCTGTCCGCCACGTCTCCCGACCACCGGCTGCTGCAGTTCGGGCTCGACGGGCAGGTCGACCTGGTGGACATGTCCGTGGCCGAGCGCCCGCCGCTGGCCTCTCTCGCCGTCGAGGGCGTGGCATGAACGTCCTGGTGAACACCGGACCGTGGCTACGGGTGCCGCCACCGGGCTACGGCGGGATCGAGAACGTGGTGGCCACGCTGGTCCCCGCCCTGCGCGAGCGCGGGGTGCGGGTGGTCCTGGCCTCCGTGGGATCGAGCACGCTCGAGGTGGACGAGCTGATCAGCGTCTTCGACGACGGCCAGTTCGCCGAGCTGCAGAAGCCGTACAACCAGGTGATGGGCCTCGCGCACGCGCACCAGGCCCGCGTGGCGCTGGAAATCGGCCGCCGCGACGACCTCGACCTCGTCCATGACCACCTGGAGGTGGTCGGCCCGGCCGTGCTGTCCGCGCTCGGCGGCCCGCCGGTCCTGCACACCCTGCACTGGGACCTGCGCAAGCACGCCGCCTTCTATGGGGCCTTCCCGCGGTCGATCGCGGTCAACGGCGTCTCGAACTCCCAGCTCGCCCGCGCGCCCGACGCGCTGCGCGCCGCCTCGCTCGGCGCCATCCACCTGGCCACTCCGCTCGCCGATCGCGACCTGCGTACCGAACGGGGCGAGCACCTCGTCGCGATGGGCCGCGTCTGCGGGCTCAAGGGCACACATGTGGCGGCCAGAATCTGCCAGAAGCTCGGCCTCCCGCTGGTCCTGGCGGGCCCGGTGAGCGGCCTGAACAGCCCCGCCGAGCTGGACGCCGTCGTCCAGGACCCGGACCATCCGCTGAACGGCCATCCGGACGTCCGCTACCACGTCAACGCGGTCACCCCCTACCTCGACGGCGACCTGGTCAGATGGGTCGGCTCCGTGGGGGGCGAGGCCCGCGACCACCTGTACGCCTCGGCCCGCGCCGCCCTTTTCCCCATCCAGTGGGACGAGCCCGGCGGCACCGCCGTCGTCGAGGCCCTCGCCCTGGGCGTGCCGCCCGTGGGGCTGCGCCGGGGCTGCCTGCCCGAGATCATCGACCACGGCCGGACCGGCTTCCTCGCCGACACGGAGGAGGAGCTGGCCGAGTGGGTGCTGCGGGTAGAGGAGATCGACCCCGAGGAGTGCCGCGGGGAGGCCCGCCGCCGCTTCTCACCGGCCGTCATGGCCGAGCGCTACCTGGAGCTCTATGAGGAGGTCAGGAGAAGCCGCGCGGCAGCACGGTGACGGGACACGACGACGCCCGCAGCACCTTCATCGCCAGCTCCCCGAGGAAGACCCGGTGCGGCTGCGCGTCCTCGCTGGCCGCGCAGACCAGCAGCTCACCCGGCAGCCACTCGACCGTCTCCAGCGCCGCGGGCACGTCGTGCCCCTCGGCGATCTCCGTCTCGGCCTCGATCCCGCTCGACTCCCAGGCCAGCCGTACGGCCAGCGCCAGGTCGTCCCCGAGCCGGCCAGGATCGTCCGTACGCAGGTCGAGCGTGATCAGCCGGAGCGGCACGCCGAGCCGGAGCGCGGCCTGCGCGACCCGCTCGACGGCCTCATCACACTGCGGGCGGTGGACGTAGGCGAGCGTCAGCCGTGAGGGCTCGCCCGGCGCCCGGTAGCCGGCGGGCGTCAGCATCACCGCCTCGGACGACAGGTGGAGCAGGCTGTCGGTCGTCGCCCCGATCGAGATGCGCCCGGCCTGCCCGCCGCCCGCCGAGCCGGCCACGATCAGATCGGCCTTGATCCGGCTGGCCAGCACCGACAGCCCGCGCCCCGCGCCCCTGCTCTCGAACGCGATGTACTCGGCCGGCACATCGCCGAGCTCCTCCGCCGCGTGCGCCAACTCGGCCTGTGCCTCGACCGCCAACCCCGGGCTGCCCGGCGGATAGATGACGGCCACGGTGAGCTCGCCACCGGTGACTCGCGTGATCGCGGCACCCAGGGCGAGAGCGTCGTGCCCCCCTGATTCGCCGGTATAGCCGACGACCACGTGCTCTCCGATCACGACTGCCTCCCTACCCGCTCTGAACTGGGACTACGCGAGCCTGCCGGAGCTCTCTGGGGGATCGGTCGGCTTTCAGCATCTTTGGACGTTCGGGGGAGGCGGCGAGCGGTGATCGTTCCATAGGGTTTATGGCCATTGCCCGTTCACGGATTGGACACCTGTTGTACCGCGACATCGTCGACTTCGCCCTCTCCACGCCCGCGTGGCTGCACACTCTCGCCGAGAAGGGCACCGACGCCGGGCTGTTCCTCTTCGCGGCGCTGTTCGCGTGGTGCTGGTGGCGGGAGAGGAACGGGCCGGCACGCGACCTGGCCATCACGATCGCCGGACCCGCCGGCGTGGTGTGCGCGTACGTCCTCAGCGAGGTCGTGAAGACCTTCGTCAGGGAGGACCGGCCGTGCCGGGGCGGGATCCCGACGATCGCCGAATGCCCGCCGCCGAGCGACTGGTCGTTCCCGAGCAACCACTCCGTCATCGCCGCCGGCGCCGCCGGGGCGCTCATCCTGGCCTGGCGCGCTCTGGCCTGGGTGGTGCTCCCGCTGGCGGCGGTCATGGCGTTCTCGCGGGTGTTCGTCGGCGTGCACTATCCGCACGACGTCGCCGCGGGCTTCCTGATCGGCTTGGCGCTGGCCCCGCTCTTCACGCTGCTGCTGGTGGGGGCCGTCACGCCGATGGTACGGCTGGCGCGAAGCCGTCTGTCGCCGCAACGAGCCGACTGACGATGCCCGGCTCGGTGGCGGCGTGCCCGGCGTCGTCCACCACCTCGAACCCCGCCTCCGGCCAGGCCTTGTGCAGGTCCCAGGCGGTGGCCATGGGCGTGCACACGTCGTAGCGGCCCTGCACGATGACGGCGGGGATGTGGCGGATCCGGTCCACGTTCGCGATCAGCTGCCCGGGTTCGAACCAGCCCAGATGCGTGAAGTAGTGGTTCTCGATCCGCGCGAACGCCAGCGCCATCTTGTCCTCGCCGAACTCCTCGACCAGCCCGGGATCGGGCAGCAACGTGACCGTGCTGCCCTCCCACTGCGCCCACGCCTTGGCCGCGGCCAGCCGCGCCTCGGGATCGTCTCCCTCCAGCCGGGCGCGGAAGGCGGCGATCAGATCCCCGCGCTCCTCGACAGGGATCGGCGCGATGAACGACTCCCACACGTCGGGGAAGAGGCGTGAGGTGCCCTCCTGGTAGAACCAGCCCAGTTCGTCGGGGCGGAGGGTGAAGATGCCGCGCAGCACCAGCTCGGTGGTCCTGTCCGGATGCGTCTGCGCGTACGCCAGGGCCAGCGTGCTGCCCCACGACCCGCCGAACACCTGCCACCTGTCGATGCCCAGGTGCTCGCGCAGCCGCTCCATGTCGGCGACCAGGTGCCAGGTGGTGTTGGCCGCCAGCGAGACGCCCGGATCGCTGGCATGCGGCAGGCTACGACCGCAGTTGCGCTGGTCGAACAGGACGATGCGATACAGCTCCGGGTTCCACTGGCGGCGGTGCTTGGCGCTGCACCCGCCGCCGGGGCCGCCGTGGAGCATGACCGCGGGCTTGCCGTCCGGGTTGCCGCAGACCTCCCAGTAGATCTGGTTACCGTCGCCTACATCGAGCAGGCCCGAGTCGTAGGGTTCGATGGCGGGATACAGGTTTCTCATGCGCGCTCCTGTGGTGGATTCTTTCCGGAACTTAGCCGATACCGCCTCCTGCCGCCTGGTGTCGATCACCGAAGATTAGGGTGCGGGTATGGAGCTGGTGACAATTGATGACATCCGGGACGCGGCGCAGCGCATCAAGCCGGTCGCGGTGCGGACCCCGTTGGTACCTGTGGGGGAGGTCTGGGTCAAGCCGGAGAGCCTGCAGCGGGTCGGGTCGTTCAAGATCCGTGGCGCCTACAACGCCGTCGCGTCGCTGCGGCCCGACGGGGTCGTCACCCACTCCTCCGGCAATCACGGCCAGGCACTGGCGTACGCGGCCAAGCAGTTCGGGGTGCCGTGCGTCGTCGTGGTGCCCGAGGGGACGCCCGAGGTCAAGGCGGCGGCGATCAAGGGGCACGGCGCCGAGCTGGTCGTCGTACCGCCCGAGCAGCGGATCTCCGCGGCCCTCAAGCTGGCCGAGGAGCGGGAGCTGACCATGGTCCCGCCGTACGACCATCCGGCGGTGATCGCCGGGCAGGGCACCATCGGTCTGGAGATCGTCGCGGACCTGCCGGACGTCGAGGTGGTGGTCGTACCGGTCAGCGGCGGCGGACTCGCCTCGGGCATCGCCACGGCCGTCAAGGCGCTGCGGCCGGAGGTCACCGTGCTGGGCGTCGAACCCGAACTCGCCGCCGACGCGGCCGAGAGCCTGGCGGCCGGCCGCGTGGTGCCCTGGGAGCCGGCCCGGACCTTCCGTACGATCGCCGACGGGTTGCGGGCCGACCTGTCGGAGCTGACGTTCGCGCACCTGCGCGAGCACCTGGACGGCATCGTCACCGTGTCGGAGGAGGAGATCCGCCACGCCATGGGCCACCTGGCCCGCTCGGCCCGCCTGGTGGCCGAGCCCAGCGGAGCGGTCGCGACGGCGGCCTACCTGTCGGGCCGCGTCCCCGAGGGCCGGACGGTCCTGGTGCTGTCCGGCGGCAACGTCAACCCGGACCTGCTGCGCGAGGTGGTCTAGGCAGTCCACTCGTGGCGGGCAAGGAACGACCGGTCCCCGGTGGCGTACTCCTGGAAGGCCCGCTGCACCTCCGCCAGCTCGGCCACCATCGTCCGAGCCAGCGCCTCCTCCTTGTACTCCAGCTCGTAGCCGGGGGAGACCTGGATGAAGTGGCGCCCGAAGTTCACCAGCGTGACGAACGGGTTCTGCGGCGACATGGTGGCCAGCACGTCGTGCACCAGCCCGAGGTCCGGATCATGGACGATCATCCCGTCACCGGTGTGCAGCTGCATGCCCTCGTAGACGCCGAGCGGCGCCACGTTGTGCACGAGATCGCGCTGCGGGTCGTAGCAGACCAGCCCATGAGCCCGTGCGACGGTGAACACCTGGGCCGACATCTCGTCCATCGTGTCGAGGTCCATCGTCACCAGCACATGCCCCGGATAGACCGTGACCACGCCGGGCAGCTCCTTGGCCACCTCCGGCACGTCGCCCGCGACGGGTTCGGTCTTCTTGACCGCCAGGTAGGCGGCCCGCGCCTGATCTCTGCTGATCGGCGCGGACTCGTCCCAGACCATCAACTCAACGCTCACCCGCTCATCTTGTCGGATTGAGCAGCAGTTGGTGGCACTCACCCCCGCACAAGCGGGAACGCCCACCTTCATGACCGCGTCTAGCGCGGCTTCTCGGACTCCGGAACCAGCTCCGCCGTGCAGTGAGCACATCGGCGCGCCTCGAGCGGGATGTCACTCAGACATTCCGGGCACTCCCGGGTCGTCGCGGCCTCGTCTTTGTCGAACAGGCTGATCAGCCGGTTCATCGGCAGCACGACCAGCCAGTAGACCACCGTCGCGATGATCACGAAGGTGAGCAGGTGGTTGAGGAAGTCACCGTACTTGAACTCACTCCCGTTGACAGTGAAGGAGTATTCGGCGAAGTTCGGCTGCGTCCCCCCGGTGACCGCCCCTATCAGGGGTGTGACCAGGTCGGCGACCAGCGCCTGAACCAGCCCACTGAAGGTAGCTCCGACGATTACCGCGATCGCCAGCTCGACGATGTTGCCACGCAGCAGGAACTTCTTGAATCCGCCCATGGCCTGGGTAATTAGCCGGGCAAGGAAGAGTCAAACCTTTCCCCGCTGCTACGGGCATATATCGCGAATGAGGGGACAGCTAGACGGCGTCGAAGGTCCCGGCTTTGACGCCGTCCCGGAAGCCTTCCCAGTCTTGCCGGGTCAACGACAGATGTACGCCCGTGGAGTCGGTCCCGACCCGGACGAGCACTCTGTCGGCTTGCTTTGCCACCTCGACGCAATTGCCGTTGTTGCACGAGTGCCAGGTCAGATCACGCGGAGCCTGGGGGGAACTCATGCGGTACCTCGCAGGGGGTCGGCGACAGGGCATTGTGCTCGCAATCGTAACCCGGCATCTATCCCATACTGGGATTGATGGGTCATATGCAACGGAAGGGGCAGGCGACTCATGCCTGCCCTCCGCATGCCGTCGAGCGTTACCCCTTGATGCTCCCGATGAAGCTGGCCCACTCTTCAGGAGAGAACTGCAGGATGTCGCCCTCAGCTACCTTGGTGTCACGAATGGCGATTCGACCGTTCGGAAGCTTGGCCACAGCGACACAACTGCCGTTGTTGCAGTGGGAGGAGATCCTCCACATAGGCTCCAGCTGAGGATGCGAGGTCATTTGTCACTCTCCTGCCTAGGAATGGCGAGACTCCTAGCAGGAGCGCGCCAGGCTGATTGCAAGGTGGGCCCTTGACATGCGAAAACGGCGCGCTTGAAGTTCAGGCCTAACCCCACATGCTAAGCCCTGGCTATCAGTTGCCGCTGGCATTTGCCTGCGCTTGCCTAAATCGTTTTCAGCCTTTTTGGGCGACAAATAGGTCGCGGTGCTCCAATATCCGTTTTCTGGAGTCGTCGGGGCGGAGCGCCGCGGCTCGCAGGTGGTTGAGCACCTCCCGAAACCGGATGAGCTGGTTGGGCTTCTCCAGGAAGATCTGCCCGGCGAGCGTGTCCAGGTAGACGGTGTCGGCCACGCCCGCGTTCGGGTCGAACGCCAGCAGCATGAAGGCGCTGTCGAACCCCATGTGAGCGCCGACGGTGTAGGGAACGACCTGAATGGTGACGTCCGGCAGGTGGCTCAGCTCGGCGAGTTGGGTCAGCTGCTCCGCCATGATCTGCTGGCTGCCGACATGGCGATGCAGCGCGGATTGGTCAAGCAGGACCCAGTAGCGCGGCGGCGCCGACTTGTGCAGGATCTCCTGGCGCTTCATCCGGACGGCCACGCGCTCGTCGAGCACGTCGCCCGCGATGCGCGGCAGGAAACCCTGGATCACGGCTCTGGCGTAATCCTCGGTCTGGAGCAGTCCTGGAATCGTCGTGGTCTCATACTCGGAGATCTCGACGGCTTCGGCCTCCAGGCCGATGAGCGGGCGGAAGCCCACGTCCTCGGAGTCCTGCCACCAGCTCAGCTGCTGCGCCTCCTTGGCGAACGCCATCAGCTCCGACGGGTCGGCGACTCCGTACAGTCCGCACAGGTCGCGAACGTCGCGCAAGCTGGCGCGCCGTTGGCTGGTCTCGATGCGGCTGATCTTGGCTGGGGAGCAGAGCAGTTGCTCGGCGACTTCGGCGATGCTCAGCCCGGCTTCGGTGCGCATCTCGCGCAGCCGGGCGGCCAGCTGCCGCTGGCGCAGGGTCGGGTTCGCCATCATCCCTCATCCATCTGGCCATGGCCGATCACCTCTTCGTGACGCCGTGCCGAGATCCTATGCCGAGGTGATTGCCGGTGGCATGTGAGTAAGGCAAACGTCACCGACATGTTCCTATGGCAATTGCCATAGGCATCCGCATTTGCGGGTAAACAGCTCCCAAAGGGACGCCGAGATAAGGAGGGCGTGATGCCCGTAGGAGGAGCGACTCGGTCCCGGGGGGCGGCTTGGATCAGCGCCGCCGGGGCCGGAATCGCCGACCGGACACGAAGCTGGACCGGTGTAGCCGCACCGGCCCAGCTGAAGGACGACCATCCCCCGCTGCCAGAGCAGAAGGACGATCCACCATGGATGTTAGCAACATAACCCTAAAATCAACGGTTCGTCATCCCGTCCGTCGCCTCCTCGTCAGCATCCTCGAAGTCCTCGATGCCTGGGCGTTCGCCGAACTGGACGCGAGAGCCAGAGGGCGGGGCTGGCAGGTGCGCCGGCCCGCCCTGCTCATGAGGGTCTATCGAGCCCCCGAGTTCGACACCTACGTACGGTGTGCCGCCTGCGAAGGCGAAGGCGTCACCAGGCAGGGTCTGTGCCGCGCCTGCCTGGGGCTGGGCAGAGTGCGGCCATGAACCGGCGGTTCCTCGACGAACTGAACCGTGCCACCACCCCGATATCCCGGCCGAACCCCTTGGTCGTGCTGTGGCGGTGGCGGTATGAGGTCGCGACGGTCATCTGCCTGCCACTCCTCGCGTACCTGATCGTGACCTCGTTCGGCCCCATCTCCCTGGCGGCCATGGCCGTGCCCGCCGTGATCGTCCTCTGGCCGCCCGCGCGGTCAGGGGCGTGGGGGCGGATCCGGTGTGTGGTCACCGCGCACCGGATCCGCGTTGGACTCGTCGAGGCGTACGTCGTCAACAGGCGAGGCAAGATCCCGGTCATCGTGTGGTGCGCGCCGGCGCCGTTCGGGGAGCGCGTCTGGCTGTGGTGCCGGGCCGGGACCACGCCGTCCGTCGTCGAGCAGGGTCGTGAGGTCATCGCGGCCGCCTGCTGGGCCACCGAGGTGGTCGTCCGGCCGCGCGCCGGCAGTCCGCACTGGGTGCTGCTCGAAGTCATCCGGCGGGGCCGTTCCATCCGAACCCTGTCCGAGAAAGCTCGGCATGCCCGAGGCATGCTGTGAACGTGGGTCGCCTCTGATACCGCGCCGTCAGGGGCGGCTCACCGGTGGGAAGCGTGTTCAGCCGTCTGGTGGGAAGGACCTGTGATCAGCCAGGGCCGGACGCCTCCTTCGAGGCCGGGCTTGTCCGGCGGAGCGAGGGAACGGAACATGGGGAAAGACGGCAAGGGAGCCTCGATGATCGAAATCTGGCCGGGAGACCCCTATCCTCTCGGTGCGACATATGACGGGGCAGGCACCAATTTTTCGCTCTATACGGAGGTCGCGGACAAGGTCGAACTGTGCTTGTTCGACGAGGCCAACGTCGAGTCCAGGGTGCCGCTGACCGAGGTCGACGGGTTCATCTGGCACGGCTATCTGCCGGGCATCGGTCCGGGACAGCGCTACGGATATCGCGTCCACGGGCCCTACGAGCCGGCGCGCGGGTTGCGGTGCAATCCGGCCAAGCTGCTGCTCGACCCGTACGCGATGGCGATCGAGGGTGGTGTCACCTGGAATGAGGCAGTGTACGGCTACCCTTTCGGGCAGCCCGACGCGCGCAATGACGCCGACTCGGCGCCCTATGTCCACCGCTCTATCGTGATAAATCCGTTCTTCGGGTGGGGACACGATCGGCCGCCCGCGACGCCGTACCACGACACCGTGATCTACGAGGCGCACGTGCGCGGCCTGACGATCAGCAATCCGAAGATCCCCGAGCACCTGCGCGGCACGTACGCCGCACTCGGCCACCCGGAGATCATCGATCACCTCACCAAGCTCGGCGTGACGGCGCTCGAACTGATGCCCGTCCACCAGTACGTCACCGACGACCTCCTGGAGCAGCGCGGGCTGACCAACTACTGGGGCTACAACTCGATCGGCTTCTTCGCGCCGCACAACCGCTACTCCAGCCAGGGGCAGCGGGGCGGTCAGGTGCTGGAGTTCAAGGCCATGGTGCGGGCGCTGCACGAGGCGGGGATCGAGGTCATCCTCGACGTCGTCTACAACCACACGGCCGAGGGCAACCATCTCGGGCCGACGCTGTCCCTCAGGGGGATCGACAACTCCGACTACTACCGGCTGGTCGACGGCGACAAGCGTTACTACCTGGACACCACGGGCACCGGCAACAGCCTGCTCATGCGCTCCCCCCACGCGCTTCAGATGATCATGGATTCGCTCCGTTACTGGGTCATCGAGATGCACGTCGACGGGTTCCGCTTCGATCTGGCCTCGACCCTGGCCCGGGAGCTGCACGAGGTCGACCGGCTGAGCTCCTTCTTCGACCTGGTCCAGCAGGACCCGGTGTTGTCGCAGGTCAAGCTGATCGCCGAGCCGTGGGACCTCGGGCCGGGCGGTTACCAGGTCGGCAACTTCCCGTCACGATGGACGGAGTGGAACGGCCGCTACCGCGACACCATCCGCGACCTGTGGCGGGGGCAGCCGGCGACGCTGCCGGAGTTCGGCTCCAGGTTCACCGGCTCCAGCGACCTCTATCTGGACGACAGCCGCCGTCCCGCCGCCTCGATCAACTTCGTCACCTGTCACGACGGTTTCACCCTGCAGGACCTGGTCTCGTACGACGTCAAGCACAACGAGGCCAACAAGGAGGGCAACCGCGACGGCACCGACGACAACCGGTCCTGGAACTGCGGCGCGGAGGGCCCGGCCGGCCTGGCCGTCGAGTCGCTGCGCGAGCAGCAGAAGCGCAACTTCCTGACCACGCTCTTCCTGTCGCAGGGCGTGCCGATGCTCTCCCACGGCGACGAGCTGGGCCGCACCCAGCACGGCAACAACAACGGCTACTGCCAGGACAACGAGCTGACCTGGGTCGACTGGTCCGACGTCAGGGAGAACTGGCTGCTGCTGGAGTTCACCCAGAGGCTGGCCGCGCTGCGCAAGAAGCATCCGGTCTTCCGGCGCAGGCGCTTCTTCTACGGCAAACCGGTGCGCGGCCTGAACGACATCGCGTGGCTCACGCCGTCAGGGGAGGAGATGACCGACAGTGACTGGAACGTCGGCTACGCCAAGTCGCTGGCCGTCTTCCTCAACGGCGAGGCCATCACCGAGCCCGACCGGCGCGGGCGGCCGATCCGGGATGACTCGTTCCTGCTGCTGTTCAACGCCCACCACGACATGATCACGTTCACGGTCCCGAAGGACTACGGCGAGATGTGGCAGACCGAGATCGACACCGCCATGCCGATCATCCTCGACGTCCGGATGTGCCGAGCCGGGGAAGGGGTCGCGGTGCCTGGTCGCAGCGTACGGGTGCTCCGGCGTGTCTAGGCCGGTCTCGACCTATCGGGTCCAGCTGACGCCCGACTTCGGGTTCGCCCAGGTGGGGGAGATCGCCCCATATCTGCGGGATCTGGGGGTCAGCCATGTGTTCCTGTCGCCGATCCTGCAGGCGACGCCCGGCTCGCTGCACGGCTACGACGTCACGGACCACTCCCGGATCAGGGCGGAGTTCGGCGGCGCCAAGGGGTTCCGTGAGATGGCCCAGCAGCTGGCCGCACAGGATCTCGGCATCGTCCTCGACATCGTGCCCAACCACATGAACACGATCAACGTCCAGCTCTGGTCCGTACTCGCCGACGGCCCCGCCTCGCCGTACGCCGCCTGGTTCGACATCGACTGGGACGGCGGGAAGGTGGCGCTGCCGGTGCTCGGCGACGACGTCGAGCCCGTGGTCGACGGCGACGTGCTGCGCTATCACGAGCACGTCTTCCCCCACCCCGGGCACTACCGGCTGGTCGACTGGCGTCAGGGGCCGGGCTACCGGCGCTTCTTCGACGTGTCGACGCTGATCGGGCTGCGGGTCGAGGACCCCGAGGTGCTCTTCGCCACGCATGAGGTGATCTTCTGGCTGCTCGACGAGGGCCTGGCCGACGGGCTGCGCGTCGATCATCCGGACGGGCTGGCCGATCCGCGCGGCTACCTCGAACGCCTGCGCGCCAGGTCCGGCGGCGCCTGGACGGTCGTGGAGAAGATCCTCATCGGTGACGAACGGCTGCCCGAGGACTGGGAGTGCGAGGGCACCACCGGCTACGAGGTGCTGAACCGGGTCAACGGCCTGTTCGTCGACCCCGCCGGAGAGGCGCCGCTGGTCGAGCTGTTCACCCGGCTCACCGGCCTGCCCGGCGATTTCCGGCCGGTGGTGGCGGAGGCCAAGCGCGAGGTCATCGAGCTGTTCTTCGGCGCCGAGGTGCGCCGCCTGGCCCGCGCCGCCGGTTGCGCTCCGGCCGCCGTCGCCGAGTTGCTCGCCGCGATGCCGGTGTACCGGGCGTACGTGGTGCCGGGCGAGCCGCCGCCGCCCGAATCGGTGGAGATCGTCGAGCGGGCCGCCGACGCGTGCTCGCCCGCCGTGCAACCGTTCGTGCAGCAGGTCCTGTACGGTCCCGCCGACGTGATCACGCGGTTCCAGCAGACCTGCGGGCCGGTCATGGCCAAGGGGGTCGAGGACACTGCGCTGTACCGGTGGTTCCCCCTGTCGTGCCTGAACGAGGTCGGTGGCGATCCGGACCTGTTCGGCGTCTCGGTGCCGGACTTCCACGCGTTCTGCCGTGACCTGCGGCCGTACACGATGACCACGCTGTCCACGCACGACACCAAGCGGTCGGAAGACGTACGCGCCCGGCTGGCCGTACTGTCGGAGCTGCCCGGCGAGTGGGCGGAGGCGGTGTCGGAGTGGTCGGCGGCCGTGAGCTTCGATCCGCGGCTCGACTACCTGGCCTGGCAGAACCTCATGGCGGCCTGGCCGATCTCCGGCGAACGGTTCGCCGAATACCTGCTCAAGGCGGCGCGGGAGGCGAAGACCTCTATTTCCTGGATAAATCCGGATCCGGGGTACGAACAGCGGCTTCGCGACTTTGCTTCGGCGGCCGTGAAGCTGCCGGTGGGTGAGTTCACCGAGCGCATCGACGCCTTCGCCATGGCCAACTCGCTGGGGGCCAAGGTCGTCCAGCTGATGATGCCGGGGGTGCCGGACGTCTACCAGGGCAATGAGATGACCGATTTCTCGCTGGTCGACCCGGACAATCGGCGGCCGGTGACGTTCGGGCGGTCGCCGGTGTCCCGCTGGGACGCGGCCAAGCTCGCGGTGACGACCCAGGCGCTGCGGCTGCGCCGCCGGCTCGACCCCGCGGCGCCGTACACACCGCTTCTGGCGGAGGGTGAGGCGGCGGAGCACGCGATCGCCTTCGCGCGCGGTGACGAGCCGCCGCGCGCGGTCGCGGTCGCCACGCGTCTGCCCGTCCGCCTCGCGCGCCGTGCCCTTGGAGTGCGGACCGCGGATGCGCGGACCGCGGATGTATGGCCTGGGGAGCGGGAGATGTGTCTCGGCTGGGGCGGCACCACGCTGACCCTCCCGAACGGCACCTGGCGCGAACTGCTGACCGGCGGCATCTTCACCGGTCGCGTCCCCCTCGCTCACCTGCTCTCCCGATACCCCGTCGCGCTGCTGGAGAGACATGATCTTTGAGGTGTGGGCCCCGAACGCCACGACCGTGGAGGTCGACCTGGACGACGTCCTCGACGGGCGTCGCGCGATGACCGCCGGTGAGGGCGGCTGGTGGGCGGCCGACGTACCCGAGGCCGGGCATGGGACTCGCTACCGGTACGTACTCGACGGTGAAGGCCCATACCCCGACCCCCGCTCCCGCCGCCAGCCCGATGGCGTCTTCGGGCCCAGCGCCGTCTACGACCACGCGCGCTACACGTGGGCCGACCACGAGTGGACCGGCCGTGACCTGCGCGGCTCGGTGATCTATGAGCTGCACATCGGCACCTTCACCCAGGCCGGCACGTTCGAGGCGGCCATCGAGAAGCTGCCGCACCTCGTCGAGCTGTCCGTGGACTTCGTGGAGGTCATGCCGGTGGCCCCGGTGCCCGGGGGGCGCAATTGGGGCTATGACGGGGTGGACCTGTACGCGGTCAACGAGACGTACGGGGGTCCCGACGGGCTCAAGTCGTTCGTCGACGCCTGCCATCGCGCCGGCATCGGCGTCCTGCTCGACGTCGTCTACAACCACCTGGGACCGTCGGGCAACTTCCTGCACCCCTTCGGGCCCTACTTCGCCGGATTCAGCGGGAGCTACTGGGGCGAGGCGGTCAATCTCGACGGGTCGGGGTCCGACGAGGTACGCCGCTACTTCATCGAGAACGCCCTGCAGTGGCTGCGCGACTACCACATCGACGGCCTGCGGCTCGACGCCGTACACGCGCTGCACGACAAGCGCGCCACGCACCTGCTGGCCGAGCTGTCCGACCGGGTGGACGCGCTGTCCTGCGCGGTGGGCAGGCCGTTGTCGCTCATCGCCGAATCCGACCTCAACGACCCGCACATGATCCGCTCCCTCGACGCGGGCGGGCTGGGCATGACCGCGCAGTGGGACGACGACGTCCATCACGCCCTGCACTGCGCGGTGAGCGGCGAGAGCCACGGCTACTACGCCGACTTCACCGACCTGTCCTCGCTGGCCAAGGTGCTGACCCGCGGTGTCGTCCATGAGGGCGGCTGGTCGAGCTTCCGCGGCCGTACGCACGGGGCGCCGTTCGCCGGAGTGCCCGGCCACCGGCTCGTCGCCTGCCTGCAGAACCACGACCAGATCGGCAACCGGCCCCTGGGCGACCGGCTGCCCGTCTCCGCGCTCAAACTCGGCGCCGGGCTGCTGCTGACCTCGCCGTTCACCCCGATGCTGTTCATGGGGGAGGAGTGGGGGGCCGGTACGCCGTTCCTGTTCTTCTCCGACCACGTCGACCCGCAACTGCGGGAGAGCGAGGGCGGGCGGAGAGAGCAGGAGTTCGACGGGTTCGGGTACGCCTGGGACGCTCCCGATCCGTCGCGCGAGGAGACATTCCTGCGCTCCAAGCTCGACTGGGACGAGCTGAAGCAGGAGGTCCACTGGTCGCTGCTCTGCTGGTATCGCGACCTGATCGCACTGCGTAAGGCGCTGCCCGAGCTGTCGGACCCGCATTTCGACAGCGTCCGGGTGGAGTTCGATCCGGACGGGAAGTGGCTGGTGATGTGGCGGGGCTCGGTCTGCGTCACCGTCAATTTCGGGGCGGACTCGGTGACGTTGCCGGTGTCGGTGGGGGCGGCCCTGCTGGCCTCTGACGAGCCGGTCGCCGGTGGTGGAGATGGGGTTTGGCTGCCTGGGCAGAGTATGGCGATCTTCAGATCTCCTGGTGGGCAGAGGAGTGGGCTTGGAGCAGCTGTCTGACCATCCAGGAGCATCTGGATCGTCTGGACCTTAGGTGGACCGGGTCTAGGTCACTCGCCTGGACCTTTCCTGGACCTTTAGGGGAGCGGGCCTGGGTTGGTTGTCTGGACCTTTAGGGGAGCGGGCCTGGGTCAGTTGTCTGAACCTCCAGAGGAGCGGGCCTGGATTGCCCGTCTGGACCTTCAGAAGAGCGGACTTGGATCATCGTTCTGAGCATCGTTGGTCGGTTCGGCCTTGGTCTGGCGGCCCGCAGGAGTCTCGTCGGATGTTTGGTCTGTCCTTTGTCCACACCCCGACCCCGGCTGCCGAAACTTATCCCCAGAACGCCGTTCGGCTCCACGCCTCCACCTCCCGATCGCCGATCCTGGTGCCCCACCGCACCCCCGGAGGCTCTCGTGAAGATCACTCTCCCCCTGCCTGCCCGCCTGACGTCCCACTTCGTCATCCCCGTCGAGCGCATCCCTTTCGACATCGAGTCGTTCGTGCCATGGCGGGTCGGCAGGCCCTACAGACGGGCAGTGAGCGCGGCCCTGGGCAGCCCGCTCCTGACGGTCACCCATCACCGCTCCCCCTGGAGACCGGCCGGTGTCAGGCTCGCGATCGAGGAGCGCCACCTGCTCCGCCGAGCCCAGCAGCACGTCGTGGTCTCCTCGACAGCACCCCCGCACGCGCTACCCACCAGCATCCAGGTGGCCCGCGCGGCGGCGCGCGCGGTGGCGCAGGAGTGCGAGGGGCTGGTCATAGACCCGCTGACCGGCATCACACTGCTCACCTGCGATCAACACACCGACACCCGGACCACTCCCTCGCCACAACACGGCTCCAGCGGCTTCCAACCGACTTCTGGTCCGGTGCCTGGGCGGACCTCTAGTCCGGTGCGCGGGCCGGTAGCTGGGCCGGTGTCTGGTCCGATGTCCGGGCGAGTAGCCGACCCGACCTCTGGTCCGCCCTCCGGTCCGGCGCCGGGGCGGGTGGCGGGCCCGGCCCCTGGCCCGACCTCTGGCCCGGTCTCTGGGTCGCTGTCCGGATCGGCTTTCGGGTCCGTCGTCGGCGGATCGGGGTCCCAGGCGGTCGGTCGTAGGCGAGGAGACGACCCGGCTGCCTTTCCAGCAATCGGCGAGTCACCCGTGTTCCGGCTGGCTGACGACTGGCTGGGCTGGGACGTGCAAGTGCACGGGGACGCCACCTGCCCACCGTGGGACCCGGCTGACACCGGCGCTTGCGACTGTCTGCGCGTCACCTCCCGAGGGCTACGTCGCTTCGCCCTGCCCGAGATCACCTTGGACGGCGCAGCCTGTGCCCACAGCCTGTGCGCCACGAGCCTGCTCCGCAGAGTGGCAGACCACCTCGTCACCGATCACCTGGCCTACCTTGCGGCCCATCCGGACGCCACCGAGCGCTCAATCGACGACCATGTGCGAATAGCGACCTCAGCCGGGCACGGCGGCTCACCGTTCATGGTCCACCTCACCCCCTGCGACACGGACCCGACCAGCCACGGCCGCATCGGCCGGCTCAAGGTCGCCCCGGTTTCGGGCGCGGGCCAGGTCGCCTACCTCAGGGCCGACCCACCCCCTGGCACAGGCACAGGCCAGGTCACCCACCTCAAGGTGGGCCCACCGTCGGGCTTCACCGGCACCCTCAACGACTGGCTGTGCGCCACCCACCGCACCACCCACGACATGCCGACCGTCCTCGGCTGCGACCTGACGGGCCCGTCCCCAGCTCTCGCGGCATAAACCGCCCCACCCCTTCCAGGAGGAAGCCCGGCATGCGACCTGCAGGCCATCATCGGCAGTAACCAGATGGACCCACCCCAGCCCCCGGCGCCGGCGGCGTAAACCGGCCGACACCCTTTTCAGGAGGAACCCCGTATGGCCGCCATTCGTAGAACCCATGTGGACGCTTTCGCAGACGTTGACCGTAAATTACGTGAGTCACGCGAGCAGATTCGCCGATTCGATCACCTGACCACCCGGCGGAAGGCGACAGCCGACCAGATTCGGGAGGTCACCGAGCTGACCGGCCAGTTGGAGACACAACTGGCCAAAGAGCAGCACGACGTCGCCCGCCTGGAAGGCAGGCTCGGCGGCTTCCTGGCCCTGCTCGCCGCCCCAGTCGCGGGCCCCAAGGAGGACCGGCTGGCCAGGGAACGAGCCGAAGCCGAGGCCGCCTGGGAGCGGCTGCACGGCCAGCGGAGGCGGCTCGATGATCTGACCGCCGATCTGGAGGGCACCGACCGCGAACTGGCCTCGATCTCGGGGGCACATCAGGCGTACGAGAAGCTGCTGGCCGACAAGGAGCGGCTCCTGATCGGCCTGGGCAACGAACGCGGTCAGAAGCTGCTCGGGACATCGAAGAAGCTGGCCGACACGCAAGCCGACATGAGGGAACACCTTGAAGCCTGGCAAGCAGGCAAGGCCGCGCGCGAGGCGCTGGGCGTCGTCCTGACGCTGCTGAACAAGGCGCGCGGCGCGTCGACCTGGGACATGCTCGGCGGCGGTGTGCTGGCCGACGCGATCGAACACAGCCACCTGTCGAGCGCGGACCAGGCCGCCTGGCACGCCCAGCGAGCGCTCGACGTCTTCTCGCGCGAACTGGCGGACATCGGGTGGGTCGCCGAACTCCAGATGCCCAAGGTGGACACGCGGTGGTTCGTGGACTCGTTCTTCGACAACATCATCACTGACGCGCTCAAACATCAGCGCATCAACAAGACGCGCGACGCGGTGGCCTCGATCTCCCAGTGGGTCGTCGAGACCGTTCAGGCATTGGCCGGTCGCACCACGCAACTGGAAGCCCAGCACAGAGCACTGCTGGCGGAGCGAGAGCAACTGCTCGCCAGCTAATCCTCTGGCGAGCATCGGGGAATGGCGAGCGGGCGCTGTTCGAGGGTCGGCTGATGGCGGGAGGGGCGCTGGACGAGGATCGGGGGACCGCCGGTGGGGGTGCTGGACGAGGGTCGTCAGGTGCTTGCGTTGCCGTCAGCTGATGGCTTCGGCGGCTGTCAGTGCCTCGGTGATGGCGGCCGGGATGTCCAGTACGGGGAAGATGACGTGGCGGATCACCCGGAAACGGTCCACGACCAGGATCAGGCGCTTGAGGCGCAGGGCTTGGCCGGCGCGGAAGGTGGGGAGGCGGAGAGCCGCCGCCAGGTGCAGGTCCATGTCCGAGAGCAGGGGGAACGGGAGGTCTTCAGCCGCGGCGAAGGCGGACTGCTCGTCGGGGCGTTGCGTGCTCACTCCATGGATGGCGATGTCATGGGCGGCGAACTCGGGATGCCTGTCACGGAAGATACGGTTCTCGAGCGTGCAGCCCGCTGCTCCGGGGACTTGATTCCAGCCGGGCGGTAGCGGCGCGGGCATGCCCGTCGACGGGTACGCGAACAGGACCGTCGCCCGCGCGTCGGCCACGACATCGAGCGACGCCGTTCGCTCCTCGGTCGAGGCGGTTCGGCCAAGGGTGACCGATGGACGGACCCTCGGGCCGCCCCTGTCTCCCGTGCGGTCGACGCCAGGCGTGCCCCCGGTGTCACGGGTGCCATGCGTGCCATGCGTGCCTTTCGGGTCGGCGGTCTCTGGTGGGCGATTGGCTGGGCCGAGGGGGTCGGTGGGCGGCGGATGGTTGGCGCTGTCGGTCCGGTTGGCGTTGTCCGTCTCGTTGGTGGTGGGCGGCGGGCGGTGGGTGGTGCCGGTGGGGTCGTTTATGGCTGGGGTGTGGGCGCCAGTGCCGGTCGAGTGGGTGGTGGCAGATGGGTGGTTGACGCTATCGGCCCGGTTAGCGCTTTCGGCTCTGTCGGTGCAGTGGGCGCTATTGGTCGGATCAGTGTTGAGCGGTGGATGGTTGATGGCGGCGGGCAGGCGCAGCGGGTCCGGGATGTGGGTGCCCAGTAGGGCGTGGATGCGGGTGGCTTCTGCGCTTCGTGGGGCCGCCACCCCCGTGAGAGTGCCGTCGCCGAGGAGCCAGCGGTCCGCCCAGTCCTGCATCGTGATCAGCATGGGCGCCAGTGCCCAGCCGGCGTCCGTGAGCACGTATTCGTACCGCACCGGACCGCTCTGATACGGCTCACGAGTCAGTACCCCGTGCTCCACCAGATGCTTGAGGCGTTCTGTGAGGACTTTGCGGGAAATGCCCAGCTCGCCCAGCAGGTCGTCGAAGCGGCGGTGGCCGCGGGTCACCTCGCGGACGATGAGCAGGCTCCACCAGTCGCCCATCACGGCGGCTGCCTGGGCGATCGAGCAGTCGGCGTCCTGCGAGCGCAGCTCTCTGACCATTCCCCGACTTTACCGTCAAGTGAGTCTCTGATAGAAACTTAGTCAGTTCCCAAAGGAGACTTATGAGCGTGGCATGGGCGACCCTGAGACGGTCGTGGTTGGTGACCAGGCGGGCCTACCCATGGTCATACTTCATCGGCACTTTGTTGCTGGGTGTCTTCACCATCGGGCTGGCCTACCTGGGGCTGCGGGCCGTGGCGGGTGGGGAGATATCCGCGGAGTTCCGCGGAAAGGCAGGCACCGACGACTATCTCGGGTACATCGCCGTGGGCGCCGGCGCCTACATGTTCGTCGTCCACGGCATCCTCTGGACCGGCAAGGCGATGATCCAGGAGCAGCGCGAAGGCACGATGGGCGCGCTGCTCGTCGCCCCGGCGCGACGCCTGCCGTACCTGCTGGGGTTCTCGGCGTTCGCCTTCACGGCGGTGGCGGTGGAGGTGGCCGTGTTGTTCGGGTGCGCGGCATTGTTCGGGGTACGGCCGGCGCCCACGGGGGCGGTGGACGCGGTGCTGGCCGTGGCGGGGCTGGCTCTGGCGGTGTTCGGGATGTCGGCCGTGCTGAGCAACGTGATGATCGTCGCCGGTGAGGCGCACATCACCCAGAACAGTGTGTTCCACGCGATCGCCCTGCTGTCCGGGTTCACCTTTCCGAGGGAGTACCTGCCTGAGGCGTTCCGGTGGCTCGGCGAGGTGGTGCCGGTGACGGCCGCCATGGACGTGGTGCGCGGCGTCTTCACCGGCGGCACCGGGCTGAACCCGGGGCGCCTCGCCGTCGCCGTCGCGCTCGGTCTCGCCTACGCCGCCGCCGGATTACTCGCGATGCCCTGGGCTGAGCGTAGGGCCATGGAACGGAGTTATTGATGATCGAGACAGTGAATGTGCGTAAGGAGTTCGGCGCGAAGGTGGCCGTTGACGGCTTGAACCTGTCGATCCCCGGCGGCCGCGTCACCGGGCTGCTTGGGCTGAACGGCGCGGGCAAGACCACCACCATCAAGATCTTGTCCACCCTGCTCCGGCAGACGTCCGGCACCGTCAGCGTGGGCGGCCTCGACCCGGTCAAACAGCCGCATGCCGTACGCAAGAGGATCAACCTGATCGCCGGTGGCGAGCGCATGGTCTACGCGCGGATGACCGGCCGGGAGAATCTCTGGTACTTCGGCCAGCTCTATGACATCCCCACAAAAGTCCTCAAGCCGCGCATCGAGGAGCTGCTCGCCCTCGTCGGTCTGACGGACGCCGCCGCCACCCGTGTCGAACAGTATTCGCGCGGCATGACCCAGCGCCTGTCCATCGCCCGGGGCCTGATCAACGACCCCGACTATCTGCTGCTCGACGAGCCCACGCTGGGGCTCGACGCGCCGATCGCCCGTGACCTGCGCAGGGTCGTGGCCGGGCTGGCCGAACGGGGCAAGGGCGTGCTCCTCACCAGCCACTACCTGGCCGAGGTCGAGCAGCTCTGCGAGCACGTGTACGTGATCGGCGACGGCCGCCATCTCGCGGCAGGCTCGCCGGCCGAGCTGATGGCCCAGACCGGTTGCCATCGCACGGTCCGGGTCACGGTCACGAACCTGTCGCCGCAGATCGAGGCCGCCGTACTGGCCTTAGACAGCCGCGTACGCATAGCACCGGGCGGGGTGGTCGAGCTGAACCATCCGGAGGATCTGACCGGGGCGCTGACCACGACGATCATCGAGGCGGGCGGCGCGCTCGGCGGGCTGGAGATCGTCGAGCCGTCCCTCGAGGACGCGATCCTCGCGCTGAGCGACCGCTCCCTGGAGGTGGTCGCGTGATCGCGCCGCACACGAGCTGGTCGCCCTGCCGCACGGGGTTGGGCGTGACGTCGACGTGGTGCCGCCCCCGGATGGGCGTCACTCCGCCGTGGACCCGCGCGGAGGTCGGCGCGACTCCGCCGTGGGCTGAGGTCGGTGGCACTCTGGCGCGGGCCGGGGCGGAGGTAGGTGCGGCTCCGGCGCGGGCGGGTGCGGCTCCGGCGTGGTGCCGTACAGAGACCGGCACCGGATGTACGGCCTGCGCGCTCGGCAACCGCACCAGCCGGTGGCAGGTGATGGCGTGAGGCACGCGGTCAAGGTCATGCGGGCCGAGGCGCTCAAGCAGCATCGCCAGATCTTCGGCAGCAAGCTGGTCCTGCTCTCGATGCTGGTCTGGCCGTTGCTGAAGCTCGCCGAAACCTACTACACGCTCCGGCCGCTGGCCGCGACACCGGGCATCGCCGAGCGCTGGCCGCTCGCCGCCGACCCGGAACGGCTGCTCGCCTTCCTGGCCACGGGCGCGCTCGGGTTCACGTTCTTCTTCTCGCTGGTGCAGTCGGCCTGGCACTTCTCCTTCGAGCGCCAGACCGGCACGCTGGAACTCCTCTTCCTGTCACCCGCGAACCGGCTGGTCGTGGTCGTCGCCAACGGGTTCGGCGCGCTGGTGCAGAACGCCTGGCTGTTCGTGTGTTTCGCGGTGGCGATGTTCACGCTGCTGGACGTGGTGAACGTGGCCCACCCGGCCATGTACGCGGTGGTCTTCCTGGCCATGCTGGTGCCCGCGGTCGCGTGGGGGGCGTTCCTGAACAGCCTGCTGATCTTCTCCAGGGACGCCGCCTTCCTCTACACGCTGCTGGACGATCCGATGTGGTTCGCCAGCGGGGTACGGCTGCCGGTGTTCGCGCTGCCCGGCTGGATCCGGGCCGTCGGCTCGGTGCTCCCGCTCACCGGCAGCCTGGCGGTCGTACGTGGTGCGCTGCTCGACGGGCAGCGCATCGGTGACCTGGCCGGGGAGCTGGCCGGGCTGGCCTTACTGTCCGGAGTCCTGCTGCTCGCGGCCGCCGTCGCGCTCCGGCTGGGAGAGGCACGAGCCCAGCGAACCGGACAGCTGCGCCTCTTCTGAGGCGATCCAGCGAACCGGACGGCTGCGCCTCTTCTGAGGCGATCCAGCGAACCGGGCGGCCGATGGCGCGCCTCCTGAGTCGCCGTCAGCGGCTGAGCACCTGCCGGAGCACCCGTTCGAGGGTGGTCGCGGGGTCCGGGTCGGCGTACGGCGAGCGCCAGGCGACGTAGCCGTCGGGCCGGATCAGCACGGCGCCACCCCTGTCCACGCCGTACCTCTCCGTCCAGCAGCCTTGGACGTCCATCAGCTCCTCGTCCACCAGCACACGCGTCAGCTGGATGCGCAGCCGCTCCTTGATCAGCCGCCCCGCGTCCATCCAGTGCTGCCCCCCAGGCCCGGCGATCAGCACGAAACCCGATCCGAACAGGTCGATGGTCGAGATCAGCTGCCCGTCCCAGTCGAGCGGTACGTGCGGGGCGCGACTGCCCGGACGCCCGGTCGGTACGCGCGGATCCTCCAGGATCGCTCCGTCGTCATCGGGCTCCTCCAGGATCGCCGTGGAGTGGTAGCGGTATCCGATCATGGCGGCCATGGGGTCTTCGAGCGGTTCCGGGTACTCGGTACGCATCGCCGGAGGCATCCGGTGGCCGAGGTTCGCGAGCTGCGCGTCGGCCGTCAGCGTGCCGATGGGACGGCGTTCGGCTTCGTAGGTGTCGAGGAAATCCGGTCCGGCCTGCCCGGTCGCCACCAGCCAGAGCCGCCACGCGATGTCGCAGCCGTCCTGGAGCGCCGTGCTGCCGCCCTGCCCGCCGGTGGGCGGCATCGTGTGGGCCGCGTCGCCGGCCAGGAACACCCGCCCGTCGCGGTAGCGGTCGGCCAGGACGTGCGCCATGGCGAAGGTGGTCTTGTCGAGCACCCTTACGTCGAGGTCGGGCACGCCGGTCGCCACTCGTACCAGCTCGACGCAGCGCTCCTCGGTGAAGTCGGCCTCGCTCTCACCCTTGGCGGGGTCGTAGTTGACGCCCACCACGTGCGCGCCCACGCCCGTGCCGGTCACGATGACGCCGGTGAAGACCTCGTTCTGCAGGTACCAGAGCGTGACCTCGCGATCCCGTACCAGCCTGGTCAGGTCGGCATCGAACATGATCGAGCACATCAGCCCCAGCTCGCCCTTCCCCGACGTGGGGATGCCGAGCTGGGTACGGAGCGGGCTGCGGAAGCCGTCGGCGGCCACCACGTAGTCGGCCCGTACGACACTGTCGACGCCGTCGGCGCGGATGACCGCCGTGACGCCCTCGGCGTCCTGCTCCAGCGAGACCAGCTCGGTGGAGAAGCGCAGGTCGGCCCCCAGCTCTTCGGCCTTGCCCCGCAGCACCCGCTCGACCTCCGCCTGCGGGGCGCCCACCTGGACGGCAGGCGTGATCTCGGCGAGGAAGGCGAAGTCCTCCTGGTCGCCGGTCATGATCATGTGCGGGTTCGGGTCGGCCAGGTTCGCCGCGATCGCGATGCGCATGCCGTCACCGATGCCCTGCCAGATGTCCCGCAGCGACTGCTCGACCCCGGGCACCGGCCGCAGTAACTCGACGGCTCTGGGTCCCATCCCGAACGCCTTGGGCTGGACCGACGTACTGGGGTGTCGCTCGACCAGCATGACCGGCACGCCACGCCAGGCCAGCAGCGCTGCCGCGCTCAGCCCGGCGTAACCGGCGCCGACGACAAGAACGGGTACTCGCTCGTGCACTCAACCCACCTCCTGGAACGCGTAGTATCGCGTTGTTGTCGAGCGACACGATATGTCGCGTCTGCGGGGCGGGTCAAGACATATCTCGAAATGTACTAGAGGGCGGGCAGGGCGAAATCCCGTGAGCAGCGAACCGGAAGCAGGCGGCCGGGGGTCGCAACGGTTGACCGGGACTGTGCCGGTCAAGGGACGCCTGGCGTGGTGACTCACGGGGTTCGCCACACGACCGTCTCGGTCCCGGTGACGGTCCGTTATGGCTGGCGTCCTTAGGAAGGGACACCCCCTCAGGGGGAGGGGAAGAAGACGGCTGGCGTCCTCAGGGAGGGACACCCCTCCGGGGAGGGGAAGAAGCCAGTCCGATGTGGCTGGTGCGTTGGAATGGCCGAGGCCAACGGAGATGCGGCGTGGGGTGCCTGCCCGTCCAGGCAGGCACCCCACGCGACCGGGTCACGCGCGGGTCGTGAGTGCGAAGATCTTGACGTTCGGCACCGCGGGGCTGGTGAACGAGACCGCCTCGCGGGTCGCGTCGGCGGGTACCGAGACCCGCCAGATGGTCACCCTGCGACCGTCGGCGGTGTTGTTGACGTTGTAGCGGGTGTCGGCCGTGAGTGCCGCCGCCTCGCCGAAGTGGGGTGCGGCGCCGGCCCAGTCGGTCACCTTGAGCGGGGCCGTGGAGGTTGTGCCGTCCGCGTAGGTGATCGTGAGCTCGGTCTGCTGGTCGCCGTTCACGGCCGTGACCAGCAGGTCGAGGGCCTGGTAGCGGCCTGGCGTGAGGTAGGTGCGCTGGCCGCGCAGGCTGTGGAAGTTGCCTGTCGTGCCCTTGGTCTCCGGAATCAGGTAGGGGCCGTCCGCCACGGTGCGCGTGCCGGGCTCGGGCAGCTGCTCGGCGGGGAAGCTCCAGCCCTTGCCGTCCAGGTTGCCCTGGGACTTGGCGTCCGTGGTGGCTACGCCGTCCACGTCGTACTGGAGTTTCTGCGCGCAGGAGGAGCCGGACGGCTGGCAGGCGGCGGGCAGGTTCGGGATGGGGGTGCCGGCGGTGGGGACGTGGTCGACGGGGAGGTCGCCGGATCCGGTCGCCCACGAGGTGTTGGGGGCGGCGCCGACGTTCACCACGATGTCGCCGCCCGTGTTCAGCAGGGACTCGGGAAGCCAGGAGCGGGTGTGGGTCTTGCCGTTGACCTTCACGTCCTGGACGTAGACGGCCTCGGGGGCGGCCTGCGGGGCGCTGACCGTGATCGTCGTGCCGTTGCCGCGCTTGATCCACGCCTTGGGGAAGATGGGGCTGGACAGCAGCATCTCGGCCCGGCTCGGCGTCTGGGGGTACATGCCGAGGGCGGCGAAGACGTACCAGGCGGACATGGTGCCGAGGTCGTCGTTGCCGGGCAGGCCGCCGGGGCCGGTCTTGTAGACGAGGGACGCCATCGCGCGTACCGTCTGCTGGGTTTTCCACGGCTGGGCCAGCGCGTTGTAGAGCCAGGGGACGTGGATGCCGGGCTCGTTGGTCGGGTCGTAGCGGAAGCCGTCGCCGCCGGTCGCCCACGTGCCGTCGGCGCGGTGGAAGAAGGTGTCGAGTCGCTTGGCCGCCTGCTGTTTGCCGCCCATGGCGGCGGCCAGGCCGGCGATGTCGTGCTGGACCATCCAGGTGTAGGTGGCGCTGCTGCCTTGGGCGAATCCGGCGTCGGAGGTGGCCGAGAACGGCCACAGCCAGCTGCCGTCGGACTTGCGTGCCTGCTGGTAGCCGCCCTCCTGGCCGGCTGACGGGTTGAAGGTGTTGCGCCACCAGCCGGCCCGGGGCAGCAGCAGGTCGTGTTCGCGGTCGCGGCCGAGCCGTCGTGCCCAGTCCGCGAGCGCGAAGTCGGCGGTCGCGTCCTCGAGCGTCTCCGCCGCGCCGCCCCAGCAGTGGCAGGTGTCCTGGGGGGCGTAGCCGAGCCGCAGGTATTCGGCGAGGTTGGGGCGCTGGCCCTCGCATTGTCCGGGGCAGCCCTTGTCGGACAGGCCGGACGGGTGCGGCACGGTGGCCTGCTGGAGCAGGGAGTCGAAGGCCGCGCGTGCGTTGAAGTTGCGTACGCCGAGCGCGTAGAAGCCGGCGAGCGCGGGGGCCGACGGGTCGCCGGTCATCACGTGGGTGGGGCCGTTGACGTGTACCCAGCGGTCCCAGACGCCGCCGTTCTGCTGCGCCAGGTTGTACAGGGACTGGGCGTAGTCGCCGGCGACCTGTGGTTCGAGCAGCGCCAGGAGTTGGGTGTGCGCGCGGTACTGGTCCCAGCCGGAGAAGTTGCCGTACTGGACGCGCTGTCCGCGGGCGAGTCCGTGGACCTTCTGATCGCTGCCGAGGTAGGTGCCCGCGACGTCGCTGGTGACGTTGGGCTGCAGGTAGGAGTGGTACATCGCCGTGTAGAAGGTGGTCAGCGGATCCGTGGAGCCGCCGGCTACCTCGACTGAGCGGAGCCGCTCGTTCCAGGCGCGGGTGGCTCTGGCGGCCACGGACGTGACGTCGTCCCGTGCCGAGATCTCCTGGCTCAGGTTCCGCTTGGCCGCCGCGAGGCTGGTGTAGGAGATGCCGACCTTCATGCGGACATCGGTGTCGGCGAAGCTGACGTACCCGCCGGAGCCGCGGCCGGCGCGGTCGGCGCCGGTGGCGTAGCCCTCGCCGCCGGCGGCCGTCGTGGTGCCGGGGCGCAGGTCGCCGTTCACCCAGGTGCCGGTGCCGGAGAAGGCGCGGTCGAAGGAGGCCGCGAAGTGCAGCCGGTAGTAGCTCTTGCGGTTGTTGACGCCGCCGTTGGCCCGGCGGCCGCAGAAGGCGCCGGTCAGCACCGAGCCGGTGACCGTACGGGTGGCGGGGTCGATCGTGATCTCGGCGTTCTCGCTGCCGTTGAGCGAGTTGGACACGCGGAACAGCAGGCTGGCGGGTGCGCCTTTCGGAAAGGTGAACTCGCCCATGCCCGCGCGGGTGGTGACCGCGAGGTCGGTCTTGACGCCGGAGTCCAGCGTGACCGTGTATCGGCCGGGCCGTGCGCTCTCGTTGTCGTGGCTGAAGCTGCTCGCGTAGATCGAGTCTGTCGTGTCCGCGGTGGGTGAGGACGTGATCGGGCCGGCGAAGGGCATGATCGGGATGTCGCCAGCGGCCCCCGGATGGCACCCCGCGCCGTTGACGTGGGTGAGCGCGAAGCCTCTGACGCGGGGGGTGTTGTAGGAGTAGCCGTTGGCGCCTGCGGCGTTGGTCTGGTCGCCCGCCGTGTTGGTCGGGCTCCACGAGATCATCCCGAACGGCAGGACGGCGCCGGGGTAGGTGTTGCCGCCGTTGGCCGATCCGATCAGCGGATCGACGTGGCGTACGGGATCGGTGACCTTGGCGGGGGAGGAGGCTGCGGCTGCCGGGACGGCGACGGCCGTGCTGAGCACGGTGCCGACGATGGCGGCGGCGAGCCACGAACGGGGAGAGAACACCTCGTGATCACACCGGCTCACACTAACCGAGCCATGAACGCTCACGTAAGCCTGGACGTCCGGACAGATAATCCCGGGCGGGTCAGGGGTCGCCTTCCTGGCCGACCCCAGCCGCAACCGCCGGTCAGGACAGGTGGCGTTCGAGAGATTCGATCTTGCTGGTCATGCCGTCGGTGACACCGGCCCTGAGGTCGGCCTTCAGCACCAGGCTGACTCGCGGCGCCACCTCGGCCACCGCGTCCACCGCCCGCTTGACCACCGACATGACCTCGTCCCACTCACCCTCGATGGTGGTGAACATGGAGTCCGTCCGGTTGGGCAGCCCGCTCTCCCGCACCACCTTGACGGCGCGCGCGACCGGCTCGGCGACCCCCTCGCCGACGCCCAGCGGCGTGATCGAGAACGCGACGATCAACTCAGTGTCCTCTCAAAGCTCACAGCGCGGGCCACGATGCCGATCGAAGCTGATCGAACAGACCTCGTGGCCCGCACCGGACTCAGGCGTGCTCGTGGTCGTCCTCTTCCTCTTCCTCGCTGGGGCCGTCGGAGGGCTCGACGCCCAGGACGGCCTCGCGCGGCTCGATCTCGTCGATGTGGTCGACGAGCTGCAGGACGTGGTCCGGCTCGATCAGCCACTGCAGGGCCGACGCGCCGGTGTCGTCGGAGTTGACGAGCTCCACCTGCTCGGCCCGCTCTTCCTCGGTGAGGTCGGCGTCGGGGTGCCGGATTTCGGCCAGCGCCGCGGCCTGCAGCGCGTCCACGTCGAGCACCTCGACGGTCAGCTCGACCGTCAGGCGCAGGAACTTCTCGTTATCACTCATGGCGAAGATGCTAGGGCAGCTTCCACTCGACAGGACCGGCGCCTTGCTGAACTAGGAGCTCATTGGCGCGGCTGAAGGGCCGGGAGCCGAAGAATCCGTTGCGTGCCGACAGCGGAGACGGGTGCGCGGACTCGATGCGCGGCACGCTGCCGAGCATCGGTGCCAGGTTGCGCGCGTCACGGCCCCACAGGATCGCGACCATCGGCTTGTCGCGGGCCACCAGCGCGCGGATCGCCTGCTCGGTGACCTCTTCCCAGCCCTTGCCCCGGTGGGAGGCGGGCTTGCCGGGCATCACGGTGAGGACTCTGTTGAGCAGGAGTACGCCCTGGTCGGCCCACGGGGTCAGGTCGCCGTTGGACGGCCGCGGCAGCTCGAGGTCGGTCTCCATCTCCTTGTAGATGTTGAGCAGGCTGCCGGGCAGCGGCCGCACGTCGGCGGCGACGGAGAACGACAGCCCGATGGGGTGACCGGGCGTGGGGTAGGGGTCCTGGCCCACGATCAGCACCTTGACCTCGTCGAAGGGCTGGTTGAAGGCGCGCAGTACGTTGGCGCCCGCGGGGAGGTATTGCCGGCCTTCGGCGATCTCGTTGCGGAGGAACTCGCCCATATGGGAGATGCGCTCGGAGACGGGCTCCAGCGCACTGGCCCATCCGGCTTCGACGACTTCGTTCAAGGGACGACTGGCCATGGCTGTTGAGCTTAGCCAGGTCTGGTACGGCTTGCGGTCCGAATCCGGTGGGCGGCCGTACCAGAATGATCACAGCGTGGGCTTGCCCCGCTGGAACAGCCACTGGTCGAAGAGCGTGCCGAGATCCCGGCCCGAGACTCGCTGGGCCAGGGCGATGAAGGCGGCGGTGTCGGCGTTGCCGTACTTGTGGTCATTGACCCAGGTCCTGAGGATGGTGAAGAACGCGCGGTCGCCGACCGCGCCGCGCAGGACATGCAGCGTCATCGCGCCGCGGGAGTAGACGGCGTCCTTGAAGAGCCCGGCCGCGCCGCCTGGGTCGGCGGGGGGCGTCTGCCAGAACTCGTCCTGCGGGGTACGGCGGTACGCCTCGTCGAAGGAGTCCTGGAGCTTCTTGGTGCCCAGCTTGTCCTGCCAGAGCCATTCGGCGTAGGTGGCGAAGCCCTCGTTGAGCCAGATGTCCTTCCAGCGTGTCGGCGTCACGGCGTCGCCGAACCACTGGTGGGCGAGCTCGTGGGAGAGCAGCGGCTCGCTCGGCACTTGGGGGTAGATCGGGCGGGTCTGCGTCTCCAGCGAGTAGCCGACGTCCGACGCGCGGTCGATGATGCCGCCGGTCGAGGAGAACGGGTAGGGGCCGAAGAGCGAGCCGAAGTAGTCAAGGATGGGCTTGTGGCGCTTCGCGAAGTCTCCGGCTTTCGCAGCGTTCCGCGGGTCCACGGCGGTGATTACCCGGAAATTTCCGATCTTGGTGTCGGAAAGTTGGAATTTGCCGATGGTGACGGTCGAGAGGTAGCTGGCCATCGGCTCCTTCTCGTCCCACACGTACGTCGTGTGACCGCCTTGGGACGTCTTCGACACCAGGTCGCCGTTCGCCACCGCGACCCGCGTGCTCGGCACGGTCACCGTGAAGCGATACGTGGCTTTGTCCGTCATGTGGTGATTTCCGGGATACCAGGTCATGGCCCCCTGCGGCTCGTTGGCGTTGAACACCCCGTCATCCGTACGGATCCAGCCGTCGTGTGAGCCGTCCGGGTCGACGACGTACGTCGGCTTGCCGTCGTACCGGACCACGACGGAGAAGGGGTGCCCCGAGGCCAGCCTGCCGGGCGGGGTGACCACGAGCTCAGGACCGCTGCGCCGGAAGGAGGCCGCCGCGCCGTTCACCACCACGGACCGCACGGTCAGGGTGTCGACCAGATCCAGGTCGAAGCGGCTCAGCTCCTGCGTGGCCCGGGCGGCGATCGTCGCCACGCCGCTCAGCTGGTTGGCCCCCGGCTCGTAGCCCAGCGCGAGGTCGTAGTGCGTGGCGTCGTAGCCGCCGTTGCCCTGCTTGGGGAAGTACGGATCACCCGCGCCCTCGGCGCCGGCGCCCGCACCGGCGGAGCCGGGGCCAAGAGCGATGAAGGTGGCGACCGCCGCCGCGAGGAGCTTCATGAGTGAATTTTAGGGGCCGTCAGAGAGAGCGTTACGGGCGCCCGCCTGCCCCCCTCGGCAGGCGGGTGCCCATGCCCCCGCATCTGGCTGGCACATGTGGAGCTACTTCACCGAACCGGCCATCATGCCCTGCACGAAGTAGCGCTGGAAGGCGAAGAAGAGGACCAGCGGGATGATCAACGACAGGAAGGCGCCCGACGAGAGGATGTCGACGTTCGACCCGAACTGCC
The DNA here is from genome assembly GCF_040648335.1 of Nonomuraea sp. NPDC049158. Taxonomy (NCBI): domain Bacteria; kingdom Bacillati; phylum Actinomycetota; class Actinomycetes; order Streptosporangiales; family Streptosporangiaceae; genus Nonomuraea; species Nonomuraea sp. NPDC049158. The sequence continues at coordinate 614,621 of NZ_JBEZDM010000001.1, forward strand.
GCATCTGAGACTGGAGCGCCTTGGTCATCGGCTGGTTGTTCGTGTCCGCGAAGACCAGCGCGATGAGCATGTCGTTCCACACCCACAGGAACTGGAAGATGCCGAGCGAGGCGATCGCCGGCTTGCCGAGCGGGAACACCACCCGCACGAAGATCTTCAGCTCCGACGCCCCGTCCATCCGCGCCGCCTCCAGCAGGGAGGCCGGGATGCCGACGAAGAAGTTCCGGAGCAGGAAGATCGCGAACGGCAGCCCGAACGCCACGTGGAACAGCACCACGCCGGGGATCGTGCCGAAGATGCCGACGCCGCCGTAGAAGATGGCGACCGGGATCAGCGCGATCTGGATCGGCACGATGAGCAGCCCGACCACGATCAGGAACGACAGGTCACGACCCGGGAAGTCCATCCACGCGAACGCGTAGGCGGCCATCGCGGCGATCCCGATCACCAGGACCGTGGTCGGCACCGTGATGAACACGGTGTTCCAGAAGGAGGAGGTGAAACCGCTGGCCAGGAGGTTCTTGTAGTTCTCGATGGTCAGCTCGGCGGGCTTGGTGAAGATGGTCCACCAGCCCTCGGCGCCGTTGACCGCCGGGGTGCGCAGCGAGACGACCATCAGGCCGAGCGTCGGGACCAGCCAGAACAGGCCCAGCAGCACCATCACGACCTGGACGGCGCCGCCGCCGAGACGGTCGGCGATGCGCGTGATCACACTCCGGCGGGGAGCGCCCGCGTAGACCTCGGCAGAAGCCGGGGCGGTTGCCGTGGTCACGTGTCTTCCCTTCTGAACCGGCGGATATTCATGATCATGAAGGGGAGGACCAGGATGAGCAGGAAGATGGCGAGCGCGCTGCCCAGCCCCTGGTTGTTCCCACCGCCGAACGAGACCCGCCACATCTCCAGCGCGACCACGTTCGACTGCGGCTGGACCGATGGCGGCGCGATGATGAAGACCAGGTCGAAGACCTTCAGGGTATTGATGATCATCGTCACGAAGACGACGAGCAGCACCGGCGACAGCAGCGGCACGGTGATCCGGCGGAACACCTGCCACTCCGTGGCGCCGTCGATGCGGGCCGCCTCCAGCGAGTCACGCGGGATGGCCGCCAGCCCGGCCGCGATCAGCACCATGGCGAACCCGGCCCACACCCAGACGAACGCGCCGATGATCGCGGGGGTGATGAGCGTCGGGCCGAGCCAGGTCAGGCCGTGGTAGGCCGCCTCGAAGTTCGACTGCGGCAGCCGTACGACATAGGAACCCGCGGCCAGCCCGTCGAAGCGGAAGGAGCCGTCGTCGGCCGTCGTGGCGGTGCCGGCCACCTGGCCGTCCTTGACCGCCTCCACGGTCATGCCGGGCAGGCCCTTCTCGGTGGCGTCGGGCGCGCCGTTCTTGCCGCCGCCGCCCGGGGTGAAGTCGAACCACACCGTTCCGGACAGAGCGTTGCCCGGCGGCGCGGCCTTGGCGGGCTGGGCGGCGCTCGGCATGATGTTCGGCTTGATGCCGACGATCGGGATCAGCACCGGCTGGCCCGGCTGGACGGGCGCCTTGGTGACGATCGCGCCCTTGTCCGCCACGACCGCCGACTGGTCGCCCTCGCGGGGCCGCGCGTCCGGGTAGCCCTTGGAGGAGGAGAACGTGTCGTGCACCGTGGTCAGGATGGCGTTGGCGACGCCCTTGCCCGGGTCCTCGTCGTACACGAGCCGGAAGATCACGCCCGCGGCCATCAGCGAGACCGCCATCGGCATGAAGACGATCAGCTTGAACGCGGTCGCCCACTTGATGCGCTCGGTGAGCACCGCGAAGATCAGGCCCAGCGTCGTCACCACGATCGGGGCGACGACCACCCAGATCAGGTTGTTCCTGATCGTGGTGAGCATGCCCGCGTCGGTGAAGATCGTGGCGTAGTTGCCCAGGCCCACGAATCCGCTGCCGGTCGCGTCGAACAGGCTGCGGAAGATCGAGTAGACGATGGGGTAGACCACCCAGATTCCCAGCAGCAGGGCCGCGGGGAGAAGGAAGGCGATCGCGACCGTCGGCGAAGGGCCGAGGCGTCGTTGCGTGCGGGGGGTTTCAGCCGGTCCGGAGGCGGGCCCGCGCGAGGTGTCGTCCTCGCGCGGGGCCTTCGGGCCGTCCACCTTTTCGGTCACGGCCTTACCTCTTACTTCCAGGCCTTCTTGGCCTCATCTTCGAGCTTGGTCTGCGCGCCCTTGATGTCACTCGGGTTGCGCAGGAAGTCCTGCAGCACCTTCCACTCGCCCTTGCCGTCGGTGCCGCCGAAGGCGCTGGGCGCCAGGTCGGACATGTCATAACGGACGGCGTCACCGGCGGAGATGATCGTCTGCCCGAGCTGCTTGGTCAGCGGGTCCGGGTAGTTGTCGGGGGAGACGTTCTTGTTGGGCGACAGGTAACCGGGCAGCTTGGCCCAGATCTCGCCGCCTTCCTTGGAGGCGAGGAACTGCAGCAGCGCCATGGCGCCGGGGGAGTCCTTCATCGCGACCGCAACGTCGCCGCCCAGCACGACCGGAGCAGTGTCACCGGCCTTGGGGAATGGGAAGATCTTGGCATCCTCGCCGACCTTGGCGCCGTCCTGCGTCGCCTGGGTGGCGACGAAGTCGGCCTCGATGACCATGGCCGCCTTCTTCTGGTTGAACACCTTGGTCACACAGGTCGGGAAGTCGGTCTGCAGCGCGCCGGAGCTGCCGTCGAGGACGAACTCCTTCTTGCCCACGATCTGCTGGATCTTCTGCAGCGCGGTGGCCACGCTGGGGTCGGTCCAGGGGATCTCGTGCTTGGAGAGCTTGTCGTAGTTGTCCGGACCCGCGCTCGACAGGTAGATGTTCTCGAACAGGTCGGTCAGCGTCCAGCCGGAGGCGCCGCAGAGGGAGAACGGCGCCGTGCCGGAGTCGGCGATCGTCTGGGCCACCTTGACCAGCTCGTCCCAGTTCGTCGGCGGCTGCACGCCCGCGTCCTCGAACGCCGGCGCGCGGTACCAGACCAGCGACTTGTGCGCGGCCTTGATCAGCACGCCGTAGGGCTTGCCGTCGGCGGAACCCAGCTCCTTCCAGTACGGCGTGTAGTTGGTGTCGATCTCCTGAGTGACCTCGGAGGTCAGCGGCTTCAGCGCGTTCTGCTTGGCGTACTGCTGCACCAGGCCCGGCTGCGGCAGGACCGCCACGTCGGGCGGGCTGCCGCCCTGGATGCGCGGGCCGAGGTAGGCACCGGTGTCCTCACCGGTGGAGGCATAGGTGACCGTGGCGCCGGTCTTGTCGGAGAAAGCCTTGAGCACCTTTTCGAAGTTCTTCTGCTCCTCGCCGGTCCACTTGGCGGCGATCTCGAGCTTGACGCCCTGGAGCGTCTTGCCCCCGCCGTCGCTCGCCGGCGCTGAGCCCGACGCTGTGGGCTGGGTGGTCGTCGGTGCGTTTCCGCAGGCGGCGACCGCTACCGCGAGCCCGGCCAGGATCGCTGCTGCTCTGGCTTTTCGCATGGCTGCCTCACTGTGTTCTGATGATCTCTTGCAGTTCGGACTTCATGGAGGCCGCCACATCGTCGGCGGACTCGGTGTAGGGAGGGCTCAGCGCCTTGGCGACCGAGCTGGCGATCACCAGGCTGAGCTGGTTGTAGTTCGCGCTGACCGGCCGCGGCTTGGCGGCGAGGATGCTCTCTTTGAGTACGGGCAGGTAGGGGAAGCGTTTGATCAGGGCCGGGTCGTCGTAGAGCTCGGTCCACACCGGCGGGAACGAGCCGTCGGTGAGCACCCGCCGCTCGTTCTCCAGGCCCGTGAAGTAGCGGATGAACTCCTGGGCGGTGTGCTGGTGCTTGGAGTAGGCGCTGACGGCCAGGTTGACCCCGCCGAGCGTGCTCGACCCCGGGCCGTTGAGCCCGGGCAGCCGGGTCACCGCGAACTTGCCGCCGAGCTTGGCCGTCGCCGGCCCGTACGCGTGGGGCCAGTTGCGGGCGAAGGCCAGCCGCCCTTCCTGGAAGGCCAGGCGGGACTCCTCCTCCTTGTACGACAGCGACTCCTTGGGGATCCAGCCCTCGCGCAGGCCCTGGATGAGGAAGTCCAGCGCGATCCTGGCCTTGGCCGGGTCAAGGGTCACCTCCGTGCCGTCGGGGCTGAGTATCTGCCCGCCCGCCGACTGCACGGCCTCGGAGAAGTTCACGGTCAGCCCCTCGTACGCGAGGAACTGCCCGGCGTAACCCCCGATGTCTCGCTTTTTCGTGATCTCTAGGGCTTTTTCGCGAAGCTCCGCCCAGGTGCGCGGCGGTTTCTTGATCAGGTCGGTTCGGTAGTAGAGGAGGCCGGCGTTGCTCGTGTACGGCACCGCCCACAGCTTGTTCTTGTAGACCGCGGTGTCCACGACGGGTGGCAGGAGCCTGTCGAGCGGGAAGAGCCCGCGCTCCAGGGGGATGATCCAGCCGTTCTCCGCGAACTCGGCGGTCCACACCACGTCCAGCCCGAGCACGTCGTAGCGGTTGCTCCGGGCCTGGAGGTTGGCCACCATCTGCGCGCGCTGCTCATCGGCGGCCTCGGGGAGTTCGAGGAGCGTCACCTTCTCGGCCGGGTGGGCCTGGTTCCAGCGATCCAGCAGGGGTTGCAGGTACGCCGTCGTGTCGCGTCCGGTGGCGAAGGTGATCGGGCCGGTGCCGCCCGTGCCCGTATCGCCGCCGACCTCGTCACCCGTCGCCGCGCACCCGGCCGCCAGAGAGGCGGCCAGCATGATGGGCAACGAGCGATGCACCCGATGACCTCCCAGTTCAGAAGGATTACATTCGTGTTAGGTAGATGCATTCATGTTATGCACACATGTAATCTGGCGGTCAACGGAGAAGCGCGTAACGCATCCGTAACACAAGGGGGAGGTGGGGCTTGCGGTTGCACCTGCTGGCGCTCCTGGCCAAGGAACCTGCCCACGGGTACGAGCTCAAACAGGCCCTTGAGCAGACCTTCGGCAGCGCCTATCCCTCTCCCAACATCGGCCAGATCTATGTGACCCTCGGCAGGCTGGAGAAGGACGGCCTGGTCAGGGCCGTCGACGTGGAGCAGTCCAACCGGCCGAACAAGAAGGTCTACTACCTGACGGCCACGGGCCGCGACGTGCTCACCACCTGGGTGGACGAGCCGACCGAGGGTCCCCGGGTGCGCGACGAGTTCTTCATGAAGCTCGTGCTGGCCCCGCTCACCGGCATCGCCGACCGGATGGCCCTCATCAACCGGCAGCGCCGGCACTATCTTTCGCTCATGAGCGACCTCAACGACCTCCTCTCCCGCACGGCGCCCGCCGACACCGTCGCGGTCCTGCTCATCGAGGGGGCCATGCTGCACCTGCAGGCCGACCTGGACTGGCTGGCCCGGTGTCAGGAGGATCTGGCATGAGCGTGATCAAGACCGTCAACCTGGTGAAGATCTACTCCGACGGGGCGGTGCCCGTACCGGCCGTACGCGGGGTGGATCTGCAGGTGGAGCCGGGCGAGTTCGTCGCGATCATGGGGCCGTCGGGGTCGGGCAAGTCGACGCTGGTGCACATGCTCGGCGGGCTCGATGCCCGCACCAGCGGTGAGATCTGGCTCGACGAGAAGCGCGTCGACACGCTGTCGGAGAGCGCCTGGGCGCTGCTGCGGCGCAAGAAGGTGGGCTTCGTCTTCCAGTTCTTCAACCTGGTCGCCAACATGACCGTGGCCGACAACGTGGAGCTGCCCGCGCTGCTGGCCGGGGCCTCGCCCAGAGACGCCCGCGAACGCCGCCAGAACCTCCTGGGTGCCCTCAACCTCACCGAACGCGCCGACGCCGCGCCCGGCCAGCTGTCCGGCGGCGAGCAGCAGCGGGTCGCGCTGGCCCGCGCGCTGGCCAACCAGCCGAGCGTGCTGCTGGCCGACGAGCCGACCGGCAACCTCGACAGCCGCAACACCCGCGACGTGCTCCGGCTGCTCAGCGACGTGCACAAGGACGGCCAGACCATCGTCATGGTCACCCACGACGCCCGCGTGGCCGCCCTGGCGGACCGCCTGGTGTCGCTGTTCGACGGCGCGATCGTCGACGACGGCCGCATCGCCCGCAGGCGTACGGGCACGGCCGGCGAGGTGATCGACCTCCGATGAGCACGGCCAGGGCGGGCAGCCGGTGGATCAGGGCCGACCTGCGGGCCAGGCGGGGCCAGGCGCTGCTCACCGTGCTCGCCGTGGCCGGGATCGTGGCCGCGCTGATCACCGCCGTCACTCTGCTGGAAGACGGCACCAACCCGTGGCGCAGCCTGTTCGCCCAGACCGACGGCGCCCACGTGTGGTTCTACACCAAGGACAGCCCTCAGGTCGGGCTGGGCGCCATCGACGGCGTCACCCAGACCGCGGGGCCCTACAGGTCCGCGCCCGTCACCGTGGTCCAGGACGGCAAGAAGGAGCCCGCGGCGCTGCGCGCGATGCCCGCCACGCCGCCCCGGGTGGCGCACCCGGTCGTGGCCGAAGGCCGCTGGCTCGACCCCGCCCAGTCCGACGGCGTGGTGGTCGAGCGCTCCTTCGCCAGGGCGCTGCGGCTCAAGCTCGGCGACGCCTTCTCCATCATCGCGCTGAGCGGCGAGCGCCACACCCTCTACGTACGCGGCATCGCCGACTCCGCCGAGCAGGGCTTCTACCCCGAGTGGACGCCCGGCCTGGCCTGGGTGCTGCCGGCGACGCTCGACCGGATCGAGCCCATGCTCGGCCGCAGCGAGTGGGTGACCGGCCTGCGCCTGGCCGACCCCGACGCCACCCAGGTCGTCTCCCAGCGCGTCGTGGTCATGCTGGAGGACCAGCTGCAGCGCGTCTACACCTGGCGCGAGGTACGCGCCGCGATGGAGCTCGACAACCGGCTGCTCGGCACGCTGCTGGCGCTGTTCGGCGTGGTCGGGCTGGTCGCCGCCGCCCTGGCGCTGGCCAACGCGGCCGGCGGGCGGGTGCTCGGCCAGCTGCGCGACCTGGCCACGCTCAAGTCGATGGGCTTCACCAGGGGCCAGGTCGCCCTGCTGCTCCTGGTCGAGCACGGCGCCCTCGGCCTGCTCGGCGTCGGCGTCGGCACGCTCGCCGGATGGGCGGTGACCGTGGCGGTGCTCGGCACGACCTCCGTCGCGCCCGTGCCCGTGCTGGCCATCGTCGGCGGCACCGCGCTGACCGTGCTCGCCGCGGTCGGAGTGCCCGCCTGGCGCGGCGGGCGCACGCCGCCCATCCCCGGCGCCCCCGCGGCGCCGCCACGCGGCCACCTGTCCCGCCTGGCCAGGCTGGGCCTGCTCGTACGGCTGCCACCCGCGCTCATCCTCGGCACCCGCGACGCCTTCACCAGGCAGCTGCCGGCGTTCCTGACCGCGTTCGGCCTGGCCGTGCCGATGATGATGATCACGATCGGGCTCGGCGTCTGGGCCACGCTCGACAACTTCCTCAGCCACCCCGAGCAGGTGGGCCAGCACGCCAGCCTGTACGTCCGGCCGGGCAAGCTGGAGGCGGCCGACGCCCAGCGCATCGCCGAGTCCGACAGGGCCGTTCAGAGCGTCTACGCGGGCACCGACGTCAACGCCCTGGCCCCCGGGGCGGCCCGCTCGGTCAGGGTCCGCGCCATCGGCAGCTCGGCCGAGCCGTACCCGTTCCCGGTCGTCGAAGGCCGCATGTACGGCCAGCCCGGCGAGGCCGTCGCCGGGCAGGGGCTGCTCAACCTGCTCGGCGCCAGGATCGGTGACCGGATCCGGCTGACCGTCGGCGGCTCGCCGCTGATCGTACGGATCGTCGGCCGCACGGTGGAGCCGGACCTCGACGGCGAGGTGCTCTCCGTGGGGCTGGACAGCCTGGCGGCCAAGGATTCCGTGCCGCCCGAGTTCTACGCCCTCGCGCTGCGCAAGGGCGCCGATCCTGGCGAGGTGCGCGACAGGCTGCTGGCGGCCTCGGGGGAGAGCCTCGACGTGCAGCGGGTGGTCAACCCGGCCGACCGGCTGTCGGTCATCCGGGTGGTGATCGTGGCGCTGATCGCGGTGCTGGCGCTGATCGGCCTGGCCAACCTGCTCACGGCCAGCGCCCTGGGGCTGCGCGACCACGCGTTCGATCTGGCCGTGCTCAAGGCGATGGGGCTGACCCCGCGGCAGGTGATGGCCACCCTGGTGACGGGGACCGGGCTGCTGGTCGTGCTGGGCATCGTGGCCGGCACGGCGGCCGGGGCCTCGGTCGTGACCGGGCTGATCGATCTCCAGGGCTACACCAGCGGAGTCGGGGCGGGCATCGGCCGCCCGCCCTCGGTCCTCACGCTGATCGTCGCCGTGCTGGTCGCCGTGGGCGCGGCGCTCGCGGTCGCGCTCATCCCGGCCCGCCGCGCGGCCCGCGCCCAGGTGCCCGTCACCTCACGCTGAGACGACCTCAGCGGCCTGGAGATTCTTCAGCGCGAACCAGTAGAACCCGTGGCTCGGCAGCGTGAGCAGGTAAGGCAGCTCGCCGATCACCGGGAAGTGCACCCCGCCCCGCGCCTCCACCGGCGTCATGCCCGTGAAGCGGCGCAGGTCGAGCTCCACCGGCTGGGGGTACTTCGACAGGTTGTTCACGCACAGCATGACGTCGTCGCCGTACTCGCGGACGTAGGTGAGCACGCTGTTGTTGGAGGACCACATTTCGGTGTAGGCACCGAGGCCGAACACCGGGTGACTGCGGCGGATCTCCAGCATCTTGCGGGTGAAGTGGAGCAGCGAACCCTCGCTGCGCTGCTGCGCCTCCACGTTGACCGCCTGGAAGCCGTAGATCGGGTCCATGACCGCGGGCAGGTAGAGACGCCCCGGGTCGGCGGAGGAGAAGCCGGCATTGCGGTCGGGGCTCCACTGCATCGGCGTGCGCACCGCGTCGCGGTCCTCCAGCCAGATGTTGTCGCCCATGCCGATCTCGTCGCCGTAGTACATGATCGGCGAGCCCGGCAGGCTCAGCAGCAGGGCCGTGAACAGCTCGATCCGGTCCCTGTCGTTGTCCAGCAGCGGCGCGAGCCGGCGGCGGATGCCCAGGTAGGCCCGCATGCGCGGGTCCTTGGCGTACTCGCTGTGCATGTAGTCGCGCTCTTCCTCGGTCACCGTCTCGAGCGTGAGCTCGTCGTGGTTGCGCAGGAAGATGCCCCACTGGGCCGTGTCGGGCAGCTTGGGAGTGCGCGACATGATCTCCGAGATGGGCTCGCGCGTCTCCTTCTTGACCGCCATGTAGATGCGCGGCATGAGCGGGAAGTGGAAGGCCATGTGGCACTCGTCGCCGCCCACGGTGGGGTCGCCGAAGTATTCGACGACGTCCTCGGGCCAGCCGTTCGCCTCGGCCAGCAGCACCCGGTCAGGGTAGAGGCGGTCGACCTCGGCGCGGACCTTCTTCAGGTACGCGTGCGTCTCGGGCAGCCCCGCGCACGCCGTGCCCTCGCGCTCGAACAGGTAGGGCACCGCGTCCAGCCGGAAACCGTCGATGCCGAGGTCCAGCCAGAACCGCAGCACCTCCAGCATGGCCTCCTGCACAGCCGGGTTGTCATAGTTCAGGTCCGGCTGGTGGTGGAAGAAGCGATGCCAGTAGTACTGCTTGCGCACCGGGTCGTAGGTCCAGTTGGACTCCTCCGCGCCGATGAAGATGATCGGGGCGTCGGGAAAGCCGGTCGGCTCGTCGGACCACACGTAGAAGTCGCCGTACGGCCCTTCCGGGTCGTGCCGCGACGCCTGGAACCAGGGATGACGGTCACTCGTGTGGTTCATCACCAGGTCGGTGATGATCCGCAGCCCGCGCTCGTGCGCCGACTCGATCAGATGGACGAAATCCCCGAGGTCCCCGAAGTCCGGAAGGATCTTCATGTAGTCGGAAATGTCATACCCGCCATCGCGCAGCGGCGACTCGTACAAGGGCAGTAGCCAAAGGCAGTCGACGCCCAGCCATTCCAGATAGCCGAGCTTCTCCGTGAGACCACGCAGGTCTCCGGTGCCGTCGCCGTTGGAGTCCTTGAACCCTCGGACAAGAACCTCGTAGAACACCGCCCGCTTGTACCAGGAGGGATCTTCCGAGACGAACGCCTCGGAAATCGGCTCCGGTGCTGGGGATGCGTTGATCATATGTCGCTCACAGAAGGAGATGTGGGCAGGACGGAGTCACCGGTTTCCCCGGCGCTAACTAGCTGGTGACCGCGCCGCCTGAGGTCGTCATCCCTGCGAACCTCATGCCCTGAACGGACCGGATTTGTGACCCGGTGCCCGCTTGTGCGGCGCTTACGGGCCGAACACTACCAGCCCGTTGGCTTTCCGGAACCCGCTTGTGCTGTGCTCGAGTTAATACCCACGAGATCACTGCGTAACCGTGATGTTACCGAGAGTTCATCAGAAAGGGGACGACACATCACTGAGATCGTTCTCGAAGTCGCTCAGCCAGAGCCCGAAAAGCACCAGCCCCCGCACCCAGAACCGGTCGTTCCACCCGCTGAACCGGGTCAGCGCGTCGGGGCCGCCCGCGATGACCATGTGCAGCTCATCCGACAGCAGCTCGGGCACCCGGGCGGCGACGGTCTCCAGCATGCGGTGCGAGTACGCCCGCGCGGGAGCGGCCGTTGAGCGCAGCGGGACCCGCAGCAGCGGCTGCTTGACCACGTTCGTGGACGGCAGGGCCGCCACCCGCGGGTTGGCGGCGTGCAAGATCTCGCGATAGAAGCGGCCCTTGTCTTTTCGGACCACCCCTACCGACAGCGCCGCGTCGAAGAAGTCGGGGTGGATGAACGGCGCCGCGAACGACGCCTCGGGCCCGACCAGGTTGACCGCCGAGCGGGCGATGCCCCGCACGGTGCGGGTGTGCAGCACCGACAGCGGCAGCTCGGCCCGGTGCCCGTGCAGCATGGAGGTCGCCGCGTCGAACTGCTCGCGCACCGCCTCCTCCATCCAGGCCTCGGCCGCCGCCGACAGGAACGGCTGTGACGGGGCGCCGAGGCTGAGCGACTTCAGCACCGCGGCCGACCGCTCGGCCTGCGAGGTGGCCCCCAGCGCGGCCCCGCTCACCATGAAGTTCTTCAGCAGCGGGCCGCCGGCCAGGCCGTCGACCAGCACCCGGCCCGCCCGTTGCACCTCCTTGGCGAACGGGGCGTACCAGGCGTGGTGCGGCGTCAGGTATTCGAGCCGGCGCGCCACCTCGGCCGCGTCGCCGGGGTAGGCGTCGGCGGACTGCGTGATCACCCGGTGCGAGATGCCCAGCTCACGGGTGATCGAGCGGGCGAAGGCGATGTCGGTGTCGGTGCCCTCGTCGGGGCTGGTCGTCCAGGACTCCACGTCGAACCCGCGCGCCTTCGCCACGCTGGCCAGCAGCCGCGAGTCGTAGCCGCCGCTGACCGGCACCAGCAGCTTGCGCCCGTCGTAGTCCTTGTAGACCTCGTGCAGCAGCTCGACGATCTCGTGGGCGCTGGTCCACCTCTCGTACGGCTCGCGGCGCAGCCAGCGCGGCAGCCCGCGCTCGGTGGCCAGCCGCTCGCCGTCGAACACCAGCGCGCTCGACCCCGGCAGCCGCTTGATCCGCTGGTAGGGCGTCGCCTCGCCGAGCGGGAACGTCACCTGGAGGATCGATGCCCAGGCCGACCAGTCGATCTCGACCGGGACCAGCGACAGCAACGGCTGGATCAGGGACGAGAAATAGATCGCGTCGCCATGGCGTACGTAATAGACGTCGACCAGCCCGAGCGCGCCCGCGTGCAGCGTGATCCGCGGGCCGTCGCCGATCAGCCCCGGCACCTCGTACGTCTCGGCGATGGACATCCAGCCGTCGAGAGCCGAGGGCCTGCGCTCACCCCAGGAGAACGCGAACGAGCCCCCCGCGCGGTGATAGGGCGGCAGCGGCGTCGAGCTGAACAGCGCCGCCTCGGCCGTCTGGAGCGCCGGTCTGACCCGAGGCCCCGCGGCGGCGAGCTTGCCGAGTATGACGGTGTCGATCCGGCCGAGACCGCCGCAGACATAGGGCCGCACGTTGAACTGCACCGGATCTCATCCCTTCGAGCTGCTTCCCGCAAAAGAGTATCCTTTGCCGGGCTAGGAATCGGAGGTCTCGGTGAGCACTGAGCTGGAGAGCACTAGGCGAGCGCTGCGTGAGGCGATCGCCCAGGCCGAGCACGCGGCCGAGCTGGCCAGGCTGCTGGACGCGGCCCAGGCGCGGCTCGTGGAGGCCGAGCACCACGCCGCGGAGGCCAAGGCGCTCGCCGAGCGGCTCACCGACGCGGAGGAGCGGCTGGAGATCGAGCGCGCCGCCGCCGAGAAGCTCCGCAAAGAGCTGGCCGAGCAGCGCTTCCAGGCCGAGGTGGCCAACTGGAAGCTCTCCTCGATCAAGGTGGCCCGCTGGAACCGGCTGGGCGACGCGATCAGGAGCGGCAAGAGCAACCCGGTCCGCCTGGCCAGAGGTCTCAAGGGCGCCGCCAAACCGGTCAAACGACCCACCGCGCCCAAGCGCAAGCCGGTCGCCGCCGCGGCCAAGGACAAGGACGAGCGGCCGGGCGCCGCCTACCAGGCCACCACCTCCATGCGTACGCTCAACGGCTCCTCGTTCAAGCTCAAGCCGTTCCGCGTGCCCACCGGGCCCAACACCCGCCCGCACATCACCGCCGCGGTGATCGCCGACCCGCACACCGAGGCGCTGCTGCGCTACGAGTGGCGGCAGACGACCGGCTTCACGCCGCGCGACTTCGCCAGGGTGCTGCCGCTGGAGGTGCCCCACCTGCTCGTGGTCGAGTCGGTCACCCGGGGGCCGTGGGCCGAGGAGATCACCGGCGAGCCGGGCGAGGGGCTCAAGGCCCTGCTGGCCTGGTGCGCCGAGCGGGGCATCCGCACGGTGTTCTGGCACACGCAGGGCGACGTGGCCCCCTACACGGCCGCCGCCGAGCTGTTCGAGCACCGCTTCACCAACGACCTCACCGTAGGCTGGCCGCGCCTGCACTTCGGGGTGCAGCCGCGGGTGCACAACCCGATCCCGCTCTCGGGCGGCCGCATCGACCGGGTGCTCACCCTCGACCAGCTGCTGCCCGAGCACCTGACCTACCCCGACGTGCTGACCTCCTACCGCTGGCCCGCCGCCGTCGAGTGCCCGCCCGGCACCCCGCAGTGGGTGCTGGCCGAGCTCGCGGCCTGCAACACCTCGATCGGCACCGAGCCCGACGCGCGCCGCGCGCACGCGGCCCTGCGCCGCGCCCACGCCACCGGCACGATGTCCGAGCGGACCGACGAACTGCTGGAGGCCATCGGCCTGCCCGCCGTACGCGCCACGCTCGACGTCTCGGTGCTGCTGCCGGTGCCCGACTCGGCGCTGCTGGAGCACGCGCTGGCCCAGGTGGCCAGGCAGTCGGGGGTCACCCAGGTGGTGGTGTTCGCCTGGCGCGGGGCCGAGCAGCGCGTCCGCGAGGTCCTGACAGGCGTCGACGTGGTCTTCCGCGACCTCGACCCGGCCGCCAGCACGGGCGCCATGCTCAACCACGGTCTCGACCTGTGCGAGGCCGACCTGGTCGCGGTGATGGACCCGCGCGACGTCTACGGCGCCCACTATCTGACCGACCTGCGCAGGGCGTTCCTGTTCAGCACGGCCGACATCGTCGGCAAGGCCGCCTTCTACGCCCACCTCCGCAAGCCGCAGGCGACCCTGCTCAAGCAGCCGGACGCCGAATACTCCTACCTGCCGGAGATCGCCGGCGCCACGCTCCTGGCCCGTCGCAACACGCTCCGTGAGCTCGGCTTCGCCGACCTCACGGACGGGTGGGACGAGGTGCTGATGCGGCAGTGCCGGGCTGACGGGATCAAGGTGTTCTCGGCCGACCGGTTCGGCTATGTGCGGGTACGCGAGGAGGACCGGTGGCTGCTCGGGGCCGCCCAACTGGTCGAGTACGGCTCGGCCGAGCCGCACGCGCTCATCTAGCGTCCAGAGCTGTCCTGTGACGCCGGAGCAGCTCGCCGAGGCGCTGGGGGAGCCGCCGGTGCCGGAGGGGACGTGGGAGCGGGAGGCGGTCTACGTCTCGGCCGCCGCGCTCCGTCGCGGCGTGCCTCCTGCCTCGCTGGCGGCGCGCGTCTCCGGTGAGGTGCTGGACAACGGGTTTCTGCGGATCGTCGTGGACGTACCGGGGACGCTGGTGGACTCCGTGGAGCCGCTCGACGTACCGGATGACTGCTGGCCGGATTTCCCCCGCACGTGGGCGAACCCGGGCTTCGTCGTGCGCTACGGCCACGCGCGGGCGGCGGCCGTTCAGCGGTGGGCGCGTGACCTGGGTGTCCCGGCCGGGCCGTTCCGCCCGGAGCTGCTCGCCGATCCGCGTGACCGCGCCGTGCTGCGGGTGCTGGCCGAGCTGCCGGGGCGGCGGCTGAGCAGGTCTCCGGGGTGGGAGCCTTATCTGGTGCGGTTGGCGACGGCCTACCACGACGCCCACGAGCTGGCCCCCGCCGTACCCGTGGGGGACGATCCGCCCGCACCGGTGCACACGGCGCGCGTCCGGCTCGCGGCGGCGGTGCTCAAGGTGTTGCCGGGGCCGGAGCGTCTGTGATTGGCAAAATATCCGGCCAAAGGGCGAAAAAGCGTAAAAATATCCCTCGTGGAGCTTGATCGCGTCTCGATACGTGGGCAGCGGGTCCGGGCGGTTCGACGGTTCCGATAGCCTCGTTCGGGTGAGTCGATTCGTCCATCCCGCCGGGGACCGGCACGCAGAGATGCTGCCCCACGAGCGCCCGCCGCTGGCGCCCGCCGACCTCAACCGGATCAACCCCTCGATCTGGCCGCGAACGTCGAGCCGGACCGATGGCGCGCTCACGATCGGCGGCGTGGACGTCCGCGATCTGGCCCGCGACCACGGCACGCCCCTCTTCGTGTTCGACGAGGACGACGTGCGCGCGCGCATGCGCGACTACGCCACGGCCTTCGCGGGCTCCGAGGTCCACTACGCCGGCAAGGCGTTCCTGTGCAAGGAGATCGTCCGCTGGCTCCAGGACGAGGGCCTCGGCCTCGACGTGGCCAGCGGCGGCGAGCTGGCGGTGGCGCTCAGCGTCGGCTTCCCGGCCGCGCGCATCACGCTGCACGGCAACAACAAGTCGGCCGCCGAGCTGTCCAGGGCGCTGGAGGCGGGGGTCGGGCACATCGTCGTCGACTCCTACGAGGAGATCGCCCGGCTCGGGTTCCTCGCCGAGAAGCACGGCACGCGGCCCAAGGTCATGATCCGGGTGACGACCGGGGTCGAGGCGCACACGCACGAGTTCATCGCCACCGCGCACGACGACCAGAAGTTCGGCCTGTCGCTCAACACCGGCGCCGCCGCCGAGGCCGTACGCCGCATCCTCGCGCTGCCCGCGCTGGAGCTCGTCGGGCTCCACTCGCACATCGGCTCGCAGATCGTCGACACGGCCGGGTTCGAGGTGGCGGCGCGCCGCCTGGCCACGCTGCTCGTGCAGATCAAGGACGAGCACGACGTGGTGCTGCCCGAGCTCGACCTGGGCGGCGGCTACGGCATCGCCTACGTCGAGGGCGACGAGGCCCCCGACATCAAGGAGATCGCCGACGGCCTGCGCGAGATCGTCAGCAAGGTCTGCACCGACGCCGGGCTGCCGGTGCCGAGGCTGACCGTGGAGCCCGGCCGCACCATCGTCGGGCCCGGTGGGATCACGCTCTACGAGGTCGGGACGGTCAAGGACGTCGAGGGGCTGCGTACGTACGTCAGCGTCGACGGCGGCATGAGCGACAACGTTCGCACCGCGCTCTACGGGGCCGAATACACCGCCGTGCTGGCCAGCCGCGAGAGCTCCGCCAAGCCCATGCTCAGCCGCCTGGTCGGCAAGCACTGCGAGAGCGGCGACATCATCGTGCGCGACTGCTTCCTGCCCGCCGACCTCGCGCCGGGCGACCTGATCGCCGTGGCGGCCACCGGGGCCTACTGCCGGTCGCTGGCCAGCAACTACAACTACCTGCCCAAGCCCGCCGTGGTGTCCGTCACCGACGGCGAGGCGCGCGTCATCGTGCGGGGCGAGACCGAGGACGACCTGTTGAGGGGGCAGTTGTGAAACCGCTGAAAGTGGCCCTGCTGGGCTGCGGGGTGGTGGGCTCGCAGGTCATCCGGCTGATTCACGAGCAGGGCGACGACCTGGCCGCCCGCATCGGGGCGCCGCTGGAGCTGGCCGGTGTGGCCGTACGCCGGCTGGGCCGCAAGCGCGACGTCGAGGTGGCCCCCGAACTCCTGACCACCGACGCCGAGTCGCTGGTCACCCGCGACGACGTCGACATCGTGATCGAGGTCATCGGCGGCATCGAGCCCGCCCGCTCGCTGATCGTGTCCGCCCTGTCCAGCGGCAAGTCGGTCGTCACCGCCAACAAGGCCCTGCTCGCCGAGGACGGCGCCACCCTGCACGAGGCCGCCCGCACGGGCGGCGGCGACCTCTACTTCGAGGCCAGCGTGGCCGGAGCCATCCCGCTGCTGCGCCCGCTGCGCGAATCACTCGCCGGCGACCACGTCAAACAGGTCCTCGGCATCGTCAACGGCACCACCAACTACATCCTCGACAAGATGGACTCCACGGGCGCCTCGTTCACCGACGCCCTGGAGGAGGCCCAGACGCTCGGCTACGCCGAAGCCGACCCCACGGCCGACATCGAGGGCTTCGACGCCGCCGCCAAGGCCGCGATCCTGGCCGGCCTGGCCTTCCACAGCCGGGTGACGGCGGAAGAGGTGCACCGCGAGGGCATCACCGAGATCACCGCCACCGACGTGGCCTCGGCCAAGGCCATGGGCTACGTCATCAAGCTGCTGGCCATCTGCGCCCGCTCCGACGACGGCCGCTCCATCGGCGTCCGCGTACACCCGGCGATGATCCCCCGGACGCACCCGCTGGCCGGGGTGGGAGAGGCGTACAACGCGGTCTTCGTGGAGGCGGCGTCGGCGGGACAGCTCATGTTCTACGGCAAGGGCGCGGGCGGCGCACCGACGGCCTCGGCGGTGCTCGGCGACCTGGTGGCGGTGGCCCGCAACCGCCTGGCGGGCACGCGCGGCCCCTCGGAGTCGACGTACGCGGACCTGCCCGTGCACCCCATGGGGGAGACCGTCACGCGCTGCCACGTGGCACTGGACGTGGCGGACAAGCCGGGCGTGCTGGCCCGGGTGGCGGACCTGTTCGCCAAGCACGACGTGTCGATCCAGACGGTACGCCAGGAGGGCCACGGCGACGACGCCCAACTCGTCATCGTGACCCACCGGGCAACGGACGCGGCACTGACGGCCACCATGGAGGGCCTGCGCGACCTGGACATCGTCCGGGCGGTGGCCAGCGTGATGCGGGTCGAGGGCGACCTCTGACAAGCATGGTCCTCCCCTTTGGGCGCTTCGCGCTCTGAGGGTCAGGCTGTGTTCTGTGGGGGGCTCGGCGCCCCCCACACCCCCACAAAGGCATGGTCCTCGCTGCGCTCGGGCGTCCTCCCACAGGAGGGCTCCGCCCTCCGGAACGCAGGCGGACCTTTGGCCTGAGCGCGTCCGGCTGCGGCAGGCTGGGATCGCTTTGGCCAGGGCCGATTCCGTTGACTTCGGAATTTATTCCGAAGTAGATTTGCCGTATGGCCACTCCGACCGTGCCCTTCTCCGACCTCTCGAAGCACTCCAAACGAGTCGCCGACGCCCTCGACCGAGTGCACCGGTTGCATGTCAAGCGCCGCGACGGCGAAGACCTGTACATCACCACCGCGCGGCACGATCGGGAGCGCGAGGAGACGGCCGATGTCGTGTCTCGCCTGCTTGCCGCACTGGTTGCGAGCGATGAGGGGGCTCGGGCGGTCGAACGTTCGCTACCGGTGGTCTTCCCGTGGGTCCGCCATCTTTCGCATGGCGAGCGTCAGGAATTCGTTCGTGACATCGTCGACGCCACTCGCGATGTCGTCGATCTCGACGTACATGCCACATTGCATCGAGTTACGGCTGAATGGCGGGCGACCGCCCGAATCCTGGCCGATCCCGCCTTGGCGGCGCAGGCGGCTCAGCCGCTGCCCGATGAGGAGCACGGCGAGGCATTCGCACCGTGAGCCCGGAGATGACGGGACCTACTCGTCTGGAGTGCTGCAGCTGATCAAGCGGATGGATTGTGGAAGTAGTGCCCCTTGTCGAGGTCGTCGATGAGCCCGGGGTGGGTCGGCTGCCATCCCAGTAGCTCGCGGGTCAGTGTGCTCGAGGCCTGGCAGTCGGTCGCGAGGAATCCGGCCAGCCAGGTGAAGTGCTCGCCCGCGCTCTCCGGAGAGATGGCCGCCACCGGGATGCCGAGATGCCGGCCGATCACTTCGGCGATGGCGCGGATCGGTACGCCCTCGTCGGCGACAGGGTGCAGCACCGACCCCGCCGGGGCCTGCTCCAGCGCCAGGCGGAACAGGCGGGCGGCGTCGAGCCGGTGCACCGCGGGCCAGTGGTTGGATCCGTCGCCGATGTAGCCGGAGACGCCCTTGTCGCGGGCGATGCCGACCAAGGTCGCCATGAAGCCGTAGTCTCCTTCGCCGTGCACCGTCGGGGGGAGTCGCAGGACCGATGAGCGGACGCCGCGGGAAGCGAGGGCGAGCGTCAGCTGCGCGGTGGCCTGACGTGCGTGCGGACCGCTGCTCGGCCGCGCCGCATCCGATGCGGGATCACGCCCGTCCTGCTCGGTCGCCACCCGCCCTGGTGCCAGCCCGACCAGCCCGGAGGCGAGGACGAACGGTCGATCGGAACCCACGAGTGCCTCGCCCATCGTCTCGACGGCGAGACGGTCCGTGTCGACGGCGCCCTGGAAGTTTCCGGAGAAGGCGAGGTCGTGCTTGAACGCGAGGTGGATCACGCCGTCCGACGCGGCGGCCGCTTTCCGCAGGCCGTCGAGATCATCGAGTGTGCCGTGATGCACCTGAGCCCCGGCCGAGGTGAGGGCGGCGGCTGACGCGTCCGAGCGTGCCAGTCCGGTGACCCGATGACCAGCGCCGATGAGCTCGGGTACGACGGCGGAGCCGATCCAGCCGGACGCGCCGGTGACGAAAACACGCATGAGAAGACCTCCGAATGAGCCGGCCGAGCGGTCGACTGATGTCAGTTGCTGTCATCACAGTAGCAAGCATGTCAGTCGCTGTCATCAAGGTACGATCGAGGGCATGGGGCGATGGGAGCCGAACGCGCGCGGCCGGCTGGTGCAGGCGGCAATGGAGCTCTACGGCGAACGCGGGTACGAACAGACCACGGTGGCCGAGATCGCCAACCGGGCGGGGCTCACGGAGCGAACATTCTTCCGACACTTCGCCGACAAGCGCGAGGTGCTGTTCTGGGGCGGGGGCGCGCTGCAAGAGCTCCTCGTGAGCTCCGTCGGCGAGGCCCCTGAATCCACAGCGCCGATCGACGCGGTTGCCGCGGCCTTTGAGGCCGCCGCCGCTCAGCTTCAGGAGCGCCGCGAACACTCCCGGCAGCGCCAGGCCATCATCGTCGCGAACGCGGAGCTTCGAGAGCGTGAGCTGATCAAACTCGAGTCATTCGCCTCGGCGCTCACCGACGCCTTGCGCCTGCGCGGCGTCGCGGACATGGCCGCGAGCCTGGCCGCCGAGGCGGGGATCGCGGTCTTCAAGATCGCGTTCGTGCGCTGGCTCGCCACCGGCCAGCCAGACTTCCCGCAACTCATCCGAGAATCATTCGACGAGTTGAAGGCCGTGGCCGCGGGCAAATGATCAGCGGCGGCGGGCCGCGTCCTGTTCTGGTGCGCGTCGCATTCTTCGTACGTCCGGGACAGTAAGAACCATCGCGGTGGCGGCCAGGATCGCGCCGGTCGCGGCCCACAGCGTTCGGTCAAGGCCGAACCGGTCCGCGGCGGGGCCTGCGATGACCGCTCCCAAGGGGGTGATTCCGAAGGAGCCCAGCGCCTCGTACGACGCGACTCGCGAGAACTTCTCGTGCGGCACCTCTTGCTGGATCGTGGTCATCCAGTTGACGCTGAGATCTCCACACCGACCCCGGCGAACAGCGACGCCGCGCAGATCACCGGCAGCGGCGCCCCGGCCGCGAACGCCGCCAGTGGCAGTACGAGCAGCGCGGCCGCGGAAACGCCGGTGACCAGCAGCCGTGGCGGCCGCAACCGCACCATCAGCAAGCCGCCGAGGATCATGCCGATCGCGTCGCACGAGAGGATGAAGCCCCAGTCGCGCGCCCCGCCGAGCTGACGGCTGGACGCCAACGCGCCGAGCACCGCGAACGCGCCCACGCCGAGTGCGTTGACGACCGCGGACTGCGCCACCACGCTCCACAGCCAGCGTCGTCCGGCGAACTCGCTCCAGCCTTCTCGCAGCTCGGTGACCAGGCCGACCCGTTTGCGCAGCCGCCCGTCGACCCGCATCGTCGCGCTCAGTACGCCGACGATGAGAAAGGTGGCCGCGTCGAGCGCGAGCACCCAGCCAGGACCGAAGGCGGCGGCCAGCACGCCGCCGAGCGCGGCGCCGGCGACCTTGCGGCGGCGGGCCGATCCAGCCGACCGCAGGTCCATCCGCCTCGAGATCACCGCCAAGGGCCGCGAACACCTCGGCGAGATCAAAGCCCTGCACGACACGCACGCCGAACGCACCTTCGCCATTCTCAGCGAAGCCGAACGGGGCGCCCTGCTGGCCATACTCAAACAGCTCCGCGAACACGTCGCCGGCCAACTGCCCACTTCCGGACAAGGAATCGTCTGGGTCACCGTGAAACGCACGGCCGTTTCCAGAGCATGAAGGGGTTTGTCGCGCCGGCTCAGGTAGTCATGGGTTTGCGGATATGTACGGTGGGCTTGGCAGTGCACGCCCGCTGAATAGGTGGGCAGAATGCCGTACGAGCCATGGAATCCATGGCCGGTTTTCTCATCGGGCGCCAGCCTCGCGCCAGCCGCGCGACAGCATCGGGAAATCCCCGCTTGTAATGCTATGAGGCAATACAGGCCTGGTGCACGGGGGCGCCGCGGGCGGAACTCCCACCACGCCATCGCGCTAGGTCAAATGCGCCGCCAAGCGGCTCGATCCGCAGAGCCCGGCACCGATGAGGAGGGGTTTCATGAAGAAGTTACTCTCCGTGATCGCAATGATCACGATCGCTCTGGTCGCATTACCGCCTGCCGCCGGATCGGCGACCGTCAAAGGCTCACCGTCGCCGGCATGTAAGGGCACCAGCGGTCAGGATGCGATGGTGCGTGCTTTCGTCGAGCGTACGAACACCAAATGGAAGATCGACCTCAAGGCTCAGGACTACGAGGTACAGGCGGACACTACGGGATGCACCATCAAGCCTCGCGGCAGCGCTCCCGTCACCACCCAGCTGGTCAAGGACGCTGCCGGTCGTTCGACGCTCGTGGCGAACACGACGGCTCCCCCCGCTCCCATCCCGGCGAAACCAGGGGGCGCGACCGTTCAGCAGGAGACCAAGTGGTTTCAGCCCACATGCTACGGAAGGCTCGGGGACGCGGGTGGAGTCGGTTATATGGACACCTGCTTTGCCTGGGGCGATATGAACTACCCGGGGCAGACGCGTTGGAACTATGCGGCCCGCGCCTATGCCACGTGCGGCGCCTTGGAGGGTGGCCCCGACTTCTGGCAGGTCTACGACTGCTCGGTGCGGACCTGGCGCGTCGACAATTCGGCGCCGCTGGTCTGGAATGAATGGAGCCCGAAATCCACCGCCAATCTGAGCTCCTGCGGCAGTGTCAACCTCAACGTCGTGGCGGGGCCTGTCTCGGTCGGTGTCAGCGTGAACACCTGCGAAAAGCTCATCCCGGCCAAGGGAGCGGATCCCGGCGACTTCAAAGCCACTTGGGCCGGCAGGTCGTACTGGGGCAGCGATGTGCGAGAGACCGGATTGCTCAATCTGAACGAACCAGCGGCGTGTGCGCTCGTGAAGTCCGGTGATCCCACGGGACTTCACGAGCGTCTCTGGCCTTTTCCAGGCTGCTAGTCGGCCGCGATGGAATACACCGGGGTTCCCCAGCTGTGGCCGGGGACCAGCGCCGCCAGCCAGCGCGGATCGGTGACCTCGATGTCATAGTCCGCCTGGACGAGGAGGTTCTCGTCCTGCCATTGACCGTCGCGCTCGTAATAGAAATCGTTCAGATCTGCCCAGCCATCGTCAGTCACCGGATAGTTTCGGGTGGCGACCCGTTCGACCTGTCGGATGTAGCGTTTACTGTTGGCGGCGACCCAATTCTCATCGAGGAATTCGTCCATGGTGACCATCAGTACGTCGTAGGGCTCCATCTCTCGGTGGTTGTATGCCGCGTCCCACAGCATTTTGAAGAAGAAGCCCGGGTCGCCGTCGGGCAATCCCGCGTGATCCTTGTCGTGGGTCAAGTAGTACACCACGAATATTCGTAACCGCGCACGTAGCGCGTCGGGATCGCAATCGAGCACGCGGACGCCGTACATATCGGTGGACAGGGGGATCTCCTCAAGAACCGGACCATTGGCGGACGGCTCATGATCTCATCACCGACCTCGCTTGGGCCCGCCATCCGTTACGTCGGTTACCTCGGTGTCTGATGAATCAGGACGACGCGCCAGCCTTCGGGGGTGTGGCGATAAGCGGTCGTCGCGTACCACGAGGTTGTCTCTTCGCCTGTGGTGCTGGTCAGTGTGTAGGCGACAACGGCGCCGGAATCACCGAGCAACTTGACGGTGGCATCGTTTGCCTGGTTGCGCCGGTCCGGGTTCCCGCTCCCTTGGGTGTACATCTGGAGCACCTGCTGCCTGGACACGATGCCATAATTTCCCATGGCCACGAAGTCGTCGGCACAGTGTTCCTCGAAGAACTTCTCGTCGTAGGCAGCGTCGGCGTTCAGCATCCGCTGCTCGATTTCCAGCAGCGCCTTTTCGATGTCACTCATCTTGCCTGTTCCTCGGTGGTGGGGGGGCTGATTGCATGGCTCAGGCTGCCAGCCATACCTGACACCTCCCGACAGGTAGGCACACCCGTACCTCTAGTGCCTGGAGAGAGGCAGCCGGACGGGCGGCGGGAGTGGCGTCGGGACCGGGTTCGCGTGGAACGACTGGAGTATCAGGGCCGCGAAGCGGCGTGACGCCGCCACTCTCATCTCGGGGGACTCGGCGCGGATGCCGTCGTTCGCCATCAGCGCCAGGCTGATGTCCTCCAGGACGAAATCCTTTCGCAAGGGGCCTGCTTCCTTCGCGCGCCGCACCAGTTCGAGCAGTTGACGTAGCGCGCGAGCGTGGTCCGCGGCGAAGTCGGCCGCCTGGGGAGGCCGCGAGGTGAACGCGCGGGCGAAGCCTCGGTCGAGGGCGTTCGCCTCCATGAGCCTCTCGATCACCAGGCTGAACCCGCGCCACGGGTCGCCCGCCGCCAGGCCCTCCTCCACGATCGCCGAGCAAGAAGCCATCTGCTCGGCGAAGGCCTCGGCCAGCAGCGCTTCCTTGGTCTGGAAGTGCCGGTAGACGGTCGCGACGCCGACCTCGGCGCGCCGGGCGATCTCCCGGATCGGCACGTCGATGCCCTCGGCGGCGAAGGCCGCGCGCGCGACCGCGAGGATGCGCTCGCGGTTGTCGCGGGCATCCGAGCGGAGGTGGGCTATCACTTGGGCCGTCATCGCTCTCACTTTAGCTAAACGGAGAGGGTACTCCGTTACGTTCGGCGCATGAGAGCGATTCAATTCACTGAGTACGGCCCGCCCAGCGTTGTGCACGTCGCCGAGGTGGAGGCGCCGCACGCCGGACCGGGCGAGATCCGCATCGCCGTACGGGCCTCCGGAGTCTCGCCGGGGGAGACGTACATCCGCTCCGGGGCGCTGCGTGACATGATGCCCACGACGTTCCCGTATCGGACCGGATTCGACGCCGCTGGCGTGGTCGACGAGGTCGGCGACGGCGTCACGGGCGTGAGCGTCGGCGACGAGGTGTTCGGCATGGCCGACACGCACGTGCGCGGCGTCAATGCCGACTTCGCGGTCCTGGCCGCCTGGGCGCCCAAACCGGCCGCGTGGAGCTGGGAGGAAGCGGGCGGCGCCGCGGGCAGCGTCGAGACGGCCACCCGGGTCCTCGACCGGCTCGCGGTCGGTGCCGGGCACACCGTGCTCATTCAAGGCGCGGCTGGTGCGGTGGGCACCGTGGCCGTCCAGCTCGCGGTCGCCCGCGGCGCCACCGTCATCGGTACGGCGAGTGAGCACAACCACGACTTCCTGCGTTCCCTCGGCGCGGAGCCGACGACGTACGGGCCGGGGCTCGTCGAACGGGTCCGCGCGCTGGCACCGGCCGGGGTGGATGCGGTGTTCGACTGCGCCGGAGGGGCGCTGCCAGACCTCATCGCCATCGCCGGTGACACGGCGCGCGTGGTGACGATCGCCGACTTCGATGCGGCGGCCCACGGCGTACACATGTCGCACGGAGCGCCGGCCGAGGAGACGGGCACGGCCGTGGGAGCCCCCGCCGACCCGCAGGCGGTGCATGGCCTCGCGATCGCGGTCACGCTCGCCGCCGAGGGCCGGTTGCGGGTGCCGGTCGCGGCGGCGTTCCCGCTCGCCGAGGCGGCGGCCGCGCACGAACTAAGCGAAAGTCGCCATGCCCGCGGAAAGATCGTGCTGGTGAACTGATCGGACGCCCATCGCCGTTCTTGCCGGAATCCGGCAAATAGTCAACAACCGATCCGAACTCTCACTAAGGTGATCAAGTCAAAGATCAAGGAGGCACCTGGTGAAGCAGACGATCGCGCGGCGGATGGGCCGTTCCATGCTGGTGGTGGCGCTGGTGGGAGGCGTCGTGCCGGTTGCCGTCGCGTCCCCGGCGCTCGCCGCGCGGAAGGCGACGCTGGGGCCGTACGGGTACGGCAACCTGAAGCTTGGTATGACCGCCTCCAAGGCCAGGGCGACCGGGCGGATCGTCCACAAAGCGGTCGGGGACTCCGCCAGGTGCACGGGGTGGGACCTCAAGGAGAACCCGTACGGCGAGTACCGGGTGGGGATGTACATCTCCAAGAAGCGCGGTGTCGCCATGATCGTCGCACCGCCCGGCCTGAAGACGCCTCAGGGCATCAGACTCGGCTCCAGCAACGCGCAACTGAAGGCCGCCTACCCCGGTCTGCGGCGTGGTCCGGGTGGGTATCCGACCGTCACCGTGCCGGGCAACAAGAAGGCGTTCTACACGTTCTATGTGTCGGACAACAAGGTATCCGGCATGAGCCTGGTTCTGGCCACGCAGGACTGCGTCAGGTACTAGCCTCCGCGTCGTTCGCCGAGCAATGGGAGATGATCGTCCGCTCCATCCTGGGACTCCGTTTCGGCTGAACGGTCACGGAAGGTCGAGGGACCCTTGAAACAGCGGACTTTCCTCGCCGCCCGCATCGACCAGTGGTCACGCGCCGGGTGCAGCGCGAGCGGTTCGTCGCGCAGCGGAAACGGGTTGTCGCGGCGCGGGAGATCCACGACATCCTTGCCCACTCCCTCGCCAGGATCGGCCCGGTGATGGACACGGCGACCACTGACTGCGGCCACTCGCCGTGCGGCCCGGAGAACCGGCCGAAGCCGAGCGCGACGGCGCCCGCGGTGGCGAGGAGGCAGACGCCGCCGGTGGTGGCGATCGTGAGCGGCCAGGTTCGCAGGCCGAGCCGCCCCATGCCGAGCCGCCGCCATCCGTCTCTGGAGTATCCCTCCCGCGTGATGACGAGCATCATCGCTATCACGACGAGCAAGGGCGATAAGGCGAGGACGAGCCCATCGGCGATGTCGGCGGTGCCCAGCGAGATCGTGAGCGCCAGGACGATGAAAACGATCGACGCGGCGCGATCGGAGAGCCGTTCGTACACGGACAGACCTTCCTTCGGGGAGTTGGCCCGGCCCAGTGTTCAAGAACGCGCCGCCGCCGCCATCCACCGGCGGTCCGAATTCCGGTCCGGCCTTCCCCTCACGGGACTAGCACCTCAGGTCGACCCACCACGAATTCGCCTTTAGCAGACTCTCCTAAACGGCTGATCGGGCAGGTAGTGGGTCCATTCGGCCTCGGTCAGGGCTCGTCCGGCCCGTGCGCACACCGCCTTCGTCAGGGGTTCCATCGCCATGGGCAGCCGGGTCAGACGGCCCGCTCTGCCCATGGCCAGCAGTTCGGTGGAGTCGGGGGAGAAGGCGAGCGATCGCGCGTCGTCCGGAAGCTGGATCTCGGGCCCGATCCGCCGGCCCAGCCGCACGTCCCAGACGGTCAGCGACTTTTCCTGGGACGCGAAGGCGAGCAGCCGGTGGTCGGCGGAGAACACGGCGGTCCACGATGCCTGGCCTGCCCGCAGCCAATCGCCGACCTGCGCGCCCGTGCTCGTGTCCCAGATGCCCACCTTGCCGGCGAAGTTCGCCGCGACCAGTTTCAGGTCGGCACTGAACCAGACCTCCTCCGCCGTACCGGAGAACAGGAGTTTCGGCCCGAACGGTCGGCCGGACTCGAGGTCGACCAGGCGCAGCAGGTTCGCGTCCAGGCCGATGAGACGTCCGTCGGGGGCGACCGTCCAGCCGAGCAGGCGTGGTCTGGCCACCTGCTTGAGGCGCCGGCCGCCGGGGACCTGCCAGAGCGTGAAGGTCTTCTCATCGGGCGTCCAGAGTCCGGCCGGGGCCAGCGATACGGCGTCCGAACCGGTGACTGCCGGGACCTTCGCCAGCTCGCGCCGGGTGGCGGTGTCCCAGACGGTGACGTCGTCGCCGCGTCTGATCGCCAGCCGCCCGCCGTCCCGGCTGAAGGAGAGGTCGGCGTCGTAGCTCTGGAACGCCCCTGCCTCGAAGTCTTCGCCGTTCAGCCTGATCTTGGTGGAGTCCAGTGTGTGGGTGGCGAGGAGCTTGCCGTCGGCGCTGAACTGGATCGCGTCCAGGGTCTCTTCCCCGGCGAAGTACGGCTGGAGCGTGACGACCGTGTCCTCGCTCAGGTAGCGCAGCCCGGTCGAACCGAAGGCAACCGTGGACACCGGGTCCACTATGGCGCGTTCGAGCATCAGCGGCTCGTCGGCGTTCAGCCGGTAGAGCCTGATCGTCGAGCCGATCCCCGCGAGCACCTTGCCGTCCGGGCTGAACACCGGCACCGCCATGCTCTCCCAGTCGGAGATCGAGGTGATCTCCTTGCGAGAACGGGTGTCGAAGACGGTGAGGCCGTTGTTGCCACCGACGGCGAGTAGCCGTCCGTCGCGGCTGAACGCCGAGAAGGGGAGACAGCCGGAGCAGATGCCGGGAAATCCGGGCTGTTCCTTGCCCGACGGGAGCGCCCAGCGCCGGCCGCCGGCCACCGCGTAGTCGCCGCCCGGGTGGATCGCGGCCCTGGCGAGCGCGGGCAGCATGGTCGTCTTTCCGGTACGCGGGTTGTAGACGGTCTTCCCCTGCCCCCAGTCGATGATGAGGAGGCCGCCGCTGAAGCTGAGCTCCAGGTCGCCCATCTCGGAGGCGAGCACGCGCGGGCCCGTGCGCTTGCCGCTGGCCAGGTCCCAGAGCCTGACGCTCTTGCTGTCGCCGACGGCCAGCAGCCGCCCGTCCTCGCTGACCGCGGCCTCGCGCAGGGGTCTGCTGGTGGTGCCGAGCCCGGTGAAGCCGCCTGTCCGCTTGCCGGACGCCACGTCCCACACCTTGACCTCGTCAGAGCTGACGCTGATCAGTGACCGGCCGTCGGCGCTGAGGGCGCGTAGCACGTCGGGGCCGGTGTCCGGGTCGCGAAAGGCGGCGCGGCCCTGGTCGGCGACCGAGGTGAACAGGCTCGACCGGGCCTCGGCAGTGGGGGACAGGCGCCCGGCCGCGGCGCTGAGCAGCATGCCCAGCACGGGGTCCGCGCCTCTCACGGTGTCGGCCACTCCGGCCAGCCGCGCGGACTCGGCCGTGTCGCGCTGCTCGGCGAGCATGACGCTCTGCCGTACGGCCAGACCGCCCGCCACCAGGGCCAGCACCAGGAGTACGGCCAGGCCGATGGACAGGAGCCTGGTCCTGCGGGACCGTCGCCTGGTGAGCGCGGCGGCCGCCGCGAGGAAGTCCCGCTCGCCGGGGGTGAGAGTGATGTTCCGGCGCTCGGCCGCGGCCCAGCGCAGCGCGTCGTCCAGCGAACTGCCGTGGAACAGGTCGGCGTCCCGGCGTCCGTGCTCCTGCCAGCGTTCGGCGGCCGTCCAGATCTGGCGGTGCATGACCAGGCCGTCCCGGTTCGTGGCGATCCAGGTGCGCAGCCGGGGCCAGGCGAGGGGGAGGGCCGGACGCAGCAGCCGTACCGGATCCCCTTTCGAGACCAGGTACGTGAACGCGTCGAGCACCCGCTCGATGTCGTCGGGGAGCTCGGATCTGCGTAATTCGCGCAGCGCCAGCTCGTCCTTGGCCGTCACCGTGACCAGCCGCAGGAACAGTTCGGGGACCAGCTCCTTGTCGGCCGGGGAGAGCGCGGCGTAGGCGTCCTCGGCGATGACGCCGAGCGCGCGGTCATCGGCGGCGGCCCCGACCTGCTCGCCGTCGGCGGTGATCCCGACCCGCCGGCCGTCGCCGGCGCCCAAGGCGAGCAGCCGTGAGGTGTCGAGGATGCCGTCGCCGTTGACCAGGCCGAGCAGCAGTTCGCGGGCCGTTGGGCGGCCGGCCGGTTCCTTGGCCAGCGCCGCGCGCACCAGGTGGCGCAGCGAGTCGGGCAGCATGGCCAGGTCGGGTTCGTGGGAGAGCACCCGGTGCATGACCGCGCCCAGGGCCTCCGCGGTGAACGGGTCCTCGCCGGTGGCGGCGTACAGGATGACCGCGCCCCAGGCGAACACGTCCGCGGCCGCCCCCGCCCGCTGGCCCGAGAACACCTCCGGCGCCATGTAATTGGGCGTGCCCGCCACCACTCCCGAGGCGGTGAGCGACATCTCCAGCGTGCGGGCCACACCAAAGTCGATCACCCGGGGCCCGTCGGGGCCGAGCAGCACGTTGTCGGGCTTGAGGTCACGGTGGACGACGCCCGCGTCATGGATGGCGGTCAGCGCGGTGGCGATCGCCGTGGCCAGCCGGTGCAGGTCGTCGCCCCGGAAGACGCGCCCGGCCTTCCGCAGGCTCGGGCCTTCGACGTACTCGCTGACGATGTACGGCCTGGACCCATCGAGGTGGACACCGAGCACTCTGGCCGTACAGAACGAGGCCACCCGCTGCGTCGCGACCGCCTCCTTGGCCATGCGACCGCGCAGCTCGGCCTGGTTGGCCGGGTCGCCGTGCAGCACCTTGACCGCGACCCTGGCGCCCGCCGGATCGTAGGCCTCATAGACGACGCCCTGCCCGCCCGCCCCGATCCGGGCGGCCAGCCAGTATTCGCCGAGGCGCTGCGGATCCCCGTCGAGCAACGTGCTTCCCATGTCCGGTTGGACTACCGGTCCGACCGGATGGTTGCGCCACGCTTGACTTAAACCCCAGTTCAGGGAGGAGCCTGTTCGTCATGACGGAAAACAACGAAGAAGTGCTCGACAGCCCGACCGACTGGGTGGCCGACCACATCCGCCGATA
The DNA here is from genome assembly GCF_040648335.1 of Nonomuraea sp. NPDC049158. Classification (NCBI taxonomy): domain Bacteria; kingdom Bacillati; phylum Actinomycetota; class Actinomycetes; order Streptosporangiales; family Streptosporangiaceae; genus Nonomuraea; species Nonomuraea sp. NPDC049158. The sequence continues at coordinate 644,024 of NZ_JBEZDM010000001.1, forward strand.
CGTGGAGACAGACGGCCGGGACGGCCACCTGTACCAGGAGTGGCCGACCCTGCTGCTCAGCACGCGCGGCCGAAAGTCCGGCAAGCTGCGCCGCACGGCCCTGATCTACGGCCAGGACGGCGACCGCTACCTGCTGGTGGCGTCCAACGGCGGGTCCGACAGCCATCCGGCGTGGTATCTCAACCTGGTCGCCGACCCCGAGGTGACGGTGCAGGTGCTCGCGGACGTGTTCAGCGCGCGAGCCCGTACTGTCACCGGTGCCGAGAGGTCGTCGTTGTGGCGGATCATGGCGTCGGTCTTCCCGCTCTATGACGATTACCAGAGCAAAGCCGAGCGAGAGATCCCTTTGGTGATCCTGGAGCGCTGAACGAGCACGACGAATCCTCAGCCGTCAACCTCAGCCGTCAACCTCAGCCGTCAACCTCTGTGCTCCGAGGCGGATGAGTCCAGTTCGTCTGCCCGACGGAGGTCCTTGGGCCGGCCTAGGGCGCGACGCATCTGGATCAGGTCTTCTCGGGAGACGTAGTGAACTTCCAGGCCGCCGGGGCCGACCGTGGTGCCCGCGCGGTCGAGGCACTCCCGGACCTGAAGGTTTCCCCAAGGAAGCGCGGGGGTGCAGCAGTCACCGCTGGCTCCGGGTGATGTGAACTGAACTTTGGGGCAGAGAAAGGACCTGGGGTGAATTGCCAAGGGTCTGCCCGTCTCGCCGGTAAGTTGGGCGTTGACGGAGGTGAAGGCGGCCGCCAGGGCCGGGGCATGGGCCGGGGAACCGTCCCAAAGCAGGTCCAGATCGCCGGTCAGTTCGGCGGATCCATGCATGATGCCAGCGACTTGCCCGATCACTACGACCCGGACGCCGCTACGGTGGAGGGCTTCGAGCAGGGGGAACGGATCGAACTCGAGGGCATTGTCGGTGCCGAACGTGCCGACATTGTCGTCGGCCTCCTCGTGGCCCAGGCCAGTTGCCCCCCGGTTCAGGGCCAGTTCACGGGTGCGTCGGACGGCGACGCGGAGTCGTTCCAGCGGTTCGTCGGTCATCTGATTCATGAAACACCGGACTGCGCTCCTGGCGCACCAGAAATTCTCCAAGCCCCTGGCCGCCCGTGACTGACCCAGTGATGCGGACCGCCGCCTGGCCGTGTTCCGCTGCACCGGATGGTTCCGCCGACCCGCGTCCGGTCGGCCTGTACGGCCCGTAGCTCGGCGTCTATGACGACGAACTCCTCGCCGTCCTGCGCGCGAAAGACCTGACCGGTCGCACAAGCCCGGAATGAGGTTGCCTCATCAAGCATGCCTGTCTCAGTCCGAGTGGTCGGTCTCTGATTCTTCACCGTCGTTCTGCCACGCAACGCCAGGCCACCGATCGTAGGTGGCAAGGAAATGCGTCAGGACAGGTATGGCGTGGTGAGAATCGAGGCTCTCGCGGTCCGCGTAGTGGTCGACTTGCCCGTTGGTCAGGGTGTACGCATCGGATGACTGCGATGAGGCCATAGAGGTGCGCAACCACTGCGGAGCCAGGACGCCGCTGCGCTAGCGAGGCTGCACGCGGCTGGTTAGGCGCTGGCCGCGTCGCGCCAACGCGCGAGAATCGCCGCGTCGTCGGGGTCTTCTCCCCACTGCGCCTCTTCGGGCTCCGCCCACGGCAGCCACATCTCGTAGCCTGGGTCGCCCGGCTGCAGATCGCGGGTGCCGTGCACTTTGGCTCCGTTGGGCAATGTGTCAACGGTAGGAACGCGCAAGACGTCGCCTGGCAGCAGGACCACGCTCATGGCTACTCCCTTCATCGTCGACAATCCAGCATAGCTTGCTGTCTCGCAGCCAGGCCATCCTCGGACAATGGTTGCCAGCGGTGTCTCCGGCCAAACGATCAGCCGATACCGTATCGTCCGCTCAGCCACCGATAGACCTGCCCGGCAGCGTGTTCGTCTCCCAGTAGGCGGATCAGTCGGGTGGCGCGCCGAGTCAGGACAGCGGCGAAGGCCTCGGCGAACAACTCGGCGACGTCCTCAAGGTAAGGCGGCGCCAGGTCATGACCGCGCAGCGCATGCAGGACCAGCCAGAACTCGCTCTGGGAGGGGCGGCAGCCCCTCGATGGGGTTTGGGGCGCAGCCCCAATAGACACAGTCTGAGCTTCGAAAGGCGCGAAGCGCCCCATTGGCGAAGGCGATGCACGCGTGCGCCTGTTCGGTCTGCCCACTTTGGACGAGCCGTTCGCTGTACACGTCCAGCGTCTGGAGGAACTGAACCGTCGAGTCGGCCTGTTGCCACCAAGCCGCCATGACCTCGGCGCTCACCTCGGCGGCTTCGGCGACGCGGCCGACCTTGTCCAGGCGATCCGCATAGGTCGCCGGCGCGTGGATGAGCTCGAAGCCGGCCGATGTGGCCCCCGCGTGCTGAAGCCGTCCGCGAATCTCGCTCACCGCCTCGGCCGCGGACGCCACCGCCTCCTGCTCGCGCCCGAGCGTGGTGAGGAGCAGCGTTCGCCAGTAGCGCGCGTCAGGTGCCTCCGCCTGTGCGGATCGGCTGGTTTCCGATAGCCGCAGGAGCTCTTCGACTACCTCGAGTGCTTCCTCATACCGCTTGCACTCCATGAGGCGCGTCGTAACGCGGCCAAGGCGTGGACGATCTGGTCAGCGAACAGGCCCGGCTGGACGTCGGACAATGTCCGATAGACCGCCAGTTCTTCCCGGCGAGCCAGGCAGGCGAGATCGTCCCATCCCAGCTCGGTCAGCAACTTGGCGAGTTCGTCCAGCGACTCGGGTAAGGCGGTCGGTGTGGGCCACGTATCCGGGGATCGTCCACGCAGCTGCCTGACCTGTTTGAGCGCGTCCGCCGCCCACCGCACGGTCTTGTCCGGCCGGACCACGCCCCCGTAACGGGCTGAATCCACTGGACGTTTGAGCATGGCAGGCTGAACCACTTCAGCGTCCGGCTCGTTCATCCACCCGTGCATACCACTGCCGATGGGCGCGAGCGATCTTGGACTCCAGGCTCACGTCCCATGCGGTCAGGTCCCTCGCAGCCGCGTGGGCCTGCGGCTCCCGCATGAATCCGCAGAGCACGGGAAGCGTGACGCCGAACCCGTTCATGGCGCAACTCGCGGGGGAACCGGAAGATACGGCTTGGGGTTACGAAAGGCGGTCCAAACGGACGACGCGTCTGTTGCGGCGATTGCTGCCTTCGTTGCTTGGGTTTTCGCCGCCCCATCGTCCTTTACCAGTCACGAAGCGCTTTGGGATTGTTCGCAAGACCCTCTGGCAGGGCTGCCGCTAGCATGGTTCGTATGACGACGATGGGGTAGTATGTATGACATGAAAGGTCGTTGATGAGCAAGCCGCTCCCGATCATCGAGCTGCCACTGGAATGGGATGAGGGGAACCTGAGCCATGCACAAGGGCATGGCGTCTCACGCGACGAGATCGAACAGGTTGTTCGCAACATGCCCGAGGTGCGGCAGTCACGCAGGGATGGGATGCCCATCGTTGATCACTACCTGGTGGTGGGCGTCACCGATGCTGGGCGACGTGTCACCGTGGTGGTTGTCTATCCCGTCGCTAGGAGGCGTGACTGGGGTAAATACGAACTGGAGATCGCGCGACCAATTACCGCATACGACACGCCAAAGAAGGGCTCGTCTTGAGGAAGAATGATCCAGCTGCGCGGAAGATCGCTGAGATGGATGAGGCCGAGCGTGCCCAATGGTTCTATGACAACCGCGAGCAGGTAGCTGAAGAATCCGCACCTGCCGTCCTCGATCGTGTCGTATCAGTGCGGGTCAGCCCCGGCGATCTTGGTTTGCTGACTGAAGCCGCATCGGCAGCAGGAATGAAACTGAGCGCGTGGTTGCGCAAGGTTGGATTGGAAGCAGCGGCATTGGCGCCTGCTGCCCCGCCTGCGGCAGTGCTCTCGGGAGAGCAGACACGACAGCTCCAAGAGTCAGTTATCAACATCGTGGAGCTGCTAGAACGTAGCGGTGTCCGACTGGATGCGGCACGAGGTCACCGTGACCAATCGCTGGTCCTGAAGGGGCTTCGTCACAAGCGCAAGAAGAAGATCGAGGCTGGGAAATAGCAGCCCGCTCGCCCGGCAACTTCACGATCACGTCCTGACCTGGGACCGCCACTGGCGAGACCACCCCATCCCGACGTTCACCCTCTACCCCGCCGAGGCCGCCCCGCCTGCGCTTGCCGTAGGCCGCATCTTCCGCAAACGTCATACCCAGCTGGTCATGACCTGGCCCTAAGCACTGCGTGGGCACATCGGCATCCGGCAAGGAGTGCCGTGCGCTGTGGCCCCGTGAGGCAATGTGTCGACGGTAGGAACGCGCAAGACGTCGCCTGGCAGCAGGACCACGCTCATGACGCACTCCCTTGATCGTCGACAACTCGCGTGTGCTCCCCAACGTGGCTTGCCAGGCCTCGGCCTACGGTCACTTCGCTGCCCATCCGCTCCGGCCCACGGGGCGGGGAGCTCGAGGGGCGGCAGCCCCTCGATGGGGTTTGGGGCGCAGCCCCAATAGACACAGTCTGAGCTCCAAAGGCGCGAAGCGCCTCCCATTGGCGAAGGCCATGCAGTGGGGCGGGGTGTGGGGGCCGCGCCCCCACTGGGCACAGTCTGAGTTCCCGAGGCGTGAAGCGCCCCGTTTGCGGGTCAGCTGTCGGGAAAGGCCAGGTTGCGGACTCGTTGGACGGCGCGTTTGAGTACCGTGCGGTCCTGGGCGCGGGACAGGCGGACCGCCTCGCGGCGCCACGACTCGGCCTTCTCGCGCCACCGTTCCGCGTCCCTGCGGCCTTTGCCCGCCTCCCTGCGGAGTTGGGCGAGTTCGGCCTGCATGAGGGTGGTGCGTTTGCGCAGGCGGGTGAGTTCCTTCTCGTACTGGGTCGTGACGCGGTCCAGTTCGGGGACGGGGCGGCGGCGCGGTGGGTAGATCGGGGGGCGGCGGGCGAAGCCCCAGGTGTCGCCGTCCACCCATTCCAGGCCGAAGACCTCGTCCAGGACGGTGTCCAGGTGCTCGCCGGGGCGGACTACCAGGGCGGCGCGGGAGAGGGCGGCGGTGCGTTCGAGTCTGGCCACGGTGACGCCCTGGTCGGTTTCGTCGAGGGCGACGCAGAGGGCACCGCCGTCGTGCTCTTCCAGGTGGTCGACCAGGCGTTCAAGGGTGTCGCGAGCCGGGACCCAGCCGGGCGGCATGAGGAGGCGGAACGGTGACACGACGCCGGAGGGCTCCGCGGTGTCGGCCAGCCGTACCCGGGGGTCGTGTTCGAAGGTGGCGTGGATGAGGCGGAGGTCCAGGTCGGGGTCGCGGAGCGGGGAGCGGCGGCCGTCGCCCAGCGCGGACCAAGGGCCCGTGATGGTGATCGCCACGTCCGGCACCGAGCCGGCCAGCAGGGCGTCGACCGTCGCGCGGACGTCCTCATAGCCCGCCGCAGGGACGACCGCGTCCACGTACGGGACCAGCCACTGCCGGCCCGGGTCCGTACGCAGATAGCGCCGGTACGGTACGCGGTCCGCCACGTAAGGGTCGTTGTACCGCTTCAACGACAGGAAATCACGCATGGCCGTCGGCAGCCCGATGTGCCACACCCGCGAGTCCGGGTCCGGTACGTACACGGCCCCCGCCTGCGTGAGCCGGTAGCCGAGCTCCGTGTCCTCCGCCAGCACCAGAGAGGTGTCCAGGCCGCCGATCGAGCGCAGCAGCGCGGCGGGGTAGGAGGCGGTGGCGCCGACGTGGATGCGGGTGGCCAGGGAGTTCGGGGCGGTGCGCAGGCCGTCGTGGTCGAGGATGATCTTCTCGGCCCAGTCGTGGCGGTGCGGGGAGAGGGGGAACAGCTTGTCCTCGTGCCCGTCCTCCAGCGCCTGGCGTACCTCGCCGGGGGTGGGCAGCACGTCGCCGGCGGTGAAGTCGATCCAGCCCAGTACGACCAGGTACGAGGCCAGGTGGTGCCAGCGGAGCTGGGCCTCGACGTGGTGGCGATGGGGCACCATGTCGGCGTCCAGCACGAAGACGATCTCGCCGGTGGCGGCGTCGACGCCGGTCTGGACGGCCCAGGCCCGGCCCCAGCCGCCGGGCGAGCTGGTGATGAGGCGGGTACGCGCCGGGACGAGGTCGGGCAGGCGAACCGGCACCGCGCTGCCGTCGTCCACGACGATGACGTCCATGAGCTCGGCCGGATAGCTCTGCGCCGACAGCGCGGCCAGGGTGAGGTCGAGGGTCTCCTGGCGGTCGTGGGCCGGGATGACGACGGTGACGGTCAGCTCGGGTGTCCACCGGCCGAGGAGGGGCGGAGTGAGCACCCCGTAGTCGTTGCGCCGGATGCGAGGAGTCACGGTAGTTCCATGAGAAGGCTGGGGTGGAAGCCGCGCCACTGGTTCCTGTTGCGCTGCAGGAACGTGCCGATCGGCTCCTGCCAGGTGTGGTTGGCGGCGGGGCCGCGGCGCAGGATGTAGCCGAGCCCGTGCGTACGGTAGATCTGCCCGCCCGCCGCCTGCAGCGCCTCCTGGAACTGGGTGTCGACCGAGCGGCGCAGCGGCCGGAAACCGCCCACCGCCTGGAACGCCGAGCGCTCCACCAGGATCGTGCCACCCGCGACGAAGCTGGTGATCTGCTCGGTGATCTGCCTGCGGTGCACGGTGACGTCGATCGACGACAGGTAGACGAACTCCGGCACGGTGCCCACCACCTGGGCCCCCGAGTAGGAGTGCGCGAGCAGCAGGTCGGCCAGGAAGTCGGGGCCGTACCAGTCGTCGTCGTCCATCTTCAGCAGGAACGAGCCCGAGGCCCGCGCCGCCGCGTCGTTGAGCACCTGGCCGAACACCGCCTGGTGGCCGGCCTCCAGGACGGTCAGCGGGCCGTCGAAGGCGGCGATGGCCGTGGCCACGTCCGGATGGCCCTGGGGTACGCCGTGCAGGGCGAGGATCACTTCGAGCTGGGCGTCGCGCTGCCGGGCCACCTGGTCGAGCGCGAACCCGACCATGTCGGTGCGCCGGGTGGCCAGCAGTACCGAGGTCAGTGGGGGAGCGGGGGCGGGGGCGCCGAGCTGCTCCCAGCGGGCCGCGACGCCGTGGGTACGCAGCGCCTCGCGGCGTAGCCGGATGCTGTGCTCCTCGCGGCGGAGCTCGTCGGTGAGGTCGGGATCGGACATCAGCAGCCGGGCGAGCTCGTCGCCGAGTGCGCCCGCCCAGCGCGGCACCGTGTCCGCGACCAGCGGCACGCCGGCCGCGGCCAGGCCGGTGAGCACGCGGACGGCGGCGAGGGGGCCGCTGTGGGCGTGGTGCCAGTCGATCCGTACGCCGCGCAGCTGCCTGAGCCGGCCCACGTCGGCGTCCGTGACGCCGCCCGACTCGGCGAACGCCGTCACCACCTTCCCGTCGAGCACGACCGACCAGCGGCCGTCGCGCTCCACCAGGGACGCCAGGCCGCGTGACGGCGTGGTGACGAAGCCCTGCGGGTTCACCAGCCGCTCGTCGACCGGCGGGATCATGGACGGCTGACCGAGCACGTCGGGGTCGGCCAGGGACAGCCCGGCGCCGCCGGGACGGCCGAGCCGCTCCCAGCTCGCGGACCGCGCGGTCGGCCGCTCGATCGGCGTCTGCGACCCGGACCAGCCGGCCACGACCGTGTCGTCCGCGCCCTCTTCGGATCTGGAGGCTGATCCGGAAGCCATTCCAGAAACTGTTCCGGAAGCGTCGACTGTGCGGAGCACGACGTCGCTGCCCGGGGCGCCGACCCGTTCCGGCACCGGCCCGGTCACCTCGGCGGGCGTCGCGTTCGGGTCCCCGGGACGCCAGGCCGCCGCGCCGACGCCCGCGATCGCCGCCGCGGGCGCCGTGATGACGTCGAGCCGGTGCCCGGCGAACGCCCGAGCCGTCGCGGTCACCGTACGGCCGGCGGGCGTGGGCGCCGAGAATCGCGCGTCCACCACCCACACCCGGTCCTTCGGCTGGTAGACCCGCAGATCCGTGAGCGAGCGCCAGCGGTGCGCGGGCGTCGGAGTGGGCACGGGGGCCGGATGGGAGGCGGGCGTGTCGAGCACGGCCACGACCACCCGCCGGGCCTCCGGCAGCAGCTTGTGCAGCGTGGCGGCCCGGCGCAGGTCGGCGGGGGTACGGGCGAGTATGAGCACCTCGTGCACCCGTTCCGTGTCCGCCGACGGCTCCAGCAGGTCCCGGTCCAGGTCCACGGCGGTGACCTCGTGCTCGACCCCGGCCAGGAAGATGCGCGCCTTGGGCATCTCGGCCAGCAGCTCGCGGATCATCCGGCGCTCCGCAGATGCCTGATGAGCGAGGTCAGCGGTCCGGTGGCGGCGGGGTCGGGGGCGGGATCGGCCGAGAGGCGGTCCACCTCGGCCGACAGCCGGTCGATCTCCGCCCGCAGCTCCTTCACCTCGTTCTGCCGCTTGCCGGCCAGCGCCCGCCACTTGGCGGGGTCTCCGGCCAGCGGCTCGGCCTGGTCCTCCGTGGTGAAGCCGTACTCGTCCCCGCTCACCCAGATCGACCCGAACATCTCATCCACCAGGTCGTCGGTCCCCCCGTGGAACAGGGCCGCGCGGGAGAAGGCCGCGGTGCGCTCCAGCCTGGCGGTCACGACCCCGGTCTCGGCCTCGGCGAGCGCGGCGCAGACGAGTCCCAGCGTGTCCTGTTCCGCCAGCCGTACGAGCCGGGACAGCGTGTCGGCGCCCAGCACCCAGCCGGACGGGAGCGTGAGCAGGAAGGGGGCGGGGGCGGCCGAGTCGGGGGCGGCCGGCACGAACGTGACGCGCGGCTCGTTCCGGTAGAGGTTGTGGATGAGGCGCAGGTCGAGCAGCGGGTCGTCGAGGCTGTCGCGGCGCTCGTCCGTCAGTTTGTCCCAGGGGCCGACGATCGCCACGGCCGTGTCGGTGATCGTGCCCGCCAGCGCGGAGTCGACTCCGGCGCGCGTCTCCTCGTAGCCGGTCGCCGCCATGACGACCTGGACGTACGGCACGAGCCAGCGGCGTCGCGGATGGCCGCGCAGCCAGCGCAGATCGGGGATCAGATCGCCGAGGAACGACCAGTTGTGCCGGTGTACGTCCTTCTCGCGGCGCATCACGGTCGACTGCCCGACGTGCCAGGCACGCGCCTGCTCGTCGGGGATGAACACCGCTCCGGCCTGGGCCAGCCGGTAGCCCAGTTCGGTGTCCTCGGCCATGTTCAGGGTCTGGTCGACGCCGCCCGCCTCGCGCAGCAGGTCGGCGCGGACCGAGGAGGAGGCGCCGGTGTGCAGCAGGTACGCGCTCGAACCCGCGCCCTTGAGCATCCTGGTGGACTCCAGGGTCGCGCGGGTGTACTCGGTCCGGGTGCCCTCCTCGCCCAAAGCCGCCACGAACCGGGTGTCGCCGATCACGACGGCGTGGTCGATGAGGTGGTGCCAGCGCATGTGCGCTTCCAGGTGGTCCGGGGCCAGGACCATGTCCGCGTCGAGCCAGTGGATCACGTCGCCGGTGGCGGCGAGCCGGCCGGTCTCCCTGGCCGCGCCGCGTCCCCAGCCCTCGCTCACCCGGACGACCCGGACGCCGGGCAGGTCGATGGGCGGCTGGCTGCCGTCGTCGGCGACGACGACCTCGACCAGCCTGGCGGGATAGGTCTGCTCCGCCAGCGCGGCCACGGTCCGGGCGAGTGCCGGCGCGCAGTTGTAGGCGGGGATCACCACGGAGACGGTCAGCGCGGGCCGCCAGGCGCCGATGGCCGGCGGCTCCAGCGTTCCCCAGTCGTTGTGCCTGATCCGCGTCATACCGGGTCCTTGGCCAGCGCGCGGACCTCCTCGCGCAGCTCCTCCACCTCTCGCGCCCGCGTCATGGCGTTGACCCGGTCCTCGCCCAGCGAGGCCAGGATCGCGCCGAGGTCCTCCTCGCGCCGCGTCGCCGACTGCTCGATGGCCTCGGTCAGGCGGTCCAGCCGCCCCTCGATGCGCTTGAGCGCGGTGGCGGTCTTGGCCAGCTCGGCCTCGTGCTTCTTGGCTCGCAGGTCGATGCGCTGGGCCTTGCCGTCGAGGCGTCGTACGGTCAGCACGAGCACGGCGAGCCCGGCCAGCGTGACGGCGAACGCCCCCGAGGCGGCGGCGGCGCCGAGCGTGAGCAGATCGGTGAGGACGAGCAGCACGAGCACGGCGACGGCCAGAACTCCGAGGATTGCGGCGGTCGCTGCCAGTCGGCGGGGCGAGAACATCCGCGCATACCTTTCGTAGTCATGTCGTATCTGGCGGCAATGGGATATTGACACCTTAATAAACATTCGCCACTACCGTGCCATAGCTTCCTGGACAAAAACTGGGAGGATCCTGGTAGTTCAGCTCACATCGCCGTCCGCACGGCCATCAACCCCTAAGGTGAACTCAACATCTCAGATGGTGTCAGACCGGCGTAAGGTAGGCGCGGACTGAGTCCCCGTCGGTCGAGGAGCACCATGTCCGTCACCCCCTGCGGCTTCGCGCGTACGCCGGAGAAGGGGCTTGCCCGCCTGCACTGGAGTGAGGGTCGCCCCGCCGAGTTGCCCGGGGCCTTCACCGGGTGGGCCGTCGACGGTCATGAGCCCGATGTGCCGTCACTGCGTCCGCTGCGCGGCCTGGAGATCGAGTGGCCCGATCGTGAGGTGCCACTCGCCGGGCTGGTCCGGCTGGCGGCGGCGGGCGTACCGCTGACCGCCGACGACGCCCCCGCGTGGGTCCCCCCGGAGCTGGCGGCGCTGCTCACCGACCGCGACTGGCTCGCCCACACCGGGACCGGCCCCAGGTCACTGGCCGACTTACGCCGCGAGGAGCACAGCGTCCGGCTGCGCCGCCTGACCCACCGGCTGCCGCCCTCGCGTACGCCGCGGATCAGCGTGGTCATGTCCACCAGGCGCCCGGCGCTGGTCGCCGGGGCGCTCGCGCAGATGGCCCGGCAGCGCGACACCGACATAGAGGTGCTGCTGGGCCTGCACGGTGTCCCCTTCGAGCAGGTACGGCGGGCGGTCGAGAGCTGCCCCCTGTCCGTGAGCTGGGTCGAGGCTCCGGCCACGACGTCCTTCGGCGAGGTGCTGAACGAGGCCGCGGCCCTGGCGGCCGGCGATTACGTGGCCAAGTGGGACGACGACGACTGGTACGGCCCCGACCACCTCGCCGACCTGATCATGGCGGCGTCCTATTCGGGGGCCGACATCGTGGGCACGACGGCCGAATTCTTTTACCTGGAGCCGTTGCACGCCACGATCAGGCGCACCACGTTCGCCAGCGGAGCCGCTTATCCGAGCGAGGTCTCCAGCGATCATGTCGCGGGTGGCACGATTCTCGCCTCAAGAACGATATTTCAGGACTTAGGCGGATTTCCGGCTCAGCCGCGGGCGGTGGACCGGGACTTCCTCAAGGCCGCCCAGGCGGCGGGGGCGAGCATCTACCGCACCCACGGCCTCGGCTACGTGCTCCGGCGCACGCTGAGCGACCAGCACACCTGGCAACTCCCGCTCGCCCACTTCCTGAAGGTCGCCACGAACCAGTGGCGCGGCTTCCGCCCGAGCCTGCTGCTGGAAGCGGCATGAGCGCCGAGCCTGCTCCTGGAAGCGGCATGAGGGTTCGCGGCAATGACTACCGGATGCTCGAACCGCCGGAGACCTACACGCCGACGCTGCGGGTCAGCGTGGTCGTGCCCGCGTACGGCGGCCAGGACAAACTCGACCTGGCGCTGGCCGGACTCGCGCGCCAGACCTACCCCGCCGGGCTGATCGAGGTCATCGTCGTCGACAACGGCAGCTCCCCGCCCCTGCGGCTGCCGGCCGAACGCCCCGAAGGCACCCGGCTGATCGTCTGCCACGACCCGGGCCGGGCCGGCGCGCGCAACGCCGGGCTCGCCGAGGCCACCGGCGACGTGATCCACTGGCTCGACTCCGACGTCGTGCTCACTCCCGGCTCGATCGAGGCGCACATGCGCTGGCACCACGCCGCGCCCTACCTGGCCGTGACCAGCTACATCAGGTTCACCGACGCGCCGCTGCCCGCCGAACTGCCCGACGACCTGGAGAAGGCGTTCGAGCCCGCCGAGCCGCACGCCTGGATCGTCGACCTCATCGAGCGGACGAACGGCCTCACCGACAACACCCAGCGCCCCTTCAGCCTGCACGTCGGCGGCGCGACCTCGGTCAACGCCCAGTTGATCGCCGTCGCGGGGACGATGGACGACGAGCTGATCCTCGGTCAGGACACGGAGATGGGCTACCGGCTCTACCAGGCCGGGGCGGTGTTCGTACCGGAACCCAGGGCCCGCGCCTACCATCTCGGGCCGACCATGCGCATGCGCGACCAGCGGCCCATCGACCGTGTGAGCTACGCGTTCGTCGCCGACCGCATCCCCGCCTACCGGTGGCTCCGCTCGCACCCCTCCCGCCAGTGGAAGGTCCCGTACGTCGCGGTCGTCGTCGACGGCACCGCCGGCTACGAGCAGGTCCGCGCCACGGTCGACGCCCTGCTGGCGGGCACCATGCTGGACCTGTCCATCGTCGTGGTCGGTCCCTGGGACTCCCTTGAGCGCGAGCGCCGGGCCCCGCTGAAGGACCCCGACCTCGACCTGGTGCTGGTCCACGGCCATTACCTGCACGAGGGCCGGGTACGGCTCGCGGTCTCCGGCGAGGTCGACCCTGGCGTGCCGTACGTGCTGCGGCTGCCCGCCGGCTGGGTGCCGGGGGAGGACAGCCTGGCCAGGCTGCTCGACCTGGCCCGCGGCGAAGGGCTGGGGCTGGTGAACGTGCTGCTCCACGAGTCGAAGGACGGCGTCGTGGCCGCCCGGCTGGAGCGCGCCTCCTCCTTCGCCCGGGCGCGGATCGTCGTACGCCCCGGCGAGGAGCTCGACGACGCGGTGGACGACGTGGCGGGCGTCGCGTGGGTGGAGGGCGAGACGTACGGGTTCGCCGAGGAGGCGGCCGAGCTGCTCGGCCGCCGCAGCGCCTACCGGGCCAGGCTCAAGGCGGAGGCCGACGCGGCGCGGCTGGCCAAGGAGGCCGAACGGCTGCGCGCGCAGGTGACCAAGTGGCGCGACGAGGCGGGGCGCTGGCGCAAGAGCGCGGTGGAGCTGCGGCGCGACGTCAGCACGCTGCGCCGTCAGCTGGCCGCCGCCAACCGCGCCCAGCAGAGCATGCGCGTCCTGCTGGCCACCACGGTCAAGCGCGCCCTGGGCAAGAGGCTGCGCGGCTAGCGTCCCGGGCGGACGCCGCGGTGCTCAACCGGTTCGAGCGCGCCCTGAGGCCGCGTGGTCAGCTGGGCCGGATCACGGACTTGAGGCGGCCCAGGAGGGTCCGTTCCTCGGTGGCGGGAACCGTGACGATCGGCGGTAGCGGCGCGGCGGGCTTCTGGGGCGCCGCCTTCGGGGCCGTGCTCTTCTCGCTTGGGGCCTTCTCGGCCGGGGGTTTCGGCTGCGGGGCCGGGGGCCAATAGCGGTCCGGGTCCTCGTGCCGTACGCCGTGCGTGGTCTGGATGATCTCGTCGAGATCGTCGCCCGGCGCGGCGAGCAGCAGGGCGCGGCCCAGGGCGGAGGTGCGTTCGAGGCGGGCCGCGCGGCCGTCGGGCAGGTCCACGACGAGCACGCCCGTCAGGTCCTTCTGCACCGTCTCGATCATCCGCTCCAGCGTCGCCTTGTGCAGCGGCACGTCGACCGGCCCCCGGTAGCGGAACGGCGCGGGCGCCGGCGTCGGGGCCGCCTCGTCGATCAGCCGGATCCGGTCGTCGTGGGCGAACAGGTCGCGCATCAGCCGCATCTCGAAGAGCGGGTCGCTGAGCACGGCCCGCCGCCCGTCGTGCAGTCGCGCCCACGGTCCCACCAGCGTCACCACGACGTCCTGCAGCTTGCCGTCGAGCGCCGCCGCCACCGCCTGCCGCACCACCGCTTCCGAGGTGTCCGTGACGTCCAGGACGATCTCGACGTACGGGACGAGCCAGCGGCGGCCCTGGTCCTTGCGCAGGTCGCGGCGGAGCGGAACCCGGTGCGCCAGGTACGGCTCGACGGCCCGCACGGCGCGATCCCTGTCACGGTGCTGAGCGGGCAGCCCGAGATGCACGGCCTGCGCTTCCATGTCCGGGATGAACACCACACCGTGCATGGCCAGCCGGTAGGCGAACTCGGTGTCCTCACCGCGCACGACGTTCGGGTCGAGACCGCCCACGGCGTGGAAGACCTCCCGGGGAAGGGCGAAGGTCGGTCCCGTGCACACGTGGTAGGGATTGCGGCTCTTGCGAAGCCCGTCGGTCTTGGCGATCGTCGCCTCGGTGGAGCTCGACACGCCCGACGCCAGGTCGAACACGTCTCCCAGGTGTCCCGCCCGGAAGACCTGCTCGGCGGTGAGGTCCGGCACCTCGATGAAGCGCTTCATCCCGATCGTGACCAGATAGTCGGTCACGTGGTGCCAGCGGGCCAGGGCCTCGATGTGCTCGCGGCAGGCCACCATGTCGGCGTCGAGGCGCTGGATGATCTCGCCGTCGGCGGCCTTGGCGCCGGTGTTGACGGCGTTCGAGATGCCCCAGCCGGTCGTCACCGGGACGACCCGGGTGTTGACCGGCCGGAGCTCCGGCAACTGGATCGGCGGCTCGCTGCCGTCGTCCACGACCAGGACCTCCATGAGGTGGTCCGGGTACGTCTGAGCGGCCAGCGCGGCCAGCGTCAGCTCCAGATGGGGCCCGCCGTGCGCGGGTATCACCACGCTCACGGACAGGGCCGGTGACCAGGTGCCGAGCTCTGGCGGCGACAGCGGAGAATAGTCGTTCTGCGTCATGGCAGGACGCGCGTTCATGGTGGTGACCCCCCTGCCGGGGACCTTACCGGGAGATGCTGAGAATTTCCTGAATTATGGGTTGTTGCAGCCACTGCTCGGCGGCCCGGGACTCGACTCCGTGAACACCGCCGGGACCCCGTACACTCGGTGCCCAAGACCGCAGGTAGGGAGTCAATATGAGCAGGTCGTGGCGTGGCCTCATCGAGGAGTACCGAGAGCGCCTTCCGGTCACCACGAAGACGCCCGTCATCACGCTGCTGGAGGGCGGCACGCCGCTGGTGCCGGCGCACCGCGTCTCCGCGCTGACCGGGTGTGACGTCTACCTCAAGGTGGAGGGCGCCAACCCGACGGGCAGCTTCAAGGACCGTGGCATGACCATGGCCATCAGCAAGGCCGTCGAAGAGGGTGCCAAGGCGGTCATCTGCGCCTCCACCGGCAATACCTCGGCCTCGGCCGCCGCCTACGCCGTACGCGCCGGGCTCACCTGCGCCGTGCTGGTGCCGCGCGGCAAGATCGCGATGGGCAAGCTGGCCCAGGCGCTCGTCCACGGGGCCACGCTGCTCCAGGTCGAGGGCTCGTTCGACGACTGCCTGGAGATGACCCGCAAGCTGTCGTCCAGCTATCCGATCGCGCTGGTCAACTCGGTCAACCCGTTCCGGCTGCAGGGCCAGAAGACGGCCGCGTTCGAGATCGTCGACACGCTCGGCGACGCGCCCGACATCCACTGCATCCCGGTGGGCAACGCGGGCAACATCTCGGCCTACTGGATGGGCTACCGCGAATACGCCGCCGACGGGATCTCCACCAAGGCGCCGCGCATGTTCGGCTTCCAGGCCAGCGGCGCGGCACCCATCGTCGACGGCGCGCCCGTCGCCCATCCGCACACGATCGCCACCGCCATCCGCATCGGCAACCCCGCCTCCTGGCAACTCGCCACGGCGGCGCGCGACGAGTCCGGTGGCGCCATCGAGTCGGTCACGGACCGGCAGATCGCGGCCGCGTACAAACTGCTGGCCCAGGAGGAGGGCGTCTTCGTCGAGCTCGCCTCGGCGGCCAGCGTCGCCGGTCTCCTTCAGGCGCACGCGCACGGGCTCATCGCGCCCGGACAGCGCATCGTCTGCACAGTCACGGGCAACGGCCTCAAGGACCCGGACTGGGCGATCGCCGGCGCGCCGGCCCCGGTCACCATCCCCATCGACGTCCACGCCGCCGCGGCCGCCCTCAACCTGGGCTAAGAACGCGTCCGCTGCTCCGTACGAGAGCCCTGCTTCGCCGTACGGATGCTTTGCCGTACGGAAAACAGGCCCGTCACCACTGAAGGCGGCGGGGGAAAGATCAGGCGAATGAGCACCGTTGACATCCGTGTGCCTGCCACGTCCGCGAACCTGGGCCCCGGCTTCGACACCCTGGGCCTGGCCTTGGGCCTGTACGACGAGGTCCGGGCCACGCTGACCGGCGAGCGGGGCGTCCACGTCACCGTCGAAGGACAGGGCGAAGGCGAGCTCGACCTCGGCGAAGGACACCTGGTCATCAAGGCCATGCGCAGGACGTTCGACCGCATGGGGGCCGCCCAGCCCGACGGCATCCGGCTGCACTGCCTCAACCGCATCCCGCACGCCCGCGGCCTGGGCTCGTCCTCGGCCGCGATCTGCGCGGGCATTCTGGCCGCCCGCGCGCTGGCGCGGCCCGCCGAATCGCGTACGGAAGCCGGTGACGGAGGGCCGCGCGCGGCCGGATTCTCCGATGGATACGGCCTTTCCGACGACGAGGTGTTCGCGCTGGCCACCGAGATGGAAGGGCATCCGGACAATGTCGCGCCATGCCTGGCCGGAGGCTTGACGATTGCGTGGACCGACCACTCCGGATCACCGCGTATGGTGAAACTGCTCCCGGATGTGCGCATCCAGCCAGTCGTGTTCGTTCCGGCGACGCGCCTGGCCACGGAGACCGCACGGGGGTTGTTGCCGAAGGACGTGCCCCACAAGGACGCCTCTTTCAACGCCGGCAGGGCTGCGCTGCTGATCGCGGCGCTGACTCAGCGGCCGGAGCGCGGGCTGCTGCTCGCCGCCACCGAAGACCGACTTCACCAGAAATACCGTGCGCCTGCGATGCGGGCCAGTGCGGATCTGGTAGAACGTCTCCGTGCAGTGGGCGTGCCTGCGGTCGTTTCGGGAGCAGGTCCCACAGTTCTTGCGTTTTCGACACCGGATTCGCAGGATTTGATCGCGCCAGAAGTGGGTAATGACTGGCACATCCAGCTTATGGACGTCGACCCAGTTGGTGCGAACGTTCAGTTCCCCGAGACACGCTGATGCCTCTTTAGACCTTCAGGGAATAGCCGTGTGCGCTGGTGATGTTAGGCTGATAGCCGCACCAGATGCCCCCTTGTTGGGTGCGTGCTTGTCAGCCACACATCGCTGCATCATGCTGCACGTCGCGAGGCGTGTGCAGCGCGGCTGTCTCCCCGGAATCCGTTGCCTCCGGTTGGCCCACACCCGGTTGGCCCAACGTGAGGCGGCGACGACGGGGGTCTGCGCGTTCGAATCACCTCGACATCTGGCTGGCGACAGCAATCTGAGGGGTGTCATCCACGCGTCACTGTCCTGTGGCCGCTTGGACGTGCCTCTCCCCAAGAGTGGCGGTCGTCCCCAGCGGCGGCCGAAGATCGCAACGTGCACCCCGACCCGGTCTGTCCCGCCGGATCGCAAGCACCTCCGGGACGCCCGGCAGAACAAAACCGGCGCCCGACCCCTGGGAAGGACCTTTAGTTGAGCGACACCACCGAACTCCTCTCCGACGCACCAGGCTCACCTGCGCAGCCCGCGTCCGGCGACACCCCCACCCGCGCCGCGGCTAAGCCGCGCGCGCGTCGCTCCGGCACCGGCCTGTCCGCCAAGGTGCTGCCCGAGCTGCAGAAAATGGCCGCTGAGCTGGGCATCAGCGGCACCGGGCGCATGCGGAAGAGCCAGCTCATCGCGGCCATCCAGGAGAAGCAGGGTGGCGGCACCGGAGAAGGCGCGCCCGCTGCCGTAGCCGAGGCCCCGGCCGCCGCCGACGCGGCGCCCGCCGCGGAGCGGCCCACGAGGGCACGCCGGGAACGTTCCCGCCCCAAGACCGTTGAAGAGCCCGTCGCGCAGGCTCCCGAGCCGGTGGCCGCGGCCCCCGAGCCCGTGGCCGCCGCCGCCCCGGCCGAGCCGGTCGTGGAGCAGGCCCAGCCCGCCGACGCCCAGCTCGACCCGCGTGGCGACCGTGGTGAGAGCCGCCGTGAGCGGCGCACCAGAGGCGAGCGCCGTGACCGTGGCGACCGTGGCGGCAGCGACCGTTCCGGCAGCGACCGTTCCGGCAACGACCGCGGTGAGGGCGGCCGCGATGTCCGTGACAGTCGTGACAGCCGCGACGGTCGTGACGTTCGCGACAGCCGTGATGTCCGCGACGGCCGGGATGGCCGTGACAACCGTGACAACGGTCGTGATGGTGGCCGTGACGGCGGTCGCGTGGACCAGCGTGAGCGGGTCGCCGACGGCGGCCGCGGCGGTGACCCGCGTGGCGGCAACGACCAGCGCGGTGACCAGCGCAGCGACCCCCGCAACGATCAGCGGGGCGACTCGCGCAACGACCCGCGCGGTGGCGGCGACGACGACGACCGCGGCGGTCGTGGCCGGCGGGGCCGGTTCAGGGAGCGCAACCGCGGCCGTGGCCGTGAGCGCTTCGAGAGCAACGAGCCCGTGATCGGCGACGACGACGTACTCATCCCGATCGCCGGCATCCTCGACATCCTCGACAACTACGCGTTCGTCAGGACGAGCGGCTACCTGCCCGGTAGCAACGACGTCTACGTCTCGCTCGCCCAGATCCGCCGCAACGGCCTGCGCAAGGGCGACGTCATCACCGGCGCCGTCCGGCAGCCGCGTGACGGCGAGCGCCGCGAGAAGTTCAACGCCCTGGTCCGCCTCGACACCGTCAACGGCATGGACCCGGAGCAGGCCCGCAACCGGCCCGACTTCAACAAGCTCACGCCGCTCTACCCGCAGGACCGCCTGCGCCTCGAGACCGAGCCGAACATCCTCACCACGCGGATCATCGACCTCGTCTCGCCGATCGGCAAGGGCCAGCGTGGCCTCATCGTCTCGCCGCCCAAGGCCGGTAAGACGATGGTCCTCCAGGCGATCGCCAACGCGATCACCCGCAACAACACCGAGTGCCACCTGATGGTCGTGCTGGTGGACGAGCGGCCTGAAGAGGTCACCGACATGCAGCGGTCGGTCAAGGGCGAGGTCATCCACTCGACCTTCGACCGTCCCGCCGAGGACCACACCACGGTCGCCGAGCTCGCCATCGAGCGGGCCAAGCGCCTGGTGGAGCTGGGCCACGACGTGGTCGTCCTGCTCGACTCGATCACCCGTCTCGGGCGCGCCTACAACCTCGCGGCTCCCGCGAGCGGGCGCATCCTGTCGGGTGGTGTCGACTCGACCGCGCTCTACCCGCCCAAGCGCTTCTTCGGCGCCGCCCGCAACATCGAGAACGGCGGCTCGCTGACGATCCTCGCCACGGCCCTGGTCGAGACCGGGTCCAAGATGGACGAGGTCATCTTCGAGGAGTTCAAGGGCACCGGCAACATGGAGCTCAAGCTCAGCCGCTCCCTGGCCGACAAGCGCATCTTCCCCGCGGTGGACGTCGACGCGTCCAGCACCCGTAAGGAAGAGATCCTCATGGCCAAGGACGAACTCCAGATCGTCTGGAAGCTGCGCCGGGTGCTCCACGCGCTCGACATGCAGCAGGCGCTGGAGCTGCTCCTGGAGAAGATGAAGGAGACCAAGTCCAACGCCGAGTTCCTCCTGCAGGTCCAGAAGACCACGGTGAGCAACGACCGCGACTGACGCTGGTTTGAGGGGGCGGCAGAGTTTCTTCTCTGCCGCCCCCTTTTTTCTCTTGTACGGCATGTTTTTGTCTTGTACGGCATGCGCCACGGGCCCCACATGGGGTCAAGGGCCTCTGGGGACGCGGCCACTGATCCCACGGGGGCGGCATGCCACGACGGGCTTCCGCTCGGCCGGAGGGGTGTCTCTGTAGGGTCGTCTGCCACGACGGGCCGTTCTTCCCCTCCCCCGGAGGGGGTATCTCTCGTTAGGGACCCCAGCCACGACGGACCGTCTTCTTTCTCCCCCCAGAGGGGTATCCCTGCAAAGGACCCCAGCCACTTACGGACCGTCACAGGGATCTAGGCGGTCGTGTGACGGACCACCGGGGAATCCTTGTGGTTGCTGCACCAGGGGGACGGCGCTGGGGCCGCCGGCGAGCCGTTGTGACGAGGCGATGAGACCGGTCACTGGGGTTAACCCCACCTGAGGACGGAAGTCCGCCACATTCTCTGCGGCCGGTTGGACGGGCACCCTTGATGGCATGGTTGCTGTGCCGTTGAGGGAGCGCGTGCCGTTGGGGCCCCGGGGGCCCATTGGCGTTGTGGTGGATCCGGCCACGTGGCGGGCCGTGCCCTACATGCTGGTCAGTCTGGCCTTCGGGGTCGGCTGGTTCGCCGTGCTGGCCGTGGCGGTGCCGTTCTCCGTCGCGCTGGTGGTCCTGTGGGTGGGCATTCCGCTGGTGCTGCTGACCATGTTCACGTGGCGCGGAGCGGCGATGCTGGAGCGCCGGGTGCTGTGGGCCGCGCTGGGCGTACGGATCGCCGACCCTTACCGCACCCGGCCCGAGCGGGGGATCGGCGCCCATGTGGGGTGGTTGTTCAAGGATCCGGCCACCTGGAAGGACCTCGGTTATCTCCTGCTGCTGTTCCCGCTGAGCCTGGTGGAGTTCGTGGTGTCCGCTCTGTCCTGGGTAGGGACCATCACGCTGATCATCGCGCCCTTCTGTCACGCGCAGGGTGAGGCGCTGCTGTTCAACGACGTCCTGGCCATCGACAGCTGGCCGGGGGCGGTGCTCAGCACGATCCTGGGCTTCTGCATGCTGGCCGTGACCGCCTACGCCGTACGCGGGATGGCCTGGCTGCACGGCACGCTGGCCGTGGTGCTGCTCAGCGGGAGCGAGGAGGAGCGGCTGCGGGCCAGCAGAGCCAGGGGCATCGACGCGGCCGAGGCCGAGCGCCGCAGGATCGAACGCGACCTGCACGACGGCGCCCAGCAGCGGCTGCTGTCCGTCGCGGTGGACCTCGGACGGGCGCAGGCAAAGCTCGACCACGCCCCCGAAGAGGCCAGGCTGCTGATCGCCCAGGCGCACAGCGGCACGAAGGCCGCGATCGCCGAGCTACGCGACCTGGCCAGGGGCATCCATCCGGCCATCCTGAGCGACCGGGGGCTCGACGCGGCGCTGTCCGGGCTGGCCGCGCGGGCGCCGGTGCACGTGGACGTGGTGGTCGAGCTCGGCACGACCGACGAGCGGCCGCCCCCGGCCGTGGAGAGCATCGCCTACTTCATCGTGGCCGAGGCCCTGGCCAACATGGCCAAACACTCGGCCGCCACCGAGGCGTCCGTGCGGGTGACCAGGGAAAACCGGCAGGTGCTCGTCGATGTGTGGGACAACGGCATCGGCGGCGCCCTGGTCAGCGCGGGCGGCGGCCTGTCGGGGTTAGCCGACCGGGCGGCCACCATTGACGGGATGCTCATCCTGCACAGCCCCGTCGGTGGTCCCACCCTCGTGCGCGCGGAGTTGCCCTGCGAGTGGTAGGCATTGCACATGCGCGTGGTCATCGCCGAGGATTCCGTACTGCTCCGCGAGGGGCTGGCCCGGCTGCTCGCCGACGGAGGCATCGAGACCGTCGCGGCGGTCTCCGATGGGCCGTCCCTGATCACCGCGGTCAAGGAGCATGCGCCCGACCTGGCGATCGTCGACGTCCGGATGCCGCCGAGCCACACCGACGAGGGCCTGCGCGCCGCGTTGAAGGTACGGGCGGCCAGGCCGGACTTCCCGATCCTGGTGCTGTCGCAATACGTCGAGGAACGCTACGCGGGCGAGCTCATCGGCCCGGCGGTCGGCTATCTGCTGAAGGAGCGGGTGGCGGACGTGGCCGAGTTCCTGGAGGCCGTGCGGCAGGTGGCGGCGGGCGGCACGGTCATCGACCCCGAGGTGGTGATGCAGCTCCTCAGCAGGCAGCGGCGTGGCGCCCCGCTCGACACGCTCTCCCGGCGCGAGCGCGAGGTGCTGGCGCTGATGGCCGAGGGCCGCTCCAACACGGCCATCGCCGCCCGGCTGGTGGTCACCGAAGGGGCCGTGGAGAAGCACATCTCTGGGATCTTCGCCAAACTGGCCCTCGGGCCGGCGCCCGAGGACCATCGGCGAGTGCTCGCCGTACTCACCTATCTGGGCCGTTGACCACCTGACGCCCACGAAAATCTGTGACGTTCATTACCTGACGTCCCAGGGATGCATGCCTGGGACGTCGAGCATCTGACATCCACGTACATCTGCGATGTCGACTACCTGACGTCCACGGCGGACATCTGCGATGTCGACTACCTGACGTCCACGGCGGACATCCGGGGCGTCGACTATCTGACGTCCACGAACTCCTGTGGCGACAGCGCGCTGCGGGTCTTGCTCGTGCCGGGCGCCTTGACGCGGAAGTAGCCGTCGTTCTTCATGGTGAAGGACCTGGCGTACTTGCCGGTCGAGTTCGTCTTCACGAAGCGCAGGAGCTTGTACGTCTTGGTGCCCTTGGTCTTGAAGTAGACCTCCAGGTTCTTCTTCGGAAACCCCTTGGAGCCGCGATAGACCTTGCCGGAGACCGTGACGGAGGCGCCCTTCCGTACTTTGGCCGGGGCCTTGATCGTGATTCTGACCTTGGCCTTCTTCGAGGCGCCGCCCACCGGGGCGACGACGGTGAAGGAGCTGATGCCCTTGAGCGACTGGCCGCCGCGGTTGGCGTACACCTCCAGCGTCCAGTCGCCCGGAGGCGTGTCGTCGCTGAAGAAGGTGCTGCCGCGGTAATAGCCGTCGGAGCCGCGCTCCAGGTCGCCCAGGTCGTAGGACTCGTTGGACTCCTCGCTGATGAGCTTGGCGGAGACCGACCCCGCATCGGTCACCGAAGCCTTCACCGAGACCTTGACGTCCTTGCCCTTGACCAGGCGCACCGGGTTGGGCGTGACGCCGCCGCTGGTGATGCCCTGCTTGCCGGAGACATTGAGGACGAAGGCGTTGTTCCCCGTGCCCGAGTCGCGCGGGACACTGACGTTCAGCTTCCAGTCACCGGCGGGGTCGTCCTTGCCGATGCCGAACCTGCCGGTGATCGTCGTCTCCGTGGCCTTGCTCGCCGGAGACGGCCGGAAGTCGAAGGACACGTCCCGTGCCGACTTGCCGGGCGGAGTGACGCTGCCGGTGACGGCCGCCGTGACGGTCGCCGGGTCCTTCAGCCTGAGAGTGACGCTGACTTCGATGTCCCGGTCGACCGGGATGAACGCGTCCGACGTGGCAGCCCCGTTGAAGTCGCTTCCAGCACTGGCCGCCTGCGCGGCCGAGAGGTTCACGCATCCGAGGAGAAGCGCGGCCCCCGTAGCGGTCGCGAGTAGCGACCGCAGCCCCTTCTTCATCTGATCGCAGTCCTTATGGGATAAAAGTAATGGTTTGTGCGCGGGAGCCTAATGTGACGACAGTGAGTCCGCTATAAGGTTCCGGGAATGCCCGGTGGCCTGGGACGGTTACAGCATCTGGCACACTGGTAGCTGACCCGCAGCGGTTCCGGCTCCCGCCCGCGTTTGATCGCGACTTCTGGCGACCCGGCGACCGCACCTCGAAAGGACAGCAATGAAGCCCGACATCCACCCCGCCTACAACGTGACCCAGGTCTCCTGCACCTGTGGCAGCACGTTCACCACCCGCAGCACCGCCAAGAACGGCGTCATCCACGCCGACGTGTGCTCGGCCTGCCACCCGTTCTACACGGGCAAGCAGAAGATCCTCGACACCGGCGGCCGGGTCGCGCGCTTCGAGAAGCGCTTCGGCAAGAAGTCCTCGGGCAACTAGCTTCACCGACGCCGACCCGGACGCACTCACGTGCGCCGGGTCGGCGTTCTTGGTGAAGAGACCGTTACACCCCAGACGAAGGACGCACGGTGAATCTCGACGAGTTGCTCAAGGAGTATTCCGAGCTGGAGCTGCAGCTCGCCGATCCCGCCGTGCACGCCGACCAGAACAAGGCCCGCACTCTCGGCAGGCGTTACCGGCAGCTGACCCCGATCGTGGGCACCTACCGTGAGCTGGCGTCGGCCCGCGAGGACCTGGTCGCGGCCAAGGAGCTGGCGGGTGAGGACGAGGGCTTCGCCGCGGAGGCGGCCGAGATCGAGGAGCGCATCCCGCGCCTCGAAGAGCGGCTCAAACACCTGCTCATCCCGCGTGACCCCAACGATGACAAAGACATCATCATGGAGATCAAGGCGGGCGAGGGCGGCGAGGAGTCCGCGCTGTTCGCCGGCGACCTGCTCCGGATGTATCTGCGTTACGCGGAGCGGCTCGGCTGGAAGACCGAGATCATCGACACCCAGCACTCCGACCTGGGCGGCTACAAGGACGTCACGGTCGCGATCAAGGCCAAGGGCGACGAGGGCGTGTGGTCCAGGCTCAAGTTCGAGGGCGGCGTACACCGTGTGCAGCGGGTGCCCGTAACCGAGTCGCAGGGCCGCATCCACACCAGCGCCGCGGGCGTGCTCATCTACCCCGAGGCCGAGGACGTCGAGGTCCAGATCGACCCCAACGAGCTGCGCATCGACGTCTACCGCTCCAGCGGCCCCGGCGGCCAGAGCGTCAACACCACCGACTCCGCGGTCCGGATCACCCACCTGCCGACGGGCACCGTGGTCTCCTGCCAGAACGAGAAGAGCCAGCTCCAGAACAAGGAGTCGGCGCTGCGCATCCTGCGCGCCCGGCTGCTGGCCATCGCCCAGGAGCAGGCCGAGGCCGCCGCGCAGGCCGAACGCAAGTCGCAGGTGCGGACGGTCGACCGTTCCGAGCGGGTTCGCACGTACAACTTCCCGGAAAACCGCATCTCCGACCACCGAGTCGGCTTCAAGGCGTATAACCTCGACCAAGTTCTCGACGGCGAGCTCACCGCCGTCACCCAGGCCCTCATCGACGCCGAAATGGCGGAGAAGCTCGCACAACACTCATGACATTTCTGCTGGACGAAATCGCCCTCGCCACCGCACGGCTGGCCGAGGCAGGTGTGCCCTCACCGCGTACGGACGCGGAGGAGATCGCGGCATTCGTCCATTCCGTGCGCAGGAGCGAGCTGCACACGGTCAAGGACGCCGACTTCGACGCGCTCTTCTGGGAGGGCGTCGCCAGGCGCGAGGCCCGCGAGCCGCTGCAGCACATCACCGGCCACGCCTATTTCCGCTACCTGGAGCTCGCGGTCGGGCCCGGCGTGTTCGTACCACGGCCCGAGACCGAGGTCATGGCGGGCTGGGCCATCGAGACGCTGCGCGCGATGGACGTCGCCGCGCCCCTGGTCGTCGACCTCGGCACCGGCTCGGGCGCGATCGCGCTGTCGATCGCCCAGGAGGTCGCGCTCTCCGAGGTACACGCCGTCGAGGTCGATCCCGGCGCCTACGGCTGGGCCAAGCGCAACATCTCCGAACACGGTCAGGGCCGCACCCACCTGCACCCGGACGACCTGGCCGAAGCCCTGCCCGAGCTCAACGGCAAGGTCGACCTGGTCATCTCCAACCCGCCCTACATCCCTCCCGGCGCGATCCCGCGTGACCCCGAGGTGCGCGACTACGACCCGTCGAGGGCCTTGTACGGCACCGGAGACGACGGTCTGGGCGAGGTACGCGCCGTCGAACGGACCGCGCGCCGCCTGCTGCGCCCCGGTGGCTGGGTTTCCGTCGAACACGCCGACGAGCAGGGCAGGGCCGTCTACCTGACGTTCCCCGAGGACAACGGCTGGCGGGACGTACGACTGCGGCAGGATCTGACCCGCAGGGACCGCTTCGTCACGGCCAGACTCGGCCAGGACTAGGATGCACGCGAGCGGCGCGGCCTTCTCCTGAGGCGAGAGGCCGCGAAGCGACCGAATGAGGAGGGGGGAGCCTCGAGAGCACCGCTCCCCGCCGAGCGGAGCGAGGCGATAAGACCGTGGGAAGACGCTTTGACTGCACGGACATGGAGCAGCGGGCCGAGGGCCTGACGGAGGCCGCCTCCGCCGTACGCCGCGGTGAGCTGGTGGTGCTGCCGACCGACACGGTCTACGGGATAGGCGCCGACGCCTTCACGCCCGCGGCGATCACCGCCCTGCTCGAGGCGAAGGGACGCGGCCGCGACATGCCGCCACCGGTCCTCGTCGGCACCGTCAGGGCGGCCAACGCCCTGGTCGACGACCTCGGACCGTACGGTCAGGACCTCATCGACGCCTTCTGGCCCGGCCCCCTCACGCTCGTCTGCAAGGCCAACCGGGCGCTGTCCTGGGACCTGGGCGAGACCAAGGGCACGGTCGCGCTGCGCATGCCGCTCCACCCGGTCGCGCTCGACCTGCTGAAGGAGACCGGCCCGATGGCCGTCTCCAGCGCCAACCGCTCGGGCGCTCCGGCGGCCGTCACGGCGGCGGAGGCCGAGGAGCAACTGGGTGAGTCGGTCGCGGTCTACCTGGACGGCGGCAAGACCACGGACAACACGCCCTCCACGATCCTCGACCTGACCACGGCGGTGCCGCGGATGCTCAGGCGGGGGGCGATACCGGTGGAGAAACTGCGCGGCATCATCGGCTACGTCGCCACCGACGACTGACCATCACCGGCTAGGCCACCACCGACGACTGACCACGGGGCCTGTCGGCTTGGTCTGTCCGCGCCGCCTGGCCTGTCCGCCTGGTCCGTCCGGCCTGTCTGGTCTGCTCGTCCCGCCGATTGGTGCGTTTGTTCGTACGGTCGGCGATCGGCGTGTACGGCTTGGAGGGACGCGTGACGTATACCGTCTGATTATCCCGGCTGCGGCGATGCCAGCAGGCCCTTACGGTGAAGTCCGGAGCGGCGAGACGTCCGGGAGTGACCCATGGGCAAGTTCGACGGCATGGATCCCAAGCTGGTTCGTGATTTGCTGGCCGAGGTTAAGCACGCGGTCACGCAGATGCGGTCGGTCGAGGGCCGTGTCGGGCAGGTCATGAGCGGGGCGGGTCTGGCCACCCAGACCACGCATCGCCCGGTCCAGGTGGCCGATGCCGCCGAGGTGATGGTCCGCGACGTGACGGCCCGGCTTGGGCTGCTGGAGAAGAAGGCCGATCATCCGCGGGTGGGGGATCAGCCCAAAGAGGCCGCGCCGACGGTGGGCAGCGACGCCGAGGACGGTGACGAGCCCAAGAAGGACCGAGGCGACGAGCGGTCCAAGTACGAAAACCCGCGAGCCGACGATGGCACCCCTGCCGACAAGCCGGACGCGAAGACGGGCGAGGACAAGCCCGACGCCAAGGCGGACGATAAGCCTGATGCGAAGACGGGTGAGGACAAGCCCGACGCCAAGGCGGATGACAAGCCGGACGCGAAGACCGACGACAAGCCGGACGCCAAGACGGGCGAGGACAAGCCCGACGCCAAGGCTTGTGATGATGACAAGCCGGATGCCAAGACGGGTGAGGACAAGCCCGACGCCAAGACGGGTGACGACAAACCGGATGCCGACGTCACCACGCCCGACACTGGTGACGAGCCCAAGGACGACGACATCGCCAGCCGGCGTGATCGCGGCGCCGACTCCGAGAGCGGGATCATCGACACCCCGGCCAAAGACCATCCCGACGACTCCGACCCGCACAAACCGCGGGTCATCGTGGTCGACGGCGTCAAGGTGCTCCAGGTGCCCATCGATCCGCCTACGGCCGAAGAGTTGCGGGCGTTGCTCGACAACATCGACAAGGTGCAGCCCGCCGAGATGCCCTCGGTCTCCGGCGACGCGTCCACGCACGGTACGGACGCCAACGCCTGGGCCAACGACGGCAGCGACGTGGTGTCCATCGATGCCAAGCCGCTGGACCCCGGCGCGCTGCCGACGGTGGTGGACCACGCGCGCGACATCCAGCCGGCCGAGATGCCGAGAGTGGAGGTCCCACCGGGCGAGTACGGCACGGGCGAGTGGGCACCCAGGCACATCAGCCCCGACGGCCAGACGGGGACGATCGACGCCGGCAACATAGCCGCATCCACCGGCCACACCCCATCAACGGGGGATATAGCCTCCGCAACCGGCACGCCGTCCGTAGACGACATATCAGGCTCGTCGGCGGACACGGCCGCCACAGCCCAGACGGCCGACTCCGCCCCAACAGCCCCGACTACGGATTCCACTCCGACCACGGATTCCACCGCGACGGCGGACGCGCCCACGACTTCTACCGACACCGGCGAGTGCCAAGCGACGGACACAGGAACGCGCTCCACCGGCGACGGGTCGGTGGTAACACCGACGGATCCGCCGGGTCAGCAGGTGCCGGACCACAGAGCGGGTGACGTGGCGCCGACCAACCCACCGGGTCAGCAGGTGCCGGACCACAGGGCCGGTGACGTGGCGCCGACCAACCCACCGGGTCAGCAGGTGCCGGACCACAGGGCCGGTGACGTGGCGCCGACCAACCCCTCGGGGCAGCGGGCCACGGATGTCTCGATGCCCACCGTCGGTGAACCGGTCGTGGTGCCGCCCACTGAGCCGTCGGCGGATCAGGGTGGCTCCACCGCGCCGCCCGCCAGCGACGGCGCGACGCCCTCGCCTGCCGACACCTCAACCCGCGATACCAACGCTACGACCGTCTACGCGGCGCAAAGGGCCGATGCGGGGAAGTGGGTCGGCGATGGCAGTGACGTCGTCTCCATCGACGTGAAGCCGCTGGACCCCGACGCGCTCAGGACCCTGGTCGAACACGCCCGTGACGTTCAGCCCATGGACATGCCGGGCGTGCAGGTCCCGCAGGGCGAGTACGGCAAGGGCGAGTGGGCGCTCAGAGACATTCAGCCAGATGGGCCGCCCGGCACGATCGAGCCGGGGACCCACGAGAGGAGCGTGTGATGTACCTGGACCCGCCCGCCCCTCAACCCCGCCAGCCGGGGGAGAACCCGCCCGTCAACGGCAACGGCAACCCCCTGGAAGCCCACCCAAGGGCCTGGGAGTTCAATCCCGAGTACCAGCGCCTGGTCACCGCCTGGCAGACCGTCCTACCCCTGCTGGAGAGCCTCACAACGGCCCTTGACAAGGCGTACCAGCTCGCCAAGAGCCCTCAGACGTGGGATGCCCCCGTTGGCACCCGCTACGTCGAGGACATCGGCGCGTGGCGCTCCAGGCTCGCCCTCTACCGCCAGGCCGTGCTGACGTCGATCAGCGAGGAGGCCGCCGACACGCCTCGCTGGGTGCCGAGCGCGATCGGCGCGCCCCACGCGTTCTCCTGACCGTCCGACTGCCCGCCCGGCGGCCGTCCCACTGGCCGTCCTACTGACCGCGCGGCTGGGCCGCGGGGCCTATCACCCGACTGGCCGGCCCACCGGCCGCTCGGCTGACCGTCTCACCTGGTGTGGTGGCCCCAACGGGTCCCTGGGTGTTTCGTCACACGACCGTCTCAATCCCTGTGACGTGCCGTCGTGCCTGGGGTCCCTGGAAGGGGTGCCCCCTACGGGGGTGCGGGGGATGACGGTCTGTCGTGGCAGGGGCGTCCATGGGGGAAGGCGACGGTCTGCGGTGGTTGGGGTCGCTTGGTGGGATGGCGTCGGCGGAGGTGTAGAAGGTGGCGGTCTGTCGTGGCTGCGGTCCCCCTCGAGGGCGGCAAGAACGGATGTGCGGCGAACGTTCGTGGGTAGCGCATCGCCTGCCCGTCTGAATGCCGGACCGGCCGTAGGGCATGGGAAAAACGGACAAATGGCCGTACAGTGGGAGGATGGGTGTACCGCCCTACTACGGTCCCGACTTCGGACGGCTCCAGCGGCAGGACCCCGAGCTGGCTCAGGTGCTGCTCGACGAGCTGGAACGGGTCCGCGGCGGTCTCCAGCTGATCGCGAGCGAGAATCTCACCTCCCCGGCGGTCCTGGCCGCCCTGGGATCCACCCTCACCAACAAGTACGCCGAAGGCTACCCGGGTCATCGCTACTACGGCGGCTGCGAGGTCGTCGATCGGGCGGAGCGGCTGGCGATCGAGCGGGCCTTGAGGTTGTTCGGTGCCGAGCATGCCAACGTGCAACCCCATTCGGGGGCCTCCGCGAACCTCGCGGCGTACGCGGCTCTGCTGCAGCCCGGCGACACCATGCTGGCCATGGATCTGCTGCACGGCGGTCATCTCACCCATGGCTCGAAGGTGAACTTCTCGGGAAGATGGTTCGACGTCGTGTCATACGGGGTACGGCGTGACACCGAACTCATCGACTACGACGAAGTGCGGGACCTGGCGCTGCGGCATCAGCCGAAGGTGATCGTCTGTGGGGCCACCTCCTACGCCCGGCTGATCGACTTCGCCGTCTTCCGCGGCATCGCGGACGAGGTGGGCGCCTGGCTGCTCGCCGACGTGGCACATCCGATCGGGCTGATGGCCGGTGGCGCCATCCCGTCCGCCGTGCCGTACGCGGACGTGGTCACGTACACCACGCACAAGGCGCTGCGCGGACCGCGCGGGGGCGGCATCCTCTGTACGGCGGAGCTGGCCGCGCGGATCGACCGGGCGGTGTATCCGTTCATCCAGAGCGGCCCCCTCATGCACGCCGTGGCGGCCAAGGCGGTGGCGTTCGGCGAGGCGCTGCGGCCCGAGTTCGGCGAGTACGCCAAGCAGGTGGTCGCCAACGCCCAGGCCCTGTGCGACTCGTTGGCGGCCGAGGGGATGCGGCCGGTGTCGGGTGGCACGGAGACGCATCTGATGCTCATCGACCTGCGCGAACTGGGCGTGTCGGGTGCCGAGGCCGAGCGGCGGTGCGCCGCGGCGGGGATCACGCTGAACCGGAATGTGATCCCGTATGATCCGGAGCCTCCGGCCGTGACGTCCGGGATACGTGTCGGCACGCCGTGTCTCACCACTCAGGGGATGGGGCCCCAGGAGTTGAAGGAAGTGGGGGCCCTGCTCGTGCAGGCGGTGCGTCATCCGGGCACTGCGGCCGAGGTCAGGGGCCGGGTTGCGGCCCTGGTGGGGGCCTTCCAGCCATATGACAGCCAATATTAAGAGCCAAAATTAAGCTGGTGTGTGTCGATTTCCGGTCACAGCCGGTCGGAGCATCCAGGAAACTAGGTCCGTGCGCGAATACCTGTTCATGGCGCTCATTGCGGCAGCGGTGACGTATCTGCTCGTCCCGCTGGTGCGCCGCTTCGCCATCCGCATCGGCGCCATGCCCGAGGTCCGCGAACGCGACGTGCACACCACGCCGACGCCGAGACTGGGCGGTCTGGCCATGTACGGCGGGCTGGTCGTCGGGCTGTTGGTGGCCAGCGAGCTGACCAACACCGGCAAGGTGCTGGCCGAGGCCGAAGGCAAGCCGGTGATGGCGTTGATCCTCTCGGGCGGCCTCATCACGTTGACGGGGTTCCTCGACGACTGGTGGGGCATGGACGCCTTCATCAAGCTGGCCGGCCAGATCGCGGCCGCCGGTGTGCTCGTCTCCTTCGGCCTGCGGCTCACCTACATCCCGCTGCCGAAGGACTGGGGCGGCTCCACCAGCCTCGACTACACGCTGAGCACCGTCATCACGATCATGGTCGTGGTGGTGGCGATCAACGCGGTCAACTTCGTCGACGGCCTCGACGGCCTGGCGGCGGGGATCGTCTGCATCGCGGGCATGGCCACATGGGCCTACTCGATCTTCCTCAAACAGAGCATCAGCGGCGACCGCATCGCCACCACGGCGGCCATCGCCGCCATCCTCATCGGCTGCTGCCTGGGATTCCTGCCGCACAACTTCCATCCCGCGAAGATCTTCATGGGCGACACCGGGGCGATGCTCATCGGCCTCGTGCTGGCCTCCTCGATCGTCACCGTGACGCCGGTCGACCCGTCGATCATCGAGGACATGAACAAGGTCCCGGTGCTGCTGCCGCTGCTCGTGCCCGCCGCGGTGCTGGTGCTCCCGCTCATCGACCTGGTCACCGCGGTCGTGCGGCGCACCTCGCACGGCATGTCGCCGTTCGCGCCCGACCGCGGTCACCTGCACCATCGCCTGCTCGACATCGGCCACTCCCACCGCCGCACCGTGCTGATCATGTACGCGTGGACGTTCCTGTTCGCGTTCGGCATCGTCGCGCTGTCCACGATCGGCGTGCCAGTCCTGCTGTTCCCGGTGGTCATCCTGCTCGCGCTCGGCGTGCTGGTCCTGATGGCCGCGCCGCGCTGGCGGGGCCGGGGCAGGGGCGGCCTCCACTCCCGCGGCAGGTCCGACGACGACGGCCCGCCCACCGGCCCCATGCCGCCGATCGTGCCGGAAGCCGAGGTCAGGCTGCAGGCGCCACCCTCGATGGGCCCGCCGTCCATCGGCCCGTCGCAGGAGCGCGCGAACGCCGCGGCGAAACCGGTCATTCCTGCCGTTCCAGGCCGTTCATGATCGCGAACTAGAAACGGCAGGTAAAAGCGGTCTTCAGTGAGCTTGTGATATCTTTCACGAGCAGGGGCCCCCAATGCACCGGCTTTGGGGGTAGCAAACGCTCGCTTGATAACATGCTTACTGGAGCACCGATGCAGGCCAACGACGTGCGCGTACTCAAAAGTGCCGCGATCCCCACCCTCGCGGTTGGGGTGGTCGCCGTGGTCGTGGCCCTGCTCCTGGCGGGAGCGAAGGGAGCGCTGGGCGCGGCCATCGGCGCGGCGCTCGTCGGTGTCTTCTTCAGCATCAGCGTGGTGGCCGTCTCCTACGCGGCCCGAGTGTCCCCGCAAATCATGGCCATCGTCGCGATGGTGAGCTACCTCATCAAAGTCATCGCCATCATGGCGATGCTGGCGACCTTCCGCGACACCACGGCGTGGAACAACAGGGCTTTCGCCTGGTCCGTCGTGGTGTGCACGCTCGTCTGGACGGCCTTCGAGGTCCGGGCGTTCATGAAGACAAAAATGCTTTATGTCGACCCCGAAGCCAAGGTCCCGGGGAACGGTGGCCCATGAGGCTGGTAAAGGGATGGGGTCCGATATGACTAGTCCTCTACTTGCCTGCTATCGTCGGCCCCGCGATGAGCGAACAGGAACGCCGACCGGAAGACGACGGTCAGGACTTCGCCAACGCCGCATGGTCGATCCCCAGCTACCTGCTCGCCGGGATGGCGATCTACGGCGGCGGCGGCTGGTTGCTGGACCGTTGGCTCGACACGTCCGCGTTCTTCCCTATAGGCGTCGTCCTGGGGATCGTACTGTCCGTGTACCTGGTCTACCGCAAGTTCGGTCGCTAGCCGCACGGCGCGACCACTTCGCTGAGGAAACCCTTGTGATCCGCTACGACGTTGAAGGGAACGCCGCGTGAGTGCGCTGACGGTCCTCGCCGACGATCAGTTCAAGGCGCCGACGCCTGATGAACTGTTCACTTTCGTCCCCATCATTCCCGGGGTGGACTGGTTCACCAAGCCGGTTCTTCTCGCGCTCCTCAGCTCGATCATCGTGATCGGCTTCTGCTGGGCCGCCTTCGCCAGCCCGAAGATCGTGCCACGGGGCGTCCAGAATGTCGCCGAATACGGCTACATGTTCGTCCGCGACCAGGTCGCCCGGCCCTTCCTGGGCAAGGACGCCGACCGGTGGATGGGCCTGCTGCTGACGCTGTTCTTCCTGGTCTTCCTGTGGAACATCATGGGCGTCATCCCGCTGCTCCAGTTCCCCGTGGCCTCGCACATCGCCTTCCCCGCCGTGCTCGCGATCTCGATCTACGTGCTGAAGGTCTACCTGGGCGTCAAGCATCAGGGTGCGATCGGCTACTTCAAGAACATGATGTTCCCGCCGGGACTGCCCAAGCCGATCTACGTGCTGCTGTCGCCGATCGAGTTCCTGTCGAACATGATCATCGCGCCGTTCACGCACGCGGTCCGACTGTTCGCGAACATGTTCGCCGGCCACATGCTCCTCGCGTTCTTCAGCATGGTGGGCTTCTGGTTCCTGTTCGAGAAGCTGACCCCGCTGGGCGCGGGTGTCGGTGTCATCGGCGTCATCATGACCATCATCTTCACCGCGTTCGAGATCTTCATCCAGTTCCTGCAGGCGTTCCTGTTCGCCATGCTGGCGTCGATGTACATCGGCGGAGCACTTCACGCAGAGCACTGAGAACCATCCATACCGGAATATCCATGACCGGTGGAGACACGCTTCACCGGCCGTCCAGTAAAGGAATACAGCAATGAGCGTTCTCGCTGAGGTCTCCGGCAACGTCACCGCCATCGGTTACGGTCTCGCCGCCATCGGCCCCGGCATCGGCGTCGGCATCATCTTCGGTCAGGGCGTGCAGGCCATCGCGCGTCAGCCCGAGGCCTACGGCCTGATCCGCCAGAACATGCTCCTCGGCTTCGTCCTCACCGAGGCCCTCGCCCTGCTCGGTCTGGTCGCGCCGTTCATCTTCGCGAACATCTGACGGCCAGACGAATCCCTGACGAAAGGCTGCATCCATGATTAAGGCAGCTACGCTCCTCGCCGCGGAGGAGGGCTCCAATCCCCTCATCCCGCACACATTCGAGCTTGTCGTCGGTATCTTCTCGTTCCTTGTCGTCCTCTTCGTAGTCGGTAAGCTGCTCGTCCCGCGTATCCAGAAGACGCTGGCAGAGCGGACCGAAGCTATCGAAGGCGGCATAAAGAGAGCGGAAGACGCTCAGGCCGAGGCCCTGAACCTGCAGAAGCAGTACCGCGAACAGCTGGCCGAGGCCAGGCAGGAAGCGGCTCGTCTCCGTGAGGAGGCTCGCGAGCAGGCCGCGGAGATCCGGGCCGAGCTTCGCGAGGAGGCGCAGGCCGAGGCCCGTCGTCTCGTCGAGGCGGCGCACGCCCAGATCGAGGCGGACCGGCAGGCGGCGTTCGCCCAGCTCCGTACCGAGATTGGCCGTCTGTCGACCGACCTGGCCGGCCGCATCGTCGGTGAGTCCCTGGAGGACGAGGCTCGGCAGAGCCGCGTCATCGACCGCTTCCTCGACGAGCTGGAGCGCTCGGACGCGCAGGCGGTGCGGTGAGCGACCAGATGAGGGGCCTCAGCAAGGACTCGCTCGCCGTGGTCGAGGAGCGGTTCAACGCTGTGGCGGGCTCGGCGGACCTGGGCCGGCTGGCCGAGGACCTCAACGCGATCGCGGACCTGCTGGACCGTGAGCACGGACTGCGCCGGGCCCTGTCGGACCCGGCCCGGCCCGGCGCTCAGAAGGCGCAGGTCATCCGGAATCTGCTCGATGGCAAGGTCAGCGCGGCCGCGCTCGCCACGGCCGAGGCCGCGGTCGAGGTCAAGTGGTCGCGCGCCGGGGACCTGGCCGACGTGCTCGAACGGCTCGGCGTCGTCGCCGCGGCCGCGGAGGCCGAGGCGCAGGGCAAGCTGGACGACGTGGAGGACGAGCTCTTCCGCTTCGGCCGGATCGTCGCCGCCAACCTCGAGCTCCGCCTGGCCCTCACCGACGCGGCCGCTCCCGAGGAGGGCAAGCGGCAGCTGCTGCAGGACCTGCTCGGTGGCCGTGCCGCCCCCACCAGCCTGCGTCTGATTACTCAGGTGGTCGTGCATCCTCGTGGGCGTAGCCTGGAGGCAGGCCTGGAGGAGTTCAGCCGGCTGGTGGCGCAGCAGCGCCAGCGCCTCGTCGCGACGGTGCGCACCGCGGTCGAGCTGACCGGGGAGCAGAAGCAGCGCCTCACGGCGTGGCTGCGCACCTCTTACGGTCGCGACGTGCACGTCAACGTCGAAGTGGATCCCCGAGTGCTCGGTGGTTTCTCGGTCCGCATCGGCGACGAGATCATCGACACCACCATTGTGGGACGAATCGAAGAAGTCCGCCGCCGGTTGGCCGGCTAGGGCGATAGAGGAGACAGAGAAGAGATGGCGGAGCTTACGATCCGGCCGGACGAGATCCGGGACGCGCTTGAGCGCTTCGTCCAGGCGTACGAACCGGAAGGCGCCGCGCGCGAGGAGATCGGGACCGTCGTCGACTGTGGCGACGGCATCGCCCATGTCTCCGGCCTTCCCTCGGCGATGGCGAACGAGCTGCTCGAGTTCGAGGACGGCACGCGCGGCCTGGCACTCAACCTCGACACCCGCGAGATCGGTGTCGTGGTCCTGGGCGACTTCAGCAGCATCGAGGAGGGCCAGACGGTCCGCCGGACGGGCGAGGTCCTGTCCGTGCCCGTCGGCGATGGCTTCCTCGGCCGCGTGGTCGACCCCCTCGGCAACCCGCTCGACGGCAAGGGCGCCATCGAGTCCGAGGGCCTGCGCGCCCTCGAACTCCAGGCCCCCTCGGTCGTCCAGCGGCAGCCGGTGAAGCAGCCGCTGCAGACCGGCATCAAGGCGATCGACGCCATGACGCCGATCGGCCGTGGCCAGCGTCAGCTGATCATCGGTGACCGTGGCACCGGCAAGACCGCGATC
The DNA here is from genome assembly GCF_040648335.1 of Nonomuraea sp. NPDC049158. NCBI lineage: Bacteria > Bacillati > Actinomycetota > Actinomycetes > Streptosporangiales > Streptosporangiaceae > Nonomuraea > Nonomuraea sp. NPDC049158. The sequence continues at coordinate 680,224 of NZ_JBEZDM010000001.1, forward strand.
GCCGTGGACACCATCATCAACCAGCGCGACAACTGGGCGTCCGGTGACCCGGACAAGCAGGTGCGCTGCGTCTACGTCGCGGTCGGCCAGAAGGGCTCGACGATCGCCCAGGTGCGGGCTCGCCTCGAGGAGGCGGGCGCGCTCGAGTACACCACGATCGTCGCCGCCCCGGCGTCCGACCCCGCGGGCTACAAGTACATTTCGCCCTACACCGGTTCCGCCATCGGGCAGCACTGGATGTACCAGGGCAAGCACGTTCTCATCGTGTTCGACGACCTGACCAAGCAGGCCGACGCCTACCGCGCGGTCTCGCTGCTGCTGCGCCGTCCGCCGGGCCGTGAGGCCTTCCCGGGCGACGTCTTCTACTTGCACTCTCGCCTGCTGGAGCGCTGCGCCAAGCTCTCCAACGACATGGGCGCGGGGTCGATGACCGGTCTGCCGATCATCGAGACGAAGGGCAACGACGTCTCGGCGTTCATCCCGACCAACGTCATCTCCATCACCGACGGGCAGTGCTTCCTGGAGACCGACTACTTCAACGCCGGTATCCGCCCCGCCATCAACGTCGGTATCTCGGTCTCGCGAGTCGGTGGCTCGGCGCAGATCAAGGCGATGCGGAAGGTCGCGGGCACGCTGCGTCTGTCGCTGTCGCAGTATCGCGACCTGGAGGCCTTCGCGGCCTTCGCGTCCGACCTCGACGCGGCGTCCAAGGCTCAGCTGGAGCGCGGTCAGCGCCTGACGGAGCTGCTCAAGCAGGCGCAATACTCGCCGTTCTCGGTCGAGCGCGAGGTCGTGTCGGTCTGGGCCGGCACCACCGGTGAGCTCGACGAGGTGCCGGTCGAGGACATCCGCCGCTTCGAGTCGGAGTTCCTGGACTACCTGCAGAGCAAGCACAAGGGCGTCTTCGACAGCATCCGCGAGACCAACGATCTGCTGGACGACACGGTGACCGTCCTCAAGGACGCCATCACGGAGTTCAAGAAGTCCTTCACCACCTTCTCCGGCGAGCTCCTGGTCAAGGACGAGCCGGTCGCACCGCTCGAAGAGGGCGAGGTCGGCCAGGAGAAGATTCGCAAGGTCGTCCGCTCGGCGGAGAAGAAGTAGCCCATGGGTGCCCAGCTAAGGCTGCTGCGGCGGCGGATCAAGTCGGTCAAGTCGACCGCCAAGATCACCCGCGCTCAGGAGCTCATCGCCTCTTCGCGGATCGTGAAGGCGCAGATGCGGATGCAGGCGGCGCTGCCGTACGAGCGTGAGATCACTCGCGCCGTCACCGGCGTCGTCAGCAACGCGGCGAGCGTCGATCATCCGCTGACCGTGGCGAAGGACAATCCCACCAAGGCGGGCGTGCTCGTCGTCACCAGCGACAGCGGGTTCTGCGGCGGCTTCAACGCCAACGTCCTGCGCGAGGCCGAGGCCCTGCGCGGACTGCTGAAGAGCCGCGGGCTTGAGGTCGTCCCGTTCGTCACCGGCCGTAAGGGTGTCACCTGGCACTCCTTCCGTAACCGGACGATGGGCGGGCAGTGGGTCGGCTTCTCCAGGAAGCCCGCCTACAGCGACGCCAAGGAGATCGCCGAGCTGCTGATCGAGTCGTTCAAGGACGAGAACGGGATCGACGAGATCCACATCGTCTCGACCGAGTTCGTCTCGATGCTCACGCAGAACGTCGTGGTCAAGCGCATCCTGCCGCTGGAGGTCGAGGAGACCGAGGCGAGCGAGAGCGACGCGATCCCGCCCTACTTCGAGTTCGAGCCCACCGCGGCCGACGTGCTCGAGTCGCTGCTGCCGCGTTACGTGGAGTCCCGCATCTTCACGGCGCTGCTGGAGTCGGCGGCTTCAGAGGAGGCCGCGCGTCGCCGCGCGATGAAGTCCGCCACGGACAACGCCAACGAGCTGATCCGCGTGTTCACCATGCAGATGAACCAGGCTCGTCAGGCGGAGATCACCCAGGAAATCAGCGAGATCGTCGGTGGCGCCAACGCGCTCGCTGACGCCGCAGCGGGGAAAGAGTGAAATGACTGCAGAGGCTGTTGAGACCGTTGAGACCCCCGCGGCCGGTGTCGGCCGCGTGGCTCGGGTCACAGGGCCCGTCGTCGACGTGGAGTTCCCCGTCGAGGCGATGCCCGACATCTACAATGCGCTGACCATCGACGTAACCCTCGGTGAGGACACCAAGCTGCTGACCCTCGAGGTCGCCCAGCACCTCGGTGACAACATCGTCCGGGCCATCTCCATGCAGCCCACCGACGGTGTGGTCCGGGGTGCGGCCGTCACGGACACCGGCCTGCCGATCTCGGTGCCCGTCGGCGACGTCGTCAAGGGTCACGTATGGAACACGCTCGGCGAGTCGCTGGACGTGCCGACCGCTTCTCTCAAGATCGACGAGAAGTGGGGCATCCACCGGCCGTCGCCGCCGTTCGACCAGCTCGAGTCGCGCACCGAGCTGCTCGTCACGGGCATCAAGGTCATCGACCTGCTCACGCCGTACGTACAGGGTGGCAAGATCGGCCTGTTCGGTGGCGCGGGTGTGGGCAAGACCGTCCTCATCCAGGAGATGATCCGCCGGGTCGCCCGCAACTTCGGTGGCACCTCGGTGTTCGCCGGCGTCGGCGAGCGCACCCGTGAGGGCAACGACCTCTGGCTGGAGATGGAGGAGGCGGACGTCCTCAAGGACACCGCGCTCGTCTTCGGCCAGATGGACGAGCCGCCGGGCACCCGTCTGCGGGTCGCCCTGTCGGCGCTGACGATGGCGGAGTACTTCCGCGACGTGCAGAAGCAGGACGTGCTGCTCTTCATCGACAACATCTTCCGCTTCACGCAGGCCGGCTCCGAGGTGTCCACGCTCCTCGGCCGTATGCCGTCGGCCGTGGGTTACCAGCCCACGCTGGCCGACGAGATGGGTGTGCTCCAGGAGCGCATCACCTCGACGCGTGGTCACTCGATCACCTCCATGCAGGCGATCTACGTGCCCGCCGACGACATCACCGACCCGGCCCCGCACAACGCGTTCGCCCACCTCGACGCGCAGACCGTGCTCTCCCGGCCGATCTCGGAGAAGGGCATCTACCCCGCGGTGGACCCGCTCGACTCCAACTCCCGCATCCTCGACCCGCAGATCGTGGGCGAGGAGCACTACGCGGTGGCCCAGGAGACCAAGCGGATCCTGCAGAAGTACCGCGAGCTCCAGGACATCATCGCCATCCTCGGTATCGACGAACTGTCGGAAGAGGACAAGGTCACCGTCCAGCGGGCCCGCCGTATCGAGCGGTTCCTGTCGCACCCGATGTACGCCGCCGAGGCGTTCACCGGCCAGCCCGGCGAGAACGTGCCGCTGGAGGAGACCATCCGCTCCTTCAAGGGCCTGTGCGCCGGCGAGTACGACCACCTGCCCGAGCAGGCGTTCTTCATGGTGGGCGGCATCGACCAGGCCATCGCCAAGGCCAAGGAACTCGAGCGCTGATCGCCCGTGGTGGGGGTATGGCGCGAGCCGTACCCCCACTCCTGTCCGGAAAGGAGCCTACGTGGCGAAGCTACGAGTAGGCGTTGTCTCGCCCGAGCGTGAGATCTGGTCGGGCGAGGCCGACATGGTGATTGCCAAGACCGTGGACGGCGAGATCGGTATTATGCCGCAACACGCACCTGTGCTCGGCGTCCTCGTCGAGGGCGGCGTGCTGCGCGTGAAGCGGGAGGGCAAGGGCGACCTGGTCGCGGCGGTCCACGGCGGATTCATCTCCGTGGCCGACGACGAGGTGTCCGTGCTCGCCGAGGTCGCCGAGCTCGGCTCGGAGGTCGACATCGCGGCGGCCCGTGACGCTCTCGAACGGGCGCAGGCCTCGATCGAGGCCGACCAGGCGGACGCCGACGCGGCCGTCGAGGCCAAGCGTGCCAAGGCCCGGCTGCGCGCGGCCGGCGAAGAGGTCTAGTTTTTTGATGCGGGTTTGATGCAAGGGGGCGGCTTGGTAGCGACGGTTCTCATCTGTGTGCTGCTGGTCGCCGTCCTGGTGGTGTTGCGCGGGCTCCTGGTGGTGCGCACCCGGGGAAGTGTGCCCTGCCGCCTGCGCGTGGGCGACCACGGCTGGCAGCGCGGGGTAGCCCGCTACGCCGACGGGGAGCTCCATTGGATCCCGCTCATAGGTCTGCGACTCAGGCCCCGCCACGCTATCGCGAGGCGGGGCCTCGTCGTTTCCTCCCGGCGGGAGCTGGACAGTGGTTTCTACGCGGTGGACTGTTCGGGCACCACGCGGGACCTCTCGCTGGCGATGAGTGCGGACGCGCTGACCGGGTTTCTGGCCTGGCTCGAATCGGCGCCGCCGAGCGCTTATCTGGACGTCGCCTAGATCCCCGGCACCGGGCTAGCGGGTGCCGCCTGGCTTCCAGAGGATCTCGCCGCCCGCGTGGGCGACCCTGCACAGAATGAACAGCAGGTCTGACAGGCGGTTGAGGTATCTGGCCGTCAGTGGGTTCATGTCCTCGTGCGCTTCCAGCGCCGCCCACGTCGTACGTTCGGCGCGCCGGACGGTGACCCTCGCCACGTGGAGACCGGCTATCGCCGGGTCGCCGCCGGGGAGGATGAAGCTGCGCAGCGGCTTGAGCTGCTCGTTGAACTCATCACACCGCGCCTCCAGCCAGTCGATGTAGGACTGCTCGACCCTCAGCGGCGGGAACTCCGGATCGTCCGTGACCGGGGTCGCCAGGTCGGCGCCCACGTCGAAGAGCTCGTTCTGGACGCGGATCAGCACCGCCGTCAGCTCCATCGGCAGCGTGCCGTGCGATATGGCCAGGCCCAGATGAGCGTTCGCCTCCTCCACGTCCGCGTAGGCCGCCAGGCGGAGGTCGGTCTTGGCGGCGCGGCTCATGTCGCTCAGAGCGGTCGTGCCGTCGTCTCCGGTGCGGGTGTAGATCCGGGAGAGAACGACCGGCTTGTCCTTGTCGGCGCGCGTCATGAGATCAGCGTAATGACAAAAGTCACGCGGAACGGACGCGGGGCGCATACCGCGTCGGTGATTTCCACGACTACCAGCGCGCATCGCCACCCGCGACGATGGCTTGCATGACGAAGGAGAGGATCTGATGCTCGAGATCAGCGAGCTGCGTAAGCGCTTCGCCGGTGGGCCGGACGCGCCGGAGGGCAAGGTGGCCCTCGACGGGATCAGCTTCGCCGTACGGCCGGGCGAGATGTTCGGATTCGTCGGCGCGAACGGCGCCGGCAAGACGACCACCATGCGGATCGTCATGGGCGTGCTGCAGCCCGACCAAGGCTCGGTCGGCTGGCAGGGCCGGCCGCTGGAGTACACCGACCGGCGGCGGTTCGGCTACATGCCCGAGGAGCGGGGGCTGTACCAGAAGATGCGGGTCGCCGAGCAGGTCGAGTACTTCGGCCGGCTGCACGGCATGGACGCCGCGGCGGCCAGGACGGCGGCCGGTGATCTGCTGGAGCGGCTGGGCCTGACCGAGCGCCGGGGTGACGCGGTCGAGGCGCTGTCGCTGGGCAACCAGCAGCGCGTGCAGCTCGCGGTGGCGCTGGTGCACGATCCCGAGGTGCTGGTGCTCGACGAGCCGTTCTCCGGGCTCGACCCGATCGCGGTGGACGCGCTGGCCACGGTGTTGCAGGAGCGGTGTCGCGGGGGCGTGCCGGTCATCTTCTCCAGCCATCAGCTGGAGTTGGTGGAGCGGCTGTGCGACTCGGTCGGCATCGTGTCGGCGGGCCGGATGGTGGCCAGCGGCACGGTCGGCGACCTGCGGGCGGCGGAGAGCCGTACGCTCCGCGTCGTGGTGCGCGACCCGGCGCCCGGGTGGGCCGACGGCCTGCCCGGCACTGTCACGGTGACCGGCGACCGGCACGTGCTGCTCACCACCGACGGCGACGGCCAGGAGATCCTGCGCCGCGCCATGAAGGCCGGGCAGGTCGAGCACTTCGGTGCCGAGCGGCCGACCCTGACCGAGATCTTCAAGGAGGCCGTGGCGTGAACAGCGTGATCCTGGTGGCGCGACGCGAGATCGCCACCCATATCCGGACGAAGGCCTTCGTCATCGGACTGCTCATCACCGCTGTGCTGGTGGGCGCGGTGGCGTTCGCGCCGAAGATCTTCGACCGCCCCGACTCGTACAAGATCGGCGCCGTGAACTCCCAGCAGCTGCCGCTCAAGGCGGCCCTGCCGGAAGCGGACTTCGAATGGCGCACGTTCCCCGACGAGGCGGCGGCCAAGAAGGCGGTGCTCGACGGCGACGTGGACGCGGCGCTGGTGAACAACGCCAAGGTGCTGTCCGACGGCGAGATCGAGTCCGAGCTCGGCGTGCTGCTGCAGAGCACCAACCGGGAGTTCAAGCTGGGCGCCGCGGGCGTGTCGATCCCACCGCTCCAGATGGTGTCCGTGGGCGCCGACACCCGCTACCAGGCCGCCAGGACCGGGATCGCCGTGGTGCTCGTCCTCGTGCTCTTCATGCTGATCATCGGACAGGTCATGATGGTCGCCATGGGAGTGGTGGAGGAGAAGGGTAGCCGGATCGTGGAGATCCTGCTCACCTCGGTCCGGCCGTGGCAGCTGCTCGCCGGCAAGATCATCGGCCTGGGCGCGCTCGGCATGATCAACCTCGTCACGATCCTGGTGGTCGGAGTGTCGGCCTCGCTCGTCTCGGGCATCGCGGTGGACTTCCCGCCGGGCCTGCCGGGGATCGTGGCGGGAGTGCTGCTCTGGTTCGTGCTCGGCTACGCCTTCTTCGCCACGCTCGCGGCCGCGCTCAGCTCGCTGGTCTCCCGGCAGGAGGAGGTGAGCAACGTGATGTCGCCCCTGACCATGCTGATCATGGTGACCTACTTCGGGGCCTTCTACGCCACCACCGACCCCACCGGGACACTGGCCAAGGTCGCCTCGCTCGTCCCGCCGTTCTCCTCGATGGTCATGCCGGTGCGGATGGCCGCCGCCGACGTGCCGCTCTGGGAGATCGGGCTGTCCACGGTGCTGATGCTGCTCGCCGTGGCGGGAGTGCTGTCGTTCGGCGCGAAGGTGTACGAGCGGGCGGTGCTGCGGACCGGGGCCAGGATCAAGCTCGGCGACGTGCTGCGCGCGAAATAGATGGACCCGAAACAGGTGGACGCGAAATAGATGGATGCGATCAGGCGGGCGCGGCGCATCTCCCTGTGCGTGCTGAACTCCATGATCGTGATGACGTGGGTCGGCATCGCCCTGGCGACCCTCGGCGGCCTCGCCACCGGCACGGTCTCCTGGCCGCGCATCGTGCCCGCGATGATCGCCTTGATCGTCTTCACCTGGCTCTTCCTGCGCATCACCCGCGCCGTCCTGGAGCGCCGCTACCTCACGAGAGAGGTGGTGGCGGCCGGCGCTCTCGCCGTCCTCGCCGCGGCGTTGGGGGGCGCCGACCCGTTCGGATGGGGCTTCGGGCTGCTGGCCTGGGTGTCCGTGGCGCTGATCAATATCCGCGTGTGGGCGGCTGTGGGCCTGGCAGTGGGTACGGCCGTGGTCGGCATCGGGCTGTGCGTCGTCACCCTCCTCATGGGGCAACCCCTCCAGTCGATCCTCGTTCCGTACGACGATGGGGCGGTCTTCGCCCTGGCACTCGTCTACGCGATCATGTGCGCCCTGCTGCCGCCGTCCAACCGGTTCTGGGCGTGGATCTACACACTGGCCGTACAGGCTCACGAGGGCAGGGAGGCGCACACCCGGCTGGCGGTCGCGGAGGAGCGGCTGCGCTTCGCCAGGGACCTGCACGATCTCGTGGGGCACCAGCTCTCGGCCATCGCGGTCAAGACCGAGCTGGCCGTACGGCTGTCGGCCGCCGACACCGTCGCCGCGAAGGCGGAGATGGTGGCGGTGAACACCCTGACCAGGACGGCGCTGCGGGAGCTGCGCCAGGCGGTGCGCGGTTACCGCGAGCTTGACCTGAGCGCTGAGCTGAATAGCGTGAAGGGCGTGCTCGAAGCGGCCGGTGTCCGCTGTGAGCTTCGGTTGCCCTACCGCGAGCCGCCCGGCGGCGTGGCGCCCGTGTTCGCCTACGCGGTCCGCGAGGCGGCGACGAACGTGCTCAAGCACAGCACGGCCTCGTTCTGCGAGATCACGATCCGCTTCACCGAGGAGGAGGCGGAGCTGAGCGTCCGCAACGACGGGGTGGTCCGCCATCAGGTGTCCGACCTGGGCAGCGGCCTGACGGGCATGGGGGAGCGGCTGGCGGACATCGGCGGCAAGGTGACGGCCCGTCCCACAGGCGATGGAGAGTTCCTTCTGCGGGCGGTTGTGTCACTTCCGCTCCGTGGGTAGGGGGAACGGTGCCGGGTTCAGCTCGGCGGACGCCCTGCGGAAGGGTATGAAGACGCCGCGTGAGGTGTGCGGCGTGACTGAGGAGGTGGCATGCGCGTCCCGGGCAATCCCAAGGCCCAGGTGGTGCGGATCGGAGCGCGGCTCGACGCGGGCACGTCGGCGGGGGTGCGGGAACGTCTGCACGACGCGGTCGACTCCGGCGAGGGCGACCTGATCCTCGACCTCTCCGAGCTGGAGATGATCGACGCCACCGGCCTCGGAGTGCTCGTGGGCACGCATCGGCGCGCGCTCAGCGTGCAACGTCACCTCGTTCTTCGGGGGGTGCCGCCGCGGATCATGCGGGTCCTGGCGGTGACCCGGCTGAATCGGGTCCTGCGTGTAGAGGTTCAGGCAGCCGCGGTGGCCTGAAGCGGCGCCCGGCGGGTGCTCGGGAGTGCGCCGGGATGTCGCGATATATAGGGGCGAGCAGCGATCAGCCGCTGCTCGCCCTCTTTTCCCCGGCCCTAACTCCCACACGCGGTAGTAGTTTCCCGAACTCAGATATCACCCTTTAGCGCGGTGATTATCTCCTTACCAGATCGCCATATAAACACGAACCGTAATCAGCGCCTCACGGCGAACCGAGGGATCTGCCGAAGATGTGTACGGCCACACCGACCAGTTCGTCGATGGACGGCGCCTCCTCCGACAGCAGCCATTCGATGAGCAGCTCTTGTAGCGCTCCAATAACCCCGAGCGCCACCAGACGCCGATTCGGTGCCGCGGGCAGGGGGAATTCCGCCGACGCCTCCTCGACAAGGCGGGCGAAGGACTCGACGGCCCGCTGCCGGGAAGCGGTCAGAACGTCGCCCGACCTGCGTACCTCAAGGTGCATGATGCGTGCGCGGCGCCAGTCGGCCGTGGCGAACTCGATATACGCGCGAATCCCGGCCTCCACCCTGTCGTTCAGGGTCGCCGGCGCCTCTTGTAACGCCTTGGCCACAACTGCGAGGCTTTCCTCGACACACCGCTCGTGCAGCGCCTGAAGCAGTTCCTCTCGGCCGCCGAAACATTCGTAGAAGGCGCGGTTCGAGATCCGGGCCTCCGAGCACAGCCTTTCGATGGTCGTCGCCACGAAACCTGGCTTCGCGTATAGCGTGTAGGCGGCTGTCATCAGCCGCTCGCGTCTGTCCGCCAGCCTTTGCTCAGCCGACATTCCCCGGTAAGACCGGTTCACATTCCACCCGTCCAACATGATCGTGGCCCCCAGAGCACACAATTATGGACGGATGATCCGTTTTGGGAAAGAGCATATACTTTATCTCTTACGTCGGCCGTGCAAGAACGTGACAAGCCTGATCAGCCGCTCAAGCTCAGCGGGGGTTCTGCTGAACGAAGTCAGGTTCATGCCGGGCATCGCGAAGCGTTGACGGCTGATCGCTTTGGGCCTGGCGAACTCCCGCAACCCGTCGGCCCCGTGGATGCGCCCGAAGCCAGAGTCGCCGATTCCGCCGAACGGCAGCGCGGGCACTCCGGCGAACGAGATGACCGAGTTGACGGCCGTCATCCCGGTGCGCATCAGCCGGGCCAGCTCCGTCGCCCGGCGCGCGTTGCCGGAGAAGACCGTGCCGGCCAGCCCGTATGCCGAGGCGTTGGCCAGCTCCAGCGCCTCCCGCGCGTCGCGGGTGCGCCGCACGGTGATGGTCGGGCCGAACGTCTCCTCGCGCACCGCGGGGGAGTCCTCCGGCACGTCCTCGACGATCACCGGGTCGACGTACGGCGCACGCACCGAGTCGGGGCCGCCTGTCACGACTTTTCCGGACTTGGTGGCGTCGTCGATGTGGCGCCGGATGATGTCCAGCTGGCCCGGCATGGTGATCGGCCCGTAGTCCTCGCCGGCTTTGACCGTGGCGACCCGGGCCGAGAGCTCGCGCATGAAAGTTTCATAGACCGCGTCCACGACGTACACCCGCTCGACGCCCACGCACGTCTGCCCGGCGTTGGACATCGCCCCCCATAGGCAGGCGTCGGCGGCGGCCGTCAGGTCGGCGTCGGCGTCGACGATGAACGCGTCCTTGCCGCCGCACTCGGCCACGATCGGCGTCAGGTTCTCGGCGCAGGCCGCCATGACCCGCTTGGCTGTGGCGGTCGAGCCGGTGAAGGCCACCTTCTTGACCCGCGGGTCCTTCGCCAGCAGCGCGCCCGTCTCCCCGAGCCCGGTCACGGTCTGGAACACCGGCTGCTCCGGCACCGACTCGGCGAACAGCTCCGCCAGCCGTACGCCGACGCCGGGAGTGAGCTCGCTGGGCTTGAAGACGACCGCGTTGCCGGCCGCGAGCGCGTACGCGATCGAGCCCATCGGTGTGAAGACCGGGTAGTTCCACGGCCCGATCACGCCGACCACGCCCAGCGGCAGGTATTCGAGCGTGGCGGCCAGGTTGAGGCCGATCATCCCGGTCGAGACGCGGCGCCGCCCGAGGACCTTGGCCGCGTTGCGGGCCGCCCAGTCGAGGTGCGTGATCGCCAGCACCATCTCCAGCGTGGCGTCGCCGACCGGCTTGCCCGTCTCCTCGTGCACGAGCCCGGCCAGCTCCTTGAGGTGCTGGGTGAGCACGGCCTTGTAGTCGAGCAGGCGGCGCCTGCGCTCGGCGGGGGCCAGCCCGGCCCACCAGGTCGCGGCCTGCTCGGCCCGGCCGACGGCATCGCGTACGCCGTCGGCGGACTGCTTGGGGTGGCTTCCGACGACCTCGCCGGTCGCCGGGTTCAACGAGTCGAACGTCAGCGTGGTCATGCCGTCACCCTAGACCGGTAAGCCATCACTTACCAGCTCAGAACGCCGCCCGCCACATGCCCCACATGGGCGGCCCGTCGGGGAGCCGGAACTCTTCGGTGACGTGGAATCCGTACTTCTCGTAGAGGGGCACGTTGGACTCCTTGCTGCTCTCCAGGTAGACGGGCAGCCCGGCGCACCTGGCCAGACCGGCCCGCAGCAGCGCCCCGCCCACGCCGCTGCCCCGCACTTCGGGCAGCGTGCCGATCTGCGCCAGGTACCAGTGCGGCTCGGCGGGCCGGTGCGCGGCGAGCGTCTCCTCCAGCGCCATGCCGTAGGACACCCGCTCGCCCATGGCCTCGACGAAACCAGGGAGGCCGGCCTCGTCCGGCTGGTGACCCGGCGGATCCCAGAGCGCGGCCCCCACCATCGCGCCCTCGGCGTCGTAGGCGACCTCGGTGATCGCGTGACTGTAGCGGGCGAGCGTGGTGAACATCAGCGCCGTGCCAGGATCGTCCGGCAGCAGCCACCTGACCACCGGGTCATCGTGGAACGCCCTGGCCAGCACCTCGCCGGCCAGTTCGGTGACGTCCGGGTCCGCGACGAGTGCGAGGTCCATGGCTCAGCCCTCCGCCAGCCAGTTTCCGTGGAAGCCGGCCGGGACGCGCCGGGGCAGCCGGATCGACGCCACGTCCGACAGGTCGCTCGCGTCGAGCACCAGCAGCTCGGAGCTGCCGCCCGTGGTGACCACGGACAGCAGCCAGCCCTCGTCCTCGGCCCGTGCCCCCTCGGCCGCCACGAACACCGCCTCGCCCGTGTCGTCGCCGGTCTGCCTGACCCGCGCCGACCCGGTCCGGTGGTCGTACTTGACGATGGAGTCGCGGCCCACCGTGTAGAGGTAGCGGTTCGCGCGGCCGAGCAGGGAGTCGTTGAACGTGGGGAACTCGACGCCCCGATCGTCCCGCGCCTCCTCCTTGACCGCCCCGGTCGCCGGGTCGAGCGTCCACTGGTGCAAAGTCGCGGCGCCGATCGTGGCCGCGTGCCTGGCCGGGTCCCCGGTGTTGCCGATGCGCCCCCAGACCTGGGTGAAGGACTCGCGCGAGTAGCGGGCGCCGTTGAGCACGATCCGGCCGTCCGCGTCCTCCCACGCGTTGCCGACGTGGAAGACGTAGCACGGGTCGACCTCGAACCACTGGGTCGGGCCGCCCTGCCTGGGCGTCACGCCGATGCGCGCGCCGTATTCGTCCTCCCAGGCATACGGCATGCCGCCCGCGCGCCCGGCCTCGAACACGAAGGGCAGGTCGAGCCAGATCAGGTAGTGCTCGGTGACGGCGAAGTCGTGCATCATCGTCGACTTCGGCACCTCGATCTCCCGGCTCTCCACCAGCTCGCCGCCCGCCGACAGGCGGTGGTAGGTGAGGTACGGCGGGGCGTAGCCGTAGCCGAAGAAGTGCAGCTCCCCGGTGGCCGGGTCCTCCTTGGGGTGCGCGGTCATGGCCGTGGTCAGCCGCCCGCCGAAGTCGCACGGGCCGACCGTGGCCAGCTCCGGCGTCATCTCGTACGGCAGGCCGCTCTCGACGAGCGCGAAGATCCGGTCGGCGTGCCTGATCACGGAGGTGTTGGCCGTGACGGCGGCCAGGTCGACGCCGCGCTCACCGACGAAGGGCGCGTCGTCGGTGAACTTCTTGGTGCGGACCCACCGGTTTCGGTACCACTCCGCCCGGCCCCGGTCGATCCGTACGCCATGCAGCATCCCGGCCCCGCCGAACCAGTGGCCGGGATCGTCGCCCGGCTTCGGGTTGGGTCCGTTGCGGAAGTAGCGCCCGGTGAGCTCGGCGGGCAGGGCGCCGGAGATCGGGAGGTCGTAGGCCTCGCTCTCGTCAGCGACGGGGGCGAGGTTGCCGCTCAGGTAGAAGGGCGTCGTCATATCACGCTCCAATCTTGATAGGTCAAAACTAGAATTTCTAGTCGTGACATGTCAACACAGGAACGTCGCCTGGATCAGAAGAGCGTGGGGTTCTCCGGTTCGATCCCGCGCAGCGCGTCGTAGTCGAGCGTGACGCAGTGAATGCCCCGGTCGGTGGCCAGCACGCGGGCCTGGGGCTTGATCTCCTGGGCGGCGAAGACGCCGCGGACCGGGGTCAGCAGCGGGTCACGGTTGAGCAGCTCCAGATAGCGGGTCAGCTGCTCGACGCCGTCGATCTCGCCGCGGCGCTTGATCTCGACCGCCACCGTCGCGCCGAGCGCGTCGCGGCACAGGATGTCGACCGGGCCGATCGCCGTCATGTACTCGCGGCGGACCAGCGTGTAGCCGGCGCCCAGCGTCGTGATGTGCTCGGCGAGCAACTCCTGAAGGTGCGCCTCGACGCCGTCCTTGATCAGACCGGGGTCGACGCCGAGCTCGTGGCTGGAGTCGTGGAGGACCTCGGCCATCGTCAGGACCAGCTTCTCGCCGGACTTGCCGTGGGTGACGGTCCAGGTCTCGCCGTCCTCCTTGAGCTTGCACGGCGGGTTCATCCAGTTGAGCGGCTTGAAAGCCCGGTCGTCGGCGTGGATGGACACGCTGCCGTCCGCCTTGATGAGAATGAGCCTCGGCGCCATCGGCAGGTGAGCCGTGAGCCGTCCGATGTAATCCACGCTGCATCGCGCGATGACCAGCCGCATGACGGCCAACCCTACCGGCTCTGGAAAACTGGACGCATGGCGTTCGCGATGGTGGCAGTGGTCGCCCCCGGCCCAAAGGGTGCGGGGGCCGGCGAGATGTTCGTACGGACGGAGCCATGAGCCCGCGCCGCGCCCGCCGCAGGGAGTCCTCTCGCCCGCTGGGCCTGCCCGGGGGCATGGAGCGGGTGGAGGAATGGCCGGACGGCGAGTGGAAAGTACGCATGCTCACCGGCTCCACCTCGACCAAGGACTACCGTTGCCCCGGCTGCGACCAGGAGATCCGCGGCGGCCAGCCGCACCTGGTGGCCTGGCCGAGCTGGAGCGGCGGCGACGACGAACGCCGCCACTGGCACCCGGCGTGCTGGCGAAAGAGACTGGACCGCGGCCCCGGCCGCAGCCGCTACTGAGCGGCCCGGCCTCCTCCGCGCCCCCGCTGCGGCCGCTGCTGAGCGGCCGCGACAAGCCCCTCCCCAGGGGCAAGATCACACTGAAGGGACCGACCTTGGAGATTCGCGCGGCGACGGTGCTGCCCGCCCGGCGAGAGCCGATCGAGTTGCACACGGCCGACGGCCAGACCCTGGTCGGCGAGCTGGCCCTGCCCCTCGACCGGCCCCCCGTGGCGACGCTGGTCACCTTCCATCCGCTGCCCACGCACGGCGGGTTCATGGACAGCCATGTCTTCAAGAAGGGGGCCAACCGCCTGCCCGCCCTGGCCGACCTGGCCGTCCTCCGCTTCAACACCCGCGGCACCTCCTCCGAGCGCGGCACCTCCTCCGGCACCTTCGACGGAGGGGAGGGGGAGCGGTTCGACGTGGCGGCGGCGCTGGAGTACGCCGAATACCACGATCTGCCGCATGTGTGGGCGGTCGGCTGGTCGTTCGGCACCGAGCTGACCCTGAAGTGGGCCCGCGACCCGCTTGTGGAGGGCGCCATCCTCCTCTCGCCGCCGCTGCACCGGGCCACGGACGAGGACCTCGACGCGTGGGCCGAATTCGGTCGGCCGCTGGTGGCGCTGGTGCCGGAGTTCGACGACTACCTGCGGCCCGAGGAGGCCAGGCGGCGGTTCGCGCGGGTGCCGCAGGCCGAGGTCATCGGGGTCGACGGGGCCAAACACCTGTGGGTGGGTGAGCCGTACGTACGCGTCGTGCTGGACCAGATCGTCAGGCGGGTGAACCCGGCCGCGGCTCCGCTGCCCGTCGACGCCTGACTTGGCGATAATTTTCGGACATCGTGCAGTTCTTGATGAAATCCGCCGAAGGATCTAGACGAATCGTCTATTCCGGGTGACAATCCGATCGTCAATTGAAGATCGCAGAGACGCCGGGCGGGCCTGACCTGCGTGGCGTCCCTGGCTCGGCAGCGGCGAGGGTGGATGCGCGTAGTTCGTGGTCTGGTCGTGGTGATGTTGGCAGGGGCGGTAGTGGCAGGGCCCCTTGATCATCTGGACGCCGTCGCCAGTGCGCGACACAAGGGCACGGACACCACCCTTCGAGAACAGAGCACCAACGGGACCCCCGGGGAGAGGTCCGCTCTCGCACTGGCCCGCCGTGATGGCCGGCCGGTCGAGGTGGAGGCGATGCGCACCGAGACGCGCCAGGTCTTCGCCCAGCCGGGCGGCACCCTCCTCCTGGAGCAGTACGCGCGGCCGGTACGAGTCCGCAAGGCGGGCGGCTGGGTGGCCGCGGACGCGGCGCTCCGGTTTCAGCCGGACGGGACGATCGCCCCGGTCGCCACCTCGGTGGATCTCCGGTTCTCCGGCGGGGGCGACGCGCCGATCGCCCGGATGGCCCGCGGCGGCAAGGCACTCGAACTCGGCTGGCCGGGGCAGTTGCCCAAGCCGACGCTGAGCGGTGACACCGCGACCTACGCCGAAGTGCTGCCGGGCGTGGACCTTCAGGTGAAGGCGGACGTCGACGGCTTCTCGCATCTCCTGGTCGTCAAGTCGCGGGCGGCGGCCGAGAACAAGGCCCTGGCCGAGCTGAGCTTCCCGATCTCGACCTCCGGCCTGTCGATGAAGTCCACCGAGGGCGGCAACCTCGAGGCCAACGACGCGAACGGCGGCACGATCTTCACCGCCTCGCCGCCGATGATGTGGGACTCCTCCGGATCCTCGGCCGCGCGCACGCCGGCCGCCGGGGAAGGCTCACCCGCCGACGCCCGGCACGAGGTGATGGGCCTGCGACTGGTGGGCAAGAAGCTGCTGCTCAAGCCGCATCGCGGCATGATCGAGGACCCGGCGACCCGCTATCCCGTCTACCTCGACCCGTTCTTCTCGGCGGCCCGGGGCGCGTGGACCTCCGTCTGGAGCAACAACCCGACCTCCAACTTCCTGAACGCCAACGACGTCGCCCGGGCGGGACACGTCCCCGGGCAGACCAACAGGTCGTTCTTCCAGATGAACACCGGCTCGACGATCCACGGCAAGCAGATCATCAAGGGCACGCTGCGGACGTACGAGACGTGGTCCTACTCGTGCACCAAGCGGCCGGTCGAAGCCTGGTCCACGAACTCCATCAGCAAGGCCACCACCTGGAACAAGCAGCCGACGTGGGTCAAGCTCCTCGACACCCAGAACGTGGCGAAGGGCTGGGGATCGTCCTGCCTGCCCGGTGGCGTGGAGTTCAACGTCACCAGTCAGGTCGTGGATGCCGCCGCGAAGAGCTGGCCCAACATCACCATCGGGCTCAGGGCGACGGACGAGGGCGACAACTACGGC
This sequence comes from Nonomuraea sp. NPDC049158, assembly GCF_040648335.1. Lineage (NCBI taxonomy): Bacteria > Bacillati > Actinomycetota > Actinomycetes > Streptosporangiales > Streptosporangiaceae > Nonomuraea > Nonomuraea sp. NPDC049158. Next base: position 696,623 of record NZ_JBEZDM010000001.1, read on the forward strand.
TGGAAGAAGTTCAAGAACAACCCCAGCCTGGTGATCGAGTACAACTCGCTGCCGTCCGCGCCCGTCGCGGCCGACATGTGGTCGGACCCGGGAGGCGTCTGCGTCTCCGGCGACGCGCGGCCGGTCATCGGCGGCACGACGCCGAAGCTGTGGGCCAAGCTGCGTGACGTCGACAACTCGGTCAAGGGCCGGTTCGAGTGGTGGACCGCGGCCGGTGTGAAGGTCAGTGAGTTCGTCACCGGGCTGCAGAGCACGGGCAGCGCCTTCTACGCGCAGGTTCCCGCGGGCGCCTACGCCGACGGTTCGGTGATCCGCTGGCGGGTCCGCGCCGAGGACGGCAAGGCCAACAGCGCCTGGGGCCCCTGGTGCGAGGCCACGGTCGACGCCTCGGCCCCCGGCAAGGAGCCGGTCGTGACGTCGCCGCAGTACCCCGAGGGCGGCTGGAACGACGGCGTCGGCCGGGCCGGCTCCTTCACCTTCGCCCCCAACGGCGTCTCCGACGTCGCCACCTACGTCTACGGGCTCGACACCACGCCGAAGGCGGAGGTCGCGGCCGGCCAGGCGGACGGCACGGCGACGATCCAGCTGACCCCGCGGCACGACGGCCCCAACGTGCTGTCGGTACGCAGCAAGGACCGTGCCGGACAGCAGGGCCCGATACGCACCTACCTGTTCAACGTCAACGCGGGCACGGGCCCCGACGGCCACTGGGCACTCGACGAGGGCCAGGGCACCGTGGCCGCCGACAGTACGAGCGCCCACCACGCCACCCTGTCCGGCCAGGCCACCTGGACGGCCGGCAAGACCGGACTGGGCCTGCGGCTCGACGGAGCCGGCGGCCAGGCCCAGACCAACGGCCCCGCCGTGTCCACCCAGCGCAACTTCACCGTCACCACCTGGGCGCGGCTGACCAGCACGAACGCCACCGCGACAGCGGTCAGCCAGGGCGGCGCACGGGCCGCCGGCTTCGCGCTGCAGTACTCCAAGGCCGACGACCGCTGGGCGCTGAGCCGTACCGTCGCGGACGCCGACGGGTCGCAGAGCGTGCGCGCGCTGTCGGCGGCGGCGCCGAGGCTCGGCGAGTGGACCCACCTCACCGGCGTGTACGACGCGGCGGCCAGGGAGCTGTCCCTGTACGTCAACGGACGGCTGGAGTCGACGGTCCCGTTCACCCAGCCGTGGGACGCGACCGGGGCCCTGGCCATCGGCAGGGGGACGGTCAACGGGGCGGCGGCCGAATTCTGGCCCGGCGACCTCGACGAGGTCCGCGTCTATGGGCGGGCCATGTTCGCCGACGAGGTCGCCGACCTGGTGAACAGCGCCGCGACGCTGGTCGGGCACTGGAAGCTGGACGAGGAGTCCGGCACCACCGCCGCCGACTCCTCCGGCAAGGGCTCGGCCGCGACACTGGCCGGCGCCGCGACCTGGGGTGAAGGCTGGCTGGACGGCGGGCTGGCGCTCGACGGGGTCAACGGGCACGCGCAGGCCGGCGCGCCCGCCGTCAACACCAAGGCCGGGTTCACCGTCGCGCTCTGGACGCAGCTCGACTACCTGCCGACCCGCGACGCCGCCGCCGTCTCCCAGTCCGGCACCCGGGCCAGCGGCTTCCAGCTGGGCTTCGACAAGGAGCAGGGCCGGTGGGTGCTCGGCATGGCCGCCGCCGACACCGACACCGCCGCGCTGGTGCGCACGCGGTCCGACGCCGTACCCGCGCCGATGGAGTGGACCCATGTGGCCGGGGTCTATGACCCGCTCCAGGGTGAGCTGCGCGTCTACGTCAACGGCCGCCTGTCGACCAGCACCATCACCGACCACGTAAGCGCGTGGAACGCCACCGGCCCGCTGCAGCTCGGCCGGGCCAAGACCGCGGGCGTCTTCGCCGGCTACTGGCCGGGGACCGTTGACGACGTCCGCACCTATGACGGTGTGCTCAACGCCGAGCAAATCTCCCAACTAGCCGCCCAGTAACCCCCCATATAGACCGGGAGAGGTCGAAATGGATCAACCGAGCGAGTTAGACCTGCCGGAAGCCTACTGGAATCGTTTACAGCAACCCGCGAAACGGTCGTCGTGGCCCCGCCGGCTGGCGGCCACACTGACCGTGGTCATGGTCTCGACGCTGGTGTCGGGGATGCCCGCCCAGGCCGCGACCCGTTCCGCGCCGAATGTGCAGAAAGAGACGCCGGTAACCGGGAAGAAGGTCCCGGTGCTGCCGGCGCTGGCCGATCCGGCGCAGAAACAGGCGTGGAAGGCGCCACCAGGCATCACCTGGCCGAAGGCGCAGACGGTCGAGCTGACCACGACCGGCGACGCGCAGGCCAGAACGCTCGGCGCCGACACCTTCCCGATCCGCCTGGCCGCCCCCAAGACCGGAACGAAGACGGCCAAGGCGGCGGCCACCCCCACTCCCGCCCGCGTCGAGCTGCTGGACCCCGCCCAGACCCAGAAGGCCGGCCTGCTCGGCCTGGCCTTGCGGGTCTCACCGGGGCAGGGACTGACGGCCAAGAGCGGGAAGACCCGCCTGGCGATCGACTACTCGGGCTTCCGCTACGCCTCCGGTGGCGACTACGGCGCCCGGCTGCGGCTCGTCCGGCTGGAGGAGTGCGTACTGACCGCCACCGCGACCGGCTGCCCGCAGCCGCAGCCGGTGCCGGGCGACAACGACACCAAGGCGGGCACGTTGACCGCCGACGTGGACATGCCGGCGATGTACGCGCTGGCGGCGGCCCCTTCGGGGTCGTCGGGCGACCACGCGTCCACCTCGCTCGCTCCTTCGGCACAGTGGAGCGTCGGCGCCCAGTCCGGCGACTTCAGCTGGGGGTACGAGCTGCGCGCGCCGCCCGCGCTGGGCGGCGACGAGCCGGACCTGTCGATCGACTACTCCTCCCAGAGCGTGGACGGCCGTACCGCCTCCACCAACAACCAGCCCTCCTGGGCCGGTGAGGGCTTCGAGCTGAACCCCAGCGGCTACGTCGAACGCCGCTACAAGTCCTGCATGATCGACGGCAAGAAGACCGGCGACCTGTGCTGGGACCAGGACAACGCGACCCTCTCCCTCGGTAACTCCGCCGTCGAGCTGGTCAAGGACGCCACCACCAAGCAGTGGCGGCCCAAGCGCGACGACGGCACCCGGATCGAATACCTCACCGGGGCGGTGAACGGCGACAACAACGGTGAGTACTGGCGCGTCACGACCGAAGACGGCACCCAGTTCACCTTCGGCCTGAACCGCCTGCCCGGCTGGGCCACCGGCAAGCCGGAGACGAAGTCCGTCCAGACCGTGCCGGTGTTCGGCAACAACAGCGGCGAGCCCTGCTACAACAGCACCCCGGCCAACGCCTGGTGCCAGCAGGCCTACCGGTGGAACCTGGACTACGCGGTGGACACCCACGGCAACGCCACCACCTACTGGTACGCCCTGGAGAACAACTACTACGGCCGCAACATGAAGCCCGAGCTGGGCACCCTGTACGCGCGCAGCGGCTACCTCACCCGCATCGACTACGGCTACCTGCAGAACGAGCTGTTCACCAAGGCGCCCGCGGCCCGCGTGCTCTTCGACGTGGCCGAGCGCTGCCTGCCCAGCGGGACGATCACCTGCGCCGCCGACCAGCTCAAGAAGGAGACCGCGAGCAGCTGGCCGGATGTCCCGTTCGACCAGATCTGCGACTCCGGGGTGAAGTGCACCGACCGCCTGTCGCCGACGTTCTTCACCCGCAAGCGGCTGTCCAAGGTCACCACCCAGGTGGTCAACACCGACACCGCCAAGTGTTCGGGCGCGCAGTACTGCCCGGTGGACTCCTGGACGCTGACGCACCAGTTCCCCGCCACGGGTGACGGCCTCAGCCCGTCGCTGTGGCTGGCGTCGATCCAGCAGAGTGGCCACGTGGGCGGCACGATCACGCTGCCCAAGGTCACCTTCACCGGTGTTCAGCTGCCCAACCGGGTGGACGCCAACGAGGGCCGCGCCCCGCTGGTCAAGTGGCGCGTCCAGGCCGTGAACAACGAGAGCGGCGGCGAGCTGCGCGTCAACTACGCCCCGGCCGACTGCAAGCCGGGCGACGTGCCGGCCGCCGACAAGAACAACAGGCGCTGCTTCCCGCAGCGCTGGGCCCCGGCGAACGAGGCCGAGGTCACCGACTGGTTCCACAAGTACGTGGTGACGCAGACGGTGGAGGCCGACCGGGTCGCGGGCTCGCCGAACGTGGTCACCGACTACGAGTACCTGGACGGCGGCGCCTGGCGCTACGCCGAGAACATCCTGGTCAAGCCCGAGCACCGCACGTGGTCGGACTGGCGCGGGTTCGGCCGGGTACGGGTGCGCGAGGGCGACGGCCAGGACACCAAGCGCACGCTCACGGAGTTCAGGTACTTCCGCGGCATGGACGGCGACCGTCAGGCCGACGGCTCCAAGCGCAGCGCGCAGGTCGTGGACACCGAGGGCGGCAAGCTGGACGACCTCGACCAGCTGTCCGGGTTCGAGCGGGAGGAGATCCTCTACGACGGTGACGGCGGGGCCATCCTGACCGCGACCGCCGAGGAGCCGTGGTCCCTCAAGACCGCCGAGTCCACGCAGGGCGGCGTCACCAAGACCGCGTACGCGGTCGAGCCCAAGTCGATGGTCACCCGCACCGCGTTGAGCGGCGGCAAGTGGCGGCGCACCGGCGAGGAGCGCGCGTACGACGCCAAGGGCCTGCTGACCCAGGTGGAGGAGAAGGGGGACCTGGCCAGCGCCGACGACGACCAGTGCACCCGCTACACCTACGCTCGCAACGACACGGCCTGGATGATCGACTACACCAGCAGGATCCAGAAGGTCGCCGCCGGTTGCGGCACCGGGGTGTCCGCGCTGGCCGCCGGTGACGTGATCTCCGACCAGCGGGTCCAGTACGACGGCAAGGCGTACGGCCAGGCGCCGAGCAAGGGCGACGTGACCGCCGTCCAGCTCGCCACCGGGGACGGCACGACGACCACCGACAGCACCCACACCTACGACACCTACGGCCGCGAGACCAGCGAAACCGACGCGGTCGGCACCAAGTCGGTGACCACCTACACTCCGGCCGCGGGCGCCCCCGCGACGGAGATCAAGGAGACCAACCAGCTCGGCCACGTCGACCGCACCCTGCTCGAACCGGCCTGGGGCGAGCCCGTCGCCGAGATCGACGCGAACAACCGCCGCGTCGACATGGAGCACGACGCGCTCGGCCGCCTGATCAAGGTCTGGCAGCCCGACCGGAGCAAGGCGTCCGGGCAGACGCCGAACACCGAGTACTCCTACCTGATGCGCAACGACGGCCCCAGCGTCGTCACCACGAAGACGCTGCGCGCGGACGGCGGCTACACCGCCAGTCACGAGCTGTACGACGGTCTGATGCGCGAGCGCCAGACCCAGGAGCCCGCGCCGCGCGACGACCAGACGCAGGACCCCGCGCTGCGTGACGGGCGCACGATCACCGACACCGTCTACAACTCGCTCGGCGAGGCGGCCAAGTCCAACACCGGCTACTTCGCCACCGGAACGCCGTCCACCGAGCTGCTCGCGGTGGCCGACGCCGACGTGCCCACGCAGGTCGTGTCGTCCTTCGACGGCGCCGGCGACGTCAACGCCCAGGTCCTCAAGGCGAAGGGCGTGGAGAAGTACCGGGTCAGCGCCACGCAGGAAGGCGACCGGATCCACGTGACGCCGCCGCCGGGCGGCACCGCGACGACCCGCATCGGCGACGCCGACGACCGTCTCATCGAGCTGCGCCAGTACAAGGGCGCGACCCCGACCGGCGAGTACGAGTCCACCAAGTACACCTACGACCCCGGGGGACAGCTGTCCACCGTGACCGACCCCGCGGGCAACGTGTGGCGCCACCACTACGACCTGCGCGGACGGGAGATCAAGACCGAGGACCCCGACAAGGGCGTCACCTCGATGACCTACAACGACGCCGACGAGCTGGTCACCACGACCGACGCCCGCGGCAAGACCCTCTGGTACGGCTACGACGAGCTGGGCCGCAAGAAGGAGCTGCGTGACGGCTCCGCGACCGGGCCGCTGCTGGCCGAGTGGAAGTACGACGAGCTGGCCAAGGGTCACCTGAACGCCAGCATCCGCTACGCGGGCGGGCAGGCGTACAAGGCGGAGATCAACGCCATCGACACGAGCTACCGCTCGCTGCGCCAGACCGTCACCGTCCCCGAGCGGGAGGGCAAGCTGGCCGGTTCGTACCAGCTCAACACCCGCTACACGCTCGACGACCAGGTCCAGTCCGTCAGCTTCCCCGCCGGGGGCGGCCTGGCGGAGGAGTCGGTCGTCTACTCCTACGACGAGCTCAGCCAGCCGACCAAGGTCACCGGCCTGTCGTCGTACGTGACCGCGACCCGCTATTCCAAGCTGGGCGAGACCCTGCAGTACGAGCTGGGCGCCGGAGGCAAGAAGACCTGGCTCACCTACACCCACGACGAGGCCACCCGCAGGCTGACCAGGATGCGGCTGGACAGGGAGAGCGCGCCGGCCACCGACCTCGACCTCAACTACACCTACGACGCCGTGGGCAACGTCACCAAGATCGCTGATCGGGCGAGCGGCCAGGACACGCAGTGCTTCAAGTATGACCACCTGCGCCGGATGACCTCGGCGTGGACGGCCACCGACGACTGCGCCAGCGGCACCCCGCAGTCGGACAAGATCGGCGGTGTGGCCCCCTACGCGACCAGCTACACCTACGACGCCACCGGCAACCGGACCAAGGAGACCAAGCACGCCTGGGGCGGCGCGGCCGAATCCGTCCGCACCTCCGCCTACCCGGCGGCGGGCGGCAAGCAGCCGCACGCGCTCCAGAGCGTCGGGGCGGACGTGTTCTCCTACGACGAGGCGGGCAACACCACCAGGCGCAAGGTCGGCAACTCCGACCAATCCCTGGTCTGGGACGCCGAGGGCAACCTGGAGTCGGTGACGGAGGCGGGCAAGACGACCTCGTTCGTGTACGACGCGGACGGCGAGCGGCTGCTCCGCAAGACCACGACCGACGCCACCCTGTACGTCGACGACATGGAGCTGCGCTTCGACTTCGCCAAGGACGCGGTCGAGCAGACCCGCTACTACACCATCAACGACCAGCCCATCGCGGTCCGCACGCCGGACAACCAGGTCTACTTCCTGGCCAACGACCACCAGGGCACCGGTCAGGCCGCGGTCAACGCCGGGACCGGCGAGCTGGCCATCAGGAGGATGACGCCGTTCGGCGAGGACCGGGGATCGGCGCCACCGTGGTGGCCAGGCCAGCGCGGCTTCGTCGGCGGCGGCAACGACCCGACGACCGGGCTGGTCCACCTCGGCGCCCGCGAGTACGACTCCAAGAACGGCCGCTTCCTGTCGGTCGACCCCATCATCGACGAGGAGGACCCGCAGCAGCTCAACGCCTACGCCTACGCCAACAACAGCCCCGTCACCATGAGCGACCCCGACGGGCAGCTGTTCTGGATCGCCGTCGGCATCGCGGCCAGGATCGCGGCGCGGATCATCGCCAGGAAGCTGGCCCAGGCCGCGGCCAGGCGAGCGGCGCTCGCGGCGGCACGGGCGGCGGCCAGACGCGCGGCCATCGCGGCGGCCAAGCGCCGGGCGGCGGCTCTGGCCAGGAAGAAGGCCCTGGAGCTGGCCAAGAAGAAGGCAGCGGCGGCGGCCAAGAAGAAGGCGCTGGCGGCGGCAAGGAAGAAGGCGGCCGAGAAGGCCAAGAAGGCCGCGGCGGCAGCGGCGAGACGACGGGCTGCGGCGGCGGCGAAACGGCAGGCCAGAAGGGAGGCCGCGGAAGCGGCGGCGAAGAGGCGGGCCGCGGCGGCGGCCAGGGCGCGAAACCACCGGGCCGGCCGGCTCCCACGCGGGATCCAGCAGGCGCGGCAGCGTCCGGCGCACCGGCCGACCAGCCAACGGGCGGTACAGCGGCAGTCGCCGCCCAGGGCGAGCCGGCAGCCGGCACAGCCAAGACCGAGCCAGGTCTATCGCAATGACGGCACCACTCAGCCGACCCAGTCCTACACCGTTTACGGCAACGGCAGGATGTACCCCGAAGGCCGGCCGCCGACGAACCTCCCGCCGCGCGCCGGCGCCGGGCAGGGCGAGAAGCAGCTCTGGCGGAATGAGGAGATCGAGTTGACCAGGAGGTCCGGCGCGATCGCCGAACTGGGTGCCCGAAGCCAGAAGATCGTGGACAACGTCATCGACACGATCGACACCATCTTGGGTGGCTTGGGCTAGCACTCCGTTTCGCACATGATGGACCGGCGCGGGGCTCTCGCAGCTCCGCGCCGGTGGCGTTCCCGGACCCCGGTCCATAGAATCTTGTTCGGTTCCGAGGCGAGGAGGCCCCCATGGGCGCGTTCGATCTCAGCGGTAAGCAGGCTCTGGTCACCGGCGCGTCGAAGGGGATCGGGCGGGCCATCGCGCTGGCCTACGCCGAGGCGGGGGCCGACGTGGCGCTCGTGTCCCGCTCGGCCGACTCTCTGGCCGAGGTCGCCAAGGAGGTCGAGGCGGTGGGCCGGCGCGCCGTCGTCCTGCCCGCCGACCTCACCGACCGCGACGCGGCCGCGGGCGCCGTGGCGGGGGCGATCGACGGGCTCGGCCACCTCGACATCGTCGTCAACAACGCCGGTGGGTCGAACTTCCTCGTCGAGTTCAAGGACCTGCGCCTGTCCGGCTGGGACAAGATCATCCGGCTCAACCTCGACTCGACCATGGCGGTCTGTCACGCGGTGGCACCTCACCTGCTGGGCCGGGGTACGGGGTCGGTCATCAACGTGGCGTCCGCGGCGGCGCTGGGCGCGCCCTTCCTCGCCTCGTACGCGGCGGCGAAGGCGGCGGTGGTGGCGCTGACCAAGACGCTGGCCGTGGAGTGGGCGCAGGCCGGGGTACGGGTCAACGCCCTGTGCCCGGGGTGGACGGCCACCGGCCTGAACCGGAATCTGTGGGAAGACGCCGCGACGAACGAGGCGACGGTGTCCAGTGTCCCGATGCGCCGTTGGGGGACGGCGGAGGAAATGGCCCATCCAGCTGTTTTCCTTGCGAGTCGGGCTTCTGCCTATATGACGGGTCAGGTGCTGTTCATCGATGGGGGCGCGACGGCCATCGGATAGGGCAGGGATGGTCAAGAACGCGCACGTCACGGTGCTCAGGCGGGGAAGCGGAGGAGCGTTTCCCTGGAGGGGCCCGGGCCCCGTATGGCGGGTGGGGCCGGCCACTGCCGGCCGTAAATAAGACTGGTGTGACAGAAAGCGGTCAGCACAGCGGCGAATATCGGCATAAGCCGTGCAGTGATTGTCGGGGCGAAGAGGTCTACCGTAGCGTCCGTGCAGCTTTACACGAGATCAGCCGGTACGGGACTCCCGGTCGTACTGCTTCACGCCTTTCCGCTCTCGTCGGCCATGTGGCTGGCGCAGCGCGAAGGATTGGCCAGGTCATGCCGTGTGATCACGCCTGACCTGCGCGGCTTCGGGGGGTCGCGCCTGGGGGAGGAAGAGCCGTCGGTCGAGGTCATGGCCGACGACGTCGCCAGGTTGCTCGACGCAGAGGGAATCGACCGGGCGGTCGTCGGCGGCCTGTCCATGGGCGGGTACGTGACGATGGCCTTTTGCCGTCGCCATCCCGACCGGGTGCTGGGCGTGATACTCGCCGACACCAAGGCGAGCCCGGATCCCGAGCCCGCGCGCGCGAACAGGGAGCGCATCGCTCAGGCGGTCCTGTCCGACGGCAGCGCGGTGCTCGTGTCCGAGGTGCTGCCCGCACTGATCGGGCCCACCACCAAGGAGCGCCGCGCCATGGTGTTCGGCCGGGTCAAGGGGCTCGTGCAGTCGGCTCCACCCGGTGCGGTGGCGTGGGCGCAGCGGGCCATGGCCGGGCGGCCCGACTCCTTCGACACGCTGGCCGCGCTCAAGGTGCCGCTGCTGGTCGTGGTGGGGGAGGAGGACGAGCTGGCGACCGTGGCCGACGCGGAGGCGATGGCGCGGGCCGTACCCGACGGCCGGCTGGAGATCATCCCGAAGGCCGGGCACCTGTCGGCGGTCGAGCAGCCGGAGGCGTTCAACGCGGCCGTGGCGAAGTTCCTCGACACCGAACTCGGCGGCGCCACCCGACCTCGCTGACGGCCCGTACCGCGTCCGTCGGGGCCCGTACCGCGTCCGTCGGCCCGTAGCGGGCCGACGGACGGTCAGGCGCGGGCTTGGCGCGGGAGGACGAACTCGCGGATGATCAGCGCGATGGCGGCCGCCACCGGGATGGCCACCAGCGCGCCCACGATGCCGAGCAGCGCGCCGCCGAACAGGGCGGCGATCACCGTGACCGCGGGCGCCACGTCCACGGAGCGTTTCATGACGCGCGGGTAGATCAGGTAGTTCTCGACCTGCTGGTAGATCACGAAGAACACCGCGCACGCGATCCCCACGGGCAGCGACTGGAGCAGCCCGACCCCCGTCACCAGCACCGCTCCGATGGTGGCGCCGACGAGCGGGATCAGGTCCGTGAGCGCGACCACCAGCGCCAGCGCCAGCGCGTACTTCACGCCCACGATCGACAGGAAGATCCAGGTCAGCACGCCCGCGATGACCGAGATGAGGACGTTGCCCGCGACATAGCCGCCGATGCCGTCGAGAATCTGCTCGGTGATCTCACCGGTCCGCTCCCGCCGGGAGGCCGGGACCAGCTTGAGCATGTACGACTTGATGGTGTGCAGGGAGCCGAGGAAGTAGAGCATGAGCACCAGCAGCGTCACCGTGGTGAACACGCCGTCCAGCACCACCAGCCCCGCCCCCACGACCCCGCTGGCCAGCGAGGGCCCCAGCTCGCTGGTGACGAACGTGGCCAGCTTCGGCAGGATCTGGTAGTCGGCGTCGAGCTGCCGGAGCGTCGGATGGTTGCTGAGCTCGGTCACATAGCCGGGTACGGCCGCGATGAACTCGGCCAGCTGCTTGCTCACCGGCGGCACCACGGCCAGCCCGAACAGCGCGAACGCCACGATCACTCCGGCGAACACGATCGAGATCGCCCCCCGCCTGGCCAGCCCGCGCCGTTGCAACGCCTCGACGGCCGGGTTCAGCCCGACCGCCAGGAACATCGCCACCACGATCAGGACGATCACGCTCAACGAGCTGACGACCATCTGCGCGATCGCGATCGCGGTCAGCACGCCCAGCCCGCCGATCAGCCCGAACGTGAACGGCCCCCGAGACAGCGGCAGCGCGTACGGCGGGGTCTTGGCGACGTCCGCCACGGCAGGGGATTCGGCTTCTGCTGACACGGGGGTCTCCTGGGAATTGCGACAAACCACGACACATGCCGTTCGGAACAACAAAGAGAGCCTAGCGACCCCAAGGTCACCAGGCTCTCTTCAGCCGTCAGCCCACCCCCGTGTAGTCGGTTATGTGACGGCTACTCCTGCCACCACTCCGCGTCGTCCTCACCCTTGGACTCCGCCTTGGCGGGGGCCGGTGCGGGCTTTTCGCTGGCCGGTGCGGGTGCCGCTGCCGCGATCGCCGGCTTCGGCGGAGCCGCCGTGACGGCGGGCTCGGGCTCCATGCCCGGCAGAGCGGCGCCACCGAGCAGCTGACGCAGCTGCGCCAGGTGGCTGGTGATGCTGTCGCGCTGGCGGGTGAGCTCGTCGACCTGGCGCTGCATCGCGGTGCGCGTGCGCTCCGCGTCGTTCTTCGCCTCGGTCACTATCGTGTCGGCGCTGGACTTGGCCTCGGCGACGATCGTCTCGGAGCTCTTGCGGGCGTTGGCGACCAGCTGCTTGGCGTGCAGGTCGGCCTCGCGCCTGGTCTGGTCGGCCTGCTGGGTGGCCTTCGTGGCCCGCGACTCGGCCGTGGCCGCGCGCTGCTCGGCCTCGGCGACCAGCTTCTGCGTGTTGGCCTGCGCGGTGGCGTGGCGCTCGGCCTCCTGGCGCTCGGCCTCCTCACGCCGCGACGCGAGCTGGATCTCGAACTCCGCCTCGTCCTGGGCCCGCTTGGCCTCGGACTCCTCCAGCACCCGCTGAGCCTGCGCCCGCATCTCGTCGGCCTGCCGCTTCGCGGTGGTCAGCACCTCGTCGCGCTCGCGCTTGGTCGAGGCCCGCAGCTGCGCCACTTCGCGCTCGGTCGTCGTGCGCAGCTTGGCGATCTCGCGCTCGGCGTCGGCGCGCTTCTCCGCCACCTCGTGGTCGGCGGTGGCCCGCAGCTTGGCGACCTCGCGCTCGGTGGTGTTGGTCAGCTCGTCGGCCAGACGGCGAGCGGTCGAGCGGGTCTCCTCCGCGTCGCGCTCGGCGCTGGTGCGCATCTCGTCGCTCTCACGCGTCGCCTGCGCCCGCTTGTCGGCGGCCTCGGCTTCGGCGGCGGCCCGTACGTCGGCGGCCTCGACCTTGGCGGCGGCCTTGATCTCGTTGGCCTCGGACCGCGCGGCCTGGACGAGCTCGGTGGCCTGCTCTTCGGCCAGGCGCAGCAGCTGCTCGATGCGGGCGCCGAGACCGGAATAGGTCGGGCGCTCCTGCTCCTGCAACTGGCGCTGGGAGTCGGATAGATCGCGCTGCAGGGACGTCACCTGCTCGCGGGACTGGCGAAGCTCGCCGTCTAGCTGCTTCAGATGATCGTGGACCTGATGGCGGTCATAACCACGCAGCACGACGTCGAACTCGCGTGCTGGGGCATCCTCGAAGAAATTGTTGAGCTGGGCGTCGATGTCGGACTGCATGGAGGCTCGATCCTGGGTTGTCGAGACGGCTACACGGGCCGGACGGGGGGTTCGGGACAGCCGAGCCAGGAGCCTGTGCCTCGCGGCAGGCGCCTTGTCCGGTGGAAAGCCAGCGTACTCCGCCAGTGCCGCCTGAGAAGCCCCGTCCGACTATCTGCGTGACTAGTTACATACGAGCAGTTTTGGGGTTTGCTGGGGACTCGGTGGCCTGTACGAGTTCAGTGAGCATTCCTCCCACGTCCTTGGGGTGCACAAACGCGATCTCCGACCCCATCGAGCCATGTCGTGGGCGCTCATCGAGCAGCCGCACGCCCTTGCCCGCCAACTGATCCATCGCCTCAGCCACGTCCGGCACGCCGAACGCCACGTGATGCACCCCCTCGCCCCTCCTCGCCAGGAACTTTCCCACCGGCGTGTCGGGGGACAACGGCTCCAGCAACTGAATGTAGGAGCTCCCGCCCGCGCCGTCGGCGATGTGGAGCATGGCCTCCCGGACCCCTTGCTCCTCGTTCACCTCGCGCGCCACGACGGTCAGCTCGAACGTGTCCGAGAATAGCGCGATCTTGGCGTCAAGGTCGTGACAGGCGATACCGATGTGGTCGATCCGCATGAACATGTGTGGCCTGCCTCCATAGCGAGCGTGCACCTACTCGTGGGTATGGTGTCAAAGAACCCCTCACGTGCACAGGAGGCCGTCGCCATGTCTGGGTCCGTCATCGTAGCCGGAGCTCGTACGCCGATCGGCAGACTGCTCGGTGCCCTCTCCGGACTGCCCGCCGTGGAGCTCGGGGGCATCGCCATCAAGGCCGCCCTGGAGCGCGCCGGCGTGTCGCCGGAGGACGTCGAATATGTGATCATGGGCCAGGTGCTCCAGGCGGGCGCCGGCCAGATCCCCTCCCGCCAGGCCGCGGTCAAGGCGGGCATCCCCATGACCGTCCCCTCGCTCACCATCAACAAGGTCTGCCTGTCGGGGCTCGACGCCATCGCCCTGGCCGACCAGCTCATCCGCGCGGGCGAGTTCGACATCGTGGTGGCGGGCGGCATGGAGTCGATGACGAACGCGCCGCACCTGCTGCCGGGCATGCGCAAGGGCGTCAAGTACGGCGGCGCCGAGGTGCTCGACTCGATGGCGCACGACGGGCTGTTCTGCGCGTTCGACCAGTGCGCGATGGGCGAGTCCACCGAGCGCTACAACGCCCACCTGGGCATCGGCCGCGAGGAGCAGGACGAGGTGTCCGCCCGCTCGCACCAACTGGCCGCCGCGGCCACCAAGAACGGCGTGTTCGAGGACGAGATCGTGCCGGTGGAGATCCCGCAGCGGCGCGGCGAGCCGGTGGTGGTCAAGGAGGACGAGGGCGTTCGCGGCGACACCACCGTGGAGACGCTGGCCCGGCTGCGGCCGGCGTTCGCCGCCGACGGCACGATCACGGCCGGTTCGGCCTCGCAGATCTCCGACGGCGCCTGCGCCGTGGTCGTGATGTCCAAGGCCAAGGCCGAGGAGCTGGGGCTGCCCTGGCTGGCGGAGATCGGCAGGCACGGCAACGTGGCCGGGCCCGACACCTCGCTGCAGTCGCAGCCGGCCAACGCCATCAAGCACGCCCTGGCCAAGCAGGGCCTGGGCGTCGGCGACCTCGACCTGGTGGAGATCAACGAGGCGTTCGCCAGTGTGGTGCTCCAGTCGGCCAAGGAGCTGGGCGTGCCGCTCGACCGGGTCAACGTCAACGGTGGCGGCATCGCGCTCGGCCACCCGATCGGCGCCTCGGGCGCCCGCATCGTGCTCACGCTGGCCCACGAGCTCAAGCGCCGGGGCGGCGGCCTGGGCGCGGCCGGGCTGTGCGGCGGCGGCGGTCAGGGCGACGCGCTCATCATCCGCGTACCCGCGTAGCGCTGGTCCCCGCGTAGAGGCGCTCTCCGCATAGAGCCGGTCTCCGCATAAGCGGAAGGGGTGAGAGCTCGGCTCTCACCCCTTCGGCCTACGGAGGTAGGTAGGCCCGGCCGCGAGGGAGGTTGCGGCCGGGCTTTTTGGCGGTGGTCATGAGGAGAGGAGCTTGGCGAACACCGAGCGGTGACGACGCTCGGCCTTCTGTCCCTTCAGCGCCTCGCGTACCCGGCGGTGCTCGGCCGCGGCCTCGCGCAGCTCGTCCGCGTGGTTCTTCATGACGACGTATTCGAGTTCGGCGTTCATCCGAATGCTCCCGTGTTCTTTCGGTCCTCTTCCCTGGCACTTTCTAGATTGCTCCTAAGGCCCCTGCTGCCACATCGGGCGTATGACCTATCTGCGGTCGTAGGACGACATGAGGAGATACCTAGGGCGCCGGTAGGAGGACCTAAGGCACTTAGGGCTGGTCGGCGAACTTCACCGTCACCTTGCTGAACCCGAGCGACTTGAGCATCCCTTCGAGCATGGCCTTGGTATTGGTGTCGGCGCGGGCCCGCAGGTCGCTGGAGGCCGCGGCTTCGGCGATCTTGGTCTCGGCCAGGACGTACAGCTCCCGCTGGTCATTCGGAGACGACGACAGGAAGCCCTGTACGCGGTCCAGCAGCCCGCGCTGCTGCGCGAAGACGTAGGAACGCCGGTTGTCGAGGTTCGGCTTCTCCAGCTGCGCGCGGGGCAGGCGGATCGTGGCCTCCTTACGGTCCTTGGAGACCGTCACACCGTTGGCCGCCATGGCGGAGAAGTCGACGTAGGCGTCCACGTTGCCCGCCCCCACGAACAGCGTGCGGCTGCCCTTGATGGCGTCGGGCAGGAAGCGGGCGTCCTTCTCCAGGTCGACCACGACCTGGAAGTTGCCGGTCGCCGCCTCGAACCGGCTCAGGTCCTTGATGGACTGCAGGAGCACCGGCTGGCTGCGGTCGATGCTCTGCTCGCCGAACGGGTTGAGCCAGGACCAGGCCAGTCGGCCGCCGACCACGAGCAGAACCACCACGACCAGGAATCCGGCCAGATATCGCCACCGGCGGCGCCGCTGCGGAGTGACCGCGGGGGGCGCCGTTTGGGAAGTCGTCATGCCGGTTGACTACCCGACGATCGATCATCATTGCCAGCTTTTAGGTGACATCTCCGATCCCCAGTCGGCAGAGCGCTCTTCGTCGTTGGGATTCGGATAGACCGGATAGACCTGTGGCGAGCCCGTCGAGGCCGCCACCGGAGCCGCCGCGGCCCCCGCCGGCCCGCCGCCGAAGTGGGTGCTCGACAGCTTGCACGCCTGGAAGTCGCTGAAGAACATGCGCAGCCACTCGCGCCGCTGGTGCTCGCTCAGCCCGGAGAACCAGGCGGCCGCGTACTGGTGCTCCGGCAGCGGGCCGCCCGGCAGCGGCTCGCCGCGGAGCCAGGCCACCACGATCTCGCGGTAGCCGCCGGCGGGCGTTTCGGGGCACTTGGCGGCCAGCGACTCGACGTACTCGTACACCGCCTCGTCGGCGAAGCCCGCCGACAGGTCGGGCACGTGGATCTGCGCGAGCCCCGCGGACGGCTGCAGTGGCTCTTCCAGCGGCCGCTGCTCGACCCGGGTGAACCCGGCGGGCGTGCCCGCCAGCCGCGAGGCGATCTTGGTGAAGGCCGCGCCCAGCTCGGTCAGGCCCGCGCGCATGCCCGGATGCAGGCAGACCGTGATCGGCCAGTCCTGGCAGCTGTAGGCGATCCCCTGGGCGGCGGCCGGCTTGGTCGCGCCCAGCAGCCGGGCCACCCCCGTGCCCGCGGCGAGCACGGCCAGCAGGGCGCACGCCAGCACCAGGGCCTGCCTGGTCACCACCGCCGCCCAGCCGAGCAGCAGCGCCGCCGTGATGCCCAGCAACCAGACCGTCTGGTCGAGGAACGCCGTGCCGCCGAGCCCTTGGAACAGGTCGTACGGCTCGCCCGTACCGGGCGCCAGCTTGTCGGCCCAGCCCCGGCCGCCGGCCAGCCAGCTGAACAGGCCGTAGCAGGCCAACCCGGCCAGCGGCGGCGTGTAGGCCCTGGGCAGCAGCCAGCCCGTGATCCACCCGATCACCGAGTAGAGGGCCAGCCCGGCCATGCCCACGCCGAGCCCGGCCAGGCTCAGCCGCCCCGACTGCTCGGTGAGCACCGTCTTGATGGCCAGCACCAGCACGGTCGCGCTGAACGAGCCCAGCACCACCACGACGATCGCCAGCGGGGCCTTCAGCGCCCGCCAGGTCGTCAGTGAGCGGCCGCGCAGCGCCCTGCGCTTGCGCATCGCCACCCACGCGGCGAAGGCGGCGGCCACGGGCCCGGTCAGCCGGAGCGAACCGATGACCGCGGCCACGATATTTTCCCACGCGTCTACGCCAGGAATCAGGACGCTCCACGCCGCGATCAAGCCGAGCGCAAGGAGCACGGCAACCGTGACGGCCGCGCTCTGCTTCAACTCCTCACGTGAAACGCCCGCGTGCTCACGCACCCGTTTTTCCATTGAAGATCACCAAGCACCCCCCGTGCCTCGTGTCGGCGCGGCGGAAGCGATTCAGTTCGGGCCGGTCCCCACGGCGAGTGAACTTGGCTTCCGCGTCACCATCGATGCGAGAACCATAACGGAGCGTGATGATTGACGTCCGGATTCTTGGTCAAGCCGTGAGTCCGATCGCTCTCCGTAACCATACTAATCAGGACGAGCGGCGCGCTACCGTAGCGCTGTGTCGCAGCCCAAGCCGCTCAACCTGCCGTTCGATCCCATCGACCGCGCCGCGGAGACCTGGCGCGCTCACTTCGGGGCCTCCTCCGCCATGGCCGCCGTCACCTCGATCATGAGAGCCCACCAGATCCTGCTGTCGCAACTCGACTCGCTCCTCAAGCCGTACGAGCTGACCTTCGCCCGGTACGAGGCCCTGGTGCTGCTGACCTTCAGCCGGGCCGGCGCCCTGCCACTGTGGAAGATCGGCGAGCGGCTCATGGTGCATCCGACGAGTGTGACCAACACCATCGACCGGCTGGAGAAGTCGGGATTCGTCTGCCGGATGCCCAATCCGCAGGACGGCCGCGGGGTGCTCGCCGAGATCACCGACGCGGGACGTGATGTCGTACAACGGGCGACGGCCGATCTGATGGCGGCGGACTTCGGTCTCACCATGTACGGCGAGGACGAGCTGCGGCAGCTCTTTGACCGGTTGCGCACGCTGAGGGTGGCGGCGGGTGACTTCTCCGCGGCGTCCATGCGGCAAGATGATGAGCATGGCGGACTTCTCTAGGCCTGGGTCGCTCTACGGAGCCGTTGATCTGGGCGCGCGTAAGCAGGCACTCGAGGCACAGTCCCGGCGGGAGGCCGGGGGTCCCCAGGCGGCCGCGTCGGGTTCGATCATCGACGTGACCGAGGAGACGTTCACTACCGAGGTCATCGACCGCTCGATGAGCGTGCCGGTCGTCCTCGACCTCTGGTCTCCACGTGCTCCCGGCAGTGCCCAGCTCAGTCCGGTGCTGGAGAAAGTGGTCGGCGACATGGGCGGCCGGGCGATCCTGGCCAAGGTCAACGTCGACGGCAGCCCGCAGATCGCGCAGGCGCTGCGGGTGCAGGCGGTGCCGACCGTGCTGGCCATCTTCCAGGGTCAGGCCGTCACCGGCTTCCAGCAGGTGCTGCCCGAGCAGGAGGTGCGCCGCTGGCTCGACGAGCTGATGGGCGCCGTCGAGCAGTTCTACCAGGCCAACCCCGACGCCCGCCCGGCGGAGGTGGGGGAGCAGCAGGACGAGCCCGCGGGCCCGCCCGCCGACCCCGACGTGCTGGCCGCCGAGGAGGCCGTCGACAAGGGCGACCTCGACGCCGCCGAGGCGGCCTACGAGCGGCTGCTGGCCCGCTCGCCCGCCAACGAGGACGCGAAGATGGGGCTGGCGGGGGTCGGCCTGATCAAGCGGACGGCCGACGTCGACCCGGCCGAGGTGCAGCGTCGCCTGCAGGACCCGGCCGACATCGACGCCCAGCTGCTCGCCGCCGACCTGGAGATGCTGTCGGGCGCGATCGACGAGGCGTTCGACCGGATCATCGGCGTGGTCAAGCGCACCTCGGGTGACGACCGGGACAAGGCCCGGCGCCACCTGCTCGGCCTGTTCGACGCGCTACCCGCCGAAGACCCTTCTTTGGCCAAGGCACGTAGAGCTTTGTCCAGCGCGTTGTTCTAACCTGGAGACATGCGGGTCGTCACGATCTCGGCGACATATGGCACGGCCGGTCACCACATAGGCCCGGCCGTGGCCGAGCGCCTGGGCGTGCCCTTCGTCGACCGGGCCATCCCCAGTGCCGTCGCCGAGGAGCTCGGCTGCACGCTGGAGGAGGCGCTGGCCCACGACGACCGGGCCGAACACGGCCTCGGCCGGCTGCTCTCCGGCGCGATGCGCCTGCCGACGGTCACCTTCGGCGGGGTCGACATGTACGTTCCGGGCGCGATGCCGATCGCGCAGGAGGAGTTCGTCCGGCGTACCGAACGCCTGCTGGTGGACACGGCGCGAGACCAGGGCGGGGTCTTCCTGGGCCGGGCGGGAGCCCTCGTGCTCGCCGACCATCCCGGCGCGCTGCACGTCAGGCTCGACGCTCCGCTGAAACGCCGGGTGCGGCAGACCGCCACGCTGGGCGGGCTCGGCGAACGCGAGGCGCGCAAGCTGGTCGAGGACAACGACCGCGCGCGCACGGCGTACGTACGCCACTTCTACCGGGCGGATCCGGGGGATTCGTCCCTATATCACCTGGTTATTGATAGTACGAGCATCCCTGTGGCGACCTGCGTAGATTTGATCGCAACGGCTGCCGAGGCACTGGACTGACCGAACCCGCCCTACCATGGGATAACTTCTTGGTCAGTCCCGAAGGAGCAATTGACGTGGCGACCGTCCCTAGTGTCTCGTACTCCATCACCGTGCGGCTCGAGGTGCCCGCAGGCGGCAAGGCCGTCAGCCAGCTCACCCACGCCGTAGAGTCGGCGGGTGGTGTGGTCACCGCGCTCGACGTCACCAACGCGGGCCACGAGAAGCTGCGCATCGACGTCACCTGCGCGGCCAGGGACACCGACCACGCGCAGGCGATCGTCGACCAGCTCGAATCCGTCGACGGCGTGGTCATCCACAAGGTCTCCGACCGCACCTTCCTCATGCACCTCGGCGGCAAGATCGAGATGGTGTCGAAGGTGCCGCTGCGCAACCGCGACGAGCTGTCCATGGCCTACACCCCCGGTGTGGCGCGCGTGTCGATGGCCATCGCGCGCAACAAGGAGGACGCGCGGCGGCTGACCATCAAGCGCAACACGGTCGCCGTCGTCACCGACGGCTCCGCCGTGCTCGGCCTGGGCAACATCGGCCCGGAGGCGGCGCTGCCGGTCATGGAGGGCAAGGCGGCCCTGTTCAAACGCTTCGCCGGCATCGACGCCTGGCCGATCTGTCTCGACACGCAGGACGTCGACGAGATCGTCCGCACGGTCCAGGTCATCGCGCCGGGTTTCGGTGGCATCAACCTCGAGGACATCGGCGCGCCGCGCTGCTTCGAGGTCGAGCGGCGGCTGCGTGAGCTGCTCGACATCCCGGTCTTCCACGACGACCAGCACGGCACCGCCATCTGCGTGCTGGCCGCGCTCACCAACGCGCTGCGCGTGGTGGGCAAGCCCATCGAGGGCGTCAAGATCGCCATGGCGGGCGCGGGCGCGGCGGGCAACGCGGTGCTGCGCCTGCTGCTCGCGGCGGGCGCGCGCAACGTCGTCGTCTGCGACTACCTCGGTGCCGTGCACAAGGGCCGCGACGACCTCGACGAGTCGCTCCACTGGATCGCCGACCACACCAACGCCGAGGGCTACTCGGGCGACCTGCGCGGGGCGGTCAAGGGCGCCGACGTGTTCATCGGGGTGTCCGCGCCGGGCATCCTGACCGGCGACGACATCGCCACGATGGCCGACGACGCGGTGGTGTTCGCCCTGGCCAACCCGGAGCCGGAGGTGTCGCCCGACGACGCCCGCGAGCACGCGGCCGTGGTGGCGACCGGACGGTCCGACTATCCCAACCAGATCAACAACGTGCTGGCGTTCCCGGGCGTGTTCCGCGGCCTGCTCGACGCCCAGGCGACCGAGGTGAGCCAGGAAATGCTGCTGGCGGCGGCGCACGCGCTCGCGGCCGTGGTGTCTCCGGAGGAGCTCGGCCCCAACTACATCGTGCCCAGCGTGTTCCACCCGGACGTGGCGACGGCCGTGGCCGCCGCCGTCCGCGACTCGGCGGGCGGGCGTGCGCGGGGCTTCACAGAGGCCTGATTGCTCTTTACAAGCAGACAATCGTCTTCTTTTACGGCAAGCCGTACCCACCGCCACCCGCCGACCGTGCTTGAGGGCCTCCAGGAAGACGGCCGCTGACCGGCGCGTGGCCGGGCGCCGTTACGGCGCCTTCTGGGCCGGTGGCGACAGTTTCGTGACCGGCGGGATGACGCGGTAGTCCGCCCGGGGGGCGAGGTTGGGCGTCGGCCGTGGCTATCGCTCGCAGAGTCGGTAACTGGTGCCTGGCGCCCGCCTCGTCAGCTGATCGCCGGCGCTCGCCTCGTCGAAGACGTTCAGCGGCAGGCTGACCGCGTTACGACGTCTCGTGCGGCGGGGGTGGTCACGAAGGGTCTTCTCTTCTGATCGCGGTGTGGGCGGCCATGGCCAGGACCAGGGCCGCGTTGATCAGGACCGCGGTCGTCACCCCTCGCAGGATCGTGCCCATGGCGGCCGTCGCTATCGCGCTCATGATCGGGATGCCCATGGTGATGCCGACCTGCTGCGTCATGGTGGCGAGGCCTGTGGCCAGGCCCTGTTCGGAGCCGGGCAGGCCCGAGGTGGCGGTCATCATGAAGGCGACGATCGCCAGCATGTTGCCGATGCCGCCGACGAAGGTGGCCACCAGGAGCAGCCAGATCCAGCCCGCCTCCGGGCCGAGCAGGGCCAACGCCGCCGTCGCCACGGCCTGCACCGCGAAGCCGGTCGCCAGAGTCCTGCGGTTGCCGAGGCGGGAGAGCACTCGCGGGGCCGCGAGCCCGCCGAGCACCGTGCCGAGCCCGAGCACCCCGAACGCCAGCCCCGTGGCCAGGGGCGAGTAGCCGAGTACCTTCTGCAGGTAGAGCGTCATGAGGAAGACCAGTGAGGTCTCCGTGGCGAACGCGACCAACCCCGCCAGGTTGCCCCACTTCACGGAGGCCCTGGCCAGGATCGTCACCGGCACCAGCGGTGCCTGCGCCCGCCGTTCGACGAACCAGAACGCGACCAGCAGCCCCGCCCCCGCCAGCAGCGCGCCGATCCCGGCCGGGTCGGCGAAGCCGTGTTCGCCCGCGCGGGTGAGCCCGTACACCAGGGCCAGCAGGCCCGTGGTCACCGTCACCGCGCCCGGCAGGTCCATCTTGGGCCGGTTCGTGAGGCGGCTCTCGGCGGGCAGGGCCGGGGCGGCGGCCAGGACGGCGAGCGCGACCGGGACGTTCACGAAGAACGCCCACCGCCAGCTCAGCAGGTCGGTCAGCAGCCCGCCCAGGATCGCACCGGAGGTGAAACCGGCCGACATCAGCGCCCCGTTCAGCCCCAGCGCCCGGGCCCGCAGCGGCCCCTCGGGGAACGAGGTGGTCAGCAGCGCCAGAGCGGCCGGGGTGACGGCGGCGGTGGCCAGTCCCTGGGCCACTCTGGCGACCAGGAGCATGCCGTGCGAGGTGGCCAGCCCGCCGGCCAGCGAGGAGAGCCCGAGCAGCGCCATCCCGCCCAGGAACAACCGGCGCCGCCCGAACAGATCCGCGATCCGGCCGAACAGCAACGTGAACCCGGCCGCCGCGAGCGCGAACGCGGTCGCCACCCACTGCAGGTCGGCCAGCTCGAACCCGAGTCCGGCGCCGATCACCGGCAGGGCGACGTTCAGGATGGAGAAATCGACGGCGAGCATGAACTGGGAGCCGAGCAACAGCACCAGGACCAGCCGCTGCCGCCCCGTCATCCGGACGGCTTGCAAGGTCATGGTCATGTCATCCCCCTAATGGGTCTTTAGTTCCGTTAAGATGAGGATGACGCTAGCACGCTAAGGAGTCTTAATGGAACAGGATTCCCGTTTGGCTGGAACGGTGCGCCCCGGCGGCCGCACGGCCCGGGTCCGGGCGGCGGTTCTGGAAGCGACCCAGGACGAGCTGGTGCTCCACGGCTTCCACGGCCTCAGCATGGACGCGGTGGCCGCCCGGGCGGGCGTCGGGAAGACGACGGTCTACCGCCGCTGGACCGGTGCGGCGGGCTTGGTGGCCGACCTCATGACGGAGCTGGCCGACCAGTCCGCCGCGCACGCGAACACCGGCACCATCGAGGAGGACCTGCGCGCCAACGCCCTGAGCGTCCTGGCCGCCATCACGGACGAACGCCTGGGCGCCACGCTGCAGGCCGTCATCGCGGCGGCTACCTGCGACGAGGAGGCGGCGGCCGCTCTGAGCACCTTCTACGGGCGCCGGATCGCGGAGTGGGGCAAATCCATCGACCTGGCGATCCAGCGCGGCGAGCTCCCGGAGGGCACGGACGGACACGAGGTCATCCGGGCGATCTCGGCCCCCCTCTACTACCGCCTGCTGGTCACCAAGGAGCCGGTGGACAAGGCGACGGCCGAACGGTCGGCGACGCGCGCTCTGGTGGCGGCCCGCAACGGGGCGTTCATCGGTTGACGACCTTGCCGGTCGCGTCGCCGTACAGGCTCAGGGGCGGGATCGTCTCGTACCGGATCGGAAGGACCCGCGTGGCCAGACGGAGCTGTACCACCAGAAGACCGCGCCGGTGAGGAGCAATCCGCCCGCCGTGGCGAATTTGGCGAGCAGGTCGTTCGGCGGGCCAGTGCGGGGGAGATGGTGGCCTGTGCGGGGGAGGTGGTGGCCCGTGCGGGGGCGGTGGCGGCTCTGGTGTCCGGAGCAGCTGTTCCGTACCCGTGTCGAGTCGATCAGCGTGTCGGGGTGGTCGGCGGTGACCGAGAACGCCTTGATCTCCATGCTGTGGCCACGGCGGACGTGGACGTTCCGGGTCACCGACTCGTGGGCGGGGATGGACCCGGTGGCGATGCTGGCCGAGTGCGCCTTGAGGTCGAAGCGGGCCGGCTGGCGGGTCTGGTTGCGCAACGTGACCAGCGTCTGCCCGCTCCCGCAGCCGGGCCGCCCGGCGGACATCGTGAACGGGTCGCCGGGATCGGACGACCTCGCCCAAGCCCCCATCGTCGCGGGGAGGAGCAGCCACGCGCCGAGCGGCAGGAGGGCGAGCGTGCGACGGTTCGCGATGCTCATGAGCTCCTCCCAAGCCCGCAGGATAGCGATCTTTGGTACCTATAGTGCCCGCATGGCTACGGAAAGTAACATGCAGGTGGTGGGGGAGCGAGATGGGGGGTTGACCCTTCATGATGGAGGTATGGCGGAAGCGATCTACGTCGGCGGTTTACTGGTGGCGACGCCGCTTCTCGACGACCCCAACTTCCGTCGTAGCGTCGTGCTGATCCTCGAACACGACCTCGACGGCGGCACTCTCGGCGTAGTGCTGAACAGGCCGAGCGACATCTCGGTGACGCAGGTGCTGCCGGTGTGGGACCCCTTGGTGACCGGGCCGCCCGTGCTGTTCGAGGGTGGTCCTGTACAGACCGACAGCGCGCTGGCGCTGGCCGCGGTGCCGAGTGGCGAGGAGCCGCTGGGCTGGCGCAGGTTGCACGCGGGCACGCCCGCAGTCTCCCGCCTGGGCACCGTCGACCTGGACGCGCCGCCCGAGATCCTGCAGGGCGAGATCGCGCAGATGCGCATCTTCGCCGGTTACGCCGGCTGGACGTCCGGGCAACTGGCGAGCGAGATCGCCGAAGGAGCCTGGTATGTCGTCGACTCGGAGGTGGGCGACACCTTCCACACCGACCCCGGCTCCCTGTGGCGCAACGTCCTGCGGCGCCAGCCGGGCGAACTGGCCTTCGTGGCGACCTGCCCGGACGACCCGACGCTGAACTAGCTAGACGTCCCACCCGGGGCGGAAGGCGTTCTGGGCGAGTTCGAGGGTCTTCTCCATGCGGTCCACGATGATCCGCATGTCCGGCACGTCGGGCTGCGGGCAGTCGAACCCGACCCGGAGCGTCGACATCGCGAACGCCACGATAAGGTGCGTACGCTGATCGGTGGTCACATCGACGCCGCTACGGGCGGCGATCTCGACGGCCAGGCGCTGCTCTGTCGCCGCGCCTCTGGCGACGGACAGGCCCACCAGGCGCGGATTCTCATCCATAAGCCGTCGCAACTTCAGGAATCTCGCCGTGTCCTCGGGTGTTGAGTCCTCCATGTCGTGCGCGACCGCGCGCACCGCGTGAATCATCGAGGTGAACGGGGGCTCATCGGCCGGGCGGGTCCGCAGGGTCTCCTGCATGATCTCCTCGCCATGGTCGTGGAACCACAGCACGAGATCGTCCTTGCTGGTGAAGTAGCGGAAGAACGTCCGCGGGGAGATCTCGACCGACCCCGCGATCTGGTCCACGGTGGTCGAGTCGTACCCTTGTTCGAGGAACAGGTCGAGCGCGGCGTCCAGGATCGCCAGACGCGTCTTCTCCTTCTTGCGTTCCCTTAGACCCACTTGCGTCACTCCCTAGATACCTTCCTGTCATAGTGTGCCATAAGTCATAGTCCGACAAATAAAACCCGTTTGTCATCTGTCATGGACTGCCATAGATTACCTGAGGCTTAAGTGACTTATGCCCCGGTGTGGGGCGGTATTGAGGGGGATTTCATGGCTCACGCGAGGACGGTCGACGCGCCGTCGTCGCCCGGCCCCGGGGAGACGGGGACCGGGGGCGGCAACCCATGGTTGGTGCTTCTGGCGGTCTGCCTGGGCGTCATCATGGTGATGCTCGACGGCACCGTGGTCGGCATCGCCAACCCGTCCATCCAGCATGATCTGGGCGCATCGCTGTCCGATCTGCAGTGGGTGACCAGTGGTTACCTGCTGGCGCTGGCGGTGTTCCTGATCACGGCGGGCAAGCTCGGGGACCTGTTCGGACACAAGCGGGTCTTCCTGATCGGTGTCGCCGGGTTCGCGCTGTCCTCGATCGGTATCGGCCTCAGCCAGGAGCTGGCGGACATCGTCCCCGGCGTGTCGCCGATCGGCGCGCTGATCGGCCTGCGGGTGCTGCAGGGCCTGTTCGGCGCCCTGCTTCAGCCCGCCGCCCTGGCGCTGCTGCGCGGTGCTTTCCCCGGTGAGAAGCTGAACGCGGCCATGGGCGCCTGGGGCGCCATCATCGGGCTGTCCAGCGCGGCCGGCCCGATCGTGGGCGGCGTCCTGGTCGAGAACGTCAGCTGGCAGTCCGTCTTCTTCATCAACGCGCCGGTGGGGATCATCGCGCTGGTCCTGGGCATCTTCCTTATCAGGGAGAACCGCATCCCGTCGCTGGCCAGGATCGACTGGCTCGGCGTGGTGCTGCTGTCGGGCGCGATGTTCTCGCTCGTCTGGACGATCATCAAGGCCCCGGAGTGGGGCTGGGGCGACAGCACGACGCTCACCTTCATCGCCGGGTTCGTGGTGCTCATCGCCGCCTTCGTCTTCTGGCAGAGCAAGGCCAAGCAGCCTCTGGTCCCGTTGTCCCTGTTCAAGAACCCGTCCATCTCCATCGGCACCGTGCTGATGATGATGGTGGCGTTCGCCATGTTCGGCGCGATGTTCTTCCTCGGCTTCTTCTTCCAGGGCGTTCACGGTCTGAGCCCGCTGGACGCGGGCCTGCGCATGCTGCCGATGAGCGCCGGCATGATCGTGGCCTCGCCGCTGGCCGGCATGATGATCGGCAGGGTCGGCCCGAAGATCACGATGGCCACCGGCCTGCTGATCACCGCGGCCGCGATGTTCCTCATGTCGCAGTTGAGCATCGACGCCTCGTTCATCGAGAGCGGCATCCCGTTCGTGCTGCTGGCGTTCGGCCTCTCGCCGGTCTTCGTCGGCGCCACCGAGATCATCGTGGGCAACGCCCCGATCCAGCTCAGTGGTGTCGCGGGCGGTCTGCAGCAGTCGGCCATGCAGGTCGGCGGCGCGCTCGGCACCGCGATCCTGGGCGCCGTCATGGCGTCCGAGATCTCCAGCAAGCTGCCCGGCTACCTCGGCCAGACGGCCAAGGGGATCCCGGCGGACCAGCTGTCGCTGCTGGAGAAGGCCGCCGCGTTCGGCGGGCTCCCGGCCGGCACCCCGCAGCAGCTCCAGAAGCTGGTGGGCGGGGCCGTGCACAACGCGTTCATGGACGGCATGCACCTGGCCTTCCTGGTCAGCACCTGCGTCGCGGTCCTCACCGCGGTTCTGGCGCTGTTCGTCAAGAGCGGCCGCAAGACCGAGGGCGCGCCGGTGCACATGGGCTGACCCTTCTTGCCATTCGTACGGCCTTCGCCTGGTGGCGGGGGCCGTACGTGTGTCCAAGGCGTGGGCTGAACGATCTCGGCCGGGAAGACGCGCTCGGAGCCGGGCATAGACTCGGTGACGTGAGCACGAAGATCCTCCCTGAGCAGGAGACCACCCCGCGGACGTCGCATGGCGACGGCGATCATGAGCGGTTCGCGCACTACGCGGACAAGCACAAGATCACCGAGAGCATGGTAACCGGCACGCCGATCCGGGCCCTGTGCGGCAAGGTCTGGGTGCCCAGCCGCGATCCCAAGAAATACCCGGTGTGCCCCGAGTGCAAGGAGATCTACGAGGGGCTGCCGTCGGGTGGCGACGACAACAACGAGTGAGTGTTGATCAAGTGTGATCACCCACGGTAGAGCTACGGTCTGCATACGGACCTACTCATACCGTAACGGGGGATTGCATGGCCCGGCGCGCGACCGCCGTCTCGTTGGCATGCCTGCTCGCGGCCGGGCTCACACCGCCGCTCCGTCCCGCCTCTGGGGCCCGAGCCGCAGCTGACTGCTCCGCCCCGGACTCGCCACGCGAGGTGGGTCTGAGCGCGGCCCACGACGGCGTTGCGGCCCGCGACGGCGCGT
This sequence comes from Nonomuraea sp. NPDC049158, assembly GCF_040648335.1. NCBI lineage: Bacteria > Bacillati > Actinomycetota > Actinomycetes > Streptosporangiales > Streptosporangiaceae > Nonomuraea > Nonomuraea sp. NPDC049158. Next base: position 724,235 of record NZ_JBEZDM010000001.1, read on the forward strand.
CCGGTACGGCTCGCGACGGAGCGTCCGGTGCGGCCCAGGGTGGCGTGTCCGGTCCGGGCCGCGACGGTGGGTCCGGTGGGGCGCGCAGACCGGCTGGGGGGCTGGGGGATGATCCGCGGTCCTTGGGGCCGCGGCAGCCCAGGCCGCGCGACGTGGAGCAGGTGCTGTCCGAGCTCGCCCAGCGGCTCGCCGGGGTGACGGTTCCGGACGAGGTCATCGTTCCTACCTGGGTGCATGTACTCACCGACGGCGTACGGCGGGCCTCCAACGCGGACGTCAGGGCGCAGATCGACGCGCTCAATTCCGCCTACAGCGGCGCGCTGGGCGGCGCCGCCACCGGGGTGCGCTTCCGCCTCGACGGCATCTCGGTCAAGGAGGACGCCTCCTGGTTCATCGACCCGATCGGCAACGAGCGCGCCATGAAGTCCGCCCTGCGCCGGGGCGGCCCCGAGACCCTGAACCTGTACATCGGTCAGCTGGGCGACCTCGTCCTCGGCTTCTCCACCTACCCCTATTGGTACAGGGACAGCCCCACCCTCGACGGCGTCGTCATCGACTGGCGCAGCCTGCCCGGCGGCACGCTGGTCAACTACAACCGCGGCTACACCGGCGTACACGAGATCGGCCACTGGCTCGGCCTCTTCCACACCTTCGAGAACGGCTGCGCGTACCCGGGCGACGGCATCGCCGACACCCCACCTGAGGCCAGACCCACGGAGGGCTGCCCCGACTCCAAGGAGACCTGCGCGGAGCGGGGCCCGGATCCCATCCACAACTACATGGACTACGCGCATGACCGGTGCATGTGGGAGTTCACGGCTGAACAGGCGAAACGCATGCACCAGATGTGGGCCGTCTATCGGGGCCGCGGCTCGCTGTCCGCCCTCTGACGGGGCGTCGCGCTGGCATGTGTGCCGCGCTGACTGGCGCGTCGTCCTGAAATAGCGGCACAACTAGGATGTTTGGGTGACAGCACCGAAGGCACTCGACACTCCGTACGATCAACCTCGCATCTTCGGTTCGGCTTATCGCACGGCCACGATCGGCATCCTGCTGGTGATCACGCTGATCGCCTTCGAGGGGATGTCGGTGGGCGTGGTCATGCCGGTCATCTCCGAGCAGCTCGACGCGCTCGACCTCTACGGCCTGAGCTTCTCGGCCTTCCTCATCGCCAGCCTGTTCGCGAACGTGGTGTCCGGGCTCTGGTCGGACCGGCGGGGCTACACGATCCCGTTCCTGGTCGGGGTGGTGCTGTTCGTGGTCGGGATGGGGTTGGCGGGGGCGGCCTCGACCAAGGTGTTGTTCCTGGCCGCGCGGGGCGTGCAGGGGCTGGGGGCCGGGTGCACGATCGTCGCCGTGTACGTGATGATCGCCCGGGTCTATCCGGCCGACGTGCGGCCCAAGGTGTTCGCGGGGCTGTCGGCGGCGTGGGTGGTGCCCGCCATGGTCGGGCCGGCCGTGGCCGGGTTCGTGGCGGACACGTGGGGGTGGCGGTGGGTGTTCTTCGGGATCATCCCGCTCGTGGTGCCCGCCCTGGTCATGCTGGTCCCCGCGCTGAACAAGCCCGCCCACGAGCCGGACGAGTCCCACGCTTCCGGGCACAGGGATGTGTCCCACGCCTCCGGGCACGATGTGTCCCACGCCTCTGGGCACGTGGATGTGTCCCACGCCTCCGGACACGCGGGCGCGTCCCACGCCTCCGGGGACATGGGCTCGGGCGACTTGCCAGACTTGCCCGGCTCGTCGGACTCATCGGACTCGTCGGGCACATTGGGGTCATCCGGGCCATCCTCCTCATCCGCCTCGTCTGGAGCGGGTGGTGGGTCGGTGGAGGGCGCGCGTTCCAGGCCGTTCGCGATGACCGTGGCCGCCACCGCCGCAGCCGGTGGGGCGGGCGTGCTGCTGTACGGCGTGGACAAGCTTCATGTCTCGCCGGTGCCGAGCGCCGTCGCGGTCCTGGTCGGGCTGGTCTGCCTCGGGTACGGCCTGGCCAAGCTGCTGCCGCCGGGCGCGCTGCGCTTCAGCCGGGGGCTGCCGACCACGATCATGATGCGCGGCCTGTTCTCGGCGGCCTTCTTCGGTGTGAACTCCTTCATTCCCCTCGCCCTCCAGCAGGTCAAGTCGTTCGGCCCCACGGCGGCGGGCATCGCGCTCACGACCGGGGCCCTCGGCTGGTCGACCGGGTCGTACCTGCAGAGCAGGCGCTCGGTCGAGCCACACAGGCGGATCCGGATGGGAGCCGCCTGCGTCATGGCGGGGGTGCTGCTCGGGCTGCTGTCGGTCCTGCCCGGGATCACCGGCTGGGTCGCGGTGCCTGCGTGGATCGTGGCGGGGTTCGGCATGGGCATCGGAATGACCACGGTCAGCGTCACGGCGCTCAAGCAGTCGCCGGTCAACGAGCAGGGGGCCAACTCCGCCGCTCTTTCCGTGACGGACATGCTGGGGTCCGCGCTGGCGGTGGGCCTCGGGGGCGCGTTGATCAATCTCATCGGCCACAGCCCGGGGATGATCGCGCGAGGCTTCGTGGTCATCTGCTGTCTGATGTCGGCCATAGCGCTCGGCGCGACCCTTCTCGCCTCTCGCACTCGTTCCGACTGACCCGGTGCAAAGGTGATTCTTTTCCCTCCTGTCACAGCGATCACGGAACGCCGGACCCGCGCGGGCAGGAGTGATAGGACAGCGGGCAGGAGGTGTCATGGAGGACGATCGCCGCGTTTGGCCGCCGAGCTCGGGAGCCAGGCACCGCCGCACCCCTCCCGCTCCTCCCCCCGACGACACCGACCCCCAGACGCCAACTGACCCCCAGCCCGAGGGGCCATCTGGCACGGAGGCCCAGTGGTCGTTCGACACGGCGCCGCACCGGTCATCGGACGCGGCGCCTCAGCGGTCGTCTGGTAGGGCGCCACAGCGGCGCGAGGAGGCACCGAGTCCGGGGCGCAGGGGCGGGGATCCGTACCCGCGGATCGGGCGGCGGGAGTCTGTACGCGATGTCGGGTCTTCGCGGCAGGACCCTCTGCGCGAGGACAGGGCGGTGCGGGACCCTCTACGCGGGGATGGGGCCGTACGGCGGGATTCCCCGCGCGATGAGGGGTCCTCACAGCGAGACGCCCTGCGCGAGGACGGGGTGGCGCAGGACCCTCTACGCGGTGGCGGGGCCGTGCGGCGGAGCCCTCTGCGCGAGGACGGGTCCTCACCGCAGGACCCCGTACGGGAGGACCGGGCCGCGCGGCGAGGTCCCGGGGGCCGGGGGCTCGGGTGGGTGCGGCGGGGGGCGGTAACCGACGATGACGAGGTCGGCGGGGGGTATTCGTGGCACGGGAGGGGCGATCCCGAGAGCGAGGAGGGGGACGAGCCGGAGGATCTCTGGAATCCGCAGTTGCGGCGCACCGCCGGGCGAGGACTCGAGCGGGACGACGGCGATCCGCAGGTGCCGTGGGAGTCCCTGCCCCCGTCCGCTCGCCACTACGGGGTGCCCGCCGATCCCGGCCTGTCGGGGCGGGTACGGTGGCGGCGGCCGGCCGGGGTGGTGCTCGTGCTGCTCCTGGCCACCGGTTTGATCGCGGCGCTCGTCATGGTCGTGCTGCGGGTGGCCGTTCCAGCGCCCGCGACGGTGCGGCTGAGCGACTCGCGGGCGGGGGTGACGATCACCCTGCCGGCGGGGTGGCAGGAGGCCGGGGTGCCGCCTGTGACCGGATTCACTTCGGCCGCCAGGAGCGATGGTGCGCTCGTCATGGCCAGGCCGGTCCCCGATCCCGTGGCCGACCTGCGGAAGGCCGCCAAGGACGCGGCGGAGCTGTACTCCAGGCTGCTGCTCAAAGGCGACAAGGTCGACATCGTGGAGGACAAAGTCCTGCCACAAGGGCACACGCGTGCGCTACGAGCGCAATACCAGGATGTGGCGAACACACCCGCCTACCTACGTGTCACACTCCTCACCCGGGACGGCAAGGCAGTGCTGCTCGTCGGCCTGCTCCAACCCGAAGAAACCACCCGAAGGCAGGCGCTCGACGCGGTGATGTCGAGCGTGCGATAAGCCCCGTACGCCCCTTAGCACGCAAGGATGAGCTTGGCCAGGATCCCCGGTGCACGGCACGTCTTGTCGGTGGGCCCGATTACTCTTGGGTCACTGTGAGACAGCGAAGCACACGAACCCCAGAGGTGATGCGGTGAGCACCTTCGCCGCATCCCATCTTTCGCCTTCCTACCCCGACCGCGCCGCATGGGGCACCGCCCCCAAGTTGCGTGCCTGGCAGCAGGAGGCGTTCGACCTGTATTTCAGGCGCGAGCCGCGTGACTTCCTCACCGTGGCGACGCCGGGCGCGGGCAAGACGACCTACGCCCTGCGCATCGCCAGCGAGCTGCTCGCCAACGGGGTGATCCGGGCGATCACCATCGTCACCCCCACCGAGCACCTCAAGCGCCAGTGGGCCGACGCCGCCAGCAAGGTCGGCATCGGCATCGACCCCGAGTTCAAGAACAGCCAGGGCGCCACCTCCCGCGACTACACCGGCGTGGCCGTGACCTACGCGCAGGTCGCCATGCACCCCGCCCTCCACAGGGCGCGCACGGAGGCTCGCAAGACGCTCGTCATCTTCGACGAGATCCACCACGCGGGCGACGCCAAGTCGTGGGGCGACGGCATCCGTGAGGCGTTCGAGCCGGCCACCCGCAGGCTCCAGCTGACCGGCACGCCGTTCAGGTCCGACGACAACCCGATCCCGTTCGTCGGCTACGAGGAGGACACCGAGGGGCTCAAGCGCAGCGTCTCCGACTTCTCCTACGGCTACGGCCCGGCCCTCGACGACGGGGTCGTCCGGCCGGTCATCTTCCTGGCCTACTCCGGGGAGATGAAGTGGCGCACTCGCGCGGGCGACGAGCTCGCCGCCACGCTGGGCACGCCGCTCACCAAGGATCAGCTCTCCCAGGCCTGGCGCGCCGCGCTCGACCCCAAGGGCGACTGGATCCGCCAGGTCATGGAGGCCGCCGACCGGCGGCTGACGGAGGTGCGGCGCGGCGTCCCCGACGCCGGTGGCCTGGTCATCGCGACCGACCACGAGGCGGCCCGCGCCTACGCCCGCCACCTGCGCAACATCTCTGGCGAGGGCGCCACCGTGGTGCTCTCCGACGATCCGGGGGCGTCTAACAAGATCAAGCAGTTCGCCGCGTCCGGTGACCGCTGGCTGGTGGCGGTCCGGATGGTGTCCGAAGGCGTCGACATCCCGCGGCTGTGCGTGGGGGTCTACGCCACCTCGACCTCCACACCGCTGTTCTTCGCCCAGGCGGTCGGCCGCTTCGTGCGGGCCCGCAAGCGCGGCGAGATGGCCTCGGTGTTCCTGCCCTCGGTGCCGACCCTCATGGGCCTGGCCAACGAGATGGAGGTGGAGCGCGACCACGTGCTCAACCGCCGTCCGCCGGAGGACGGGCTGGACGACAGCCTGCTCGAGGATGCCAACAGGAAGAAGGACAATCCAGACGTCCTCGGTGACGAGCTGCCGTTCGAGATGATGGAGACCTCGGCGACGTTCGACCGGGTGCTCTTCGACGGCGGCGAGTTCGGCACCGGGGCGGAGGTCGGCTCGGCGGAGGAGGAGGACTTCCTCGGGCTGCCCGGCCTGCTGGAGCCCGACCAGGTGGCCACGCTGCTGCGCAAGCGGCAGTCGGACCAGCAGGCGGCCAAGGCCAAGAAGGCCGAGAGCGCGCCGCCCGCGCTGGCGCCGCATGAGCAGATCGCCGAGCTGCGGCGGGAGCTCAACGGCCTCGTGGGCGCCTGGAACCACCGCACCGGCCAGCCCCACGGCGTCATCCACTCGGACCTGCGCCGGGCGTGCGGCGGGCCGCCCATCGCCCAGGCCACCGCCGCCGAGATCCAGGAGCGGATCGCCAAGATCCGCCAGTGGGCCACCCAGCGACGCTAGCGCCAACGCCCGGCGAGAGGTTCCCTTCTCGCCGGGCGACCAGGCCAACGTGATCGTCCTCGCCGGGCGACCAGGCCAGCGTGATAGGGATCTTCGCGATCCGGTGGCCATGGGCCCCGAATAGTGTCACGGTTAGGACACGGCAGCGAAGAGGCTGCTCATGGCCGTGCCGGGCGCCGATGCGGCACGCGTTCGAGGTCTACGCCGACCTGGACGAGGCGCTGCGGCAGGGCTCCGTGATCTCCTGAACGTCATCTCTTGGAACGTCATCTCATAGGACGTCGGCCCTTGGTCGCGGCCGGCGTGCCAGGGTGTCCGTCGGTCGCCGCGGGGGTCCCAGGGTGTCCGTCGGTCGTGGTTGAGGTGCCAGGGCGGTCGTCGGTCGCGGCTGGGATGCGGTGGCCGGTGTGGCCGTCGACCGGGCTGAGCCGGGCGGGGGCGGGCGGGTCGAGCGGCACTCGCAGTGAGGCGGCGCCACCGACGACGTGTACGGGCACCGTACGCGCCCCCTTGCCCTCGCCGACCGACGGCCCTTCGCGGACCCAGACGCGCAGCCCGCGTCCCTTGGGACGGAGCGTGACCTGCGCCGTCGCGCACTCGTCGGGAGAGGCGGGCCAGGACAGCGTCAGATCGTCGCGCGCGCCGCTCAGCCTGGCCGTCTGAGGCATCGGCGTACGCGCCGCGCAGGCCATCGAGAACACGCTCGGCGGCGCGTCATGGGCGACGACCGCGGCATCCCGCTCCTCGGCGGTCATGGCGACTGTGGCCGCCTCCAGCAGTGCCAGGGTCACCACGGCCCCGACCCTGGCTCCGTTGCGCCCGCGGACGAGCACCCAGAGGCTGAGCGGGGCGAGCAGCAGCCAGGCGAGGCCGAGGGAGAAGGTGAGCATGGGGAACCTCACACCAGGAAGAAGGCTTATCGCTCTCCGTGGCTGGGTGGGCGCGGAGAGCGTTCGCCTTCTGGATATCACATGACCGCAGCGTCGCGCATCGCGTACTCTTCGTGGTCGATGATCGGCACACAGGCGACGTGCTGAAAGCGCGCGAAGGCGGGCGCAAGAACAGCGTTCGAAAGTCAGCTCAAGAACAGCGTGCGAAGGCCGGCGCAAGAACGGCGTGCGAAAGTCAGCGCACCGCGCCGCGTACGAGAGTCAGCCGACGGACGGCGTGCCCTGCAAGACGGCGCCCGCGGCCCGCAGCTCAGCCAGCGCGCGGTCCGTGGTCTCCCGCGCCACCCCGGCCGTGAGGTCGAGCAGCACGCGCACGGCCAGGCCGTGCTGGACCGCGTCGAGGGCCGTGGCGCGGACGCAGTGGTCCGTGGCGATCCCCACCACGTCCACCTCGCTCACTCCGTGCTCGTCCAGCCAGGCGGCCAGCGACACGTCGTCACCGGAGGCGCCCTCGAACCCGCTGTACGCGGCGGCGTGGGCGCCCTTGGAGAAGACCTCCTCCACGGCCGAGACGTCGAACGCCGGATGGAAGTCCGCCCCCGGCGTGCCCGCGACGCAGTGCGCGGGCCAGGTCGTCACGTAGTCGGGGGCGTCGGAGAAGTGGCCGGCCGGGTCGACGTGGTAGTCGCGGGTGGCCACCACGTGGTTATAGCCGTGGTCGTCCACGTAGCGGGTGATCGCGGCGGCCACCTCGGAACCGCCCGCCACGGGCAGACTGCCGCCCTCGCAGAAGTCGTTCTGCACGTCCACGATGATCAGCGCGGTCCCCATACGAAGCACCCTACGTCAGGAGAACTCCGTAGCGATCGCCGCGTACCCCCTGCCAAGGTGCAGCGCCTCCTGGGGCAGGCGTGCCACGGTCTCGGCGTGTCGCTCGCGGGCCTCGATCAGCGGCTCCCTGCCGATGACCTCGCCGTCTCGTACGAGCTGGTGCAGCAGCCGCACCCCGCCCTCCGGCGCCGGCCCCGACGTGGTGATCAGCTCGGTGTCGGCGTGTCCGGTCTCGTCGAACAGGCGGTAGGCCTCCTTGCGCCCTCCGCGCGACGGCTTGCCGACCGACCGCTTGGCGACCGGCTCCATGACGCCCGCCGCGGTCTCGCGCGCCACCAGCTTGTAGACCAGCGCGGCGGTGGGCACACCGGAGCCCGTCACCAGCGAGGTGCCCACGCCGTAGCCGTCGACGGGGGCGGCGGCCAGGGCGGCGATGGCGTACTCGTCCAGGTCGGAGGTGACCACGATGCGCGTGTTGAAGGCGCCGAGCGCGTCGAGTTGCTCGCGTACCTCCTGCGCGGCCGCCGCCAGGTCGCCCGAGTCGATCCGCACCGCGCCCAGCTTGGCGCCGGCCAGCTCGATCGCCGTACGGACCGCCTCGGCCACCTCATAGGTGTCGACCAGCAGCGTGGTCTCCGGGCCGAGAGTGGCGATCTGGGCCGCGAACGCCGCTCGCTCGGAGTCGTGCAGCAGCGTGAACGCGTGCGCCGCCGTACCGGCCGTCGGGACGCCGTAGACCCGCCCGGCCATCAGGTTGGAGGTGGAGGCGAACCCCGCGATGTAGGCGGCGCGGGCGGCGGCCACGGCGGCCCACTCGTGCGTACGGCGCGAGCCCATCTCGATGATCGGGCGGCTGCCCGCCGCGTTGGTCATCCGGGAGGCGGCGGAGGCGATGGCGCAGTCATGATTGAGGATGGAGAGGGTCAAAGTCTCCAGGAGTACGGCCTCGGCGAACGTTCCTTCCACCACCATGATCGGAGAGGCGGGGAAGTAGACGTCGCCCTCGCGATAGCCGTAGACGTCTCCGGAGAACCGGTAGCCGGCGAGGAAATCGAGGGTCGCGTCGTCGACCACCTCGTTCTCCCGCAGATAGGTCAGCTCTTCGTCACCGAAACGGAAGTTCTCCAGCTCGTCCAGGACACGTCCCGTCCCGGCGACAACCCCGTAGCGCCGTCCGCCCGGGAGATGCCGGGCGAACACCTCGAAAACCGCCCGCCGGTGGGCGGCGCCGCTCCGCAGTGCCGCCTGAAGCATCGTCAGTTCATAGTGATCTGTGAGCAACGCAGTGCTCATGGTCATTGCCACGACTCGAAGACTACGGCCGGGGTAGGGCAGGATGGGGGATGTGGGTAGCACTGCTCCAATGGCCGTCGAGCGTCCGTCAACGGACGTCCGGCCCGACCTGCCATGGGTGACGATCGTCTGGAACGACCCGGTCAACCTCATGTCCTACGTGACGTACGTCTTCCAGACGGTGTTCGGCTACTCCAAGGAGAAGGCCGAAAAACTCATGATGGACGTGCACAAGAAAGGCAAAGCCGTCGTATCCAGCGGCACCCGGGAGGAGATGGAGCGCGACGTGCAGATCCTCCACTCCTACGGGCTGTGGGCGACGGTTCAGCCGGATTCGGTCAAGTGAGGCGGCACACGTGAACTCGGGGTTCTCGACGCGGGACGGCGGCGGCGTCATCGCGGAGTTCGAGGCGGCGGAGGTGTCGATCCTGCGCTCGCTGGTCACCCAGGTGCTCGGCCTGGTGGCGCCGGGCGAGACGGGCGACGACCCGCTGGAGCGGGCGCTCGGGATCGGCATCGGGGCCGGGGCGGCGCCGTCCGATCCGGTGCTCGCCCGGCTGTTCCCCTCGGCCTACCAGGACGAGAAGGAGGCGGCGGAGTTCCGCCGCTACACCGAGGCGACGCTGCGCGACGGCAAGCGCGCCGACGCGCAGACCATGCTCGACAGCGCCCGGCCGGGCCGCAGCGAGCTGACGCCCGAGCAGGCCCAGGCGTGGCTGCGCTCGCTCAACGACGTACGGCTGGCCCTCGGCACCAAGCTCGAGGTGACCGAGGAGATCCACGACGAGATCGCCACGATGTCCGAGGACGACCCCCGCTACCCGGCCTACGTCACCTACGACTGGCTGACCTACCTGCAGGACACCCTGGTCCGGGCCCTCTGGTAATTTCCCGACATGCTGACGATCTCGCAGGACCTCGTGGACAAGATCATTGCCCACGCGCGGGCCGACCACCCGGACGAGGCGTGCGGCGTGATCGCGGGACGGGGCGGAGTGCCCGAGCGGTTCGTCCCGATGGAGAACGCCGAACGCTCGCCCACCTTCTACCGCTTCGACTCGCTGGAGCAGCTGCGCGTCTGGCGCGAGATGGACGACCGCGACGAGGAACCCGTCGTGATCTACCACTCCCACACGGCGACCGAGGCCTACCCCTCGCGCACCGACGTGACCTACGCCTCAGAGCCCGACGCCCACTACGTTCTGGTCTCGACGAGGGACGAGGACGAGACGGAGTTCCGCTCGTACCGGATCCTCGATGGGGCGATAACAGAGGAAGAGGTAAGGTTCGTACCATGATGGTCCGGCCGGTGCAGAGCTACCTCTTCGCGCATACCCCGGCTGTCGTCGTCTACGACTGTCGCTGATCAGGAATCCGTGTTCAGCCGTCGGCGTTGCTGCCGATGGGACGACGACCTGACCCGAGGAGACTGACCGCGATGGCCATCGAGGTTCGCATTCCGACCATCCTTCGTACGTACACCGCCGGCGCCAAAGCCGTCGACGCCGAGGGCGCCACCCTCGACGAGCTGATCAGCAACCTTGAGTCCCTGCACCCCGGGATCAAGGACCGCCTGGTCGACCAGGGCAACCTGCGCCGCTTCGTCAACGTCTACCTCAACGACGAGGACGTGCGCTTCCTCGGCGGCCTCGGCACGCCGGTGTCCGACGGTGACACGGTGACCGTGCTGCCCGCCGTCGCCGGCGGGTGACATGCGCTTCGAATCGTTGATCGACTCGGTCGGTCGCACGCCGCTCGTCGGCCTTCCCCGGCTCTCGCCGTCGGCCGAGGTACGCCTGTGGGCCAAGCTCGAAGACCGCAACCCGACCGGGTCGATCAAGGATCGGCCCGCGCTCTGGATGGTCGAGCAGGCCGAGAAGGACGGGCTGCTCACCCCCGGCTGCACGATCCTGGAGCCCACCAGCGGCAACACCGGCATCTCCCTGGCGATGTCGGCCAAGCTCAAGGGCTACAAGCTGATCTGCGTCATGCCGGAGAACACCTCCGAGGAGCGCCGCCAGCTGCTGCGCATGTGGGGGGCGGAGATCATCTCCTCCGCCGCGGCGGGCGGCTCCAACGAGGCCGTGCGGGTGGCCAAGGGGCTCGCGGCCGAGCATCCGGACTGGGTGATGCTCTACCAGTACGGCAATCCGGCCAACTGGCGCTCCCACTACGAGTCGACCGGACCCGAGATCCTTGAGGACCTGCCCACCGTGACCCACTTCGTCGCCGGGCTCGGCACGACGGGGACGCTCATGGGCGTGGGGCGCTTCCTGCGCGAGCGGGTGCCCGGCGTGCGGATCGTGGCCGCCGAGCCGCGTTACGGCGAGCTGGTGTACGGGCTGCGGAACGTGGACGAGGGGTTCATCCCGGAGCTCTACGACGAGTCCGTGCTCACCACGCGGTTCTCGGTGGGCTCGGCCGACGCGCTGCGCCGGACCCGGGAACTGCTCGCCGCTGAGGGGATCTTCGCCGGAGTGTCCACGGGGGCGGCGCTGCACGCCGCTCTGGGCGTGGCCGCCAAGGCGGTGACGGCGGGGGAGAGCGCCGACGTCGTCTTCGTGGTCGCCGACGGAGGCTGGAAGTACCTGTCCACGGGCGCCTACGAAGGCACCCTGGACGAGGCCGAGCACCGCCTCGAAGGCCAGCTCTGGGCCTGACGGGTGGCCACATGACAGTGACCGCATGACAGTGGCCGCATGACAGTGGCCGCCCCCGAGGGGGCGGCCACTCGTGTTCGTACTAGTTGAACAGGACCCGCAGCGAGAAGGTGGCCTCGGTGGCGGTCTGCTTGCCGCTCATACCGACCGCCTTCAGGACCTGGGCGTTGGCCTTGTCGTCGCCCTCCATGCTCGACAGGTAGTACTTCTCCACCTTGTCGAGGTCCACGAACAGGGCGAAGGTGGCATCGTCGCCGTCCGGGATCGCGGTCTGGAAGGTCGGGCTCTCGCCCAGCGTGCCGTCCCCGCCCAGTGCCTTGGCGTACTCGTCGGTGGTCGCCACGGTGAACGTGCCGTCACCCGCGACCTTGGCGAGCTGGGGAGCGGGCTGGCCGCTGGACGTCATGGCCTTCTGGATCTTGTCGTAGACGGCCTGCGCCTTGGCCGGGTCCGTCGTGATGCGGAGGCCGCCCTTGATCTTGTCGCTGTCCAGGCCCTCGGCGTCGACCGCGAGGGTCAGGTTCTTACCGAGGATCGTGGCCAGGTCGTCGGGCAGCTGCAGGCCGTAGGTCTGCTTGGCCTGGTCGACGAACTGCTTGAACTGGGCCCCCGCCGGCGACGCCGCGACGGACTGCTCGATCTCGGCCCACTTCTTGGTGATGATCTGGTCGAGGCCCGAGTAGGACAGCGCGCCCGCGGTGGAGGCGGGGAGCGTCGACAGCTTGGTGGGCTCCAGGTCGCCGTCGACCATGCCCTCGGCGCCCCGAACCACGCCGGCCAGCTCGGCGTAGGAGCTGTCGAAGCGGAGCGCTCCGGCGAACCTGGCGTTCTTGACCTGCTCGAGGGCCTTGGCCTGCTCGCTCGACTTGTCGGTCAGGGCCAACTCGCCGACCTTGCCGAGGTGCGCCCAGTACGACAGCACGCCCTGCTCGCCGAGCGCGTTCACGTCGTCGTTGAAGTCGGCGTTGTCGGCGAGGCTGGTGGTCTCGGCCGCGTACTTGTCGGCCAGCGACTGGCTGGAGGTCACCAGCGCGTAGTCGTCACGGAAGGCCAGGCCGAACTTCTCCTTGCCCATCAGCTTGGTGATGCCCGCCTTGGCCTGCGCCTCGTCCTTGACCTGGACGGCCACCGCGTAGTCGGGCTCCTTGCCGCCCGACGGGACGATGGCCAGGCCGATCCTGCTGCCCAGCCAGGGGTCGACGTCCTTGGCGAAGTCGACCTTGGAGAAACCGCTGTCCTGCGTCAGGTCGAAGAGCGCCTGGCGCGGGTCGTCACCCTTGAAGGTGTCCTTGGTGACGGTGAACTTCCTGGCGATCTGGAACAGCGCCACCTTCTGGTTGGCCGCCGGGTCCAGGTCGAGCCGTACATAGGCGATCGAGCTCGCCGGCAGCACCTCGTGCGGCTGCGTGCCGCCGCCGCCGATCGCGCCGACCGCCCAGACCGCGCCGCCGCCGAGCAGGACCACGGCCAGCGCCGAGGCGATGGCGATGATCCAGCCCTTGCGGCTCTTCTTGGCGGGCTCGGCGGGGCCGAAGCCCTCGGGGCCCTGCTGCTGCCAACCGGCCTGGCCGTACTGGTCCTGCTGGCCAAACGCCTGCTGCCCGTACTGGGGAGACTGCTGCCCGTAGGACGGCTGCTGTCCTGTCGGGGCTTGCTGGCCGTACGCGGGCGCCTGCTGGCCGTACGAAGGTGGCTGCTGCCCATACTGGGGCTGTTGCTGGCCATATGGCTGCTGGCCGTATGAAGGCTGTTGCCCATACTGGGGGCCCTGCTGCCCGTAAGACGCCTGCTGCCCATAGGACGGCTGCTGCCCTGTTGGAGCTTGCTGGCCGTACTGGGGCTGCTGGTAGGACTGCTGCGGAGGATACGGCTGGCCCTGTGATGACAATGGCATTGTCGGTGGGTTCTCGGGCTGCTGCTCCTGGTTCCAGCGGTACGCCGTCGTCCGATTCGGATCCTGGCCACTCGGGGGATTATTAGCAGACATCACTCAACTCACAATGTGGACTTATGACCACAGAGACGGTAGCTGATGTTGCTAGACGGACGCTTGCAATGTACTTAGACCCGTGAGAGTTCCTTTCTAGACGTGCTGATATGCACCTCTCCGTCACCGTGATCGGTGACACTCGACCATGGGACGAACGCGGATCCCACATAAAGCACCCGCGCCAGCGCCCGGGAGAACCAGCCCCAGCGGCCGTGCAAGTCGCGCGTCAGGCAGAGCAGGGGTCTGCGGTGGGCCGAGACGACCAGGCCGTAGACGGTGGCGCTCTGCTGCAGCTCGCCCCTGTGCTTGATCACGCGGATGTCGACGACGTGGCCGACCCACACCCCGTTGGGGTCCCAGACCGACTGCCCGATGAGTTCGGTAACGCTTGCCATGATCGAACTGTCTCAGCGAGAGGGCGTTTTCGCAGGTAGGCACGCTGATGGCCCGATGCTCTGGGTCTGCAATAGACTGTGTGCTTACTAGAATATAGTTCTGATTCGAGGGCGGGACCGATGACCAAGTTCGACGAGGCCACGCAGGCGATCCGGGTCGACGAGAGCACCTACGACGTCTGCCTCGACCCCGGCTATGTGATCGGCGGCCCGCTCAACGGCGGCTACCTGCTGGCGGTGATCCTGCGCGCGGTCGTGGACGCCTCGCCGTTCGAGCACCCGGTGAGCACGTCCGCCCAGTTCCTCAAGGCGCCCGTGCCCGGTCCGGCCCGGGTGCGGATCGAGCAGCTCAAGGCGGGCAGGACGGCGGCCTTCACCCGGGCGACGCTCATCCAGGACGGGGTGGCGCAGATCGAGAGCCTGATCACCACGGCCACGCTGCACGACGTTGAGCCCACGTACGCCGATAAATCCATCTATGTCATGCCACGGCCGGAAGAATGCGCCAAGCTGCCCGAGCCCAAGCCCGAGTCCAACATGACGCTCAACGCCCGGATGGAGCTGCTCTTCGACCCGCCCACGATCGGCTGGCTGACCGGCGAGCCCAGCGGCCGGCCCGAGTCCAGGGCGTACTTCAGGATGGCCGAGCCCCAGGACCCCGACCCCTACGTGCTCGCGCTGGCCGTGGACGCGCTGCCCCCCGTGGTGTTCTCGGCCGGAGCGCGGGGCTGGGCGCCCACCGTGGACCTCACCTGGCACCTGCGAGCGCTGCCCGCCCCCGGCTGGCTCACGCTGATCGGCAGCGGCCGTCTCATTTCGGACGGCTGGTTCGACGAAGAGGTCGAGGCGTGGGACTCCGAGGGCAGGCTGGTCGCCCAGTGCCGCCAGCTGGCCCGGGTGGGCCGCGGGTGACGCGCGTACTGTGAGCATTCTTACGCAGTGAGAATGTCGCAGGTCGCCTACCCTCTAAAGGTGCCGGACGCGAGCATTGGGATCTTCGACAGCGGGGTAGGCGGGCTGACGGTCGCCAGGGCGATCATCGACCAGCTGCCCCATGAATCCATCACCTATGTGGCCGACACGGCCCGCCAGCCGTACGGGCCGAAACGCCTGGCCGAGGTCCGGGCCTACGCGCTGGAGGTGATGGACCACCTCGTCGAGAACGGCGTCAAGATGCTCGTGATCGCGTGCAACAGCGCCAGTGCCGCCGTGCTGCGCGACGCGCGCGAGCGTTACGACGTGCCGGTCGTCGAGGTGATCCAGCCCGCCACCCGGCGCGCGGTGCGCGCCACCCGCACCGGCAGGGTCGGTGTGATCGCCACCAGGGCGACCATCGAGTCCATGGCCTATCACGACGCCTTCACCGCGGCTCCCGACGTACAGCTCACCGGCGTGGCCGCCCCACGCCTGGTGGAGTACGTCGAACGCGGAGAGACGGCGAGCGAGGAGCTCATCGAGGTCGTGCGCGACTACCTGGCCCCCATCAGGGCGGCCGGGTGCGACACGCTGATCCTCGGCTGCACCCACTACCCGCTGCTCACCGGCGCGATCTCCTATGTCGCCGGTGACGGGGTGACGCTCGTCTCCAGCGCCGACGAGACGGCCAAGGACGTCTACCGCATCCTGCACGACCGTGACATGGCGGCAGGGAGCGAGGCCACCCCCCGGCATCGCTTCCGCGCCACAGGCGACTCCTTGCTCTTCGCCCGGCTCGGGCGACGTTTCCTCGGCCCGGAGATCGATGCGGTCGAAGTCACACCAGTGGGGGGTACTACCTCTAACGGGAGGCCCGCATGAAGGTGACCATCATCGGCTGCTCGGGGAGCTTTCCCGGCCCCGACAGCCCATCGTCCTGCTATCTCGTCGAGGCCGAGGGGTTCAGGCTGCTCCTCGACTTCGGCCACGGGGCCCTGGGAGTGCTGCAACGCCATATCGGGCTCTACGACGTGGACGCCATCTGCCTGACCCACCTGCACGCCGACCACTGCCTCGACATGTGCGCCTACCACGTGGTTCGCACCTACGGGCCGGCCGCGCCGTACCCCCGAGTGCCCGTCCACGCGCCCGCCGACGCGCCGCGCCGCCTGGCCGCCGCCTACGGGATGCCGGAGGAGCCGGGCCTGGAGACCTCCTTCGACTTCGTACCGCTCACCCCGGGCCCCTTCGAGGTCGGGCCGTTCACGGTCGTCGCCGGCCAGGTCAACCACCCGGTCGAGGCGTACGGCTTCCGCATCACGCACGGCGGCCGGAGCGTGGCCTACTCGGGCGACACCGGTGAGTCCGCCGAACTGGTGCGGCTGTCCGCGGGCGCCGACCTGATGCTGTGCGAGTCGTCGTTCCTCGACCAGCCGGGGCTGCCCACCGACCTGCACCTGTCGGGCCGCGAGGCCGCCGAGCACGCCGCCAAGGCCGGGGTGGGCCGGTTGGTGCTCACCCACCTCGTACCCTGGAACGACCAGCAGCGCATCATGGACGACGCCTGCCGGGGTGGCTACAGCGGCCCGATCGACCTGGCCCGCAGCGGGGCCGTCTACGACCTGGCCTGACCCCCGTCTGGCTACGACTTGGCCTGAATCTGCGAGAAGTCCCGCAGACGCGGCAGCGGCGAGAACATCAGCGGCAGGAACGACAGCAGCCGCGCGCCCATGAACACCCAGAGGGCCTCTCGCACCCCGATGTGCTGAGCCACGATGCCGCCGAGTAACGCGCCCAGCGGCATCGTGCCCCAGACGATGAACCTGACCGTCGCGTTGACCCGCCCCAGCATGCGCTCCGGCGTGACGGTCTGCCGGTAGGTGAGCTGGCCGACGTTGTAGATGATCGCGCCCCATGAGAGCGCGATCGAGGCGATCGCGAAGAAGGCGACCCGCCAGTCGGCCTGCGTCATGGGCAGCAGCAGGCCGAAGGGCGAGGTGACGGCTATGGCCAGCCAGGTCATCCTCGCCGTGCCGTACCTGCTGAACAACCGGCTCCCGGTGAGGCCCCCGAGCAGTCCGCCGACCGCGCCCGACATGAGCATGACGCCGATCAGGCCGGGCGGCAGCCGGACCACGTCCGCCAGGAACAGCACGGACAGGCTGACCACGGCGCTCAGGCTCAGGTTGGTCGCCGCGGTCGTGGCGACGATCGCCCGCAACAGCCGGTCGCGCCAGACGAACCCGAGGCCCTCAGCGATGCCCTGCCGCATCCGTGGGCGTTCCTCGGCGACCGGCGCCTGGTCGGGCGTCTTGATCGCGCTGAGGAAGACCAGCGAGCCAAGCGCGGCCAGCGCCGTGGCCAGCATCGTGCGCGAGGCGCCGATCAGCTGCACGAGCGCGCCGCCCAGGCTGGGACCGGCGAGCGAGCCGCTCGACCGGACGAACTCCAGCTTGGAGTTGCCGTCGCTCAGACGGTCTCTGCTCACCAGCTCCGGCAGGTAGGTCTGGTCGGCCACGTCGTTGAAGACCTGGGCGGTGCCGGCCAGCAGCGCGACCACGTACAGCATGCCGACCGACAGCAGCCCCAGCGCGTCGCTGACCGGAATGCTCGCCAGCAGCAGGCACCTGACCAGGTCGGAGGTCACCATCACGCGGCGCCTGCGCAATCGGTCGACCCAGACCCCCGCGGGCAGGCCGATCGCGAGGAACGCCGCCGTCTGCAGCGCGGAGAGCACGCCGACCTCCAGCGGTCCGGCGTGCAGAGCCAGCACGGCGACCAAAGGGAGCGCCACGCGGGAAATGTTGGCTCCGAGTTCGTTGGCCACGTGCGAACTGAGGAACCGGAGAAAGTCAGGGTTTCGCAACACCCCCGTTGTCATTGCGTAAGGATCCATGTGTCGGACACATTCGGTCAAGAGCGTTGCGGCGCGGAGATAGGGTGATCTGCATGTCGCGACAGGATGGCCGAAACCCCGACCAGCTCCGCCCCATCACCATTACCAGGCAATGGATTACCCATGCCGAAGGTTCGGTGCTGGTGGAGTTCGGCGGCACCCGGGTCCTGTGCGCCGCATCGGTCCAGGACAGCGTGCCGCGCTGGCGCC
Organism: Nonomuraea sp. NPDC049158; assembly: GCF_040648335.1. Taxonomy (NCBI): domain Bacteria; kingdom Bacillati; phylum Actinomycetota; class Actinomycetes; order Streptosporangiales; family Streptosporangiaceae; genus Nonomuraea; species Nonomuraea sp. NPDC049158. The sequence goes on from NZ_JBEZDM010000001.1 coordinate 742,230, forward strand.
GGGGGAGCGGCCAGGGCTGGGTCACGGCCGAGTACGCGATGCTGCCGCGCGCCACCAACACCCGCAACGACCGCGAGTCGGTCCGCGGGAAGATCGGCGGGCGCACACACGAGATCTCCCGGCTGATCGGCCGCTCACTTCGGGCCTGCGTCGACTACAAGGCCCTGGGCGAGAACTCCGTCCTGCTCGACTGCGACGTCCTGCAGGCCGACGGCGGCACCCGGACCGCCGCGATCACCGGCGCCTACGTGGCGCTGGCCGACGCCGTCGCGTGGATGCGTGAGCGCCGGATGTGTCCCGGCGAGCCGCTGGTCGACTCGGTGGCCGCCGTCTCGGTCGGCGTGGTCGGCTCGGTCCCGATGCTCGACCTCTGCTACACCGAGGACGTGGCGGCCGAGACCGACATGAACGTGGTGATGACCGGCGCCGGCAGCTTCGTCGAGGTGCAGGGCACCGCCGAGGGCGCGCCGTTCGACCGCGCCGCGCTCAACCAGCTCCTCGACCTGGCCGTCACCGGCTGCGAGGAGCTCACCCTGATCCAGCAGGAGGCGCTGGGAGCATGAAGATCGTCCTGGCCACCCGCAACGCGGGCAAGATCACTGAGCTGCGCCGGATCCTGTCGGGGTTCGACATCGTGGGGCTCGAGGAGTTCCCCTCGATCGGCGAGGTGGCCGAGACCGGCGTCACGTTCGAGGAGAACGCCCTGCTCAAGGCGCACGCCGTGGCGCAGGGCTCCGGGCTGCCCGCGGTGGCCGACGACTCCGGTCTCTGCGTCGACGTGCTCAACGGCATGCCCGGGGTGTTCTCGGCCCGCTGGTCCGGGCGCCACGGCGACGACAAGGCCAACCTCGACCTGCTGCTGGCGCAGATCTCCGACGTGCCCGCCGACAAGCTGACCGCCCACTTCGCGTGCGCGGCCGCGCTGGCGCTGCCGTCGGGGGAGTGGCGCGTGGTCGAGGGCACGCTGGCGGGCCATCTGGTCACGACCCCGCGCGGCACCAACGGGTTCGGCTACGACCCGATCCTGGTGCCCGAGGGCGAGACGCGCACCGCGGCCGAGCTCTCCGCCGACGAGAAGGACGCCATCAGCCACCGGGGCCGCGCCTTCCGGGCCCTCGCCCCGATCGTCCGCGACCTCATCGCGAGCTGACGTATCCGTTGCGCTCATGGCGCGCTGACGTAACCCGCGCGCTCCTCGCGAGCTGACGTAACCATCGTGTAAGAACCACCGGCCGCCAGAGGCGTAGCGTCAGAATTGTGCAGAAGAACAATGTGATGCCGGCCTGGGCCGGGGCGCTGGCGGGAGTGGTGGCCGGAGCCGTGGCGCTCGGCGTCGCGCAGCTCGTCGCCGGGGTGCTGAAGCCCGCCGCCTTTCCCGTGGTGGCCGTGGGCAACGTGGTCGTGGACAACACGCCCGCGTGGCTCAAAGAGTTCGCCATCAGCAACTTCGGCTCGAACGACAAGAACGTGCTCATCGCCGGTGTGTTGGTGGTGCTCGCCGTGGTGGCGGCGCTCATCGGGGTGCTGGCGCGGCGGCGGGTGGCGTACGGGCTGGTGGGGCTCGGGGTGTTCGGCGTCGTGGGCATCGCGGCGGTGGTGACCAGGCCGGGCGCGGGAGCGTTCGACGTGGTGCCGACCGTGGTGGGGGTCGGTGTCGGGGCTTGGGCGCTCACGTGGCTGCTGGCGCGGGGCGTGCGGGAGTCGTACGAGGGCACGGGGGCGACGGGCTTGGGCTCGTCCGCTTCGGGCGCTTCGGGCGCTTCGGGCGCTTCGGGCGTGAGGGCGGTGGCTCGGTCGGCTTCGGGCACGACGGCGGTTTCGTCGGCGTCGTCGGCTCCGGATGTTGAGCCTGGCGGCGGCGGCGAATCCTCCACTGATGAGCACCCTTCTCCTGGCGTACCCGCTGATGAGGCTGAGCGGCCTGCCGTGATGCGGACCGGAGCGGAGCCGTACTCGTTCGACCGGCGGCGGCTGCTCGGCGGCGTCGCGGGCGGTGTGGTGGTCGCGGGGGCCGCCACGCTGGCTGGGCGGGTGCTCGGCGGGAGACAGACGGCGGAGACCGCCCGGGTGGCGGTCGCGCTGCCCAGACCCAGGGTGACGGCCAAACCGCTGCCCCAAGGCACGGATCTCGGCATACGCGGCCTTTCCCCGTTCGTCACGAAAAATCATGACTTCTATAGAGTCGACACCGCGCTCATCGTGCCGCATGTCGATCCCCGGCAGTGGAGGCTGCGCATCCACGGGATGGTGGACCGGCCGATCGAGATCACGTACGCCGACCTGCTGAAGCGCCCCCTCACCGAGTCGTACGTCACGCTGACCTGTGTGTCCAACGAGGTCGGCGGCGAGTACATCGGCAACGCCCGCTGGCTCGGCGCCCGGATGGCCGACCTGCTGCGCGAGGCGGGCCTCCAGTCCGGCGCCGACATGCTGCTGTCCACCTCCGACGACGGCTTCACCGCCGGAACCCCGGTCGACGTGGTGATGGACGGGCGCGACGCGCTGTTCGCCATCGCGATGAACGGCGAGGCCCTGCCCGTGGAGCACGGCTTCCCGGTGCGCCAGGTGGTCCCGGGCCTCTACGGGTACGTCTCGGCGACCAAGTGGGTGGTGGACGTCAAGGTGACCCGGTTCGACAGGGACGAGGCGTACTGGACGCCGCGCGGCTGGTCCGCCAAGGGGCCCATCAAGACCGAATCCCGCATCGACCTGCCCAAGCCGGGCGCGTCGGTGACGGCGGGCCGTACCACGATCGCGGGCGTGGCCTGGGCGCAGCACACCGGGATCGACGCGGTGGAGGTACGCGTCGACCGGGGTGAGTGGCGGCAGGCGAAACTGGCCCAGGTGCCGGGCCCCGACACGTGGCGTCAGTGGTCGCTCGACTGGGACCTCACAGCCGGCAAGCACACGATCGAGGTCCGGGCTACGGACGCGGCCGGGCGTACCCAGACCGAACAGCAGGCGCCGCCGGCGCCTGACGGCGCGAGCGGCTGGCACTCCATCCAGGTCAACGCCGCCTGAGCGTGACCCTTCTCCCTGTTTGCGCAGGTAAGGCGGGTAGTTGAGACCGCCAAAACTTGCTGACTTCCCCTCCTCGGGATGGCCCGTCACCCTACGATCGGTCGTCGAGCCATGACAGGAGGCAGGACGTGTTCCGCGACCGCAAGTCCAGCGTGCGGTGGGTCCTTCCCGAGGGGCATTACGACCCTGTGGTGGGTGACGGGGTCAGGTGGCGCGACTATGAGCGCGCCGCCGACTCGGACCTACTCGCCTCCCCCCTCTCGACCCCGGCCCCGCCCTCTCCCACCCACCTATCGCCGTCTCCGGGCCGCCTATCGTCTGACCCGCTGCCTTCCGGCCGCCCATCGCCCTCTTCGGGCTGGTCATGGCCGAGCTCGCCGTCTTCCGGCGGCCTATCGTCCGGCTCGTCGCCTTCCGGCCGCGCTTTGCCCTCCTCGGGTCGGGTATCGCCGAGTTCGCCGCCCTCCGGTCGCTCGTCGCTGTCTTCGGGCCGTCTGTCGCCCGCCTCCCCCTCATCCGCCCACCCATCGCCCGACTCGCCACCCGAATGGCCGGGGACTCCGTGGGGCGCCTCACTGACCGCGCTGTCGGGTCCGTCGGCCGAGCGGTCGGCGGCACGATGGCCGGCCCCGCCGGAACGGTCGGCCGTGGTTGGAGGGTCGACTGGGGTTGGAAGGTCGACCGTGGCCGGGAAGCCGGCCGTGGCTGGCGGGTCGGCCGCAGCTGGGAGGTCGGTTGAGCAGGGGGTCGCTGCCGTTCCGCCGGCTGGGGAGTCGGTCGCGCCGTGGGCCGACCCGTCTGGTGCTCCGCCTGCCGCGTCGTCTGGTGCCCACCCACCCACGCCGCCGGCCAGTTCCACCTCCGTACGGTCGGGCGCCTCGTCGGTCGGACGCCACGGTGCGCCTGCCACCTCACGGCACTCGGCGTCGAGCGGTGTGCCGGGAGGAATGGCGCAAGCGGGGGAATCAGCGGTGGCCCATGGGCCCGCACCCGCGAGTGGCTCGCTGCCCGGGGACGGCTCGTTGTCCAGCGGCGGCCGGGTGTTCGGGGGTGGCGCGGTCTCCGGCAGTGACTCGGCGTTCCGAAGCGGATCGCTGCCTGAGGGCGGAATGGTGTCCGGTGGCGGCTCGCTGCCCTGGGGTGGTGCGGGATCCTGGGGCGGATCGGTGTCCGAGGGCGGCCGGGAGTCCTCTGTGTCTGAGGGTGGCTCAGTCTCCGGGAACGGCCTGGCCTACGGGCGTGGCTCGGTCGCCGGGAGAGACCCGGTGGCTGAGGCGGCGTCTCGGAGCGGATCGGCGTCTGGGAGCGGCTGGGGCTCCGGGATCGGGTCGGACTCGGCTGGTGGCTCGGCGTTCGTGGAGGGCGCGGGGGTTACCGGTGGCGGGGTTGGCGGTAGCGGGGTCAGCGGTGGTGCGGGTGGGCCGGGCGCTGGGGCGACGGGTGGGGCAGGAATATTCGGGGGGTCGGCTGCGGCCATTCTGGGGCTGTCGCCGGACAGTGTTTCGCCGAGCTCGGGTATCGCGGCGGTTGCGCCGCAGGCAGGTGGGGTCGGGGCGGTTGCGCCGCAGGGTGCCGGGGTGGGGACGGCTGGGCGGCAGGCGGTCGCTGAGCGGGACTGGTTCGATCGGTCGCACAGGCCGCCGAGGTTGGTTGGTTACCGGCCCTACGGGGTGCCTGGGGGGCTGGCGAAGCCCGATGCGCAGGTGGAGCATGATCTGGCGCTGGCGATTCCGCTCGGTACGCGGTTTCCCGATCCGCGCGGTACGTGGGTCAGGCTGATCAACGGTGGCGGCGCGGCCGATGATCCGTTTCGGGCGTCCAATGCCGCCGACTGCGCGCTGGCTGTGCTGTCCACCTGGCACGGTGAGCCTGCCGCCGCGGCGCCGAGGGTGCCGGAGTACGACCGGATCGGCCGGCCGCAGGTCACCGGTGAGGCCGGGGGTACGGGGCGGATCGAGCGGTGGGTGGGGCAGCGGTTCCAGTATCTGGGGCAAGGGCGGCACGCCTATCCGATGGTGGCGCGGCGGCTGTTGGAGGCGGGCCACGGGGCGGCGGCCGTGATCGTGGTGCGCTGGCCCGGCGGTGGGTCTCATGCGTGGAACGCCGTCAACTCGGGCGGCGAGGTGATCTGGATCGATGCCCAGCGGGGCCACATGGCCGTTGAGCCGCCCTATACAACCGTGACCGGGGTGTTCTGCGTGATCGTTGACAGGCGGGGGCAACCGGGATGAATCTCGACCAGGCCAGGGCGTTGGCGGAGGAGTACTTCAACGGGGCGCGGCGAGCGGACGATTCCGTCTCGGTGGGGATTTATGAGTTCAATGAGGGCTATGTCGCTTGGGTGCGAGAGCCTGATCTCGACGATCCGGCGACCCTGCCCGGTACGGTCGGCGGGGGCTGCCTCGTGATCGACAAAGTGTCCGGGGAGGTGGTCACCCGGCCGCTCCTCGATCCGGAGACGGTTGCCGAGCTCTGGCCCGGTCGTACCCCCCGCTGATCGGCCGGGCCCCTCGCTGACCAGGCGAGCGGTGAGCGGCGAGCGGCGGGGGTGGGTGTGCGGGACGGCGAGGGATGCGGCTCGCCGCCCCGCACAGCTTTCTTTCCGAAAATTGCCGTCTTTATCGTGATTTGTCGGGGTTTATCCGGTTGCTAGGGAGCCCACGATCGACGCCCGAGCCGCCCGCCGCGCGGGCAACACCGCGGCCAGCACCCCCGCCAGCCCCGAAAGCACCACGAACAGCGCGATCTGCCCCACCGGCACCACGAACGCGGCGCCGTCGATCATCGCCCGCATCGCCGCCCACCCGAACACGCCGCCGAGCACCACCCCGACCAGCGCCCCGATGAGCCCGAGCACCAGCGCCTCCACCGAGAGCATCCGCCGCAGCTGCGGCCTGGTCAGCCCGAGGGCCCGCAGCAGCGCCGACTCCCTGGTCCGCTCATGTACCGACAACGACAGCGTGTTGGCGATGCCGAGCAGCGAGATCAGGATCGCCAGGCCCAGCAGCCCGGTGATGATCATCAGCAGCATGTCCAGCGTGTCGTCGAACTGCCCGCGTACCTCCGTCGCGCTCGTCACCTTGACCATCGGGTAGGCCGCCGTCGCCGCGTCCACCACCTTGCGGGCCTGCGCGGGGGGCACACCGTCCTTGATGTTCACCATCACCCGTGTGTCGGGTAGCTGGCCGAAGTACTCCTCGAAGGGCCGCTCGGCCACCGTGAACGTCGGCAGCGACGAATCGCCCGCGAGAATGGCGACCACCCGCAACGTGACGGTCCCGGCCTTGGCGGTCCGCACCGCGACCGTGCCGCCGACCCGTAGCCCGAACTGCTTGGCCGCGGGGTCGGCCACCGCGACCTGCCCCGGCGCCAACCGATCCATCGAACCGGACCGTACCTCCGGCTTGAGCGGTCCGCTGAAGGTGCCGACCCGCACCGAATCGCCAGAGCCAGAGCCAGAGCCGGAGCCAGAGCCAGAGCCGGAGCCGGAGACCTTGGCCTTGGTCGCGCGGATCTGTACGACCGAGGACAGCTCCGGACTGCGCCGCAGCGCGTCGGCCACCGATCGGGGGACGGCGGCGTCGCGCTCCTGGGTGGCCACCAGGTAGTCGATGGGGAACTGGTTGTCGAGCTTGGCCGTCATCGTCACCCGCGTCGAGGCCGTGATCACCGAGATCAGCGTCATGAGCGTCACGCCGATGGTCAGCGCCACGGTCGTGGTGGCGGCCCGGCGGGGGTTGCGTCCGGAGTTGTCCACCGCCAGCCGCCCCGGCACGCCGAACAGCCTGGCCGGGATCCAGCCGACCAGCGCGCTCAGCGGCTTGACCAGCACCGGTCCAAGGATGAGTACCGCCAGGAAGGTCAGCGCGCCACCGCCCATGACGACGAAGAGCGGCACCATCTGGCCCGGCTCCATCACCAGCGCCCCGTAGCCGGCCGTGCCGAGCCCGGCGACGAGGAAGAGCGCGGCGAGGACCACGCGTACGACGCCGGTACGGAACGTCTGCTCCTCCACCTGCGTGCGCAGTGCCGCGATCGGCGCCACCCGGGTGGCGGCCCGCGCGGGCAGCAGCGCCGCCCCCACGGTGACCAGCAGGCCGAGGCCCAGCCCGCTGAGCATCGTGACCGGCGTCAGCGCGATGGCCGCGTTCGTGGGCAGCGGGGCGTCGAGCGCGCCCAGTACGGCCAGCGTGGCCGCGCCCAGGCCGTAGCCCACGAGCAGGCCGAGCACGGACGACAGGAGGCCGACGGCGGTGGACTCCAGCACGATCGAGCCGAACACCTGCCCGCGCGTGGCGCCGATGCAGCGCAGCAACGCCATCTCCCTGGCCCGCTGCGCGACGAGGATGTTGAAGGTGTTGTAGATGACCAGCGCGGCCACCATCATGGCCACCAGGCCGAACAGCAGCAGACCGATGGTCAGCGACTCCATCTGGATGCCGGACTCGGCCGCCAGGCTCTTGGCGAGCTCCGCGCCCGTCTTGACCACCGCTCCCGCGCCGGCGGCGGAGGCGACCGCCTGCTTGAGCTCCGCGCCGTCGCCCGCGATGTCGATCTCGGCGAAGCCCTTGGCGCTGGTCATCCGCTGAGCCGTGGCCGGGGTGAAGCCGACCGCGCCGGTGTAGGCCAGCGTCTGGTCCAGGCCGGTGTCCATGATGCCGACCAGCCTGAACCGCTGCTCGCGGTGCCGGGAGTCGAGGACGGTGATCGTGTCGCCGAGCTTGAGGCCCTGGGCCTTGGCGGTGTTCTTGTCGAGCACCGCCACCTGGTCGTCGGATCCGGGGCCGGTGCCGCTGATCATGGTGGTGCGGTCGAGCCGGCCGGTCACGATCGAGACAGCCGTGGTCGGCGCGTTCCCGACCACCTTGCCGTCCTTGCCCAGCAACGGCGCGCTACCGCGGATCAGCCCTTGCGCCTCCAGCACGCCGGACAGGCCGCGCATCTGGTCGAGGAGGCGTTCCGGTAGCACCGCCTCGCTGTCCTCGGGCAGTACGGCCAGGCCGACCTTGTCCGCCTCGGCCGTGGCCTGCTGCGACAGGCCGGCTTTGATGGTGTCGGTCAGCACGAACGTACCGGCGATGAAGCCGACGCCCAGGGTGATCGCCAGCGAGGTGAGCAGCAGCCGCAGTTTGTGCGCGCGCAGCCCGGCCAGAGTCGTCCTCAGCAACTCAGGCCTCCAGCTTCATCAGCGTGTCGAGCACCGACTGCGGTGAGGGCGCGCTGATCTCGCTGACCAGCTCGCCGTCGCGCAGGAACACCACGCGGTCGGCGTACGCCGCGGCCACCGGGTCGTGCGTGACCATGACGATGGTCTGGCCGAGCTCGCGTACGGACGTGCGCAGGAACGACAGCACCTCGGCGCCGCTACGCGAGTCGAGGTTGCCCGTCGGCTCGTCGGCGAAGATCACCTGAGGCTTGCTGATCAGCGCCCTGGCCACGGCGACGCGCTGCTGCTGGCCGCCGGACAGTTCGGTCGGCTTGTGGGCGAGCCGGTCCCGCAGCCCGACCGTCTCGATGACGCGGTCGAACAGCAACTGGTCGGGCTGGCGGGCGGAGATCTCCAGAGGCAGGCGGATGTTCTGCTCGGCGGTCAGCGTCGGCAGCAGGTTGAACGCCTGGAAGATGAAGCCGATCCGCTCGCGGCGCAGCAGCGTGAGTTGTTTGTCGTTGAGCCCGGTGAGCTCCACGTCGCCGATGTGCACGGTGCCGGAGGTCGCGGTGTCGAGCCCGGCCAGGCAGTGCATCAGCGTGGACTTGCCGGAACCGGACGGGCCCATGATCGCGGTGAACGCGCCCGTCGCGAAGGCGACGTCCACGCCGCGGAGGGCGTGGACCCGCGCGTCGCCTTGGCCGTACACCTTGGTCAGCGCTCTGGCCACCACCGCCTCAGGAGCCTGTCGGCGGGTATCGGTGAGGGTCACGTTCACTCCTTGTCGTCTGCGGGAACGTGACCAACCTAGGAGCGGAAAATGCAGGAAATATGGGCCCCGAGGAGGGGTTTCGTGTAGGTCCTGAGATGACCCGGGTCAGCCTTTCGGCTGACGTGACGGGACCACCAGGCCCGCCTCGTACGCGTAGACCACCACCTGAGCGCGGTCCCGCAGCCCCAGCTTGGCCAGCACCCGGCCCAGGTGCGTCTTCACCGTGGCCTCCGCCACCTCCAGCCCGGTGGCGATCTCCAGGTTGGACAGGCCGCGGGCCACCATGAGCAGCACCTCGCGCTCGCGGGGCGTCAGCTCCGACGCGGCCGTGAGCTCCTCCGTCGGCAGCTGCGCGGCGAACTTGGTGAGCATCCGCTTGAGCGTGCTCGGCGCCACCACGGCGTCGCCCGCGTGCACCGTCCGGATCGCGGTCAGCAGGTCGGCCGGCGGCACGTCCTTGAGCAGGAAGCCCGAGGCGCCCGCCTTGACCGCCGCGAAGGCGTACTCGTCGAGGTCGAAGGTGGTCAGGATGAGCACCTTGGGGCCGTCGATCCGCCGGGTGGCCTCCACACCGTCCATCCTCGGCATGCGTACGTCCATGAGCACCACGTCCACCTCGACCTCGCGCAGCACCTCCAGCGCCCGCGCCCCGTCACCGGCTTCGGCGACCACCTCGATGTCGGGCTGGGCGCCCAGCACCATCCTGAACCCGGCGCGCAGCAACTCCTGGTCGTCGACCAGCATCACCCGGATCACTAGGCCGCCCTGGTGCCCGGCACCGGCAGCGTGGCCAGCACCTCGAATCCGCCGCCCGATCGCGGCCCGGCCGCCACCTCTCCGCCGTACATGCCGACCCGTTCGCGCATCCCCACCAGCCCGTGCCCGTCGGGGCTGCGTGGCGCCGCCGCGCCCCTGCCGTCGTCGGTCACCCGGACGACCAGCTCGCGCCCGGCGTACTGCAGCTCGACCAGCGCGCGGACGCCGGGGCCGCCGTGTTTGAGCGCGTTCGTCAGCGCCTCCTGCACGATGCGGTAGACCGCGAGCTGCTGCCCCTCGGGCAGCTCGCCCGGCGGGCCGCCGACCCGCAGCCGCGCGGGCACGCCCGCGCCGCGCACCAGCTCCTCCAGCTGCGCGAGGCCTGGCTGCGGCGTGTAGTCCGTCCCGTCGGACCCGTCTTCCCGCAGCACGCCGACCAGCCGGCGCATCTCGGCGAGCGCCTCGCGCCCGGTCTTGGAGATGGTGCGTACGGCCTGCCGCGCCTGGTCGGGATCGCTGTCGATCGCGTACCCGGCGCCGTCGGCCTGGACCACCATCACGCTGACATTGTGGGCCACCACGTCGTGCAACTCCCTGGCGATCCTGGTGCGCTCGGCCGCGGCCGCCATCCGGGCCTGCTGGTCGCGCTCGCGCTCGGCCCGTTCCGCCCGCTCCTCCAGGCTCTCCAGATAGCGGCTGCGGGTCTTGGCGTACAGGCCGGTCAGCCAGACCGTCACGACGAGGATCGAGCCGCTGAAGAAGAGGCTGAACGTCGGCGCCTGCCAGTGCACGATGACCAGCAGCACGCCGACCTCGGCCACCGCGCCCGCGGCGATCGCCCAACGGAACCCGCACCGGAAGGCCACCGAGTAGAGCGCCACCAGCACCGCGATGTTGGCCGGCATCGGATCGATCGTGGCCAGCCACTGCCCGAAACAGGCCAGTGAGAGGATCGCGAAGACGGTCAGCGGCCGGTCCCGCCGCCACAGCAGCGGGACGATCAGCACCCCGCAGAGCCCGAGGTAGCCGGCCACCCCGATGTACAGGTTGCCGTTGTCGAACGGGCCGTTCTTCCCGTACGGGACGGCCATGAACAGGCAGAACACTGCCAGTGGCGCCACCCGGAGGGCGTCCATGAGCCTGCTGTGGCGTCCCGACCATCCCATTACCCTGCCGAACACATCATTACGATACGGAGGCTTCGGCATGGGTTTGTCAGCCTGAAGGGGGAGGTTCGGGTACGACTCAGGTCTTACACCAGCCTTACGGGGCGTAGGGCACTCTTGTCGTTGGGAGCGCCTTAACGGGCGAGTAAAGGGAGATCGTGATGGCGGATCATGATCGTGATGCCGGGTCGCGTGGCGAAGAGGAAGCGCCACGCGACCCGACCCCTGGAGACCGGCCCGCCGCTCCCTCCGACACGGAAACGGCGACCACCCGGGTCTCGGGCCCGCCGCCCGGAGCCGGCTGGGCGACAGCGGCTCCACCGCCACCCCAGAGACCGCTACCTCCGCGCTATGACAGCTTCCGTGGCTTCATCCGGCTGAAGCCCACGCAGATCATCGGTGCGGGCCTGCTCGGGCTGATCATCGGCGGCATTCTCGGGGGCAGCGCCGTGGCGGTGATCAGCGGCATGGCCCTCCGAGGCGACTCCGCCCGCATCTTCTGGGAGAGCCGGGGACGCTATCCCGGCCATCTCAGCCACCCCGACTTCCAGGAGTGTCGTCCAGGCCCTGGCGGGAGCTTCTGCCGGCGGCTGCCGATGTACCCCGGTCCCTATCAGATGCCCGCGACTCCGTATCCGTTGCCCACAGCGGTCCCCAGCGGCCTACCCACGATGGTCCCCACCGTCACGCCCACGCCGATGCCCACCAAGACCGGTTAGGGCGCCCGCAGCCCAGGCCCGCGGTCCAGGACCAGCAGGTCGTGCCGCGCGGCCAGGAACCCGGCGTGGAACCGTGTACGGGCTCCCAGCCGCTCGCACAGCTCCTGCACCCGCCGCTGCACCGTACGCGGGCTGAGACCGAGCTGCCGCGCGATCGCGTCGTCCTTCATCCCCACCGCCAGCAGGGCCAGCACCTCGGTGTCGCCCGGCTGCGGCCACACGTCCCGCTCGATGTGCGCGGCCGGGTCCGCTGACAGCCGCAGCGGCACGGCCGCCTGCCACAGCACCTCGAACAGCCCGACCAGCGCGTCGAGCAGCGCCGACGGGTGGACCACCAGCGCGCTCTCCACCGCCCGGTCCTCATCGGACACCAGCGGCAGCATGGCCGTACGGCCGTCGGCGATGGCCAGCTTGACGGGCACCTGCCCCAGCCGGGCCTGCTCGCCGTCGGCGATCGCCTGCCGCGTGTGCTCCAGCATGCCGGGCTCCTCGAACGCCAGCGGCCCGTAGATGCCCCGGATGGACGGGCCCTGGTGGGCGGCACGCTGCTCGTTCTCCTGATCGTCCAGGATGTCGACCGCGTACGGCGGGCGCACCAGCACGAGCATCTCGGCCGTGACGCTGCGTTCGAGCTGGAGGTAGCGGCGGGCGACGGCGTAACGGCCGGTCACCACCTCCAGAACCTCCTCGGGATGCGGTCCGGTGCGGTCGGCCACCTCGGTGGCGAGCAGCGCGGCGGCGGCCCGGCTGTGCGTGATCTCCTCCTGGCGGCGGGCCACCAGCACGTCGATCGCGATGTTCGGCGGCGTGGCGATCAGCCGTAAGGGTCGGCCGGCCACCCGGGAGATCAGCCCGAGGTCCTCCAGCCTGGGCAGCATCCGGCGGATGGCGGCGGCGGACGCGCCGGTCTCGGTGGCCAGCTGGCTCAGCGTCGCGGGCCCGTGGCGCAGCAGCGCGCGGTAGGCCGTCTCCTCGGTGACGCTGACGCCGAGGCCCTCCAGCAGCCGCCGTTGCGCCATGCCCGCCCCCACCCTCCTGTCGTCCCCAAACGCGAGCGTAGCCCAGGCGGGTTTACGACAAGTCGGGATCTCGCCAGACGACACCTATGGACCGGAACGCCCCCAGATCACTAGGAATTGGGTCGGTACATTTCTCGCCTTCTGGAGGTGGCCGATGAGGCCCAGGCGTTGGACAGCGGTGGCCGCCTCCCTGGCGGTGGCCGCGGTCACCACGATCACCGGCACGGGCGCGCGGGCGGACGACGCTCCAGCCCTGGCGCGGGCCGACCGCGCTCCGGCCAACGGTGCTCCGGCCCTGGCGCCGGATCCCGCCAAGAACGGCTACGACATCACGCTGATCACCGGCGACCAGGTGCACGTCGCCGTCGCCGCCGACGGCCGTCAGAAGGCGAGCGTCACGGCCGCCCCGCGCGGGGACGGGCCGCCTGCCGGTTTCCGGATCACCGAGGACGGCGGGCAGCTGACCGTGCTGCCCAGCGACGTGGCGCGGTTGGTCCCCGGCCGCCTCGACCCCGAGCTCTTCAACGTGACGGCCCTCGCCGCGCAGGGCTATACCGACGCGCGGTCGGACGCCATCTCGCTCATCGTCACGTACGGGAAACAGAGCGCGATGCCTGCCGTCCCCGCGCTGAAGGCGGTGCGCACGCTGGAGAGCATCGGCGGTTCGGGGGTCCGGCTGGCCAAGAGCGCGGCGCGGGGCTTCGGCGGTGACCTGTCCGCGCTGGCCGCGGGCCGTACGACGAGCCCGCTCGACGGCGTCACCAAGATCTGGCTCGACCGCAAGGTGGAGCCGGCGCTGGACCACAGCGTGCCGCAGATCGGCGCGCCGGCCGCGTGGTCGGCGGGCTACGACGGCGCGGGCACGACGGTGGCGGTCCTGGACACCGGCGTCGACAGCGGGCATCCGGACCTGGCGGGGAAGGTCGCCGACGAGCGTGACTTCACCGACAGCGGCAGCGCCACCGACGAGTTCGGGCACGGCACGCACGTCGCCGACATCATCGCGGGCAGCGGCGCGGCCTCCGGCGGCTCGCGCAAGGGTGTCGCGCCCGGCGTCAAGCTGCTCAACGGAAGGGTCCTGGACGCCAACGGCGAGGGGCTCAGCTCCTGGATCATCGACGGGATGGAATGGGCGGCGGCGGAGAAGCACGCCGACATCGTGAACATGAGTCTGGGCGACCCCAGCCCCGGCGGGCCGCTCACCGACGCCCTGGGCGAGCTGTACGCGGGCTACGGAACGCTGTTCGTGGTGGCCGCGGGCAACAGGGGCTGCGAAGCCTGCGTCGGGAGCCCGGGAGACGCCCCCGCCGCGCTGACCGTCGGCGCGGTCGACGGCCAGGACCGGCCGGCCGACTTCTCCAGCTTCGGACCCATCGGCCTGGAGCGCGCGGTCAAGCCCGACATCACCGCTCCGGGCGTCGGCATCGTCGCGGCGCGGGCGAAGGGCACCTCGCTCGGCGAGCCGGTGGACGACCACTACACCCGCCTGTCCGGCACCTCCATGGCCACCCCGCACGTCGCCGGGGCCGCCGCGCTCCTGCGGCAGTCACGCCCCGGCATCTCGGCCGGGGAGCTGAAGTCCCTGCTCATGGGTACGGCCAAGCCCATGCCCGACACCCCGGTGGACAAGCGGGGCACCGGCCGGGTGGACGTGGCCACGGCGCTCGGGGAGCCGGTGCTGGCCGCCGAGGGCGCGGTCGACTTCGGCCTGTCCGAAGTGTCCTCCGGGCGGCCGGTGGCCCGCGAGGTCACCTACCGCAATCCCGGCAAGACCCCGGTCACCCTCGGCCTGGCCACCGGCGGCCCGTTCAGTGTCTCGCCCGCCGAGCTGTCCGTGCCCGGTGGCGCGCAGGCTACGGCCCGGCTCACCCTCGATCCGGCCAAGGCGCAGGTGGGGCGGCAGCGCGCGGAGCTCGTCGCGACGCCGCGCGAAGGGCCGCCGCTCCGCACCTCGCTGACCGGCAACGTCGAGGTCAGGCGGGTACAGCTGCGGGTGAGCGGGATCGCCAGGGACGGCCGCCCCGCGCAGGCGTACGCCGCCGCGCTGAACGTGGACGACGGGACCCGCGACGGCCGCGAGATGCCCGGGGACCCGGTGCGCCGGTGTGAGAGCGACCCAGGTGAGTCGTGCGTACTGGTGCCGCCCGGCACCTACTCCGTGCTCGGCGTCATCAACACCCTGCGCCCGTCGGTCGACAGCATGGCCTACGCCGACCGAGGCACCGTGCTCAACCTGAGCTTCACGGGGGAGCCCGAGCTGAAGGTCGCCGGTGACACCAAGGTCGTGCTGGACGCCCGCAAGGCGGTCGAGATGCGGGTCGACACGCCCGACCACGTGACCAAGCGGAACAGGGGCACCGCGACCAAACTCATCTGGACCCGCGCGCCCGCCAAGGGCACGCCGCTCACCGAGACGGTTTTGCAGGACGAGAGCGCCGACGAGACGTACTACCTGCAGCCCACGAAGCGCGTCACCAAGGGCCGGTTCGCCGTCGCCACCCGCTGGCACCTGGAGGCCCCCGCCATCACCCTGCGGACCGCCGGGCTGGAGCTGAACCCCGACTACGTCGACCCGGTCTGGTTCAGCGACGTGTCGGCCGACTTCCCCCGCCTCGACGGCTCCGCGCTGCTGCTGGCCGTGGACGCCGGGACCGGTACGCCCGCGGACCTCAAGGGTCGCGACCTGCGCGGCCGGCTCGCGCTGATCCGCCGCACCGCCGACCTGACGGTCGCCGCCCAGTCCAACGCCGCTGCGGCGGCCGGGGCCCGGATGGTCGCGGTGTATGGAGACCTGCCGGTGTCCGAGAGCGGGGTGAAGCTGAAGGTCCCGACCGTCGCGCTCACCGGCAAGGAGGGTGCCCGGCTGGTCGAGCGGCTGCGCAGGCTGCCGGTGCCCGTCCTGGCCAAGGGCATCGTGGCCAGTCCGTACGTGTACGACCTGTACCTCAGCGAGGAGGGCAGGATCAGGGACCGGCCCGACCACACCCTGCGGGCGAAGTCCCTGGCCCGGGTGGACTCGGACTTCTTCAGCCAGCTCGCCGACGACGTGACGCTCTCCGAGAACCGCTTCGGCTGGCAGCCATGGGAGACCACCTCCTGGGACACCGGCCGGCCCGTCCCCCGTACGCCGCGCGACCGGGTCGACTACCTCACCGCCGGCTCCGAGGTGCGCTGGAGCAGCAGCATGGAGACGCCGGAGCGGCCGTACAACTACACGTGGGAGCACGACCAGGCCCGCATCGGCGTCACGGGCCCCGACGACGCGCCCTTCCGGGCCGGGGAGCGGATCGGCCGCACCTGGTTCAAGCAGCCGCTGCTGCCCGGCCCCGGCAAGGTCCGGCCGCTGCGCAGGGTGGGCGACCTGCTCCAGGTCGACCTGTGGGGACTCATCGACGCGGGACGGAACACCGGCGTCGCCCAGACCGACACCTTCGAGACCGGCATGAAGACCGGCTGGCGGTTGTACCAGGGGGACACGCTGCTGGCGCAGACCGAGCGGCGCCCCCAGGGGACGCTGCTCCTGGGGGCCGCCGCCGCCACGTATCGGATGGAGTACGACGTCGAGAACCGTGCCACCTGGGCCCGGCTGTCGACCAGGACGAAGACGGCGTGGACGTTCCCGTCGCAGCACGACGCCGGTTCGGGCACGACGGTCCCGCTGCTGCTCGCCGACTATGACGTGGCGACGGACCTGAAGAACCAGGCCACCTCGCCGCGGCTCGGCCTGACCCTGCGCCACCAGGACGGCTCGGCGACCGCCCCGATCAAGGACATGTCGCTGGAGGTGTCGTACGACGACGGCGCCTCATGGCGCGCGGTCCGGCGGCTCACCTCGAAGGGGAACGGCGCCTACGAGGCCACGCTGGACCGGCCGCGGTCCGCCGCGGTCGTCTCGTTGCGTCTCAAGGCCGCCGACACGCGCGGGGCGAGCCTGTCACAGGAGGTGATCAGGGCGTACGCGCTGAGGTAGCCGAAGTAGTGGAGGTGCGGGCGGGGGGACTCGAACCCCCACAGTGTCGCCACCAACAGGACCTAAACCTGCCGCGTATGCCATTTCGCCACGCCCGCGCAGCCCCTGCCAGAGCGGGCCTGAGCCGAGTTTAGCGTCCCGGCAGTGCGCTGGGGGCCCGTCGCGCGACGGGCCCCTTTCCCGTCAAGCCAGCCCGAGCTTCTTCTTCAGGCTCGCCACGTGACCGGTCGCCTTCACGTTGTAGAGGGCCTGCTCGATCTTGCCGTCGGCGTCGATGACGAAGGTCGAGCGGATCACGCCGACGACCTCCTTGCCGTACAGCTTCTTGGTGCCGTAAGCCCCGTACGCCTTGTGCACCTCGAGCTCGGGGTCCGACAGGAGCGGGAAGGTGAGCGAGTCATGCTCGGCGAACTTGACCAGCTTGGCCGTCTTGTCCTTCGACACGCCGAGCACCACGAAACCCTCGGCGGTCAGCTGGCTGAGGTTGTCGCGGAAGTCGCACGCCTGCTTGGTGCAGCCCGGCGTCATCGCGGCGGGGTAGAAATAGAGGATCACCCGCCGGCCGCGGTAGGTCTCGAGGGAGACGGTCTCGCCGTCGGCGGCGGGAAGGGTGAACTCGGGCGCGGCGTCGCCGGGCGCGAGCTTGGTTTCGGTCATGGGGCCCTCCAGAGTTCGTCGTGCAAAACCTACCGGCCTGCCCGGAGTGCCGTGCGGGTCGCCGACCTGACAGACTGATCAGCGAAGAGCGCTTCATTGATCACCGGGCGGAGCTCGCACGGAGCGCGGCCGAAAGGAGAGCCATGGCTGACACCGATCCCGACGAGCTGGAGCGGCGGATCGCGCGGACGCGCGCGGAGTTGGCGGACACGGTCGACGCCATCGCCGACCGGGTGAGCCCCAAGCGGGTCGCCGAGCGCACGGTGGCCGACGTGAAGACGCGGGCGACCCATCTGGTGACCTCGGTCGGCGACGCGCTCGGCGTGACGCAGCGCCCCGTCGAGTACGCCGACGACCCCGACCGGCTGTGGGCCGAGGAGCAGCCCAGCCTGGCGCCGGTGCTGATCGGCGTAGGCGTCGTGCTGGTGGTCGGCGCGGCCATCACCCTCTGGCGCCGCCGTCGCCGCCGCTTCTAACGCGTTCACCCCCCCGGGGGACGCCACCCACGACGCTCCCCCGGAGGGGTATCCCTCCAAAAGGACACCAGCCACAACGGGACCGTCACACGGATCGAGACGGTCGTGTGACGGACCTCCGCGGCGTCAGAGGAACGCCCGCCCCTCGCCCCGGTACGTCGGAGCGGTCTCCACGACAGTGTCGCCGTCGACGAGGTGCAGCTCGCTGAAGCGCTCGCACATCTCGCCCGCCTTGGCGTGCCTGAACCAGACCCGGTCACCCACCCGCAGGTCCTGGGCCGCCTGACCGAGCAGCGGCGTCTGCACCTCACCCGCGCCCTCGTCGCGCGTATAGCGCAGCCCCGCCGGCAGGTACGGCTGCGGCAGCAGGCTCGTCCCCGGTCGCCCGGAGGCCAGGTAGCCGCCGCCGAGCACCGTCACCGCGTCCGGCCCCGGCCGGCGCACGACCGGGAGCGCGAACAGCGCGGCCGGCCGGCCGGTGAAGGCGCGGTAGAAGTCGAAGAGCCGGGGATGGAAGAACCCGGAACCCGCCGCCACCTCGGTGATCGCCTTCTCCCGCACGGTCCGCTCGACGGACCCGGTGCCGCCGCCGTTGACGAACTCCAGGTCGCAGAGCTGCCGGACGGCGTTCACGAGGCGGCCGCGACGCAGGACCAGCTCGCGGGCCGACAGGCTCTGCATGATCCGGATCGCCCGGACATACGCGGCGTTGCCCGGCTGGTCATCGCCGACCCCCGCGATCTGCCCCTCGTACGCCATCAGACCCGCCAGGCGGAAGCCGGGCCGCTTGGCGATCTCGGCGGCCAGGTCGGCGGCCTGCTCGGGCTCGCGGATCGTGGAGCGCAGGGTCCCCGCCCGGAACCTGCCGCCCAGAGCGACGTATCCCGCGTCGAGGTCCATCGACAGCCGGATCTCCGCCCGCGAACGGACCGCCGCCACCGCGTCGTCGACGTAGTCGAGATGGTCGGCGGCGTCGATGGTCAGCGTGATCTCACTGGCCGCCCGCGCGTCCCCGGCCAGCGCCGCGAGCGCCTGCCTGTCGGCCGTCGGGTAGGCCACGAGCACGTCGGTGAATCCCCGCTCGACCAGCCAGAGCGCCTCGGGCAGCGTGAAGGCCATGATGCCGTGGAAACCGTCCATCGCCAGGATGCGTTCCATGACCGAGCGGCAGCGGATCGACTTGCTCGCCACCCGGATCGGCTTGCCGGCCGCCCGCCGTACGAGATCGGCCGCGTTGGCGCGCATGGCCGCGAGGTCGAGGATCGCCAACGGCGGTTCGAGCGCTCTGGTAGCACTGTCATAGCGGCGGAGATCGTTCATAAAGGCAGCTTAACGACATATCGGGCGGATGAATATGAGGGCAGTTCATCTTGTTGCCGGCCCCCGTAATGATCCTGCAAACCGGCGGCGAGGGCATGGTCCGGGCCATGCCCTCGCCGTGTACCTGTGTCGTTGTGACCACCCTCCAGCAGATACTGTCCGGCGCCGGGATCGTCGCGCAGGAGAGCCCGCTGCGCAGGTCGGGCCGGGTGCTCAGACCGGCGCGCACGCCCGCCGGGACCGTCGTGGCACTCACGCTGACCGCCGGGCTGTGGCTGGCCGCCGCCGAGGTGGTCTCCGCCCTGCTGGGCAGGCCGCTCGGCTGGCTGCCGGTGTCCGACCTCCTCGATCTCGCGGCCCGTCGCGCCTGGGGGCAGCTGACGCTGCCCGCCCTGGTGACCGTGGCCGTGGGGGTGATGATGTTGCTGCTGGCCGCCGTACCCGGCCGGTGCAGGCTCGTGCCGGTCGAGACGTCCGACCCGCTGATCGTCATCGGTATCACCCGGGCCGGCCTCCGCCGTACGCTGCGGGCCGTCGCCCAGGAGGTCGACGGCGTGCAACGAGCGCGGGTACGGCTGCGCAGGCGGACGATCGAGGTCGTGGTCATCACCGGCCCGGAGAGCTCCGGCTCCATGCTCAAGCAGGTCGGCACCGCGGTCGGTGACAGGCTGGCGGGCGTGGGCGCCCTGACCGCGGGCGAGGTCGTCGTGCGGCTGCGCCGGAGAGGGCTGTGATGCGGCACTACGCGGGCAACCGAAGGGGGCTGTGATGCGGCAGTACGCGGGAAACCGGATCGGCCTGGCCGTGGTCGGGGCGCTGCTGCTGCTCCTGGGCGGCTACGCCTGGCTGCGCGGCAAGGACAAGCTGCCGGGTCTGTCGCCACGCGCCAAGGTGCTGCCGGACCACACCGCCCAGGTCATCGCCGACCAGCCCTGGGCCTTGTGGGTGGTGGCGCTCGTCATGCTGGTGCTGGCGTTGGTGACGTTCCGCTGGCTGCTGCTCTGCCTGGGGTGGGGCCGCCGCGGTCTCCGCAGCGGTACGGGCACGGCCATGCTCTGCATCGGCCTGAAGGACGTGGAGGGTCTCACCCGGGTCAGCGCCCGCGTGGTCGGGGACGCCGCCCGCCTGCGCATCTCCCTCTGCTGCCCCTCCTCGGCCGACGTCGGCGCGGTGGTCCACAAACTGGACAAGGAGATCGTCAGCCGGATCCGCCGAGAGGTCCGCGACGACGAGGTCGGCACGGTGGTCCGGGTCCACGTCCGCCGCTGACGGTGCCGCGTGTGCGCGCTGTCGGCCTGAAGCCGCAGGCGAGCACCGGTGTCTCTCAGCCCGCTGGCGCCTCTCAGTCCGCCGGTAGTGCCCGTCGCGGCGGCTCCTGCGGCAGCGCGGTGCGGTCGGTGCCGAGACTCTGAACATCGGGCCCGGTCGAGCCCCCATATGTGGTGATCTTGTACTCGACCGCCGTGAGGGAGAGGGTCAGCTCACGGATCCGGCGGCGGATGGTGTCGCGGTGCTCGATCAGCAGGTCGAGCCGCTCGGGTGTGGTGTGCTGCCCGGCGTCGACGAGCGAGATGTAGTGCTGCAGGTCGCGCATCGGCATGCCGGACAGCCGCATCCGGGTGAGGAACACCAGCCGCCGCACCGCGTGGGCGTCGTAGACGCGATGACCGTAGCCGTCGCGGGCCACCTCGACCAGCCCGGCCCGCTCGTAGTAGCGCAGCGTGTGGGGCGAGATGTCGAGCATGTCGGCGAGCTCGGCGATCGTCATCGACTCGGGCACGTCGGCCAGGTCGGTGAGGCGGTGGATCGCCTCGACCGACAGCGGGCCGTCGTCCCCGAGCGTTTCGAGCGCCCTGGTCATCAGTTCGTCGGTGGCCATGACAACCAGCTTAAATCGGCCGTACCGAAGCCGGGACACCCTCGAAGTCGGCGCTGCGCGAGGTCTCGGCCCACCGCTCGACCTCGTCCAGGCCGCGCCGGTAGGCGCCCGAGATGCGCTCGACCGCCTCGCGCCCGAGCGGCAGCCGCAGCGGCACCTCGTCACTGTGCGCGAGGGACACGATGATCTCGGCCGCCCGTGCCGGGTCGCCTTCCTGGAGGCCGTCGGCCCCCGCCATGTCCGCGCGAACGTTGGCCAGCAGGTCACGGTAGGTCTCGGACTCCTCGACGAACTCCAGCACGTCGTTGGCATGGAAGTCGGTCCTGAACCGGCTGGGCTCGACGATCATCACCCGGATCCCGAGCGGCGCGACCTCCCCGGCCAGGGCTTCGGACCAGCCTTCGAGGGCGAACTTCGACGCGGAGTACGCCGACACGCCGGGGAAGGACATCCGCCCGCCCTGGCTGCTCATCTGCACGATCGTGCCGGTGCCCCGCGTGTGCATCGCGGGCAGCGCCGCGCGGACGAGCGCGGCGGGGCCGAACAGGTGCAGGTCCATCAGCTCACGCAGCTGCGCGTCGCCGATCTCCTCGACCGCGCCGACCATGCCCCGGCCCGCGTTGTTGACGAGCACGTCGAGCTGCCCGAAGTGATCGAGGGTGTCCCGTACGAGGCCCGCGGCGGCGGTGGTGTCCCGGACGTCGAACGTCGCGATCATGAGGTCGTCCGGGTACGCGGCCTTCAGGTCGGCCACGCTCTCGGGCCGGCGTACCGCCGCCACCACGTGGTCGCCCGCCGCGAGCGCCGCCTCGGCTAGCGCGCGCCCGAGGCCGCGGGACGCGCCGGTGATGATCCAGGTCTGTGTCTGTGTCGTCATGTCGGCGACGCTATGGCTTTGAGCGCGCTCGAACGCAAACCTCACTTTGAACGCGAGCGCGCTCCGGGTCAGCACTCGATGACGTTGACCGCGAGGCCGCCGCGGGAGGTCTCCTTGTACTTGTCCAGCATGTCCCGGCCCGTGTCCCGCATCGTCTTGATGGCCCGGTCCAGGGCGACGAAGTGCTGGCCGTCGCCGCGCAGGGCGATGCGGGCCGCGGCGATGGCCTTGATGGAGGCCACCGCGTTGCGCTCGATGCACGGGATCTGGACCAGGCCGCCGACCGGGTCGCAGGTCAGGCCCAGGTTGTGCTCGATGCCGATCTCCGCCGCGTTCTCCACCTGCTCGGGCGTGCCGCCCATGACCTCCGTGAGGCCCGCGGCGGCCATGGAGCAGGCCGAGCCGACCTCGCCCTGGCAGCCGACCTCGGCGCCCGAGATCGAGGCGTTCTCCTTGAACAGGACGCCGATCGCCGCCGCGGTGAGGAAGAAGCGGACGATGCCGTCGTCGTCGGCGTGCGGGATGAAGCGGGAGTAGTAGGTCAGGACGGCGGGGATGATGCCCGCCGCGCCGTTCGTGGGGGCGGTGACGATGCGGCCGCCCGCGGCGTTCTCCTCGTTGACCGCCAGCGCGAAAAGCGACACCCAGTCCATGGCGTGCAGCGGGTCGGTCTTCGGCGACTCGGTCTGCAGGCGGCGGTGGAGACGGTTGGCGCGGCGCTTGACCTTGAGGCCGCCCGGCAGCACGCCCTCCTTGGCGATGCCGCGCTCGACGCACTCGCACATGACCTGCCACAGATGCAGGATCCGCGCGCGGATCTCGGCGGCGGAGCGGCCGAACGCCTGCTCGTTCTCCAGCATCAGCGCGGAGATGGACAGGCCCGTGTTGGAGCAGTGCTTGAGCAGCTCGTCCCCGGTCGTGAAGGGGTAGGGCAGAACGGTGTCGTCGGGCTTGATGCGGTCGGCTCCCGTGGCCTGCTCGTCCACCACGAAGCCGCCGCCGACCGAGAAGTAGACCTTCTCACGCAGTTTCTCGCCCGAATCGGAGAAGGCGGTGAAGCGCATGCCGTTCGGGTGCTCGGGCAGGGAGATCTTGCGCTCGAAGACGAGGTCCTCGCCCACGACGAAGGGGATCTCCTGCGTGCCGTAGAGCTGGACCGTGCCGGACTCGCGCATCGCGGCCAGGCGCGCGTCGATGGAGTCCACGTCGACCAGTTCGGGCTTCTCGCCCGACAGCCCCAGCAGGACGGCCTTGTCGCTGCCGTGGCCCTTGCCGGTCAGGCCGAGCGAGCCGTACAGGATCGCCTCGACGCGGGCCGTACGAGCGAGCAGGTCGTCGTCGTGCAGACCACGGGCGAATTTGTGCGCGGCGGCCATGGGACCGCCGGTGTGCGAGCTCGACGGGCCGATACCGATCTTGAACAGGTCGAAGACGCTGATCGCCATTGATGGGCGCCCTTCAGAAGGGCCGGGGCCCGTCAGGACCCCGGCGGGTGGGTCAGGACTCGCCTGAGGTGAGCGCCGAATACTCCTCGGCGGTGAGCAGGTCCTCGGGGTCGCCTTCCACGCGCACGCGGAACATCCAGCCGTCGCCGTAGGAGTCGCTGTTGGCCAGCGACGGATCGTCCACGACGGCCTGGTTGACCTCGACGATCTCGCCGCCGACGGGGGTGTAGATCTCGCTCACGGACTTGGTCGACTCGACCTCACCGATGGAGTCGCCCGCCTCGACGGTCGAGCCGACCTCCGGAAGCTGCACGAAGACGACATCACCCAGCGCCTCGGCCGCGTAGGCCGTGATGCCGATGGTCACGGTGATGCCGTCGTCGAGCCCGGCCACCCACTCGTGCTCCTTGGTGTAGCTCAGGTCGTCTGGGATGTTGCTCACTTGTTCCTCCTGTAAAAGGGCAGCTCAATGAGGTCCATAGGTTCATGGCTGCCCCGGATGTCCACGGCCAGACCTGCGTCGGCTCCATTGTCGACGTAGGCCATGGCGATGGGCTTACCCAGGGTCTGGGAGGGGGCCCCGCTGGTGACCTCGCCGACGACGGCGCCGTCCTTGGTCACCGGGTATCCGTGGCGCGGCACCCGGCGACCCCGCGCGACCAGTCCGACGAGCCGGCGCCGCGGCGGCGTGTCCTTGACCGCCTCCAGCGCCGACCTGCCGACGAAGTCGCCCGGCTTGTCGAATTTCACCACTCTGCCCAGCCCCGCGTCGAACGGGGTCAGCTCGACGCCGAGCTCGTTGCCGTACAACGGCATACCCGCTTCGAGCCTGAGCGTGTCACGGCTGGACAGACCCGCCGCCCGCAGCTCGTACGGCCGGCCGGCCTCGGTCAGCGCGTGCCAGAGCGGCACGGCGTCCTGGTTGGCCACGAACAGCTCGAACCCGTCCTCACCCGTGTAGCCGGTGCGCGCGATGAGCGCCTGCCGGCCGTCGACCAGACCGGGCAGGCCCGCGTAGTACTTGAGCCCGGCGAGGTCGGCGTCGGTGAGCGTGGCGAGGATCTCCTGCGCGCGCGGCCCCTGCACGGCGATCAGCGCGTACTGCTCCGAGCGATCCTCGACCACCGCGTTGTACGACTTCGCGCGATTTTTCAGCTCTTCCCCGACTTTTTCATAGTTGGAGGCGTTAGCCACCACCATGAACTCCTCGTCCCCGAGCCGGTAGACGATCAGGTCGTCCAGCACCCCACCACGCTCGTTCACGATCATGGTGTAGCGGGCCCGGCCGGGCGCGAGCGCCGACAGGTGTCCCACCAGCGCGTAGTCGAGCGCCTCGCCCGCCTGAGGCCCGGTCACGAAGATCTCGCCCATGTGGGAGAGGTCGAACAGCCCGGCCGCCTGGCGGACGGCGTTGTGCTCGGCGGACTCGCTGCCGTAGCGGAGCGGCATCAGCCACCCGGCGAAATCGGTCAATGTCGCGCCGAGGCTCTCGTGGACCTCTCGGAGCGGTGTAGGACGTGACATATGCGCACCTCAGGGCAGGATCGGATGCCAGACATCCTCCCCCTCTGTCATGGGTGCCTGAGAGCTTCGCCCGCAATTTGCCGGACTTTCACCTTCGGCGAGGCCGCCAGGCCTGCTTTCCAGAGGACACCTCGTCCGTGCGGTCCTTTGCCTTGAGAGGTTCGCGGGGAGGGCTTGCTCCTTCAGGGGACCTGGCCGGATGCCAGGACGCTCTCCCGCACGGTTTCGTCGGTGATGTCCGCAAGCCTAGTGCTGTTATGGGGGAGTTGTCGCGTGCGGATCCGGCCGCTTGAGGACAGAAGGACTGTGCCGGGGTACGGCTCAGCAGGCGGCGACGAGCGCCTCGAACAGCGCGCAGTCCTTCGCCGCCTCCGGATGCCACTGCACGGCCATGGCGAACGGCCGGGAGTCCAGCTCCACCGCCTCGATCGTGCCGTCGTCGGCCACGGCGGACACGGTGAGGCCGGGCGCGAGCCGGTCGATGGCCTGGTGGTGGTAGTGCGGCACGGCCACCGGCTCGGCCCCGAGCGCCTTGCCGACGAGGGTCCCCGCGACGGGCCGGACGGGCAGGTGGCCGAACTCGCCGGGTGCGGGGGAGTGCCCGGTGTGTCCCACCACATCGGGCAGATGCTGGTGCAGGGTCCCGCCGAGCGCGATGTTGAGCACCTGCATGCCCCGGCATATCCCGAGATACGGCAGATCGGCCTCAAGAGCCGCCTCGATCACCGCGAACTCCGCCGTGTCACGAAATTTCCGGATGTAGCCGGTCTGGTCGTGCGGCTCCTGGCCGTACCGCTCGGGCGAGACGTCACCGCCACCGGCCAGGATCAACCCGTCCAACCGCCCTACCAGTCGCGCGGGCGACCCGGCGGGCGGCAGGATCACCGGCTGCCCGCCGGCCCGGACCACCTGCTCCACGTACATGTACGGCAGCAGGGCGACCGGCATGTCCCACACGGTGTAGCGGGCAGGCTCGACATAGGACGTGATCCCGATGACGGGTCGCTCCACGACTTCCCTTCCTAAAGTTCCCTTCCTAAAGTTCCCTTCCTAAAGTTCCCTTCCTACAGAGGCGTGACGTACGCGCTCGAGATGCCCCCGTCGACCAGGAACTCCGAGCCCGTGATGAAGGAGGCGTCGTCGCTGGCCAGGAAGGCCACCGCCGCCGCGATCTCCGACGCCTCGGCGAAGCGCCCCACCGGCACGTGCACCAGGCGCCGCGCGGCCCGCTCGGGGTCCTTCGCGAACAGTTCCTGGAGCAGCGGCGTGTTGACCGGCCCCGGGCACAGCGCGTTCACCCGGATCCTCTCGCGCGCGAACTGGACGCCGAGCTCGCGCGACATCGCGAGCACCCCGCCCTTCGAGGCCGTGTACGAGATCTGCGACGTCGCCGAGCCCATCACCGCCACGAACGACGCGGTGTTGATGATCGAGCCCTTGCCCTGCCGCCGCATGTACGGGATCGCGTGCTTGCAGCACAGGTAGACGCTCGTCAGGTTCACCTCCTGCACCCGCCGCCACGCCTCGATGCCGGTCTCCAGGATCGAGTCGTCCTCGGGCGGCGAGATGCCCGCGTTGTTGAAGGCGATGTCGACGGAGCCATAGGTGTCGAACGCCGTCTGGAACATCCGGACGACGTCGTCCTCGCTGGTCACGTCGACCTTGACGAAGAGCCCGCCCACCTCGGAGGCGGCCTTGGTGCCCGCCTCCTCGTCGACGTCGGCGCAGACCACCTTGGCGCCCTCTTCGGCGAACCGCCGCGCGGTGGCCAGGCCGATGCCGCCGCCCGCCCCGGTGATCACGGCGACGCGGTTGTGCAAACGCTGCATGTGTGTCACTCCGTTGAGATGAAGACGTTCTTGGTCTCGGTGAACGCCATGAGGGCGTCCGGGCCCAGCTCCCGGCCGAGGCCGGACTCCTTGAAGCCGCCGAACGGCGTCCAGTGGCGGACCGAGGAGTGCGAGTTCACCGACAGCGCGCCCGCCTCCACGGCCCGCGCGACGCGCAGCGCCCGGCCGACGTCGCGGGTCCAGATGGAGCCGCTCAGGCCGTACGGCGTGTCGTTGGCGATCCGCACCGCCTCCGCCTCGTCCGCGAACGGCACCACCGACACCACCGGCCCGAAGATCTCCTCGGTGAAGGCCCGATCGGTGAGCGCCGGCGTCAGGACCGTCGGCGGGAACCAGAACCCCTTGCCCTGCGGGCAGTCGCCCTGCCAGTACGACGGGCCGTCGATGAAGCCGCGCACCCGCTCCAGATGTTCGGCGCTGATCAGGGGGCCCATCTCGGTGCTCTCGTCGAGCGGGTCGCCGACCCTGACATTCTGTACGGCCGGCAGCAGCAGCTCCAGGAACGCGTCGTAGACCTCCGCCTGCACCAGGATCCTGGATCGGGCGCAGCAGTCCTGGCCGGAGTTATCGAAGACGGCATACGGCGCCGTTTTCGCCGCTTTTTCCAGATCCGAGTCCGCAAACACGATATTTGCGGATTTGCCGCCTAGTTCGAGGGTTATCCGTTTGACCTGGGTTGCCGCCTTGGCGGCGATCTCCTTGCCCACCTCGGTCGAGCCGGTGAACACGATCTTGGCCACCTGCGGATGCTCGACCAGGCGGGCCCCCGCGACCTCCCCTGCCCCAGGCAGCACCTGGAGCACCCCCTCGGGGAGGCCCGCGGCGAGGGCCAGCTCGGCCAGCCTCAGCGCGGTCAGCGGGGTCCATTCGGCGGGCTTGACGATCACCGTGTTGCCCGCGGCCAAAGCCGGGGCGACGCCCCAGCTCATGATGAGCATCGGGAAGTTCCAGGGCACGATCACGCCCACCACGCCCAGCGGCTCCTGGAAGGTGATGTCCACGCCGCCGGGCACCGGGATCTGCTTGCCGTGGTTGCGCTCGGGGGCGCCGGCGTAGAAGTGCAGCACGTCGCGTACCGCGCCCGCCTCCCAGCGGGCGTTGCCGATCGGGTGGCCGGAGTTCGTGAGCTCCAGCAGGGCCAGCTCCTCCCGGTGCTCGTCCACCAGGCCGGCGAAGCGGCGCAGCAGCCGCGCCCGGTCGCCGGGCGCCACGTCACGCCAGCTCTGATAGGCCCGCCTGGCACGCTCCACTGCCCGGTCGACCTCGGCCGCGTCGGCCAGTTCCACGTCGGCGAGGATTTCCTCCGTCGCCGGATTGACGATCTGCATCCTGCTCACATCCGCTCGAAACCCCGGAACAGCTCCCAGTCCGTGACAGCCGCGTCGAAGGCGGCCAGCTCGATCCGGGCGTTGTTCGCATAGTGCGCCACCACGTCGTCGCCGAACGTCTCACGCGCCAGCTTCGACCCCTCGAACAGCGCCAGCGCGTCCCGCAACGTGTGGGGCACGGTCTCGGCGCCGGAGTCGTAGGCATTGCCCCCGAACGCGTCCTCCAGCGGCAACTCCTCGTCGATGCCGCGCAGCCCGGCCGCGATCAGCGCCGACACCGCGAGGTAGGGGTTCACGTCGCCGCCCGGCACCCGGTTCTCGATGCGCAGCGACTCCCCGTGGCCCACGAGCCGGAGCGAGCAGGTGCGGTTGTCCACACCCCACTTGACGGCCGTGGGGGCGAAGCTGCCGGGGACGTAGCGCTTGTAGGAGTTGATGTTCGGGGCGTAGAAGAGGGTGAGCTCGCGCATGTGGGCCAGCTGCCCGGCGATGAAGCGGGCGCCGAGCTCGGACAGCCCGTGGGGGCCGTCGCCCGCCATGACCGGGTCGCCGTCCAGACTCCGCAACGAGATGTGGATGTGGCAGGAGTTGCCCTCGCGCTGGTTCGGCTTGGCCATGAAGGTGATCGACTTGCCCTCCTGAGCCGCGATCTCCTTGGCGCCGTTCTTGTAGATGGAATGGTTGTCGCAGGTCTTCAGCGCCTCGTCGTAGCGGAAGGCGATCTCGTGCTGGCCCAGGTTGCACTCGCCCTTGGCGGACTCGACGTACAGCCCAGCCCCCTCCATGTCCCGCCTTATCCGGCGAAGGAGGGGTTCGATGCGGGCCGTACCGAGGAGGGAGTAGTCGACGTTGTAGAGGTTCGCGGGGGACATGTCGCGGTACGCGCGCTTCCACGCGTCCTCGTAGCTGTCCTCGTACACCACGAACTCCAGCTCGGTGCCCACGAAGGCGGCCAGGCCGCGGTCGGCGAGCCGGGCGAGCTGCGCGCGCAGGATCTGCCGCGGCGAGGCGGTCACGTCGTCGCCGTTCTCCCAGGTCAGGTCCGCCATGAGCATGACGGTGCCCTCCTGCCACGGAACCCACCGCAACGTGGAAATATCGGGCTTCATCACGAAATCGCCGTAGCCGCGCTCCCACGACGACATCGCATAGCCGTCGACCGTGTTCATGTCCACGTCCACGGCGAGCAGGTAGTTGCAGCCCTCCGAGCCGTGCCCCAGCACCTCGTTCAGGAAGTAGCGCGCCGACAGGCGCTTGCCCTGCAACCTGCCCTGCATGTCGGCGAGCGCGAGCAGCACGGTGTCGACCCGCCCGGCGGCCACCTCGTCACGCAACTCGTCGACGGACAGTGGTCCGGGCTGTGGAAGACCTCGCTCGCTCACAGAAGTTCGCTCGCTTTCCCGCTAATTGGGCTACTCTTAGACCATTGATGTGCATATGGGGATCGCTTGTCAAGACCTGAGGACACGTTGGACGACTCGGCGCGGTTGATGACGGTGTTACGGCCGGTCAGGGCAGGAAACGCCTTTGAGGAGACGGTAGAACGGCTGCTCCAGGCGATCAAGCTCGGCGTGGTCGCGCCGGGCCGGAAACTGCCGCCGGAGCGCGAGCTGGCCGTCCAGCTCGGCATCAGCCGGGTGACGCTGCGGGAGGCGATCCGAGCGCTCCAGGACGCGGGTTACCTCGACGTACGGCGCGGCCGCTACGGCGGCGCGTTCGTCACCTACGCCCCGCCGCCGCCGGAGAGCGGCGACCTGCGCAGGGTCGTGGCCGACATGGGCACGGCGGACCTCACCGACGCGCTGACCTTCCGCATGGCGGTCGAATGCGGTGCGGCGGCGGTGCTGGCGGCGGCCACGCTGACCGACGACCAGCGCTCCCTCCTGCGTGGCCGGCTAGCGGCACTCAACAAGGCGGGCATCGGGGACTACCGGCGGCTGGACACGGCCTTCCACCTCTCGATCGCCGAGCTGACCGGCTCCGCCCTGCTCGCCACCGCCTGCGCCGACGCGCGCCTGCGGGTCAGCGACCTGCTCAACGCCATCCCGATGCTCCAGGTGAACCTCGACCACTCCGCCCGCCAGCACGAGGCGATCGTGGCGGCCATCCTGGCGGGCGACCCGGAAGGGGCCCGCCGAGCGGTGGCGGAACACCTGGAGGGCACGGCGGCGCTGCTGCGCGCGTTCCTGTCTTGAGTTCGTTTCCCGGTCCAAATGGTCAAGGGATGACGATTGGCCTCGTAGCATCGTTTTCAAGGTCATGGGGAACTGGTTCGAGCTGAGCATTGTCGACACGGGACGGCTGCCGCTGTTCTGTTTCTTCGTCGCGCTCATCGGGGCCTTCGTGGCCACCCGCGTCAACGTGCGGCTGATCAGGGCGAAGGTCGGCTGGTTCCGCAACGTCAACGTGGGCGAGATGCACATCCACCACGTGGTGTTCGGGGTCGTGCTCATGCTGGTCGGCGGGGTCAGCGGGCTGATCGTGTCCTCGGCGTCGCAGGTGGCCTACGCCGCGGCGGCGGCCGTCTTCGGGATCGGGTCGGCGCTGGTGCTGGACGAGTTCGCGCTGATCCTGCACCTGCACGACGTGTACTGGGAGGAAGAGGGCCGTACCTCGGTCGACGCGGTGTTCATCGCGGTCGCGATGACGGGGCTGCTGCTCACCGGGCTCCGGCCGCTGTCGTTCGACTACGGGACCCCGGTCAACCCGGGCGCGCTGCTCGTGGCGAACATGGCGCTCGCCGTGATCACCCTGTTGAAGGGCAAGATCTGGACCGGGATAGTGGGCCTGTTCGTGCCCGTGCTGCTGCTGGTGAGCGCGGTGCGGCTGGCCAGGCCCGGGTCTCCGTGGGCCCACCTGTTCTACCAGAAGCGGCGGCCGCGGAAGCTGGCCACGGCCGCGCACCGGGAGGAACGGTGGCGCCGGCCGGTGATCAGGGCCAAGATCGCGGTCCAGGAGTTCGTCTCGGGGCGCCACGACCTGCCCTCCACCCGGCGCGGACGCCGGCAGAACTAGCCCGCGCTGTAGACGGGTTCGTCCCAGCCGACGTGGTGTTCGTAGATCCACCGGCTCGGGTTGTCGCCGGTGCGGGCCATGCGTCTCATGGCGAGGCTCATGATCAGGTCGCGGGGCACCCGGGCGACGGGACCGAGCGTCTTCCAGCCGCCGGTGCGATTGCCCTGCGCGACGACGCGTTCCACCCGCTCGCGCCGTAGCCGTTCGTAGGCGGCGAACGCGGCGGCGATGTCCGGGCCGTCCCGCAGGCACTTGGCCAGCACGACGGTGTCCTCGATGGCCATGGCCGCGCCCTGCCCGATCGAGGGGGCGGTCGCGTGGGCCGCGTCGCCGATGATGACCATCCGGTCGTCATGCCACTTCGGCACGGTCGGCACGTCGTAGGTGCTCCAGCCCGCGAAGATCTCGCCGGTCGCCGCGATGATATCCGCAGCGGGCCCGCTGTCGTGCCGGAACAGGTCGATCAGCCGGGACCGCCACTGTTCGGGGGTGGTCGCGGCCAGTTCGGCGGGGGTGGGCTCGGTGGCCCGGGCCGGATTCGCCGCCCACCACACCTCGCCGCTCGGATGCGTCGTGTGGGCGAAGAAGCAGCGCTTGCCGAAGATCGCGTTCATCGTGCCCGTCTCGCCGCCGGTGGAGACGCCGCGGGCGTAGCCGCCCGTGTTGAGCAGCCCGCCGTAGCGCGCGTCCGGCGCGTGCGGGTCGATGATCTCGCGGGTACGTGACCGCAGGCCGTCCGCGCCGATGAGCAGGTCGCCGCGGACCGAGGTGCCGTCGGCGAACCTCGCCAGCACCCCGTCGCCGGCGCTCTCGGCGTCGACGAGCCGCTTGCCGTACTCGATGTGTACGCCGGACCGGACGGCCCGCTCGCGGAAGGCGCGGTAGAGGTCGGCCCGCTTGACGGTCCGGCTCACCATGCCGTCCAGCAGGGCGGTGCCGTACGGCAGCTCGCCGAGTCGCCTGCCGGAGCCGTTGGTGAACACGATGCGCGGCGTGTCGAAGCCGACGTCGCCGAGGTCGACGTCGAGGGCACGCAAGGCGTCGAGCGCGTTCACCGCGAGCGTCAGGAAGGCACCCGTGTGGTCCGCGGTCCGGTCGTACGCCTCATAGACGACCGGCGTGATCCCCACCTTGCGCAGGGCGACCGCGCATAACGAGCCCGCTATCCCACCGCCGATGATCAATGCTGTGTATGTCATACACTGAGTGTATGACATACACTTTGCGGGAGCGCAAGCGTGCGGCCCAGCTCGTCGGCGTCGGCGCCGGCGCCGGACGGACGTCGCGAAAGGCGAGGGCGATGCGCGAAGGTGAGGACCATGAACGACAAGCTGCCGCCGGGGCTCGACCTGCTCTGGGGAAGACTCGACGAGCCGGCGCCTGAACCCAGGCAGGGGCTCAGCCCGCCGCGCATCGCCCGCGCGGCGGTCGAGCTGGCCGACGCCGGCGGCCTCGACGCCGTGTCGATGGCCAGGGTCGCCGAGGGGCTGGGCTTCACCACGATGTCGCTCTACCGGCACGTCAAGAGCAAGAATGAGCTGCTGCTGCTGATGCTGGACACGGTCGCGGCCGTGCCCGCCGAGCTCGACGAGCCCTGCGGCGACTGGCGGTCCGGCCTGGAGCGCTGGTGCGCGGCGCAGTGGGTGATGCTGCGCGCCCATACCTGGATCGTGCACGTGCCCATCACCGGGCCACCGATCACCCCCAACCAGCTGGCGTGGACCGATCGCGCCCTGGCCGCGTTGCGCGATACCGGGCTGAGCGAAGGCGAGAAGGTCGGCGTGGTCCTGCTGGTCGCCAGCTACATGCTCACCACCGCGCGGATGGGCGCCGAGATCGGGCCGGCCGCCTCGGGGGAGTCGATTGCCGCATACAGCACGCTACTCGGCGATCTCATCGACGCGCGGCGTTTTCCCGCCCTGCGTGCGGCGGTCGACGCGGGTGCCTACGACTATCCACCGGACACCGCCGAGGAGAAGCGGGGCTTCGACTACTCCTTCGGCCTCGCCCGGATCCTGGACGGCGTGGAGACCCTGATCCAGGGACGAGCGCGAGGCTAGAGAGCGATCGCCGAGCGGAGGGCCAGGCCCGCGCTCGGCAGCAGCCCCACCACCAGCACCCCGACCGTGTGCGTGGCCGTCACCGTGGCCCCCACGACCAGGGCGTCACGTGGTCGGCCGCGCCGCCCGGCCAGGTACGCGGCCATGATGGTCTTGCCGTGGCCGGGGATCAGCGCGTGCCCGGCCCTGAGCAGCGCGGACGCCTAGTGCGACGACGGTGCTGAAGCCTGTCGGAGCGTCCCGCCGGGTGCCATCCCTCAGAGGGTGTCTTCGATTCCCGTAAGGGGGAATTGGGACACTTGACACCCGGGGCCCTCAGGGTGCGAGATGCTCCCTGAGACCCGGCGGCCATGCCTCGAGTTCCCGGTCCACCAGCAGCTCAGCGTGCTCAGGCGGCCCTTCGACCCGGAACAGCACGATCCGCCCCTCCGGCTCCGGCGCGGCCACAACGCGGTGCGCGATCTTCGTCGGGTCGAACGGGAAGTCCCAGTGCGCCAGGCGACCGTACACCCGGCCGTCGGCCACCAGCTCGGACTGCCGCACCCACCGGCTCCGCGAGCTGCGCACCGCCGCGCGAAGCAGGAAGCTCCCCGGGTGCGGCCACCCCGCATCGGACTCGTCCGCGATCACGGCCGATCCGGACCGCAGTCGCAGCGGCTGTGCGGTGGCCTCGGTCAGCGCCGCCAGCAAAGATTCGTCCGCGACCGTGAGCCGATCGAGCAGCAGGGCCGCGTCCACGGCGTCGACGTCGCCGTACACGTCATAGAACGAACCCGCGATGCCCCTTGCGAGCGCGGGATGCAGCGCCGGGACCTCGGCCGCCTCCTGGAACACCTGATGCTTGGCGTCCCAGGGCACCGGACCGGCGCCGCTGATCAGGCGATCCCAGTGGGACCGCGGCAACTGAAGGGCCAGCGCCGTGAAGACCTGCGACGCCTCAGGCGATTCGAAGTAGTCGACCCACAGCCCGTACTCGGCCGAATCGGCCACCGGGCCCGGACCGTACATCAGCATCGCGGCGAATTGGCGCACGATCCAGTCCTGCAGCGCGTGGTCACCTTGCGACCAGCACATTCGCAGGTACATCAAAATCCCATAGGAAGGGAACCTCTGATGCAACAGGACCCAGTCGGCGGCGACCTCGGCATCGGTCCCGAAGAGGTTCAGCCCGTGCGGGTCGAACTCGCTAGGGGCGTCCGTGGTCGCCAGCACGGCATTCACATCAGCGTCGACCCCTCGCCGATCCAGCCCAATGCTCGCGAGTTCCCGATCCCACTCGGGGGACCCGATCCGCGGCGGGGGCGATGTCGGCTCTGACACCCACCAACCCTAAGGAACCGGTGGACGCGGGAGCAAAGCGGAGGGGCAAGGAGGCGCCGACGCGGTTTGGGCCGCCTTCGAAAACGGGCCCTTCATCAAGCTCTGTGCTCCGGCGGGAGGGGTGGTAGCTACGTTCAGCCCCTCGAAAAGTGTGATCACTTCCCTGAAGGGAGGAGGGCTTCACGTGCGGCACGACTGAGGATGCCTTGCGTGGTGGCGGGCAAGCCGAGACGATTCCAATGGAAGATCACCAGGTGGGTGAGGACGTGGCGGACGCCCCGGTCCAGATGGCCGGCGGACGCGGCTTCACAGAGGGACCGCCCCGCATTGCGGAAGACGGCTGCCCAGGGCGAGGCGAAGGCGCCCGGCCCATCCGGGGCGATCGAGCCGGTGGGGGAGGCGACGAGGGGGCGGATCCGCTCGGCCAGGTCCTTCAAGCTGGTGGAGGGAGCGTCGGCGGGAAGGGGGCGAAGTTCCGCGATGCGGTTCCACGCGTCTCCGCGCTCGAACCGATCCAGTCCGGTCGCGCTCAACAGGGTGGCGCTCAGCAGCATCGACACCTCTTTGCGGCCGACGTCCGGCGGGCGCTGCCGCAGGTAGGCGAGGATGTGGCTGCTGTCGGCGCTGAACAGGGCGTGGGCGATCTCGGTTCCGACCGGGCCGCCGAACGAGGCGGTCTCCGGCTCGTAGATGGTCGGCCACCAGCGGGTGAGCACCCCGGACACGGTCAGGTCGTTCAGCGCGGCGTTGACGGCGGCCTTCACTTCGGGGACGAGGCCGCCGAGCGGGCGTAGCCGGAGCCGCCAGCATGGATGCTTGCGGATGAACCACCACTCGCTGATCAGCTTGCGCTCGCACAGGCGATCCAGGCGCGGGCTGAGGTGGGTCACGGCGGCCTGCTCGGCGCTCTCCCACTCGGCGAACTGGACGCGGATGCTGTACCAGCCGTGATCAGCCGTGCGGGCTTCCAACGCCTGGTATCCGGCGGCCTGGTAGGCATCGACTGCGTCGGCGAGAGTCTCGGTGCGGGCGCTGATAGCGGCTGCGGCCACCTCGGCAGGGGCGCCGGACAGCACCGCGAGCACGGCATCGGCCACCTTGCTCGGTGGTACGGGTGGGCGTGTGGGGGGCGGGTGTTGAGCAGACATGTGTTCTCCAGGGTGCGGAGGCGTCGTGTGGGCGGAGGTGTGTCCCCCCGGTTTGGTCAGCGGAGCAGAAGGCAGGCGTCCCAGGTGGTGGTGGGCGGCGCATCGTCGGCAAGGGTGTGGAGGGCGAGCCCGTAGCCGGTGCGTCCGGTGAGAAGCCCCGGTGCTGCGCTGGGAGCGGTGGGGCCGTCCAGCAGCAGGTCGGTGACGCAGGAGATCGGTAGGCGGTGTGGGGCGATCGAGTCGGCCGCGAAGGCAGCCACGGTCATGAACAGCCCTGCTGTGCCGTGGCACAGGCTCTGGTCGATGATCCGCCGTAGTTGGCGCGGGTTGTTGAGGCAGCCGATCAGGGCGCGTTCTGTGGTGGTCTGGCGGGCGGTGTCGTCGGTGGCGAGGGCTGCCAGTTGCTGGGCGCGTGCCAGGCCGGGGGTGCCGTAGCACCAGGAGGGGCGCAGTGGTCCGGGTTGGGTGGTCCGGCCCTGCTGGAGTTCGGCGAGGGTGATGGCTTCGGGCCACCAGGGGGCGCCGAGGTGGTCGTGCTGCCAGTCGTCCAGCCAGGCGCAGATTCGGCCGATGGCCTCCATCTGGCCTGGCAGGATCAGGCCGGCTCTGGCGGTGAGCGCCAGTAGCGCCAATGGTCCGGCGATGCCGTGGGCCATCCCGTGGTTGCTGTGCCCGCCGGGCGGGGCGGCCGCGGTGCGCTTGGCTGAGGACAGCGTCCACCAGCCCGGCAGACCGTCTATCGGTTCGGTGAGCCGGATGAGATAGGCCAGCACGTTCTTGACCAGGTCGCCGCTGGGGTCATGTCTCCACAGGTGTGCGCCGAGACCGGTGAGACCGCTGATCAGGTCGAACTCGGTCAGCGCGGGTCGCTCACCGCGCTCCATGCGCTGGGAGGCGGCGGCGAGCCGGTCGCGGGTGAGGGCCGCGACGCCCTCGTCCAGGATCGCCTGCGAGGGCCGGTACCCGATGTGAGGGGCGGGATGGAGGGCGAAGGCGAGCGCGGGCGCCCCGAGGTAGAGGCAGGCCCCCGCACCGATGGTGAGATCGTCCCGAGTCGCCAAGGTCAGCCAGTCGTGCGCCTCCCGCCACCCGGCGCTGCCCGTGACGGCCCGCTCGATGTGCAAGAGCGCGATCCCGACGGCTCCGCCGCTGAGTGACTGGACTGGCCGCCTGGCCGCATCAGGTGTCTGGAGCTGGCGGGCTATGGCGTCGGCATGGTAGCGGGCCCGCTGGTGGACGTCGATGTGCCGCTCCCTTCTCCTCGCGCGATCAGGCCCTGGGACAGGGTCCGGGCCAACCGCAGACAGATCCGTTCCGACTCGGCGTCGATCCCGATCATGCGGGCGTGGTGCAGGTGCAGCAGGTCGCTCAGAATGATGTCCAGGTCGCCTGGTTCGAGAAGTGCCCTGTAGGTGGCCAGCGCCGTACGCCTCCGTTCGATCAAGTCGGGCGGAAGGTTGGCTGGACGCTGGGCCTGCTCCGTAACCGTCCGATCGAGCGCCTTGGGCCCGCCGTGGGCGATGTGTTCCACGAGCCATGGCATGCCGCCGGTGCCCAGGAAGCCCGTCGCGAGGTCTATCAGGCTTGCCGCAGTCGCAGCCTGTGGATTAGCCGTGGTGCGTAGCTGCGCGACCACGATCGCGGAGTCGGCGGCGAACACGGCTTCGGCGGCGGCCATGGCGGGGCCGGTGCCGAACCGGCCGATTTCCGGCCGGTAGGTGTCCAGGCAGAGATCGCGCAGCAATCCGGCACGGTGCACGGCGCGTGCCCACTGTCCGAACGACCGGGTGGCGGGTCCATACCGGTCGCCATCATGCAGGGGCAGCCGGATCCGCACGTGCGGTATTGGAGTGTTGTAGCGGATGAACCACCAGTCATCGCAGGGCCCGTGCTCCCAGTCGATGAGCAGGTCCGGCAGACGGATCGTGAGGAGTTCAGATTGTCGTTCGGGGTGGCCGAACAGGTTCGCGTACAGCCACGGTGAGTCTCCGGGCAGGTGGCCGGGACCATGATGGGTCCGCTCACGCCGCAACGGTCGTGTCAAGGGGCGGGGCGGGGTGGTGGAGGCGAGGGGAACGACGATCTCGTGGGGGCGCCCGCCGAGCCAGGCGTCGTCGGTCACGTCCTCGATCAGCCGCGCTTTGCCGGTGCGGTCCAGGTGGCGGCGCAGCAGCGCCAGGTGCGCGCCCTCGGTCAGGTCCACCCGGATCAGGACGTCATCGTCGCCGAACCGCACCACGTCCGGGATGTGGCGTGCTTGCCGGTGCTCCTGGAACCGCTTGGCCCATTCCCCGGTGGTGGCGGCCGCTGCGGGCAGGTCCGAGGCGATGAGGGTCCACCGAGCCGGGCTGAGGATCGTCCGGCCGTACCGGACGCGAGGAAGGAAGGCGAACCGGTCGGCGACGCGACCCCATCTGAAGGTGGTGCAGGGTGTCGAGGTCGCGGTGCTGACTTCGCACAGGAACCGGGCCAATGGGTGGGCGCTGTGATGCAGGTTGGTCGCGTTCAACATCAACGGCTCCACGGCGCACCCGCGCGTGAGCGACACCAGGATCAGGCGGCGGGCGTCGGCGGTGACCGCCAGGTCGTCGAGATCGACCGCTGAGCCGCTCGGGCGGCGATGTTCTCCCAGCGACAGCACTGGCAGCACGTCCGGGGTGCGGGCCAGGCCGTCCGTGCGGGCACGCAGCGGAGGGACCGACAACTGCATGGCCATCGCGCCGGCCGTGCTGGTCGGGAGGCGACGGTAGGCGCCGGCGATCCGCTCCCGGTCCGCGGCGGGCAGAAGATGCAGGAACCGGCCCACCGAAGTGCCGGCGTGCCGCGACGCGCACACCACAGTGAGGGTGAAGTCCCCGGTGTCCAACGCGGCGGGAGTCGGGGCGCTGACGGCGACCCGCACCTCGGTGTGCGGGGCTGGCCCTGCCCCGTCGCCCGTCTCCAGTTCGGCCACCATGTCATCGGTGAGGACCAGCTCGGCGTACCCGCTCAGGGCGGCCTTGTGGGCAAGGACCGCAAGCGTGGCGTCTCGGCGGGTCGGTGTGGGGTCGTGGGTGGCGAGTGAGCCGCGGAACCCGGCGGGGTAGCCGAGCCCGCGATCAGGGTCCAGAAGTTCCCGGATCCCCACTTGAGCCCCCGGACCATAACGGTCGACGAACGCGGTGTGGTACGCCTGCCACGCGGGCTGTCTGGGGGCCAGCCGAACCAGGATCGCGGCGGCCGTCTCGACCTCCTCGATCAAGCGGGGAGGCAGGCTGATCGAGCAGTCCAGCCGCAGACCGACCGCCAGCCGGGAGCCCGGATCGAGGGCAGCAGAAGTGGCGGCCGGGCCCTGCAATTGGGCGGTGATGTGGGCGAGGGGGTCGGTGACGGTCATCGGCGGTCGCACGCTGGTGAGCAGGATCCGCAACCGCACCAATTCGGTGAGCATGCCCTCGATGACCGTGACCGCTGTCTGCGGAGACTCAGCGGCCAGCTTCGCCAGCAGATCACCGAAGACGACCGGCGTGGCCGCCTCCTTCAGAGCGCTGCGGACCGCCGTGGTGTAGCGCACGGAAACCTCCGACACCGTCCCATCAGCGCTGGGCGGGTAGGGCAGAACCCAGTCCGCGCCGCGCGCGAACCCTAGGTTGTTCGCCTGGACCGGCAGCACTCGCAGCAAAGCCGGATCGTCTTCCAGCGCGCTGATCGTCTCGGCGAGCCACAGGGAATCCGGCCGCAGTACGGCGGTATGCCGGTCACCGAACGCGACCGAGGCAGTGGAAGCCATGGTGGCGGGGGCGATTCCGGCGAACAGGCCGAACGGTGTGGCCCGGGTCGTCCACCGCAGGAGATAGCGCATCAGTGCCTCGGCCGCGCGATGGACCTGACGCGGCCGGAAGGCGCTCGGGTGATCACATATTCCGGTGAGGACGCGCGCCAGATCAGGGCTGGCGATCGTGACGGCGTCGCCTACCCCTGGCGTCGGCCAGACCTCGCAGATCCAGCTGGCAGCGTCGCGAGCATCGTTCCTGGTGAGGTCGGGCCATGGTGGCAGAACCAAGTCTTTCGGGTAGGCAGCGACGCGAACGACGGCGGCGTCCACGGCTCGGAAGCGATGCATCTGGCCGTTCCTCCGTTCTCGAGGGGGTGTTCCCGGCCATGCGGAGTGGCCGGGAACACCCGGGAGGGGTTAGCAGTTGGCGATGCCGGCGCTGCCGGGGGTCTCGCCGCAGCCGTCGCTGGTGCAGTCGTCGGAGTCGAGTCCGATGAACGCGGGTGTGGCCTTCAAGAAGCGGACGTCAAGGGTGAACTCGTGCGGCTCCATGTACCGGATCCTTTCGATCGGAGGGTGGGGCTACCTGGCCGTCGGCCAGGAGATCACGAGACGGGCGTGTTCCTTGTCCAGGACGTGCCCGTCTGGTAGTTGGCCGTTCGGTGTGCCTGCCGGGTGGACCGACAGGCGGGGTTCCGGCCGACCGGCCAGGTTCCACGCGGCGATCTGGTCGGCCAACCGCCGCGCGGACTGCTCGCCTTGCGGGCCGTGCGCGAAGGCGCCGAATTCAAAGACGTCGCCGTCGATGGGGCGGGGCTTGGGGCGGTAGGCCAGGTTGGGGCCGTCCACGAGCGCCGGTGTGCCGTACTGCCATGGCAGCGCCACAATGCCATGGTCGATCGCTTTCTGTGACGCGGTGATCAAGCTGAAGCCGGGCAGGGTCGTGGCGAGCCATAGGTCCTGGTCGCTGTACCGGATCCCGGCACCCACCGTGATGCCGGTCCACACCTCCGCGCGCGGCAGGTTCAGCACTCCAGATAGCGCCGCCGCGTCAATGGTGTCTTTCTCGTCCCGCCACAGCCCGACCGTGTGATCTCTGTCAGCGTCGAGCAGCGGAGTCGCGGTGCCCTTGTGGGCTCCCGCGCCCTGCATCGCGACGAAGCCGCACACCTGACGATCACGGCTCACCAGGGCGCCGTCCTGATGTTCCAGGACCCAGGACCTGGTCAAGCCCCAGGTGCGCAGCGGGACGACCAGTCTGCCGCCCTTGGCGAGCTGCGAGGGCCAGGCCGGGGGAACGTCCCACGAGCCGACCGTGACGATGATCGCGTCGAACGTGCGGCCCGGTTCGATCTCGAACTCGGCGTCCGCGCAGATCACCTCCACGTCGCCGTACCCGGCACCCGCCAGGAACCGCTGGGCGCGGTCGGTGACCTCAGGGTCGATGTCGATCGTGGTCACCGAACCCGTCGGCCCGACGACCTCTCGGATCAAGGCCGCGTTGTAGCCGCCGGATCCCACTTCCAGAACCCGGTCGCCGGGCTTGAGCTTTGCCTGGCCCAACATCACCGCCTGCAGCCAGGGCGCCGACACCGAGCTCATGGAGGCGCCGCGCTCGTTGCGCTTGGTGACGACCGCGGTGTCCTCGTAGGCGGCTTGCAGATCGACGTCGCCCGTGAACAGATTACGAGGCACCGTCCGCAGCGCCCGCTCGACCTCAGCCGGCAGCACCAAGCCCAGCGCCTGGTGGCGAAGGGCGATCTTCTCGATCATGGCGGTGCGTAGCGCTGTGACGTCCTGGACGTCATTGTCGGTGGTCACAGGTTGGATCCCCTCTTCTCGGTGGTGCTGGGCAACTGGTCGATCGTGGCTGCTGGCGGGATCCTCCGGGCTCAGCCACGCCGTCCCCGTCCCTTCAGGAAGGTGTCGGGCTCCGGCGTCTCCCTGCGGCGCAGGTGCTCGGCGTGGTGCGCTTCGGCGAGAGCGATGTAGATGTCGAGGGCCTGGCGGTAGAGGCCGCGGCCGGTCTCCTCGTAGTGGTCGCCGGTGCGGCGCAGCACGAAGAACTGGCCGCCCTCGGACGCCCACTCCCACCGGCCGCAGCACGAGGTGTGTGAGACGCGTAGCTGGCTGCCGACCGGCCTGTACGGCTCCCACTTGAACGCGGGTTCATTTTGCTCGTGCTGCGGTTGTCGGGCTCTGGTCATCGTCTGCTCTCTCCACGCGGGTCTGACTGCCTGATGCCGTGGGGAGAGCAGTAACAGGAGGGTTGTCAGCGTCGTCGCTGGCGATCGGTGATCGCCGGCCCTCCTGCCAGATGTTGTGGATGAGGAAGGCGAGTGCGATACCGGCGTCCATGACATGACCTTCGTGTGGGGAGCCGGGGCGTTGTACGCCCCCTGGCCGCCAGGGGAAGACGGACGAGTGCACATCCAGGTGTCCGCCTTCCCCGGCCCGGTCGCCCAACTACGGCGAAGCGGCCAGGCTCGCGCAGTGGGGAAGAGGACGACCGAGAGGTGGATCTCGCGGCCCACGGCCGGGCTTGTCCCCGTACGTGGGCCGCGAGACGAGTCGACGCGGGTCCGAGGGAATGGAGAGTTCGGATGGTCGGCCCGCGCCGGAGTGCACGACCGTGGAGGGGTTCGCCCCTCCGGCCGGTCGCGCCGGGACGTGGGGAGTTGCTGCCGGACCTTTCGGTGGGCAGCGTGCTGGGCCACGTCTCGCTTGCTCACCCGGCCATCTCCTGAAAGAAGCCGGGGGGAATGTGGACGACCGTGGACGGGTGCGCCGGGATGGCCTCGGCCACCACCACCAGCAGTTCCGGATCGACGTTGAGGACGTTGCGCCACAGTTCGCGGAGGCTTCTGCCGTCGACTGGAGCGTTGACGTCCATGTCGTAGGCCGGGAACGCCCTGAACTTGCGGCCCCACGGCTCCCACATCACCTGCCAGCGGCCGTCCCACGACTCCTGCAACTGCGCGGCCAGGAGGTGGGCATTCTCGTCGCTCAGCACCTCGCCGGCGCGGTGCTGGAAGTCCTCGACGCGGTGCCGTGGGGTTGTGTTACCGCCGCCGTTGCTCATGGCCCGTCTCCTTCCGTTCATCCCGCGCTTAAGCAGCAAACCAAGCCGCCCGAGGTAGCTCCAGAGCGGTTTCGCGGCATCAGATGTGGCAGAAATGAAGCACCATGCCCGATGAGCAGGGCACTTGAATGGCTGGCGCTTTACGCTTGGTGGTGGCGGAGGGAGCTCAGCGCGTGGCACTGAAGCGGGTTCGGTTCATCCAGAGGCGCAAGGCCATTGGGCTGACGCAGGAGGCGTTGGCCGACGCGCTGGGTGTCGAACGTTCCACTGCCAGTCGCTGGGAGCGGGCCGAGACGGAACCGCAGCCATGGTTGCATCCCAAGATCGCCGCCCTGCTCAAGGTCACAGCGGCTGAGCTGGAGGAACTGCTGGCCGACATCGTTACGCTGCCGGGCAAGTCAGGCGACTACATCTTGCACTCGTCGGTGCCGCTGGATTTCTCACTCACAAATCAGCACACCGTAGAGATCATGGAGAGTTTTACAGGCTACGACATCGCGTCTCGGCGACAGGTGGTCGCGCAACTGGCGGTACTGGCCGGCTCCGCTCTGCTGCAACCTATACGCCAGTGGGTAGCCGGCTTGCCGGTCATGCCTGTCAGCAGTGAGGCGCGCCCGGAGACGCTAGCAGAGCTGGAACAGGCGGTAGTGCTGTTTCGGCGATGGGATGCCTCCGGCGCCGGTGGTTTGCGCCGGAAGGCCGTTGTCGGGCAGTTGAACGCTGTCACTGAAAGCCTGAACGAGCACAACTCCCCTGAGGTTACACGGCGGCTGTTCCATGTGGCTGCCGAGCTGGCACAGTTGGCCGGATGGATGGCCTACGATCAAGGGCTGCATGGCATGGCCCAGCGCTATTACTTGCTGGCACTGCACGCCTGCCGTGAAGCGGCTGCGCCGGCACTGGGCGCAAAGATCATCGGCGATATGACGCAACTGTCTACCGCGCTGGGTAAATTTAGCGACAGTTTGAGCTTGACACGCACCGCGCTATGCAGCCTGCCGCACGGTGCGAATGATCTGGTGCGCGCCGAACTGCTGGGGTTGGAAGCCCGCGCTTATGCCCAACTGGGAGAACGAGAAGCCGGGAACGCCGCGCGCAGCGCCGATGCCTGTGTTGAAATCTGGCAAGAAGCGCAAGGTGACGCCCGCCCGGACTGGGTCCATTACATGAATCAGGCAGAGGTGGATTGTCTGGCGGCCAACGC
Source organism: Nonomuraea sp. NPDC049158 (assembly GCF_040648335.1). Taxonomy (NCBI): domain Bacteria; kingdom Bacillati; phylum Actinomycetota; class Actinomycetes; order Streptosporangiales; family Streptosporangiaceae; genus Nonomuraea; species Nonomuraea sp. NPDC049158. The sequence continues at coordinate 785,741 of NZ_JBEZDM010000001.1, forward strand.
TTTCACCGAGCTGGCGCTGCGAAGCACGCAGCCGACACGTTGGCAGCAGTACGCGACGCGGGCCGAAAGCCACACCCTGAGTGCGCGCGCCAGCCGGGATGAGGGATACACGCGCAGTCGCATCTTCGATGAAGTCCGGCTGGCGAAGGTTCGGTTGGCTCAGCGTGAGCCGGTGGAGGCCGCGATCGTAGCTCACACCTCCTTGCAGATGGCCCAGCAAGCACGCTCGACACTGGTGGTGGATTGGTTCATCCGCTTGGATGGCGCGCTGGTGGGCCGCTACCCCGATTGCTCCGAGGTCGCCACGTTCCACGAGCAGTTGCGGGATTACCTGCGGCGGGCCGCCCCGGCGAGGGAGTGTGAACTCGTTGCCCGCCATTAATTACCAGTCGCTCAGCAGCGAACCGGCCGCCCAGCAACTAGACGAACTCACCGAGCTGTACAGCGAGGTCTACGCTGGGCCGCCGTATGCGTGGGGCCCGGAGCACGCCCAGCTATTCCGGGAACGCTTTGAAGTGCAGCGTCAGCAAGAGGGATACCGGCTCATCACGGCAAGAGAGCACAGCCACCTCGTTGCTTTTGGTTTCGGTGTGACGCTACAGCCGACAACGCTGTGGTGGCGCAACCTGGTGGCTCCGCTCCCCGAGAAGATCACCGCCGAACACCCCGGCCGTACCTGGGCGTTGGTCGAGCTGCTGGTACGCGCTCCGTGGCGACGCCAGCATGTGGCCGAAACCATCCATGACATGCTGCTGACCAGCAGACCGGAAGAACGGGCCACTTTGACCGTGCTGCCAGCCGCTACGCCTGCCGTAGCTGCGTACCGCAAATGGGGATGGTACAAGGTAGGCGAGAAACGGAACCCGTTGCCGGGAGCACCGGTGTTTGCGGTCATGATAAGAAATTTGCGCTTGGAGTGAGACGACCGCCGCGCGGCTGAGGAACGAGGTTCCCGTTCGCCCGCCGGATAGGTGCCGTCGAGGATCTTGGTCCGGAGGTCGGCCAGGACCTAGAGGGCGATGGCCGAGCGGAGGGCCAGGCCCGCGCCCAGCAGCATCACCATGCCGGCCGTGCCCAGCGGCGCCAGGGTGGACAGCCGGGCGGCGAGGCCCCGTCCCCGTGAGGCGCGCCGTTCGAGGCGGTCGACGAGCTTGACCAGCAGAAGGCCCGTCACGGTGAGTGTCGCGGCCATGCCGAGGCCGTACGCGGTGACCAGGGCCACCCCGAACCAGGTACGACCCAGCGCGATCGCCCCCAGCAGCACGATGAGCGCCGATGGGCTCGGCACCAGCCCGCCCGCCACTCCCATCCCCAGCAGCCCGGCCCGCGTCGAGCCCGCGTGCCCATGCTCATGGTCGTGCTCATGCCCGTGACCGTGGCCGTGGCCATGTCCATGTCCGTGGCCGTGACCGGTGGTGCGGCGGGTGGACAGGAGCAGGCGCAGGCCGATGAAGGCGATCAGCACGCCGCTGGCCACCCCCAGCCACCCCAGCACCGCCTCCCCGGCCAGCGCCGTGAACGCGCTCAGCAGCAGGCCCACCACCAGCACCCCGACCGTGTGCGTGGCCGTCACCGTGGCCCCCACGACCAGGGCGTCACGCGGTCGTCCGCGCCGTCCGGCCAGGTACGCGGCCATGATCGTCTTGCCGTGTCCGGGGATCAGCGCGTGCCCGGCTCCGAGGAGCATCGCCAGCGCCACGGCCAGCAGCCCGAGCGGCACGGTGAGCGAGTCGGCGCCGATCAGGCCGGTGAACGTCCGGTCCAGCGCCGCCAGCGCGTCCCCGATCGGTCCACCGACGCTGATCGTGCCGAGTCCAGAAGGCGTGCCGCCGGAGCCGGGGGAGCCGCCGGACAGGGCGGAGGCGGCGCCGCCGACGGTGATGGCGGCCGTGCGCTGGTCGAGCGGGTCGGTCAGCAGGTCCTGCGGGTACTTGCGCAGCTCGTCGCTCACGCTGGCCGACGGCACGGACGACCGGGTCAGCCGTACCCCGTCACCGACGGCGGTGATCTCGCGCCAGCCGATCCGGTCCTGCTCGAACGCGTCGGTGAAGGACACCGCGCCCGACACCCGGGTCTCGGCGACCAGCCCGCAGGTCAGGCGGCTGGTCTGCAGGCCGCCCTGCCCCGGCGCGTAGGCGAACGCCGAACGCGACACCCGCCACGGCACCGCCGTACCCCGGACGGTGAGCCGCTGGGCGGCGGCCAGCGTGGCGCAGGTCCTGGCCGCGTACGAGCCGTCCACGCCCGGTTTCGCCTGGAGCGTCGGCAGCTCCGCCGCGTCCACGACCGCCTCGTTCTCCACCCGGTCGGGCCGCAGGCGCAGCCCGTTGTAGTGGTTGACGGTGAAGTTCCCGAGCGGATGCCGGGCCACCGTCTCCGCCCGCGCCGCGGCCACGAACAGCACCGAGGCGCACGTCGACAACACCAGGCCCGCGACGACGGACAGCAGGCCGAGCCGGAGCACCCTCATGAGAACCTCGCCAGTGCGGGCAGGGACGGATCGAAGCCCGGGGGCACGCGCGCGGGCTTGCCGAGCGCGCGTTCGATCCGGGCGCGGTGGTAGCCGAGCAGCGGGTTGCGCCAGCCGGTCGAGGTGGCCTTCTTCGCGTACGGGAGGGCCTCGCCCGGCTTGCCCGCCTTGAACAGGGCCCAGCCGAGCGCGTCGGCGGCGACCAGGTTGGGATTGCGCGCGTACTCCGTCCTGGCATGCCGTACGGCCAGCGCCGGGTCGCCGTGATCGGCCTCGAACTCGGCCCAGGTGAGGTCGTCCCGCACCCCGGCGGCCCGCAGCAGCTTCCGCTGGGCCTCCAGCAGCGTCCAGTCCGGTTTCAGCCCCGCCTTGATCCGGGTCTCGCCCTGCTCGATCAGGTACTGGGACAGCGGCAGCCGCTCGACCACCCGCTGGTAGAGGTCGAGAGCCTCGGTCGTCCTTCCGCCGAGCGCCGCGACCCTGGCCTGTCCGGCGAGCGCGGGGGTGTAGCCGGGGTAGGCCTGGAGCGCCTTGGCGTACCAGTCGCCGGCTGCGGCCAGGTCGCCCGAGTGCAGGGCCAGCTCGCCCAGGTAGTAGCGGGTGTAGGCGACGTCCGCCGGGGCGTAGGCGTCGTTCTGGGCGTACTCCAGGAACTTGCGCGCCCCCGTCCGGTCGCCCCGCAGCTCGGCCGCGTAGGAGGCGCGGGCGAACGACGCCACGCCGGGACGCAGCCCCATCATCGCGTCCACGGCCTTCGAGGCTCCGCTCAGGTCGCCGAGCTGCGTCTTCGCGTCGGCCAGCACCCCGTGCGCCGCCGCGCTGTAGGGGTTGGCGCCGATGGCCCGCCGCGCCAGCCGTACCGCTTCGGAGAACTCGTGGCGGCCGGCGGCGAGCGCCGCCTGGCCGGTCAGGACCGCGTCGTCGGCGGGATTCAGCCGGGCGGCGGTGGCCAGGGCGCCTTGGGCCTTGGTGTAGTACGACGGGTCGCCGGTGACCCTGGCCTGGTCGACGTACTCCAGGCCGAGCTGGGCCCAGCCGCGGTAGTCGCCGGGCAGGCGCTTCAGGCGGGCCTGCAGCGTCTCCGTGAAGGTCGCGGCCTGCGTGGTTCCAGTAGAGGTCGCCGGCGGGGCGTAGACGGCGTAGGCCGTGAGGGCCAGCGCGCCGGCCACGACGAGGCCACCGGCAAGGGCGAGGGATCGCATCCAAGGCTCCGGAGATCGGAAGGGGTCGGCGCGGACGGGTCGAGGGCCGGCCGGCCCTGACGGGGGACAAGGCCGGCCGGCCGGGTTCGCGGCGGGAGTTTGGGAGACGGGCCCGCCGCGGAGGGGACCGGCCGGCCCGGAGAGGAGGCCGGCCGGTCGGGGCTCATCGCTGGTTCACAGCCACGTTGCTGGGCAGCGGGATGTACGGGAACGAGTCCAGGATGGGCTTGTCGTTCTTGTCGACCTTGTCCGTCAGGCCGGGGACGAGCTTGCCGGACAGCGCGGCGCCCGCCACGGCCTGCAGCGAGATGTCCACGACGTCGTCGGACAGGCGGCGGCCGTTCGGGAAGCCCGCCAGGTCACCGGCCAGTACGCCGAGCCGGTTGGGGTCCTTGGACGGCGGGACCGCCATGTTGAGCCGCAGCATCTCGGAGGGACGCAGCTTGCCGGCGTCCTTGTTGAGGGTCTGCGAGTTCAGGTCGGCCTTGATCGGCCCGTTGCCCTTGGCGATGCCGGTCAGGAAGATCTCGACCAGGTCGCCGCGCGGGGTCGCCGGCGCCTTGATGCCGTAGATGCCCTCCAGCAGCCTGGCCACCTCGGGGTCGGTGACGCGCTTGACCACCTCCGGGATGCCGGCGTCCTTGACCGGGGGCAGCGAGTTGAACGCGTCCTTCAGACCGGCCGGCATCACGACCTCGTTGACCAGCGGGTTGCCCAGGCGCGAGACCTGGACGTAGCCGTTCGGGCGCCACTTGTCCGTGGTGGACCAGATGCCGACCACCGGGTTGCGCCGGGCGTCGCCCCGGAGCGCCAGGTCGTGGGCGGGCACCTGGACGGCCAGGGTGCTCACGTTGTAGCCCTTGGTGGTGTCCTGGCCGACCTCGGACAGGTTGCCGCCGTAGAGCAGGTCGAAGACGCGCAGGTCCAGGAAGAACGCCTCGTCGGACTGGCCGGCGTAGGCCTTGCCGCCGTTCGGGAGGCTCTTCAGTGACTGGGCGCGCAGCGTGCCGTAGTCGGGCATCGAGGCGGGGCCGACGTTGCTCGGCGCGACGATGCCGTCCGAGATGAGCGTCCTGCTGCCGCCCTCGGTGATCCGCCTGAGCGTGTAGTGCTGGCGGAAGAGCAGGTTCTCGTCGTGGAGCGAGGTGACGGGCCCGTTGTTGTACAGGAACGTGGCGTTGCCGCGCCGGTCCTCATCGCGGAAGGTCCACTGGTAGACGATGTCGGGCTTGGCGTCGCCATCGTTGTCGATCTTGATGTTGTAACGCGACTTGGTGTCGAACGTGTAGAAGTTCGGGCCGCCCTGCGGCTCCTGGAACGGGATCCAGTTGGCCAGCAGGGTCACCGTGTCGGCCTTGTCGGGGCTGACGAACGCGTACACGTCGGTGTTGTCGTTGCGCGGGTCCCCCGCGATCATCGGTGCCTCGCGGTGCGAGGAAGCGTCGCCGGAGTCGGTACGGAGCAGGGCGAACGAGGAGGCGGTCAACGCCGCCGCGACGCCCAGTCCGACTAGAGCGCGCCGGTTGATCCGGAGCTCCATGTTCGGTCCTTTCGAGAGTGCTGATCGTGATCGAGAGGTTCCGGCCGGGTTCCTCGACGGCGTATTCGTCGCAACTCCGCGAACGGATGTGTCTTCTCCTCCTCGAGAATGAGACGTCAATGAAAGTTGACATACTTAGGTCGTCAATTTAGGTTGACGGGTGCGGATTGCGCCCCGCCGTTCGTTGGGGATGTCGGGATATATCGCGAGAGGAGACACGGTGATCAGAGAGCTGCTCGCCTACATGCGCCCACACAGGAAGATCTTGGTCCTCGGGGGGTTACTCGGCCTGGTCGGCTCGGCGGCCGGCCTGGCGATGCCGTTGCTGGCCAAGTACGTGGTGGACGCCTTCGGCCAGGATCAGTCGATGGCCGGGCCGTTGGTCGGGCTGACCGTGGCGGTGCTGGTCGGGGCGGTGGTGTCGGCTCTGGGCACGTACCTGATGGAGCGCACCGGCGAGGGCATCGTGCTGGGCGCGCGGCGCCGGCTCATCGACCGGATGTTCCGGCTGAAGGTCGCCGACGTGGACCGGCTCAAGCCCGGCGATCTGTTGTCGCGGGTGACCGGTGACACGACGCTGTTGCGGGCCGTACTGACCAACGGGGTCGTGAACTCGATCGGCGCGGTGTTCATGCTGGCCGGCGCGATCATCCTGATGGCGACCATGGACGGCGTGCTGCTGCTGGTCACGCTGCTCGTGGTGGTGGTGATCGGCGGGCTGACCGGGCTGGTGATGCCCAGGATCCAGCGGGCGCAGAAGCAGGCCCAGGAGGCCGTCGGCGAGATGGGCGCCGTGCTCGACCGGGCGCTGCAGGCGTACCGGACGGTCAAGGCCAGCGGCGCGGAGGATCGCGAGATCGCGGTCGTCGGCGGCGCCGCCACGCGCGCTCGCGACCGGGGACTGCAGGTGGCCGGGTGGACCTCGCTGGCCGGGGTGGCGACCTGGATGACGGTGCAGATCGCCTTCCTGTGCGTGCTGGCCGTCGGCGGGGCGCGGGTCGCCTCGGGTGTGCTGGAGGTCTCGTCGCTGATCGCGTTCCTGCTCTACCTGTTCTATCTGGTCGCGCCCATCGGGCAGATCGTCGAGGGCATGGTGCAGCTGCAGCAGGGCCTGGCGGCGATGAAGCGGATCAAGGAGATCGAGGACCTGCCCGCCGAGCCGGTCGGCACCACGGTTCCGGCGGCCCTCCTCGGGGCGCGGCCTGCGGGGGTGCGGTTCGAGGACGTGGTGTTCCGCTACGGGGACGACCGGCCGATCGTGCACGACGGGGTCAGCTTCGACGTGCCGCCCGGCGGGCTGACCGCGCTCGTCGGGCCGTCGGGCGCGGGCAAGTCGACGGTGTTCGCCCTGCTGGAGCGCTTCTACGAGCACCAGGACGGTTTGATCACGGTCGACGGCCGGGACATCCGCGACTGGCCGCTCGCCGAGCTGCGGGCCACTCTCGGCTATGTCGAGCAGGACGCTCCCGTGCTGGCGGGCACGCTCAAGGAGAACCTGCTCTTCGCCGCCCAGGACGCCACCGAGGAGGAGCTGCGGCGCGCGATCGTCCGCACCCGCCTGGACGACCTGGTGGCCAGGCTGCCCGAGGGGCTTGAGACGGCGGTCGGACATCGGGGCGTGCTGCTGTCGGGCGGCGAGCGGCAGCGGGTGGCCATCGCCAGGGCGCTGCTGCGCAAGCCCAGGCTGCTCCTGCTCGACGAGGCCACCTCGCAGCTCGACGCGGTCAACGAGCTCCGGCTGCGCGAGGTCATCGCCGAGGTGGCCGCCGAGACGACCGTCCTCGTCATCGCGCACCGCCTGTCCACGGTGACCAACGCGGACCGCATCGTGGTCATGGAGGCGGGCGGGGTACGCGCGGTCGGCACCCACGACGAGCTGGTGGGCCAGGACGACCTCTACCGCGAACTGGCCGCGACCCAGTTCCTGGTGAGCTAGCACTCTGCGAGTGACATAGGTGAATGTGTTCATTCAGGAGGTCGTATAAGCCGCACCGCGCGGGGGGATGAGAAGTCGGACAGATGGTGTTGGAGCTGCTGTGACAGGTGGATACCACAGTGGTCTTGGCGGGCTTCTCGACGGGCGGCGGCTGTCTCCGGTGCAGCGGCGGATCGCCCACTACCTGTCCGAGCACCTCGACGAGGCGATCTTCCTGTCCAGCGTCGAGCTGGCCGAGCGGTCAGGGGTGAGCCAGCCGTCCGTGACCAGGTTCGCCATGGTGCTCGGCTTCGCCGGCTATCCGGAGCTGCGGCAGGCGCTGCGCCCGCTGGTGCTGGGCGGGCCGCCGGAGGAGAGCCTGCTCCAGGGCGCCATCGACAGCGAGATCCGCAACCTGGCCGCCGTCAGGGAGCGGCTGGCGGGCCTGCCCCTGAAGGAACTGGGAGAGTCGCTGGCCGCCACCGAGCCGCTCCCGGTGCTGGGGCTGCGGGTCTCCTGCGGGCTGGCCACCACCTTCGCCTACTACGCGCGGCGGATCCATCCGGAAGTGCGGCTGCTGACCCACGGCGGCTCCGAGCTGATCGATGGGCTGCACGCCGCGCGGCGGGCGGGCGCCGAATGGCTGCTCGCCGTGGTGCTGCCGCGCTATCCGGCCGAGGTGATGCACGCCCTGGAGTACGCCGAGAAGCTGGGGCTGCGGATCGCCGTCATCTGCGACAAGGCCGACTTCCCCGCCGAGGTGGTGCTCGACGCGCCGGTGGGGGACCGGCTGGTGTTCGACTCCCACGCGGCGCCGCTCACGCTGGCCATGGCCCTGGTCGAGGCCATGGCCGACGCCGCGCCGCTGCGTACTCAGGCCCGGCTGGAGGAGTACGAGCGGATGACCGACGAGACCGGCACGTTCGTGACCGGCGATACCCCCTGATCGGTTCCAGTCCCACAAGCTAACCGGCGATCCGGCGTAGTGAGCGCACCGACCAGGTCACGGTCAGCGCGGCCAGCACCAGCATGACCGCGAACGCGATCGGGATCGACACGTCGGTCAGATTCCCGGCGAACAGCGCCCGGCCCGCCACCACCGGGTGGTACATCGGATTGAACACGGCCACCTTCCGCATCCACTCCGGCGCCAGCGTCATCGGCAGCAGCGCCCCCGACAGCAGCATGACGGGCAGGGCGAAGAACTGCATGATCTGCGCCATGCCGTTCTCGTCGCGCAGCGACAGCGCCAGGCCGTACGCGATGCCGGAGGAGAACAGGCCGGTCACCGCGATGAGCACCACCATGACGGCGAGTCCGGGCAGGCTGGCGCGCATGCCCATGACCAGCGCGATCACGATCACCACGACCGACTGGAGCATCAGCACCACCCCGTCGCGGAGCGTGCGGCCGAGCACGATCGACGGGCGCCAGGCGGGGCTGACCGCGATGCGCTCCAGGACGCCGCTGCGCAGCTCGTAGATCATGCCGTAGCCGACGCCGATCGCCCCGAACAGCGCGGTGATCACCAGCATGCCCGGCGCGAAGCTCGTGAGCTGCGCGGAGATGGGCTGTCCGGCGGCACCCGCCACCAGCGGGCCGAACAGCAGCAGGTACACCACCGGCTGGACGATGCCGAACAGCGGCCAGATCGGGTTCCTGAACGTGTTGCGCAGCTCGTACACCAGGAAAAGCAGGGTGTGACGGATCATGCGGCGGCTCCGGTGTCGCGCAGGGATCGGCCGGTCTTGGCCAGGAAGACGTCGTCGAGGGTGGCGCGGTCGAGCGCGATCGAGGACAGGGCGAGGCGCTGCTCCTGCAGCGCCCGCAGCAGTGTGGGCAGGGTGTGCTCGCCGTCGTCGACGTACACGCGCAGCACGTCGTCGTCGACGCGCGTCTCGCGGGCGTACGGCTTGAGCGTCTCGGCGGCCCGCTCCGGCTCGTCCAGCCTGAGCGTGACGACGTCGTCGGCGACCTCGCGCTTGAGCTCGCCCGGTGTGCCCTCGGCCACCACCAGGCCGTGGTCGACGATCACCAGCCGGTCGCACAGCGCGTCGGCCTCGTCGAGGTAGTGGGTGCTGAGCAGCACGCTGGTGCCGAGCTCGCGCAGCTGCCTGATGCGGTCCCAGAGGTTGGCCCGGTTCTGGGGGTCGAGCCCGGTGGTGGGCTCGTCGAGGAAGAGCAGCGGCGGGCTGTGCACCAGCCCGAGCGCGATGGCCACGCGCCGTTTCTGGCCGCCGGAGAGTGTACGGCCGGGCCGGTCGGCGATCTCCGTCAGGTCGAACCTGGCGAGTACGTCGGCTGTGGCGCCGGCCGGGTCGGGCACGCTGTGGATCTTCGCGGCCATGACGATCTGCGCCCGTGGCGTGGTGGCCTCTTCCACCCCACCGGCCTGGCTGACGTAGCCCAGGTTGCGCCGGACGGCGCCGGGCGCCTTGAGTAGGTCATGCCCGGCGACGGTGGCCGTGCCGGAGTCGGGTGTGATCAGCGTGGCGAGCATTCTGATCGTGGTCGTCTTGCCGGCGCCGTTCGGGCCGAGGACGCCGAAGATCTCGCCCTTGCCCACTTCGAGGTCGACACCACGGACCGCTTCCACGGTCTGGGTGCCCTTTCTGCTCCTCGTGGTGAATGTCTTGCGTAAGCCGTGCGCGTCAATGATCATGTGCGGCTCCTTACGGTAGTTCGTCGTTCTCGACTCTGGTGACCGCCTTCTCCGCCCAGTCGAGGTGCGCGGTGAGCATGGCGACGGTCAGGCGAAAGTTCTCGTCGACATGCCGGGGCGCGCCGTAGCGCTGCTTGACGCCGTAGATGCTCTCCATCGTCTCGATCGACATCCTGAGCTGCCGGATCCTGCCGTCGAGCGCGTCGAGGATCTCCTGCTTGGGCAGGCGGTCCATGAACGTGAGCGCCACCTGGAAGGGATCGATGATCGGCCGGACGTCGTACCAGGTCTCGAGCAGCTGGCGGTGGAACTCCATGCGGCCCGCCTCGGTGATCTCGTAGACCGTCTTGCCGCCCTTGCCGCTCTCGACCACCTCAAGCAGGCCCTCGTCGGCCATCTTGCTCAGCCCGTGATAGATCGAGCCGAACGCCACGTTGGCCCAGTGCTCCGCGCCCATCACCTCCAGATGCCGGCGGACCTGATATCCGTTGAGCGGCTTGTCGAGGAGGCAACCGAGGATGAGCACACGGGTCGAAGAAGACATATTCAAGTTTGTAGTCAAATTTGAACCCATGTCAAGGTCATAAACTGAGCCGCATGACTGAACGACCGATCGCGCTGGTCACCGGCGCCTCCCGTGGTGTCGGCGAAGCGATTGCCAGGGCGCTGGGGCCCACGCACCACGTCATCCTCGGCGGCCGCGACCGCGACGCGCTGGCCGCCCTGGTGGCCGAACTGCCCGACGCCAGGGCGTGGCCGGTCGAGCTGACCGAGGTCACCGAGGCCGACGTGGCGGGCGTCGAGCGGCTCGACCTGCTCGTGCACAGCGCCGGGGTCGGCCTGCTAGGGAAGGTCGCGGAACTCACGACCGACGTGTGGCGCAGGACGATGGAGCTCAACGTGATCGCCGTCGCCGAGCTGACCCGGCTGCTGCTGCCCGCGCTCAGAGGGGCCGGCGGTCACGTGGTCTGCGTCAACTCCGGCGCCGGGCTCCGGGCGAACCCCGGCTGGGGCGCCTACGCGGCGAGCAAGTTCGCGCTGCGGGCCTTCGCCGACGCGCTGCGCCAGGAGGAGGCCGAGCTCAGGGTGACCACCATTTTCCCGGGCCGGGTGGACACCGACATGCAGCGCGGTGTCCGTGAGCAGGAGGGCGGCGACTACCAGCCCGACAAATACCTCAAGCCCGAGTCCGTGGCCCGCGCGGTGCTGGCTGCCGTCAACGCCGGGCCCGACGCGCACCTGACCGAGCTCACGCTGCGGCCCAGCGCGGGCCCGGTCAACTGAATGGATTCATTCACTACAGTGTCCTCATGCGGGGCGGGGGTGGTCGCTCTCGCGAACGTTCTGGAGGACCTGTGTCGGTGACCTACTGGTGCGAGCACGCCTGGCTGCCCGACGGCGTCCACGAAAACGTGCTCATCAGGGTCGACGGGACCCGAATCGCCGACGTGACGCGGGGCGACCCTGACGGCGCCGAGGGCCTGGCGGGCCTGACGGTGCCCGGTCTGGCCAACGCCCACTCCCACGCCTTCCACCGGGCGCTGCGCGGCATCACGCAGGCGGGCGCGGGCGACTTCTGGACGTGGCGTGAGCGGATGTACGAGGTGGCCGCGGCGCTCGACCCGGACCGCTACCTCGCGCTGGCCAGGGCCGCCTACGCGGAGATGGCGCTGGCGGGGGTCACCTGCGTGGGGGAGTTCCACTATCTGCACCACGCGCCGGGCGGCCGTCCGTACGACGACGCGAACGCGATGGGCCACGCGCTCATCCAGGCCGCCCGGGAGGCGGGCCTGCGCATCGCGCTGCTCGACACCTGCTACCTGACGGGCGGCATCGGCACGGGCGCGGCGGCCGGTGGCGGCACGAGCCTGGTGGGGGCGCAGGCGCGCTTCGGGGACGGGGACGCCGACGGGTGGGCGAGCCGGGCCGACGAGCTGGCCGCCGCCTACAAGGGGCAGCCCGACGTGGAGATCGGCGCGGCCGTTCACTCGGTGCGGGCCGTGCCGGCGGAGCAGATGCCGGTGGTCGCCGAGTTCTCCCGCCACCACGCGGCGCCGCTGCACGCGCACGTCTCCGAGCAGCGGGCCGAGAACGCCGCGTGCGTGGAGATGTACGCGGCCAGCCCGGTGCAGGTGCTGCACGAGCGGGGCGTGCTCGGGCCGCGCTCCACCGCCGTCCACGCCACCCACCTGAGCGACGTCGACATCGAGCTGCTCGCCCAGTCCGGCACGCACATCTGCATGTGCCCCACCACCGAACGCGACCTGGCCGACGGCATCGGGCCCGCCAGGACGCTGTTCGACCGCGGCGCGCCCATCACGCTCGGCTCCGACAGCCATGCGATCATCGACCTGTTCGAGGAGGCCCGGGCGGTCGAGCTGGACGAACGGCTGGCCACCGGCGAGCGCGGCCACTGGCGCGCCGAGGAGCTCCTGACCGCCGCCACGGCCGTGGGCCACACCTCGCTGGGCTTCCCCGACGCCGGGCTGCTGGTGCCGGGCGCCTGGGCGGATCTGGTCTCCGTACGTCTCGACTCGGTCCGTACGGCGGGCGCCGGCGGGCTGGAGGCGGTGGTGTTCGCGGCGACGGCGGCCGACGTGCACTCGGTGATCTCAGGTGGCCGGCGCGTCGTGTCGGACGGGCGGCACACGCTGGGCGACGTGGGCGCCATGCTGACCGAGGCGATGGGATGGGTTCGATGACCTCTGTGCTGTTCGACGGGATCAAGCTGCTCTACACCGGGGATCCGGAGCGGGAGGAGATCGAGGACGCGGCGCTGGTCGCCGAGGACGGCCTGGTCACTTGGGTGGGCCCGGCGGAGCGGGCGCCGGAGGCCGACGAGCGGGTGGACGCCGGCGGCCGGGCCGTCATCCCGGGGTTCGTGGACAGCCACGCGCACCTGGTGTTCGCCGGTGACCGGACGCACGAGTTCCAGGCGCGCATGTCCGGCGTGCCCTACACCGGTGGCGGCATCAGGACCACGGTCGCCGCCACGCGCGCGGCCTCCGACGCGGAGCTGGCGACGAGGGCCGCCGCCCTGGTCGGCGAGATGCGGGCGCAGGGCACCACTACCGTGGAGATCAAGAGCGGTTACGGGCTGACCGTCGAGGACGAACGGCGCTCGCTGGAGATCGCCACCGGGCTGACCGACGAGACCACCTACCTCGGGGCGCACGTGGTGCCCTCGGGCATCGCGGCCGACGACTACGTGCGGCTGGTCACCGGCGAGATGCTGCGGGCGTGCGCGCCGTACGCCAAGTGGGTGGACGCCTTCTGCGAGCGCGGCGCCTTCGACGGCGACCAGACCAGAGCGGTGCTGGAGGCCGGGATCAAGGCGGGGCTGCAGGCCAGGGTGCACGCCAACCAGCTCGGCGAGGGGCCTGGCGTGCGGATCGCCTGCGAGCTGGGCGCCGCCTCGGCCGACCACTGCACCCACCTGACGGCCGCCGACGTCGACGCGCTGGCCGCCTGCGCGCCGAAGGACGCCCCTGGCACCGTGGCGACGCTGCTGCCCGGCGCCGAGTTCTCCACCCGGTCGCCGTACCCCGACGCCAGGAGGCTGCTCGACGCGGGGGCGGTCGTCGCGCTGGCCACCGACTGCAATCCCGGCTCCTCCTACACCTCGTCGATGGCGTTCTGCGTGGCGCTGGCCGTACGGGAGATGGAGATGACGCCGCTGGAGGCGATCAGGGCCGCGACCCGTGGCGGGGCCCGCGCGCTACGGCGTACGGACGTAGGCTGGTTGCTACCGGGAGCCCGCGCGGACCTCGTCGTGCTCGACGCTCCTTCCTACGTCCATCTCGCCTATCGGCCGGGTGTTCCCCTCGTTCACCAGGTGTTTCTCGGTGGTCTCCTCCTTTAGGAGGACATCCAGAACCGTCCCCTGGTCGTAGCCCTTTAGGGAATCTTTGCATCTGGCCGGACGTTGGCCGGATAAGAACGTAGCTGCGGAACGAGGTGCCTGGGGATGGCAAGGCCTACGGGGAGTCGCACGCAGGAGCAGCACGTCGCTGATCGCGATCTGCTGGGGACCTACCTGGCGGAGATCGGGCGGGTCCCGCTGCTCACGGCGGAGGAAGAGGTGGAGCTCGCCAAGCGCATCGAGGCGGGCCTGTTCGCCGAGCAGCTGCTCGACAGCGGGGGTGCGGAGCCGCGCATCGGTGACGCGGCCGATGAGGAGCTGGAGCGCGTCGCGATCTCCGGCCGGCGGGCGAAAGACGAATTCATCCAGGCGAACCTTCGCCTGGTGGTGGCGGTGGCCCGCAAATACTCGGGGCGCGGGATGCCGCTGATCGACCTGGTCCAGGAGGGGAACCTGGGGCTGGTCCGCGCGGTGGAGAAGTTCGACTACAAGCGGGGCTACAAGTTCTCGACGTACGCCACGTGGTGGATCAGGCAGTCCGTGGGCCGGGCCATCCACGAGCAGGCACGGCCGGTGCGGCTGCCCACCCACGCGGGTGAGCAGATGACCAGGCTGATGCGGGTGCGCCGGGACATGCTGGCCGAGTTCGACGTGGAGCCGACCGACGACGACCTCGCCGGGATCCTGGAGCTGCCGATCGAGCGGGTCCGGGAGCTGCGCCGCTGGGCGTCCGACCCGGTGTCGCTGCAGCTCGGCGTGGGCGACGAGGACGAGACCGAGCTGGGCGACATGATCGCCGATGAGACCTGGGCCGACCCGGAGCAGCAGGCGATCGACATCTTGGAGCGCGAGCGGCTCGACCAGTGGCTCACCGACCTCGAAGGTGACACCCGCGACATGCTGCGCTGGCGCTACGGGCTGGTGGACGGTCGCGAGCACACCCTGACCGAGGTGGGCGAGCGCTACGGCATCGGTCGCGACCGCGCCCGCCGCATCGAGCGCGACGCCCTTGCTCGCTTGCGGAAGATGGCCACTGCGGCGGCCTGACAACCATCTTCTTTTACGGCAGAGCACGGTGGGCCCCACCCACCGTGCTCGGTTGCCGTCTGTCCAGGGGCACGCTCCTCCGGTGGAGCGGGCTGGGCGCCGTGACGTGCGCATTCTCGGCCCCGTCCGTGGACCAAACCCCTGACCCCGGCTCGTGGATCGAGCCCTTGGTCGCCCGAGCTCTCCTCAGGGGCTGCGCAGGATGCGCCGGAGGAACTCCTCTAGGGCCGCCTCCGCCGTTTCGCGCTCGCCGCCTCTGGCGACCAGCAGGGCGCTCTCGTTGATCGCGGCCAGCAGCATGTGGGCGTGCAGGTCCAGGAAACCGTCGGGGATGGCGTCCGTGGCGCGTAGCGCGGCCTTCAGCATGCCGAAGGAGTAGCGCGCCTCCATCGCCCGCCACCGCTCCCACCCCAGCACCGACGGCGCGTCGATCAGCACGATGCGCTGGATCACCGGATCGCCCGCGAGCCTGATCCAGGTCAGAACGCCGGCCCGGAGCGCCTCGGCGGAGTCGGTGATGCCCGCGACCGCCTCGACGATCTTGACGCCGATCCCCGCCTCCGTCGCCTCCAGCACCGCCTCGAACAGCGCGTCCTTGCCCGCGTAGTGGTGGTAGAGGGCGCCTCTGCTCAGGCCCGACTCCTGGAGGACCGCCTCGATCGAGGTGCCCTCGTAGCCGTGCTCGGCGAACAGCCGCGTGGCGATCGCGAGGAGCTGGTCGCGGGTGGCCGCGCCGCGTTCCGCCTTGAGGTTCATGGAACCACTGTAGGAGCGGACCTCCGCTGCCCGGCCATAGACAAACCGACAGTCGGTCTGTAATTTCGTATACCGACAGTCGGTTTGCAATCGAGGCGTAGGAGTACAAGACCATGAACGACATCAGCTACGTGGACGTCGGCCACGGACCGGTCGCCCTGTTCGTGCACGGGGTCGCCACCAGCTCGTACCTGTGGCGCAACGTCATCGCCGAGCTGCGCGACGAGCGCCGGTGCGTGGCGATCGACCTGCCCCTGCACGGCGGCAGCGCCCCGCGAGACGACCTGTCCATCCCCGCGATGGCCGAGGCGGTGGAGGAGCTCTGCGCCGAGCTCGGGCTGGACCAGGTCGACCTGGTCGCCAACGACACGGGCGGCGCGGTGGCGCAGGTCTTCGCCGTACGGCACCCGGAGCGGCTGCGCTCACTCACGCTCACCAACTGCGACGTCCACACCAACACGCCGCCGGAGTCGTTCCAGCCCACGGTCGATCTGGCCGCCCGGGGCGAGCTCGCGCCCTTGACCGCCGCCCTGCTGGACCAGCCGGAGCTGCTGGCCCA
This sequence comes from Nonomuraea sp. NPDC049158, assembly GCF_040648335.1. NCBI lineage: Bacteria > Bacillati > Actinomycetota > Actinomycetes > Streptosporangiales > Streptosporangiaceae > Nonomuraea > Nonomuraea sp. NPDC049158. The sequence continues at coordinate 801,754 of NZ_JBEZDM010000001.1, forward strand.
GACGGCGTTCGGCGACGGCTACGAGCGGATCGACGATCCGGCGGACCTGGTCGACCACTACCTGCGGCCGATCCTCGACAAGCCCGACGGCCCGCGTGCCTTCGAGCGGCTGCTGACCTCGATCGACGCCAAGGACATGGTGGCGATCGAGCCGCTGCTCACCGTGCTGGCGGTGCCGACGCTGGTGGTGTGGGGGAACGGCGACGTCTTCTTCGACGTGAGCTGGGCCCGCTGGCTGCGCGACACGATCCCGGGCGTCAAGGAGATCGTCGAGATCGAGGGCGGGCGGCTGTTCTTCCCCGACGAGCGGGCCGGCGAGCTGGTGCCGCACCTGCGCCGGTTCTGGGGCTGATCAGGCGAGCGGGGCCAGATACTTGTCCAGGTCGTCGAGGATCCCGCCGGCGGCCGTGACGCCGATGCCGAGCATCCAGACCTCGTCGTCCACGTTGTGGGCGTTGCCCGACTTGACCGCCCCGAGGTTCTTCCAGAGCGGGCCGCCGGTCACCGACGCCTGGCTCTTGGCCGCCGCCTGGCCGTAGGCGGTGTAGAAGACGGCGTCGGCGTCGGCCTGGGCGATGTTCTCCTGGCTCAGCTTGCCGAAGCGCTTGTCCTGCTGCGTGGCCAGCATCTGCGTCTCCGGGCGGGGGATGCCGGCGTCGCCGACGACGATGCCGCTGAACGACTCGGGGCCGTACATCCGGATCTCCGTCGGCATGAAGCGGACGATGCTCACCTTCAGCTTCGCGTACTTGGCGCCGACCTGCTTGGCCCGCGTCTCGTAGGCCGACAGCAGCCCGGTCGCCTGCTCCTTCTTGCCCAGGGCCTCGGCGTCGAGCAGGAAGTTCTGCTTCCAGGTGACGCCGACCTTCTCCGTGAACACGGTCGGGGCGATCTTGCTGAGCTTGTCGTAGAAGGCCGCCTGCCGGAACTTGGTGCCGAGGATGAGGTCCGGCTTGAGCGCCATGATGGCCTCGATGTTCGGCTGCTGGAGGGTGCCGACCGCCTTGGTCGCCGACAGCGCCGAGCCGAGGTACTTCGGCCACGCCTGGCTCTCGGTGGCCTGGGCCGCGCCCACGGGGGCCAGGCCCAGCGAGACCATCGTGTCGAGTTTGTCGGTGTCTAGGACCACGACCCGCTTCGGCTGCATCGGCACCTTCGTCTGGCCCATGGCGTGGGTGACCGTCCTGGTCGGCCCCGCCTGCTGGGCAGTGGTGGAGGTGCCGCAGGCGGCGAGCGCGAGAAGGGGCAGCAGGAACGCCAGACGCATTGGGGGATCCCTTGATCGATTAGGTTAGGCAAGCCTAAGTCTATGCCCGAATATTCGGAACGCGCCGTCCGAAACATGGACGAAACACCAGTGGGACGAGATTCACGAATGTGAAACACACCCGGTCGAGCCACGAAACGCCGGGCGAACACGCTGTGGCCACACGTCACATGTAAGGAGGGTCGCGTCGTGAAGATCGACAGCGGCACGACGGCCTGGATGCTAGCGGCCACCGCGCTGGTGCTGCTCATGACACCAGGGCTCGCGTTTTTCTACGGGGGCATGACCAGGGCCAAGAGTGTCCTGAACATGATGATGATGTCGTTCGTCAGCATCATCACCGTCACCATCGCCTGGGTGCTCTACGGGCACTCGCTGGCGTTCACCGACAACAGCATGTCGTGGCTGAACAACTTCGTCGGTGGGCTCGACGCCCTCGGGCTGCAGAGCCTGGTCGAGACGGCCACCAAGCCCGACGGCACCGGCATGCCCAGCCTGGTCTTCTCGGCCTTCCAGCTGACGTTCGCCATCATCACCGTCGCACTGATCAGCGGCGCCATCGCCGACCGGGCCAAGTTCGGCGCCTGGGTGCTGTTCAGCTTCATCTGGGCGAGCATCGTCTACTTCCCCGTGGCCCACTGGGTGTGGGGCACCGGCTGGCTGAACGCCCTGGGCATCGAGGACTTCGCCGGCGGCACGGTCGTCCACATCAACGCCGGTGCCGCGGCGCTGGCGCTGGCCCTGGTGCTGGGCAAGCGGAAGGGGTGGCGCAAGGAGCCGATGCGGCCGCACAACCTGACACTGGTGCTGCTCGGTGTGGGCCTCCTGTGGTTCGGCTGGTTCGGTTTCAACGCGGGCTCCGAGCTGGCGGTCGACGGTACGGCCGGCCTGGCGTTCATGAACACCCAGATCGCCACCGCCGTCGCGGCCGGCGCCTGGATCGTGGTGGAGAAGCTGCGCGACGGCCACGCCACCAGCCTCGGCGTCGCCTCCGGCGCGGTCGCCGGTCTGGTCGCCATCACCCCCGCCTGTGGGTTCATCGACCCCTGGGCCGCGATGCTGCTCGGCCTGATCGCCGGCGCGGTGTGCGCCTACGCGGTCGGCCTGAAGTACCGCTTCAACTTCGACGACTCGCTCGACGTGGTCGGCGTGCACCTGGTGGGCGGCGTGATCGGCGCCGTCTCGCTCGGCTTCCTGGCCGTGTACCCCTTCCTGGACCAGCAGAACAAGGGCCTCTTCTACGGCGGCGGCTTCACCCAGCTCGGCCTCCAGGTGCTCGGCCCGATCGCGATCGGCGGTTACTCCTTCATCGTGACCTGGGTCATCGGTAAGATCATCGACAAGACGATGGGCTTCCGCATCCCGGTCGAGGACGAGGTCACCGGCATCGACGTCACCACCCACGCCGAGACGGGATACGACCTCGGCACGGTCCACGCCTCGGGCGTGAGCTCCCCGAACGGCCCTCTGGCCCCGGTAACCAAGAAGGTGGAAGCATGAGGCTCATCACCGCCGTCATCAAGCCGTTCAAGCTGGACGACGTGAAGGCCGCCCTCGAACAGTTCGGTGTCAAGGGCATGACGGTCAGCGAGGCGAGCGGCTACGGCCGCCAGCGCGGCCACACCGAGGTCTACCGCGGCGCCGAATACCAGGTGGACCTGGTCCCCAAGGTGCGCCTGGAGGTGCTGACCGAGGAGGAGGACGCCGAGGACGTGATCGACGTCATCGTCAAGGCGGCCCAGACAGGCAAGATCGGTGACGGCAAGGTCTGGTCCGTCCCGGTCGACACGGTGATCCGGGTCCGCACCGGAGAACGGGGTCCAGAGGCCCTGTGAGGGGTGAGGCTCGTACCTACGCCGCGGCCCGCAAGGAGCGGGCCGCGGACACTGACCGCTGGCTCAAAGACCTCTTCCGTACGGCCAGTGACGGCGAGCACGTCGCACTGGTCGCCGTAGGGAGCCTGGGGCGCGGCGAACTGGCCCCCGGCAGCGACCTCGACCTCGTCCTCCTGCACAACGGCAGGGACGACGTGGCGCGGATCGCCGAGCGCGTCTGGTATCCGATCTGGGACTCCGCCGTCGGCCTCGACCACTCGGTGCGAACCGTGGACGAGGCCGTGGCGGTCGCCCGCGACGATCTCAAAGCCGTGCTGGGCCTCATCCAGGCCAGGCACATAGCGGGCGATCCCGAGCTGACGAAGAAGGCCAGGGAGTCCGTGCTCGCCGAATGGCGCGCCGACTCCCGCCGCCGGCTCGGCGAGCTGCGCGAGGCGGCGGACCGGCGCGCCCAGGTCAGCGGCGAGCTGGCCTTCCTTCTCGAACCCGACCTCAAGGACGGCCGCGGCGGCCTTCGCGACGTCCAAGCCATGCAGGCCGTGGCAGCGGCCTGGGTCGCCTCCGCGCCCGGTCCCCGGGCGCGTGAGGCCTATGAGTTCATCCTCGACGTACGCCACGCCCTGCACATCGTCACCGCGCGGAGCGCCGACAGGCTCGTGCTCCAGGAGCAGGAAGCCGTCGCGGGGCTGCTCGGGCTGCTCGACGCCGAGGCGCTGATGCGCCGGCTCGCCGAGGCGGGCCGGACGATCTCCCACGCCTTCGACGCCACCTGGCGCACGGTTGACAGACTGGTGTCGGGACCGGCTCCACGCGGACGCCGACCGCTGGCTGACGGCGTGGTCGAGCACGGCGGTGAAGTGGTGCTCGCCCGTGGCGTCGACCCGCGCAAGGACCCGGTCCTGGTGCTGCGTGCCGCCGCCGCGGCGGCCGACTCGGGGCTGCCGCTCGCCCCCGCCACCATGTCCGTTCTGGCCGCTCAGTCGCCCCCGATGCCCGTGCCGTGGCCCGAGGAGGCCCGTGACGCGCTGGTGTCCATCCTGGGCGCGGGCCGTGCCGCGGTTCCGGTCTGGGAGGAACTTGACCAAGCGGGCATTTTGGTCAGGCTGCTTCCTGACTGGGAGCGCGTACGACACCGTCCGCAGCGCCACCCGATCCACCGTTTCACCGTCGACCGGCACCTGATCGAGGCCGCCGCCAACGCCGCCAGCCACACCCGCGAGGTCTCCCGTCCTGACCTGCTGCTGATCTCGGCGCTGCTGCACGACATCGGCAAGGGCTGGCCCGGTGACCACTCGGTGACCGGCGAGGTCGTGGTCCGCGACATCGGGACGCGCATCGGCCTGCCCCCCGCCGACGTCGAGACGCTGGCCACCGTCGTACGCCACCATCTGCTGCTGCCTGAGACCGCCACCCGCAGGGACCTCGACGACCCCGTCACGATCGAGAAGGTCGCCGGCACGGTCGGCTCGCGCGAGGTGCTGGACCTGCTCGCCGCGCTGGCCGTCTCCGACGGGCACGCCACCGGCCCGGCCGCCTGGAACGCGTGGAAGGCCGGGCTCGTCGCCGACCTCGTACGCCGCGTCCGCTCCGTGCTGTCCGGCTCGCCGCCGCCCAAGGCGCCCAGCCTGTCGGCCGAGCAGGCCGCGCTGGCCCGGCACGGCGGCGCCGCCATCCGCGTCCATGGGGGAGCCGTCACGGTCGTCGCCCCCGACCGGGCCGGTCTCCTGTGGAGCGCCGCCGGCGTGCTGGCCGCGCATCGCTTGATAGTCCGCTCCGCCTCGTCCGCCGCCGCCGGCTCCACCGCGGTGATCGAGTTCTCCGTCATCCCCGAATACGGCTCGCCGCCGGACCCCGCCACGCTGGAGGCCGATCTCCGTCTCGTCCTTGCTGGGCGTCTTGACATCGAGCAGCGTCTTGCCCGCCGTACGAGGTCTATGAGACCCCCTCGCGTTCCTGTCGCTCCACCCCGTGTCACCTTGGTGGACGATGCCTCCGCGACGGCTACCGTGGTCGAAGTCAGAGCCCATGACAGACCGGGACTCCTGTGGCGCATTGGACGGGCTTTCGGCGAATGTGGTCTTGACGTGAGGGCCGCTCGCGTGGAGACTCTCGGCGCGGAGGCGGTGGACGTCTTCTACGTGGTCGATCGTGCCGGAAAGCCCCTCAGCGACGGCGCCCAGCGGACCCAAGTCCGCGATCAGGTGCTTGCGGCACTTCGATAACCAACAGCACACATGAGTTGCGGGTATGTTTTGCAGCGACGTGACCGTTTTGCCGGGAAAGTCGGGTGCTTTACCTAGTGGACGGGCTGGTCCCGCCGACGGAACGGGATGATTGAGGGGTAGCGGAACCAGTGACTACGGGGAACTCCGAAGGCGGCCAAACCGCCAGGCAGGCCCGCGGAAAGCGGTTGCTGCCCCGGCTGGGGCTGCGTAACTGGCGCGTGAGATGGCGTCTCACCGCGCTGGTCCTCGTTCCCACCATGGCGGGAGTCGTGCTCGGGGGAGCGCGTGTGGTGGGCTCGGTCCAGAGCATCGGCGACTACGACCGCACGGCGCTCGCCGCGGAGCAGGCCGGTCACATCCGCGACCTGGTACAGGCGCTCGGGCTGGAGCGTGACACCGGCGGTTGGCTGGCCGCCTCCAGCAAGGTGCGCAAGAAGCTCACCGAGCCGTACAAAGAGCGCAAGGCGAAGGTCGACGCGCTGGTCAAGACCGTGCAGGCCGACATGGCCGTCATGGACGAGTCCTACGGCGACCGTGTGCTCAACGCGGTCAAGCGGGCCCGCTACGACTTCAACGTCCTGAACAGGACCCGCAGCGAGGGCCAGAAGGACACCACCCGCTACGACTCGCTGCTCGACACGCTGCTCAAGTTGCACGACGAGCTGAGCCTGCTCAGCGACGACTCGCAGATCATCGGCCAGTTCCGCGCGCTGAGCGCGCTGGCGCGCGCGAAGGAGGAGGTGTCCAAGCAGCGTGTCCAGCTGCTCAAGGGCTACTACAACTCCGCGAGCGTGGACGCCAAGGAGGTCGAGCGGTTCATCGCCTCCAACGCCAGGCAGCGCGCGGAGATCGCCTCCGTCGGCCAGGAGGCCGGCCCGGTCGTCGGCCTCGCGCTGTCGAAGGCGCTGACGGCGCCCGAGTACTACAACACCGAGCTGACCAAGGCCCGCGCCATCACGCTCGCCGCCGGCAAGGCGCCGGGCGTCAGGATCAGGGACGACCTGCTCGCCCAGACCGACCGCAAGAAGCCGGCGCCGGACCAGTGGTTCGACGACAACGCCACCGCCATCGACATCCTGCACTCCGTCGAGGGCGACCTGAGCCAGAAGGTGGCGCTGCGCAGCCAGGAGCTACGCGACTCCGAGACCCGTAACGCGATCATCGCCGGTGTGCTCATCGTGGCGCTGCTGCTGCTCGTCCTGCTGTTCACCGTCGCGATCGCCCGCTCGATGGTCGCGCCGCTGCGCCGCCTGCGCACCGAGGCCCTGGAGATCGCCGGGTTCCGGCTGCCGGACGTGGTGCGCAAGCTCCGCGTCACCGGTGACGCCCCCGCCGACGTCCGCCCGATCGAGATCGAGGGCGACGACGAGATCGGCGACGTGGCCAGGGCCTTCGACCAGGTGCACCGCCAGGCCGTACGGCTGGCGGGCGAGGAGGCCGACCTCCGCAGCAACATCAGCTCGATGTTCGTCAACCTCTCGCGCCGCACCCAGACGCTGGTCGAGCGGCAGATCTCACTGATCGACGGCCTGGAGAAGGGCGAGCAGGACGGCGCCCGCCTGGCCGACCTGTTCAAGCTCGACCACCTGGCCACCCGCATGCGGCGCAACTCGGAGAACCTCCTGGTCCTGGCCGGGCACGAGGCCACCCGCCGGCGCAGCCAGCCGGCCAAGCTGGTCGACGTGGTCCGCGCGGCGCTGTCGGAGGTCGAGGGCTACGAGCGCGTGCAGGTCAAGGTGCACCGAGCCACCTCGGTGCTCGGCAGCGCGGCCAACGACCTCGTCCACCTGGTGGCCGAGCTGGTCGAGAACGCCATCCAGTTCTCCCCGAACAACTCCAACGTCGTGGTGTCGAGCAGCCTCATCGAAGGCGGCGGCGCGCTGCTGTCGGTGAACGACGTCGGCATCAGCATGACCGAGGACGAGCTCGCCGAGGCCAACCGGCGCCTGGCCGAGCCGCCGGTCGTGGACGTGTCGGTGTCGCGGCGGATGGGCCTGTTCGTGGTCGGCCGGCTGGCGTTGCGCCACGGCATCCGGGTCCAGCTGCGCAAGGGCGAGGGCACCGGGCTGATCGCCATGGTGCTGCTGCCGCCGTCGCTGATCCCCGACGGCTCCCGGCCATCGCTGCCCCAGCGGCCCGCGTTCGGCGCCGCCACCCCCGCGAACGGCATGCCCGCGAATGGTGCGCCGCCGGCCACGCCGTCCAACGGAGTGCCCGCGCCCAACGGCACCTTCCGGTCGTTCGCCAGCTTCGACTCCTTCGACACCGGCTCCGGGGCATCGCGTCCCCCCTTCACCGCTGACACGGATGGCGGGGCGCACCGGCCGTCCTTCGACTCGGGCGGCTACCCGTCGTACCCGAGTCAGTCGCCGTCGTACCCCAACCCGAGCCAGCCGCCGTCGTATCCCACGCCGGACCAGGGGTCGCGGTCGCCCGGCCGGGCGTATCCGGTGCAGCCGCCGGCGTCCGGGCCGCAGTACCCGGCCCAGCCCCCGTCGTACCCCAGCCAGGAACGCACCGGTTCCTTCCCCTCCTACCCCGGCCCCGGCTCTGATGGCGCGTTCCAGACGCCCTACAGCACCGGTGAGCCGCGCAGGCGGGACGCCCCGCCATCGGTGGACGTCTCGCCCATGGAGCCCGGTCAGGAGGAGTTCCTGCCTATCTTCGCCGCCGTGGAATCCGCCTGGTTCCGCCGGCCGCCAGAAGAGCGGGCACCGGATTCACCGAGCCGGGATGAGTCGACCCCCACACAAGCCATACTCTCTGTGGAGGATTCGTGGCGAAACCCCGCTGACGCCGGTTGGCAGGCGGCGGCCGCCGCGAGCGATCCCAGCCTTGGGGGCACCACGTCCTCGGGGCTGCCCAAGCGCACTCCCAAGGCGAACCTGGTTCCTGGTACGGCAGGCCAACCGCAGCAGTCGCAGCGGCAGGCTCCGATGCCACCGGTCTCCGCCGAGCGGTCGCGCAGCAGGTTGGCGAGCTTCCAGCAGGGAGTACGCCGGGGTCGTGCGGAAGTACGTGGACAGGAGGAACAACAGTGATTGAGCGTCCTGCCGGGGAGGGCGAGTGACCACCCTTAGCCATGAGGCCCATAGGTTCGACTGGCTGATCACCGACTTCGTGCGGAACACGCCCGGAGTCGCGCATGCCGTCGTCGTCTCGGCCGACGGCCTCTGCCTGGCCAGCTCCGAGGGCTTCCCGCCGGACCGCGCCGACCAGCTCGCCGCGGTGTCCGCGGGCCTGCTGAGCCTGACCGTGGGCGCGTCCCGGGTGTTCGAGGGCGGCTCCGTGTCGCAGACCGTCGTCGAGATGCAGCGCGGGCTGCTCGTCGTGATGGCGATCAGCGACGGCTCCGTCCTCACCGTGTTGGCGGGGATCGACTGCGACATGGGACTGGTGGCGTACCAGATGACGCTGCTCGTCGACAGGGCGGGCCAGGCGCTGACGCCGGCCCTGCGCGCGGAGCTTCAGGCGGCCAGGACGCGGTGATGCAATGGAACTGATGGGGGAGGGCCGTGTACGGCATTGACGGAACCGGGGACGATGAGCCCCTGTTCCGTCCGTACGCGGTGACCGGCGGCCGCTCGGAGCCGCGTTACCACCTGGCGATGGAGACGCTGATCTCGTCGATGTCCATACCGGATGACGAGATGTCCATGCTCACTCCTGAGCAGGAGGCCATCATGCAGCTCTGTCGTACGTTCCGGTCGGTCGCCGAGATCTCGGCCCTGCTCCGCGTCCCGCTGGGCGTGGCTCGGGTGCTCGTGGCGGACATGTCCGACGAAGGACTTGTCCGCCTGCACCAGCCACGTCTCAGCGATGGACAGCCAGACCTCAATATGCTCGAAAGGGTGCTCAGTGGACTTCGCAGGCTCTAGCCCCGGCCTCACGTCGACGAAGATCGTCGTCGCGGGCGGGTTCGGCGTCGGCAAGACGACGTTCGTGGGGGCGGTGTCCGAGATCCTGCCGCTCACCACGGAAGCGGTGATGACCGACGCGTCCGCGGGCATCGACGACCTCGGCATGACGCCGAACAAGCAGACGACGACCGTGGCCATGGACTTCGGTCGCGTGTCGCTCGACCGTGACCTGATCCTCTACCTGTTCGGTACGCCCGGACAGCACCGGTTCTGGTTCATGTGGGACGACCTCGTGCGTGGCGCGATCGGCGCCGTGGTGCTGCTCGACACGCGGCGCCTGGCCGACAGCTTCCCGGCGATCGACTACTTCGAAGAGGCCAAGCTGCCGTTCGTGGTGGGCGTCAACGGCTGGGAGGGCCAGTTCCCGCACTCGGAGGACGAGGTGCGCGAGGCGCTGGCGCTGTCGTCGAACGTGCCGATCGTACGTACGGACGCGCGGCACCGCGAGTCGGTGAAGGGGACGCTGATCTCGCTCGTGGAGCACGTCGTTCGCCTGCGTGCGGCGCCCGTCTCCTAGCGGCCATCATGTGGATCGCGCTCGCCGCCGCTGCCGTGGTGCTCGGCGTGGCCGTCTGGTGGGCCCGTCGTGTCTACATACCTGGCTCATCCGGCTCGGTTGCGGCTGGGCACAGGGCGGGGTGGGAGGCGCGGCTGGACGAAGAGGCCGCGACCGCGCTGCTGGAAGGTCTGAGGGCCTACGCCGACGCGGGGAACGCGATGGACATCGGCGGGGAGTGCGGCGTCCTGACGGTGTTCGAGCCGCCGCGGCTCATCTCGCTCGACCTGCTCGCCGACCGGTTCGCCGCCCGGGGGCAGGAGGCCATGCACGACCCCCAGACCACGGTCGGCGCGCTGCTGGCCGGCTTCCTGGCCACCGAGGAGCCGGGGGTGCTGCACCTGCGCCCAGGCTGGACGGATGGCGAGGGCTTCACCGCAAGGGTACGCGCGATCGTCCGCTCTGAGGCCGCCGTACCGGGTGGGGGCGCCCTGGGCGTGCTGGGAGTCGCCGTGCCGGGTGGGGATGGCATGGACGCACCGGGTGATGACGGGCGGCCTGGCATCACGCTGCTGCTCGACCTGGCCCGAATCCGTGACCAGTACGACGAGTCGCGGGCCCGGCAGCCGGGGGCACCCGACGAGGTGGTGCTCCGCAGCGTGCTGACGAGCGCGATCGCCAACGGCGGCCCCGGCCTGACCTGGACCGTTCCGCCTACGGAGCGGCAACTCGGCAACGCGCTCGCCACCGTGGGCCTGCCTGAGCGCCGCGCCACACCCGCCGTCAAGGAAGCGGCCGACCACTAGTAGAGGTCCGTAGCGGGGCCGACTAGGCCGATGCGGCTCGTCGGGTGATCAGGGCGTCGATGCCGTCCAGGACGCGTTCGAGGCCGAACTCGAAGGCGTGCTCCGCGCTGTAGGCGCCGCCCAGGGTCTCCGCCGCGGCCTGTCCGACGCGCGAGGCCGTGGGCCAGCGCGAGGCGTCGGAGATCCGGCTGAGGAACGGGGCGTGCGCCGCCCACCACTGCTCGTCCGTCAGCCCGGTCTGGCTCTCCGCCTGCGCGGCCTCCACCGCCCCCCTGGCCGTGCCGTGGACGAACCCGGTCACCAAAGTGATCACCGAGTCCATCTCCACGTCCGTTAGTCCGATGCCGTCGACGGCCCGCAGCTCGTAGTCGTACTTGGCCGTGGTGTTCGGTCCCAGCACCGGGCGGTTGGTCGCCACCTGCAGGAGCCAGGGGTGGCGCTGGTAGAGTGCCCAGTTCTCCTTGGCGATGAGCGTCAGCCTGGCCCGCCAGTCGCCGGGCGATTCCGCCGGCTTGGCCGTCTCGCCGTAACCCGTCTCGCCGTAACCCGTCTCGCCGTAACCCGTCTCGCCGTACACGGTGTCGAGCATGACGTCGAGCAGTTCCGGCTTGCCCGGCACGTACGTGTACAGCGACATCGTGCCGACGCCCAGCCGCTCGGCGACGCGGCGCATCGACAGTGCCTGGAGGCCCTCGGCGTCGGCCACCTCGATGGCGGCGCGGACGATCCGGTCGACGCTCAGGTCGGGCTTGCCCTTGCGGCTGGTCCGCTCGCTGGTGCGCCAGAGCAGGGCCAGGCTGCGTGCCGGGTCGCCCTTGCCGGAGTACTCGATGGTCACCTTCGTACGGTACACCGTACGGTTGCAAGGCCTGAATCGTATGGTGTACGGTACGGCGTACGGAATTCAAGGAGGCGTTATGGCGGCGGTGTTCGCACAGGGCCTGCGCAAGGCGTACGGCAAGAAGACGGCCCTTGACGGCTTCGACCTGGAGGTGGCCGAGGGCACGGTCTGCGGGCTGCTCGGCCCTAATGGCGCGGGCAAGACCACGGCCGTCAGGATCCTCACCACGCTCCTGCGCCTGGACGGCGGCCGTGCGGAGGTGGCCGGTTTCGACGTGGTGGCTCGCCCTCGTCTCGTCCGGCGGAGCATCGGCCTCGTCGGTCAGCACGCGGCGGTGGACGAGGTGCTGACCGGCAGGCAGAACCTGGAGCTGTTCGGCCGCCTCTACCACCTGGACGCAAGCGCGGCCAGAAGGCGGGCCACCGAGCTGCTGGACGCGTTCGGCCTGGAGCATCCGGGCCCCGTCAAGGAGTATTCAGGCGGCATGCGACGCCGGCTCGACCTGGCGGCCGGCATGATCCTCTCCCCGCCTGTGCTCTTCCTCGACGAGCCCACCACGGGGCTCGACCCGCGCAGCCGCGGCGAGGTGTGGAAGGCGGTGCGCGCCCTCGTCGCCACCGGCACCACGGTGCTGCTCACCACCCAATACCTGGAGGAGGCCGACCGGCTCGCGGACCGCGTCTCGGTCATCGACACCGGAAGGGTCGTGGCCGAGGGCACGCCGGGTGAGCTCAAGTCCAAGCTCGGCGGCGACCGGCTCGACGTGGTCGTCAGGGACGCGGCCCGGCTGGCCGAGGCCGCCGGCATCGTCGGCCGGGTGGCCGCCGGGCCCGCCGAGATCGACGAGGACACCCGTCATGTGAGCGCCCCGGTGAGCGAGCGGGTTCAGGCGCTCACGGCGGTCCTGACGGCGTTCTCGGCCGCGGGCATCGAGGCCGAGGACGTCGCGCTGCGCAGGCCGACACTCGACGAGGTCTTCCTGAGCCTCACGGCCGCCTGAAACCCTTCGACGTCAGGAGTTCCCACATGACTGAACTGGCAATGGACCCGCCGCTCACCCGGCTGCGCTGGGCGCTGGCCGACGGGTGGTCGGTCGCGCGGCGTGACCTGGTCCACTGGATCGCCCAGCCCATGACAATCGTGTTCGGGATCGCGTTCCCCGTGGTGATCACCCTCGCGTTCGGCTACCTGTTCGGCGGTGCGGTGGACGTGCCGGAGGGAGCCGACTACTTCGCCTTCCTCATGCCCGGCATGTACGGCATGACGATGCTGTTCGGACTCGGTGCCACCATGGTCGCGATCACCACCGACCTCTCCCGTGGCGTGACCGACCGGTTCCGGTCCATGCCGATGGCCCCCTCGGCCGTCCTCATCGGCCGGGCCGTCGCCGACCTGTTCAACTCGGTGCTGGTCCTGGCGGGCTTGCTGGCCTGCGGCTTCGCGGTGGGCTGGCGCCCGGCGAGCCCGGGCGGGGCGCTCGGGGCCGTGGGGCTGCTCCTGCTGCTGCGCTTCGCCCTGCTGTGGGTGGGGATGTACCTGGGTTTGGTGGCCAAGGACCCGGGGGCGGTGACGGTCATCCAGACGCTGGAGTTTCCGATCGGGTTTCTCTCGAACGCCTTCGTCGCCCCGGCCACCATGCCGGGCTGGCTGGGCGCCGTCTCCGAGTGGAACCCTCTGTCGTCGACCGTCGCGGCGGCCAGGGAGCTGTTCGGCAATCCCGGCTGGGGCGGCGACTCGTGGGTCGCCCAGCACGCGGTGACGATGGCGATCGTCTGGCCGCTGGCGATCACCGCCGTCTTCTTCGTCCTGTCGGTCCGCCTCTACCAGCGCCTGGACCGGTAGGCCAAGGAATCATGGAGTGTGGCGGTAGAACTCGACGGGTTCGGGTGGCAGGGGCGTGTTGCCGAGCACGAGGTCGGCCGCCTTCTCGGCCAGCATCATCACCGGCGCGTAGATGTTGCCGTTCGTGACGTAGGGCATGGCCGAGGCGTCCACCACCCGCAGCCCGTCCAGGCCGTGCACGCGCATGGTCTCGGGGTCCACGACGGCCAGCTCGCCGGTGCCCATCTTGCAGGTGCACGACGGGTGCAGCGCGGTCTCGCCGTCCCTGGCCACCCAGTCCAGGATCTCCTCGTCGGTCTGTACGGTGGGCCCCGGCGAGAGCTCGCCGGCGTCCAGACCGGACCAGGCGGGCTGGGACAGGATGGCGCGGGCATGCCTGACGGCCTCCACCCACTCGCGCCGGTCCTGCTCCGTGGACAGGTAGTTGAAGCGCAGCGCGGGCTTCCGCCGGGGATCGGCCGACCTGATCCGCACCGAGCCGCGGGCGTCGGAGTACATCGGCCCGATGTGCACCTGGTAGCCGTGGCCACCCGCCGGGGCCGAGCCGTCGTAGCGGATCGCGATCGGCAGGAAGTGGAACATCAGGTTCGGGTAGCGGACCTGGTCGTTGGAGCGGATGAAGCCGCCGGCCTCGAAATGGTTGGTGGCTCCGGGGCCGCCGCGCAGGAAGAGCCAGTTCGCGCCGATGAAGGGGCGGCGCCACAGGGCCAGCGACGGCTGCTGCGACACCGGCTCGGCGCAGGCGTGCTGGACGTACACCTCCAGGTGGTCCTGTAGGTTCTCGCCCACGCCCGGCAGATCGTGGACCACGTCGATGCCCAGCGGTTCGAGCAGCGCCTTCGGGCCGACGCCCGACAGCTGCAGCAACTGCGGGGAGTTGATGGCGCCGCCGCACAGGATGACCTCGCCCGCCGGGATGCGCCGGCCGTCGCAGATCACGCCGACCGCCCGGGTGCCCTCGAAGACCACCTTCTCCACCAAGGCCCGGGTCCTGACCGTGAGGTTGCGGCGATGCCGTACGGGATGCAGGTACGCGCGGGCGGCGCTCAACCGGCGGCCCCGGAAGACATTGCGGTCGAAGGCGGCGAAGCCCTCCTGCCGGAAGCCGTTCACGTCGTCGGTGAGCGGGTGCCCGGCCTGCTGGACGGCCTCGAAGAACGCATCGAAGAGCGGCCCCTTCGCGGGACCGCGCTCCAGCATCAGCGGCCCGTCGTCGCCGCGGAACGCCGAGCCGGGGTCGGCCAGGCAGTGCTCCATCCGCTTGAAGTACGGCAGGCAGCGCGCGTAGTCCCAGCTCTGCATGCCCGGATCGGCGGCCCAGCGCTCGTAGTCCAGCGGGTTGCCGCGCTGGAAGATCATGCCGTTGATGCTGCTGGAGCCGCCGAGCACCTTGCCGCGCGCGTGGTAGACGCGCCGGTCGTTCATGTGCGGCTCGGGCTCCGACTCGTACTTCCAGTCGTAGAACCGGCTGCCGATGGGGAACATCAGCGCCGCCGGCATGTGGATGAACACGTCCCAGGAGTAGTCGGGCCGGCCCGCCTCCAGCACCAGCACCGACACGGAGGGATCGGCGCTGAGCCGGTTGGCCAGGGCGCACCCCGCCGACCCGCCGCCCACGATGACGTAGTCGAACCTCAACGGGGGATCCAGTCCTTCCACACGATCTTGTTCTCGTCGACCCACTTCTTGGCCGCCTCGTCGGCGGTCATCTTGCCGTTGATCATGTCACTGGCGACCGCGTTCTGGTTGTCGTTGCTCCAGGTGAAGTTGCGGACCAGCTCGTACGCCGGGCCGCCGGTCTCGGCGAACTTCTTGCTCACGATCTTGTCGAGCAGATACGGCGGATAGTCGCAGGCGACCTTGGTGGCGGCGGCGTCGCAGCCTATGGAGTAGGCAGGCAGGTTGATCTTGACGAGTTTGACCTTGGTGAACAGCCACTGGGGTTCGTAGAAATACATCAGCACCGGCGTACGGTTCTTGGTCGCCACCTGTGCCGCCTTGATCAGAGCGTCCTCGCTGCCGGAGTAGACGACCCGGTAATCGAGGCCGAGGTTCTTCACGAGCGCCTCGTCATTGGTGACGAACGACTGGTCGCCGTCGAGTACCTGACCGGAATTTCCAGATTTAGCGGTCCGAAATAGGCTCGAATACTTGTTCAAGCTTCGCCAGTTGGTGATGTCCGGATATTTCTTGACCATCCACTCGGGGACGTACCATCCGATCACGCCTTTGTTTCCGGTGAGACCAGCGGAGAGCGCGACCTTCTTGTCCTCGATGTACTCCTTCTTAAGATCGCTGTGCCCCCAATTCTCGACGATCACGTCGACCTGGCCGGTCTCGAAGCCCTTCCAGGAGTCCTCCTCTTTCATCTTGCGCTTCTGGACCTTGTATCCCAGCTCGTGTTCGAGCAGGTAGGCCAGTACGGCGGCCTGGGCCTCGTAACCCACCCAGCCGTGCACGTCGATGTGCACCGTGCCCTTGGCCGCGGCGGCGGGCGACGGCGCCCCGCTGGAACAGGCCGTCAGCAACAGGGCCGCCATCAGCGGCCCGGCGATCGTCTTGGTACGCGTGTGAGGCATGAGAGGCTCCACGACCGCGGCCCGCCGGGGGCCGCGGTCAAGAGGGGTTCAAACGGTTACTTGGGGATCCACGCCTGCCACTTGGCGGTGTTGGCCTCGACCCACTTCTTGGCGGCCTGCTCGCCGGTCATGCCCGCGTTGGTCATGTCGTTGGCGACGGCGTTCTGGTCCTCGTTGGTCCAGCTGAAGTTCTTGACCAGGTCGTAGGCCTTGCCGCCCGTGTCGGCGAACTTCTTGCTCACGATCTTGTCCAGGTCCAGCTCCGCGTAGTCGCAGGCGACCTTCTTGGCGTCGCTGTCGCAGCCCTGGGTGTAGGCGGGCAGGTTGACGCGGACGAGGTCGACCTTGTCGAAGAGCCAGTGCGGCGTCCAGAAGTAGAACAGCAGCGCCTTCTTCTGCTCCTGCGCCTGGGTCGCCGACTTGAGCAGGGCCGCCTCGCTGCCGCCTGTGACCACCTTGAAGTCCAGTTTGAGGTTCTTGACCAGGGCCTCGTCGTTGGTGACGTAGCTGGGGTCGCCGTCGAGGAGCTGGCCCTTGCCGCCGGACTCCGACGTCTTGAACAGGCCGGCGTACTTGTTCAGGTTCTTGTAGTCGGTGATGTCCGGATACTTGTCGGCCATCCACTTGGGCACATACCAGCCGATGACGCCCTTGTTGCCGGTCGAACCGGCCGACATGGCGACTTTCTTCTCCTCGATGAACTTCTTCGCCAGATCCGGGTGACCCCAGTTCTCGATGATGACGTCCACGTCGCCGGTCTCGAAGCCCTCCCAGGCGAGCTGCTCCTTGATCTCCGGGAGCTGGACGTCGTAGTGGAGCTCGTTCTTCAGCAGGTACGCCACCACGTTGGCGCTGGCCTCGTAGCCCACCCACGGATTGATCGCTATCTTGACGGTTCCGGCGCTCGAGGCGCTGCCCTTGGCCTGGGGCGCGGCGGAGCTGGAAGGTTCTTCGACCTTGGCGCCGCCGCATCCCGCTGCCGCGAGCCCGAGCGCGAGAAGGCCTGCGAGCAGGCGAATCTTCATGTGCTTTTCCTTCTTTGGGGGGAAGGGCGCCTGTCGGCACCCTGCGTGATGCGGTCGAGCATGACCCCGAGCAGGACCGTCGCGATGCCGGCGACGAACCCCATCCCGAAGTCGGTCCGCTGGGAGAAGCCCACGACCACGTCGTAGCCGAGGGCGCCGGCCCCGACCAGGCCGCCCACGACGACCATGGCCAGCGTCATCACGATGCCCTGGTTGGCGGCCAGCAGGATCGCCCGGCGGGCCATCGGCAGCTGCACCTTCCACAGGAGCTGGCCCGAGGTGGACCCGGCGGCCGTGGCCGCCTCCACCACGGTCGCGGGCACCGCCCTGATGCCGTCCTCGACCAGGCGGACGACCGGGGGCACCGCGTAGATCACCGAGGCGAAGATCGCGGTGAACCTGGTCGTCTCGAACAGGGCGAGCGCGGGCAGCAGGTAGACGAAGGCCGGCATGGTCTGCGCGGCGTCGAGTATCGGGCGCTGTACGGCCGAGTACCGGGATGACCGCGCGGCCGCCACGCCCAGCAGCAGGCCGATGACCAGGGTGACGAGCACCGCGACCGCGACGGTGGTGAGCGTCTGCATGGCGTGCTCCCAGATGCCGAGCAGCGCGATCGCCAGCAGGCAGCCGAGCGCCGTGAGCGCCGGTCGTACCCCGCTCACCCACCAGGCCAGGAGCAGTGCGGCGGCGGCGATCAGCCACCACGGCGCCGAGGTGAGCAGGCCTTCCAGCGGGTTGAGCAGGAGATCGGTGGTGACGTCCTTGACGAACGTCGTGACGCCGTACCAGCTGGTCTCGGCCCAGTGCACCGCATCGTTGACCTGGACGACGAAGTTGACCGTCCAGCCCTCGGGCCACTCGGCGGGCAGCAGCGGCGTCAGGGCCAGCCCTGCGGCGGCCAGCGCGGCGGCAATGATCAGCTGGACTCGGCCGATTCGGCGGTGTGGGTCTTTTCTGGCGAGCGCGACCAGCATCCGGTCCAGCACCACCGCCATGACGACGATCGCGATCCCGGCCGGGAGCATGATGCCGACCTGGGCGCGCGACAGGCCCCGGATGATGTCGCCGCCCAGGCCAGGCGCCGAGATGAGGTTCGCGATGACGACCATCGACAGCGCCATCATGATGGTCTGGTTGACCGCCAGCGCCATCGTCGACCTGGCCAGCGGCAGGTAGACCTTGAACAGGGTCTGGCGGCCCGTGGCGCCCAGCGACGACGACGCCTCGACGGCGGTGGGGGAGACCTGCTCGATGGCCAGCGCGGTGATGCGGATGGCCGGCGGGATCGAGTAGATCATCGTCGCGATGGCGCCGGCGGGCGCGCCGATGTGGAAGAACAGCACCAGCGGCGCCAAATAGGCGAATGTCGGCATGATCTGCATGACGTCGAGGGCCGGCGTGATCGCCCTGCGTACCCGTGGCGAGAGCCCCGCCCAGACGCCCAGCGGGATCCCGATCGCCAGCGACAGCAGCACCGAGGCGGCGACCAGGGCCAGCGTGTCGACGCTCGACTGCCAGAGCCCGAGCACGCCGAACGAGCCGACCCCGGCGACCGCCAGCAGCGCGATCCGCCACCCGCCCGCCAGCCAGGCCAGCGCGCCCATCACGCCGATGAGTCCGGGCCAGCCGAGCGCGTACAGCCCGGTCTGGAAGGCCGTGTAGACCGAGCCGACGAAGATCCGGATGTAGTTCAGGAAGTACAGGAACAGCGGGTTGGAGTTGCGGTGGTCGTCGATCCACTCGCGCAGGTCGGTGAGCGCCAGGAACTGCGGCGCCGACTTGTCATGCGGGAGCGTTCCCGTGCCGCGGAAGAGGAGATAGGCGACGGCGAACAGCACCGCGATCCCCGCCGGCACCGCCCACCTGGGCACACGCAGCCTGGAGGGAGCCGTGACGGCCGTGGTGCTCATGCGCTCGCCTGTACGGCGCTCGCCGCGTCCTGCCCCGCGAGGAAGGTGAGCATGTCCACCCGGTCCACGACTCCGGCCAGTTCGTCACCGTCGACGACCCGGATGGGCCGGGAGGAGGACGACATGGCGCCGATCGCGTCCTTGATGACCGTGCGCGCGGGCAGGACCGGCCCGTCGAGGGGCTCACCGGGCTCGGGCGGGCGGCAGATCCAGCGCAGCGTGAGCACGTGGCTCCTGGGGATGTCGCGGACGAAGTCGGCCACGTAGTCGTCGGCCGGCGCGCCCACCAGCTCCTCCGGCGTGCCTAACTGCACGATCGACCCGGCCCGCATGATCGCGATGCGTTCGCCCAGCTTGAGCGCCTCGGACAGGTCGTGGGTGATGAACACCATCGTCTTGCCGACCTCGCGGTGCAGGCGGATCACCTCGGCCTGCATGTCGCGGCGGATCAGCGGGTCGAGCGCGCTGAACGGCTCGTCGAAGAGCATCACCCGAGGGTCGACGGCGAGCGCGCGGGCCAGGCCGACCCGCTGCTGCATGCCGCCGGACAGCTGGTCGGGGTAGGCGTCGGCGTGCCCGTCGAGGCCGACCAGGGAGAGGATCTCCCCGGCCCGCGCGTGCCGGGCGGCCTTGGCGATGCCCTGGACCTCCAGGCCGTAGGCGACGTTGTCGATCACCCGCCGGTGGGGGAGCAGACCGAAGTGCTGGAACACCATGCTGACCCGGTGGCGGCGGATCTCGCGTAAGCGGGCGGGGGTGGCGCGGCCGATGTCCTCGCCGTCGATCCTGACCTCGCCCGCACTCGGCTCGATGAGCCTGGTGAGGCAGCGGACCAGGGTGGATTTACCACTTCCGGAAAGGCCCATGACGACGAACACCTCGCCGGGCCGTACCTCGAAACTGACATCTCTGACTGCGGCTGTGCAACCGGTCTTCTCTCTCAGCGCGGCGGGTTCGAGATACCTGTCATCGCACTCCAGGACCCTTTCCGCCTTTGGGCCGAAGATCTTCCACAGCCCGTCGACTTCGATGGCCGCACTGTCGGGAGAAACCGCCACACTCGCCTCCTCGCTTTGACGGGCCTCAACCTATGTCTTGGATAACGCAAATCTCAACGCCGTGACCTTTAGGAGACATCTGTGCTTCTCCGGTGTTACAGCCCTGGAACGGTACAAACGCCCACAAGCGGACACTTGTTCAGTTATTGGAATATTTCTCGGCCAATGGTCGGCATAAATGGGGCTCCAGGTTCTCGCCCCATGTGCCACACAACTCAACTTTTGTGGCCTTATGTTCGCTTGGCCGAGCTGGTAGGTATGTGTTCCAATTACCGGCACTTGCTGATTTTCCCAGGGGCCTCAGGCGCCCTTCATATACGCCGATTCGGGCGAGAGGTTGCGTTCGGTGAGTACTCAGTTGGGTGAACGGCAGGCGGACGAGGCGAACTGGCGTCTGCGCAACTGGCGCGTCCGGGCGCGGCTGGTCGCCCTCATCGTCATCCCGACCGCCGCCGCCGTCCTGCTCGGCGGCTTCCAGGTGTTCGCCTCGATAGGCGCCGCCGGTGACTACACCCGTACCAACCGGCTGGCGCAGCTGTCCCAGCAGGTCGGCGCGCTCACCCACCTGGTCGCCGGCGAGCGCGCCAGGACCTCGTGGTTCATCGCCAGGGGCCGGCCCGTGACGGGGCTGGCCGCCGTGCGCAACCAGATGGACCAGGTGGACCAGTCCACCACGGAGGTACGGGCCAGCGCCGAGCAGCTGGTGGGCGACGTCACCGGGCGTACCGCCGACCAGATCGAGAACATGCTGAGCCGCCTGAACGACCTGGCCGGCCTGCGCGAGCAGGCGCTCGAAGCCGAGCTGCTGCCCGGTGCCTGCGTCGAGCTCTACACCACGGTGATCAATGAGCTGCTGTCGGTGCACAACGAGCTGATCAAGGGCAGCCAGGACGACGAGCTGTTCCGGCAGACCCGCATGCTCGACTCGCTGGCCCAGGCCAAGGAGAGCGTCTCGCTCCAGCAGGCGCTGGTCACCACCGGCCTGGTCGAGGGGAGCCTTGACCAGGAACAGCTCAAGCGTTTCCTCGGCGAGCTGTCGCGCGAGCGCAACGAGCGCAAGAGCTTCGGCGACGAGGCCACCGCCGAGGAGCGCCGCTTCTTCGACGAGACCGTCAACGGCAGGCCCGCCGACCGCATGCTGTTCCTGCGCGAGCTGGTGCTGATCCGGGCCACGGCCGGGCTGCCGCTGCGCGGGCTCGACCAGGCCAGTCCTGGAGACGACGCCAAGGAGTGGTACGACGCGGGCAACGTCGTCGTCGACTCCTTCCGCAAGGTCGAGCAGCGCCAGGCGGCCGGCATCGTGACCCGCAGCGAGGCGCTGAGCGCCGACGAGCGGCAGCGCGCCCTCGTCATCGCGTGCGCCGTGCTCGCGCTGCTCATCGCCGTCCTGCTGATCACCACGGGGGTGGCCAGATCGCTGGTCCGCCCGCTGCGCCGGCTACGCGGCGAGGCGCTGGAGATCGCCGGGCGGCGGCTGCCGGAGTTCGTCCAGCATCTGCGCGAGTCGCGCGACGGCGCGCTCAACGCCGAGGTGCCGCCGATCGGCATCTTCTCCAAGGACGAGGTGGGCGAGGTCGCGCGGGCCTTCGACGAGGTGCACCGCGAGGCCGTACGGCTGGCCGGCGACGAAGCGCGGCTGCGCTCGAACGTCAACGCGATGTTCGTCAACCTGTCGCGGCGCAGCCAGACCCTGGTCGAGCGGCAGCTCACGCTGATCGAGCGGCTGGAGCGCGGCGAGCGCGACGACACCCGGCTCGGCGACCTGTTCCTGCTCGACCACCTGGCCACCCGCATGCGCCGCAACAGCGAGAACCTGCTGGTCCTGGCCGGTCAGGAGGCGGCACGCAAGTGGAGCGAGGCCGTCGAGCTGATGGACGTCGTACGCGCCTCGCTCGGCGAGGTCGAGAGCTACGACCGGGTCAGCGTCCAGGTGCAGTCGGCGGCCGCCATCGCCGGCCAGGCGGTCAGCGACGTTGTGCATCTGCTCGCCGAGCTGGTGGAGAACGCGGTCTCGTTCTCCCCGCGCGACACCAAGGTCATCATCTCCAGCAGCCACATCGACGGCGGCGGGCTGATGGTCTCGGTCACCGACCACGGCATCGGCATGGGACCGGAGGAGCTGGCCCAGGCCAACTGGCGGCTGGCCAACCCGCCGGTGGTCGACGTCTCGGTCTCGCGGCGGATGGGCCTGTTCGTGGTCGGCCGGCTCGCGCTGCGGCACAGCATCAGGGTGCAGCTGCGCCCCCAGGACACCGGCGGCCTGACCGCCATGGTGCTGATCCCCGAGATGCTGCTCACCTCGGTCCCCGGGCCGGTGGAGCCGCCGGAGCCGCCGTTCATCCAGGTGCCGATGCAGGCCACACCGCCGATGCCCGGCCTCGGCCACCCGTCGTACGACCCCGCGTTCGACCAGCCGCTCGATTCGGCGTCGTGGTTCAGCTCACAGCACACGCACTCGGTGGAGGTGCCGATGCCCGGTCTGGCCTTCCCACCGGTACAGGCCGACAACGAGTTCTACGACACCTTCGAGTCGAGCTGGTTCACCAAGGCGACGCCGACGCCGGACCAGCGCGACCCCGCCTGGACCTCCCCGGCCGACACCGGATGGCAGGCGGCGGGAGCGATCGGCGAACCCGCGCAGAGCGGGACGACCACATCCGGACTGCCCAAGCGGACGCCGAAGGCCAACCTCGTGCCCGGCTCCGCCGCGCCCCCGCCGACGCCCGCGCAGGCGCCGCCGGTCTCGCCCGACCGGTTGCGCAGCAGGCTCGCCAGCTACCAGCAGGGCGTGCGCAAGGGCCGCGAAGAATTAGAGGAGGAATGATGATGAAGAACCTGAGCCAGGCGGCCAGGGACCTGAACTGGCTGGTCAGCGGGTTCGTGGAGCAGGTGCCCGGCGTCGCGCACACGGTGGTGGTCTCCGCCGACGGGCTGCCGGTGGCCATCTCGCGGGGATTCCCCCAGGACCGCGCCGACCAGCTCGCGGCCATCGCGGCGGGGCTGATCAGCCTCACCCAGGGCGCCGCGCGCGTCTTCGAAGGCGGCGGAGTCACCCAGACCCTCATCGAAATGGACCGCGGGCTGCTCCTGGCCATGGCCATCAGTGACGGTTCGTGCCTGGCGGTGCTGGCCGCACCCGATTGCGACATGGGCCTGGTGGCCTACCAGATGACGATTCTGGTCGAGCGCGCGGGGCAAGTGCTCACGCCCGCCGTCCGCGCGGAACTCTCGGCCGCGCGAACCTGGTGATGGGAGCGGACTGTTGGCAGCGTGGGACGACCGCGGACCGGAGCCCGAGCGCAGCTCGTTGGTCCGGATGTACGCCGTCACGGGCGGCCGGACCGCCCCACGCGGTGGCCTGGCCATGGAGGCATTGGTCTCCTCATCGACCTCGATGCGGCTCGGTATGGCCTACACCCGGGAATACCGGGCGATCAGCGAGCTGTGCCGGCAGGTCCGCTCGGTGGCCGAGGTGTCGGCCATGCTGCGGATCCCCCTCGGGGTGGCGCGGGTGCTGATCGCCGACATGGAGTCGGAAGGGCTGGTACGCGTCTACCAGCCGCAGCTCGAGGCGGGCATCCCTGACGCGGGCCTGCTCGAAAGGGTGCTCAGTGGACTTCGCAGGCTCTAGCGGGCTCACCTCGACGAAGATCGTCGTCGCGGGTGGGTTCGGCGTGGGCAAGACCACCTTCGTCGGCGCGGTGTCGGAGATCATGCCGTTGACGACGGAGGCGGTGATGACGGACGCCTCGGCGGGCATCGACGACCTCGCGCACACGCCGGGCAAGACGACCACCACCGTGGCGATGGACTTCGGGCGTGTGTCGCTCGACCGTGATCTGATCCTCTACCTGTTCGGTACGCCGGGACAGCACCGGTTCTGGTTCATGTGGGACGACCTCGTGCGGGGGGCGATCGGGGCCGTGGTCCTGGTGGACTCCCGGCGGCTGGCCGACAGCTTCCCCGCGATCGACTACTTCGAGGAAGCCGGGTTGCCGTTCGTCGTCGGGCTCAACGGGTGGGACGGGCAGTTCGCGCACGTGGAGAGCGAGGTCAGGGAGGCACTCACGCTCTCGCCGCACATCCCGATCATGCGCACCGACGCGCGGGCCCGCGAGGCGGTCAAGGACTCGCTCATCACGCTGGTCGAGCACGCGCTGAACGCCCGCGCCGCCTACGGCACCCGCTGACGGCCTTTTAGGGACGCTGACCGTCTTTCAGGACGCCCCTGACCCTTCACGACACGGCCGACCACCAGTCGGCGGCCACCAGCTCCGCCACCAGCGTCTCCGTCAGCAGCGCCACGTCCGCGTCGCCGTCGTGCGCGTAGCGGATGGCGGCCGTGGCGTCCTTGAGATCCCCGCCGAGAAGATCGCCGCCGACGAGATCCCCGCCGACCGTGACGACCGTCGAGCCACGCTGCCGCACCCAGTCCATGGCCTGGTCCTCGTAGCCGGAGCCGCGGAAGAGCAGCGCGCGGTAGTCGAGGGTCTTGGTGAGGTAGACGTCCACGTGGGCCCAGTCGCCCGTCTCGCAGGCGTCGGCCGGCCGGCGCGGACCCTCGCGGAACATCAGCGCCGACTGCTCCGCCGACGACAGGCGCTCCACGGGCGCGATGGTGTAGACGCCGTCCGGGCCGTCCAGCAGCTCCAGCGTCAGGGGCAGCCACTCCTGCCTGCGGTCGAGGAGGTCGGCCGACGCTTCGGCGCTGCGTCGTACGAGGCCGGCCAGGTCGCGCCCGTCGCCCGTGAGGCGGGCTTCCAGCGCGAGCAGCAGGGCGAGCGTGTGCTGGAACGTACGGCAGGACACCCCGCCCCGCTCCTCGCCCGCGTGCATGGGGACGACCAGGTCGGCCGCCTGCGCGAGAGCCGAGCCGGGATGGTTGGTGAGCGCCGCCACGAACGACGGGCCGTCCGCGTAGCGGGCCACCGCGTCGAGCGTCTCGCGGCTGGTACCCGTCGCCGAGATGGGCACCACGAGCGTCTCCGGGCCGGCGGGGTACGACGCGGCGGCCGAGGCGTAGTCGGCGTAGGCGTCGATGCCCGCCGCGCGCAGGCGGAGCGCGGCCACGCCGGCGGCGTAGCGGGAGCTGCCCATGCCGAGGAACAGCACCCGCCGGACACCGTCCGGCAGTCCCTCGAACGGATCGCCCGCCGCCAGGGTGTCCGCGAGGGTGGCGAGGGCCGCGGGCTTGGCCTCCAGATCGGCCAGGTAGAGCTCGGAATTCACGGGGTCTCCTCAGAAGTGTCTGCCTGGCACGGCTCGGGGTTCACGGGGTCTTCTCGGGATAGCGGGCGCGCAGGACGCCCATCGGGGCGTAGCGCCAGCGGGGCAGGTGGCGGGCGGCGTAGACCAGCTCCCGGCACTCCTGCTCGATCTCGAACGGGCGCAGCAGCGACTCGTCCAGGAGGTTCGGCCGCCCGCACTCGGCCAGCCGGTTCCGGTAGGCGGCCAGCAGGAGCTCGCGGGCCGCGCCGGCCCAGTCGAGCGCCTGGCGCGGCGGGGTGCCGCGGCGCTTGATCGCCACCTGGGCGACGTGCTCCAGGCTGGTGGCGAGCTGGGCGAGGTCCCTGGCCGCCGGCTGGTACGGCGCGGCCTGCGCGACGGTGGGGTTGCCGTCGAAGTCGATCACGGCGTAACCGTCGCGCCACCGCAGGATCTGGCCGACGTGCAGATCGCCGTGGATGCGGATCAGCGGCGTGCTGATCGGCCTGGTCAGCGGGGCCAGCTCGGCTCTGAGGACGTCGGCCCGGCCGGCCAGCCACGCGCCGTCCGCGCCGTCCGTCAGGGCGAGGGCCTCGGCCAGCGCCTGCTCGGCTCTTTCCGCCGGTCCGAAAATCGGTGTAACGGTTGGGGGAGTGGCGACGATGGAGGGGGGTGGGAAAGTGGAGAGCGCCAGGTGGAGGTCGGCGGCCAGGCGGCCGAGGGCTTCCGCGAATGCGGTGCGGCCGGAAGCGGCCTCGTCGGCGCACCACTCCCAGCCGTCCCTGGCCTCCGGCAGGTAGCCCGTGACCAGCGCGAGCAGCGTCTCGCCCGCCTCGTCCAGCCGGGTCACAGCGGCGTACGGCGGAGCCGTGTCACGGAACCCGGCCCCGGCCAGGTGGGCGAGCAGCTCGGGAGCGGGATGCGGCAGCGCCGCCGGCGGCGTCAGCCACTTGACGACCACCCGATCGGCCACGACCACCGAATAATTCGTCTGGTCGACATGCGCGCCGAAATCCCGCTCGACCGGCACCCCAGTGTCGAGATCCCCAGCCTCGTACGAGAGGCTGGGCAGCGCGGAGAAGCGGCGGACCGCGAACGGCGGCGGCACGTCATCCCCTTCCCCCAGCGCCGTCACGAGCGCCGCGGAGACGCCGCGATCTCGTGATGTGAGGGGCTTCTCACCGAGAGAGAGCAACCGCCTCCAAATTGAATTCATGTTCAACAGGAATACCAAACATCCAGGTAACAGTGTCCGCAAAAGTCTTGCTCATGTTGATTTCTGCTGCAACACTCCTCGTCTGGTCTGCCGTGCCCGGTTGGTCGCGCGACCCCTCATCCACCGGAACCTTGAAGGAGTAGCGGCCGTGTTCCGAACCCGGTTCACCCGTCGTCTTCCGGCCGCCATAGCGGTGGCCGGCCTCGCGCTCGCCGCCGCGGCGTGCGGCGGTGAGTCGACCAACGCAGGCGCGGCGCCGGCGGCGACAGCCGACCAGCTCAACCCGAACGCCGACCTGTCGAAGCAGTCGGTCAACGTGACGGTGTGGGACGGATACACGCCCAAGGAGCTGCCGCAGAAGGTCAAGGACAAGCTCAAGTTCCCGCTGAAGATCGCGATCCACGACACCAACGAGACCGCGATGACCAAGCTGACCACCGGTGGTGACAGCGGCATCGACGTGGCGTTCGTGTCGGGACAGTACGCCCAGGCGCTCAACGAGCAGGGCCTGCTGGAGCCGATCCACCCCGAGCTGATCCCGAACCTGTCGAACCTCTACCCCGAGGCGACCCAGCTGTCCTACGACAAGGGCAACAAGTACTCGGTGCCCTACACCTGGGGTACGACCGGCATCTGCTACCGCAGCGACCTGGTGAAGACGCCGCCGACGAGCTGGAAGGACCTCCTGCAGCCCCCGGCGTGGGCCGACAAGAAGGTCACCATGATGACCACCGAGCGCTGGCTGGCCCTGCCCGCCCTCAAGGCGCTCGGCTACTCGGTCAACACCGACAAGGACGCCGAGATCGCCAAGGCGAAGGAGCTCCTCGTCGCGGCCAAGCCGCACCTGCTCGGCTACGACGACACGACCTTCGGCGACAAGCTCACCTCCGGCGAGGCGGTCATGGTCGAGGCGTGGGACGGCTGGTGCCCGACCACGAGCGAGAAGCAGAACATCAAGTTCGTGGTGCCGAAGGAGGGCAGCGACCTCTGGGTGGACACCATGGTGATCATGAAGTCCTCCAAGAACAAGGAGGCGGCGCACGCCCTGATCAACTACATCCTCGACCCCGAGATCCACAGCTGGGCCGCCGTCAACATCAACTACAAGGTGCCCAACAAGGCCGCCATGGACAAGGTGGAGATCGCCAAGGGCTCGCTGCTGGACATCAAGCCGGCCGAGCTGCTGAACGGTGAGTCGCTCATCGACCTGGGCCAGGCGTCGGTGAAGTACACCCGCCTGGCGACCGAGATCAGGGCGCAGTCGTAGTCGCAGGATGAAGTCAGAAGCCGAATGAAGTCTGAAGCTGAATCCCGGCCGGTGTCCCCTTCCAGAGGACGCCGGCTGGGCGCGTTCGTTTTCCTGTCACCCGGCCTGACGTACCTGGTCGTGCTCCTGCTGGTGCCGCTGGTGCTGGTGCTGAGCTACACGCTCTTCCAGCGCGGCCGGTTCGGCGGTGTCGTCTACGAGGTCACCGGCGAGAACTTCAGCCGCCTGATCGACCCGCTCTACCTCAGCGTGCTGGGCACCTCCCTGAAGATCGCGGGGCTCACGACGCTGCTCGCGCTGCTGCTCGGCTACCCGACGGCCTACTTGATCGCGCAGCTGCCACGCAAGTGGAAGACGATCGCGCTGGTCGCCGTCGTGCTGCCGTTCTGGACGAACTTCATCATCCGCGTCTACGCCTGGATCATCCTGCTCAACGGTCCCGGCCTGCTGAACTCGGGGCTGAAGGCGCTCGGCCTGGGGCCGTACGAGCTGCTCTACAACCAGGGCGCCATCATCCTCGGGCTGCTCTACTCCTACCTGCCGCTGATGGTGCTGCCGCTCTACGCGGCGATCGAGCGGCTCGACCCGCAGTTGCGCGAGGCGTCGGCGAACCTGGGCGCTTCGGCGTTCAGCACGTTCCGCAAGGTGACGCTGCCGCTGACGGTGCCGGGCGTGCTGACCGGGTGCCTGTTCGTGTTCGTGCCCAGCTTCGGCAACTTCGTCATCCCCGAGATGCTCGGCGGCGGCAAGTCGGTCATGGTGGGCAACCTGATCCGCACCGAGTTCCTGTCGGCGCGCGACTGGCCCTTCGGCTCCGCGCTGACGCTGGCCCTCGTGGCGGTCCTGGTGGTGCTGCTGATCGCGCAGTCGTGGGTGGCCCGTCGTGCGTAGGGCGAAGTGGCTGCACGTCCCGTTCTGGGCGACGTACGTCTTCCTGTACGCGCCGATCGTCGTGCTCGTCGTGATGTCGTTCAACTCCGGCCGGTCGGCCTACACCTATGAGGGCTTCAGCCTCAAGTGGTACGGCGAGCTGGCCCAGGACGAGCGCATCAGGGACGGCGTGGTCAACACGCTCATCGTGGCCGCGGGCTCGACCGTCGTCGCGACCGTGCTCGGCACGCTGCTGGCCGTCGGCCTGGCCAGGTACACCCGGTCGAAGACGCTCGACGCGCTCGCCCTGATGCCCGCCGTGCTCCCGGACCTGGTGCTGGCCATCGGGCTGCTGGTCTTCTACGGGATGATCCAGCTCACGCTGGGGCTCTACTCGGTGATCCTCGCGCACGGCGTCTTCTCGATGGCGTTCGTCGCCGCGGTGGTGCGTACCAGGCTGTCGAACACCGACACCTCGCTGGAGGAGGCCTCGCGCGACCTCGGGGCGGGCCCGGTCGTCACGTTCATGAAGGTGACGCTGCCGCAGCTCACGCCCGGCATCATCGCGGGCGCGCTGCTGGCCTTCACGCTGTCGCTGGACGAGTTCGTCATCGCCTTCTTCACGATCGGCAACAACGAGCAGACGCTGCCGATCGTCATCTATTCGATGATCCGTTTCGGGGTGACCCCGAAGATCAACGCGCTGGCCGCGATCCTGCTCCTGGTGAGCTTCACCGCGGTGATCGTGGGCCAGCGGATGACCAAGATCGGGGAGAGGGAGCCGAACCGGACACCTGGAGGACCACGTGCGGACCTCAGGATGCAAGGTGAGGCGGACTCGACCATGAGGAGTGTGTCACGTGCTGAAGATTGACGGGATCACCCGGCGGTTCGGTGACGTCACCGCGCTCGACGGGGTCTCCTTGGAGATCCGCCAGGGTGAGTTCTTCGCCCTGCTGGGCCCCTCCGGCTGCGGCAAGACCACGCTGCTGCGCATCCTGGCCGGGTTCGAGACGCCCGACGGCGGCACGGTGACGCTGGACGGCGAGGACCTGCTCGGCAAGCAGCCGAACCGGCGGCCGATCAGCCTGATGTTCCAGTCGTACGCGCTGTTCCCGCACATGACCGTGGCCAAGAACGTGGCCTACGGCCTGGAGTGCGAGAAGCTGCCGCGTCAGGAGATCAAGCAGCGCGTCGGCGAGGTGCTGGAGACCGTCGGGCTGACGGACCTCGGCGGCCGCAAGCCCGCCCAGCTGTCCGGCGGCCAGCGCCAGCGCGTCGCGCTCGCCCGCTCCATCGTCAAGCGCCCGCGCCTGCTCCTGCTCGACGAGCCGCTCTCCGCGCTGGACAAGAAGGTCCGCGCCGACATGCAGCTGGAGCTCAAGCGGCTGCAGCACGAGGTCGGCATCACCTTCGTGGTCGTCACCCACGACCAGGAGGAGGCCATGTCACTCGCCGACCGCATCGCGGTCTTCGAGCGCGGCGGCGTGCGCCAGGTGGACCAGCCCGTCGAGCTCTACGAGCGGCCCCGCACCCCCTTCGTCGCCGACTTCGTCGGCGCCAACAACCTGTTCGAGGGTACGGCCGGCGACGCCGAGGCCCTCAGGACCGACGACTTCGGCCTGCTGCCCGGCACCCCGCTGGAGGAGCTGGAAACGGGCGCCAAGGCGCTCCTGGGCGTCCGCCCCGAGAAGATCGAGCTGCGCGACGAGACCGCCGCGCACGGCCTCGTGGGCACCGTGCTCGACGTCAGCTTCTACGGCGGCGTCTCCCACATCTCGGTCGAGCTGCCCGGCCGCGTCAAGCCGGTCCTGGTGGCCGTGCAGGGAGCCAGCGCCGTGCGCCAGGGCGCCAAGGTCAAGCTGCACTGGCGGCACGACGAAGCCGTCATCATCCCGGCGGGCCAGGGAACGGCTCAATGAGCCAGGCCGTGGCCCGTCGCCGTGCGAGCGTAGGAGAGGATCAGCTCGGCCGCCTCCTGCGGACCTATCACCGGGTGCCGGGCGGTGATCCGGTAACCGTAGGCGTCCTCCAGGGCCACCAGGTTGCGCGAGATCGTCAGCGAGTCGGAGCTCAGCGTGAAGACGCCCAGCGCGGCCCCCGTGTCCAGGATCGACTGGTACATCGACACCTGCCGGTCATAGAGCGAGGTGAGCAGCACGCCGTAGACCCGGCTGCGCCCCGCCGCCCCGCCCAGCTCGTTGAGCAGCCGGACGTCGGGGTCGAGCGGACCGGTCGGCAGCCCCGACCTGATCGTCATGACCAGCTTCTCCGCCGGGTCGGTGAGCGCCGAGAGCTGACGCATCCGCTGCTCGTAGAACCGCTCCATCCCGGCGTGCTGCGCCTCGACCAGCAGCTCGCTGAGGTCGGGATAGTGATACAGCACGGCGCCCGAGGTAAGCCCCGCCTCCTCGGCCACATGGGAGAGCTGGACGCGGTCGATGCCGTGACGGATGATGGCCCGCCGGGCCGCCTCGATCAGGTCGATGCGCCGGTCGCTACGGCTCTTTCGCTGGGTCACACTCACCGCCTTGTTCGTCTGCCGTTCAGGAAGCCGTGACCATAGTGCCTTGAAGTTGACCGGCCCGCTAGATGAGTATTTGAATTCCCCTTCAAATTGATGCCACCTCGGAGCGCGTGATGTCCCTCACCATCCTGTTCATGCCGGAAAGCGCCTACGGGCCCACGAACAACAGCATCGGCATCGGCGACATTCTCCGTCGCCGCGGTCACCGCGTCGTCTTCGCCGCCGAGGCCTCGTGGAAGGGCAAGCTCGAAGCGCTCGGCTTCGAGGAGGACCTCGTCGACCTGGCGCCGCCCGCCGAGGGCGACGAGGAGCAGGACGCGGGACAGTTCTGGAAGGACTTCATCCGCGAGACCGCCCCGGAATACCGCAAGAGCACGCTGGAGCAGCTCGAAACGGTGACCAAGCCCATCTGGGACTCGCTCATCGACGGCGCCAAGTACTGCGAGCCGCAGCTCAAGGCGATCATCGAGCGGGTCCAGCCGGACGTCATCGTCGAGGACAACGTCATCACCTTCCCCGCGCTGCTCACGGCCGGCAAGAAGTTCGTCCGCATCGTGTCGTGCAACCCGCTGGAGGTGCGCGGCGAGGACGTCGCCCCGGTGTTCTCGGGTCTGCCCGCCGATCACCGCGGGGAGTGGGACGCCTTCCGCGCCGAGTACGACCGTACGCACCGCGAGATCTGGGGCGCCTTCAACGAGTGGTGCGTCGAGCAGGGCACCGAGCCGCTGCCCGACCTCGACTTCATCCACGAGGGCGACCTGAACCTCTACGTGTTCCCGGAGATCCTCGACTACACCGACGCCCGCCCGCTCGGCCCCACCTGGCACCGCCTCGACTCCTCGGTGCGCGAGACCGACGAGGACTTCCAGCTGCCCTTCGCGCGCACCGGCGGCGCGCTGGTCTACTTCTCGCTCGGCTCGCTCGGCTCCTCCGACGTGGAGCTGATGCAGCGGGTGGTCGACGTGCTGGCCACCACCCCGCACCAGTTCATCGTCTCCAAGGGCCCGCTGCACGAGGAGATCAAGCTGGCCGACAACATGTGGGGCGCCGAGTTCCTGCCGCAGACGAAGATCATCCCGCTCTGCGACCTGGTCATCACGCACGGCGGCAACAACACCACCACCGAGGCGCTGCACTTCGGCAAGCCGATGATCCTGCTGCCGCTGTTCTGGGACCAGTACGACAACGCCCAGCGCGTGGACGAGCTCGGCTACGGCGTGCGGCTGTCGACCTACGCCTTCACCGACGAGGAGCTGACGGGCGCCCTCGACCGCCTGCTCGGCGACGAGCAGCTGCGCGCCCGGCTGGCCGCCGAGGGTGAGCGGATCCGCGGTCTCGACGGGCTGCGCAAGGCCGCTGACCTCATCGAGGAGCTGGGACAGCGGTCCGATGCGTGAGCTTGGGGGCAGCGGTCCGATGCGTGAGCTGATCAACCCCGCGACGGGACTCGTCTTCGACAAGATCCCCGACACCCCCGTCGAAGACGTGACGCGGGCCGTGGGGGCGGCGCGCGCCGCCTTCGAGGAGTGGTCGCAGGCCACCCCGGCCGAGCGGGCCCGGGTGCTGCTGCGGCTGGCCGACCTGGTCGAGGCCGACGCCGAGGAGCTGACCCGGCTGGAGGTCGAGGAGACGGGCAAGCCCGCGGCGGTCTTCAGGGACGGCGAGCTGCCGTTCGCGGCCGACAACCTGCGCTTCTTCGCCGGGGCCGCGCGCTCGCTCGACGGCTCGGGCGCCGGGGTGTTCAGCCGCGGCTACACCTCGGTCATGCTGCGCCGCCCGGTCGGCGTGGTGGGCTCGATCGCGCCGTGGAACTTCCCGTTCGTGATGGCCGTGTGGAAGCTCGGCCCGGCCGTCGCCGCGGGCAACGCGGTGGTCATCAAGCCCGCCCCGCAGACGCCCCGCACCACGCTGCGCCTGGCCGAGCTGTTCGTCCAGGCGGGCGCGCCGGCCGGCCTGGTGCGGGTGGTCACCGGCGACGCCGAGGTGGGGGAGGCGCTGGTCACCGATCCGGGCGTGGACATGGTCAGCGTCACCGGCTCGACGGAGACCGGCCGGGCCGTCATGAGCGGAGCCGCCAAGACGCTCAAGCGGGTGCACCTGGAGCTCGGCGGCAAGGCGCCCGCGCTGGTCTTCGAGGACGCCGACCTGGAAGAGACGGCCCGCGGCGTGGCCATGGGCGCCACCTACAACACCGGTCAGGACTGCACCGCCGCCACCCGCGTCTACGTGGCCCGGCCGGTGTACGACGACGCGGTGGAGGCCATCAGGCAGACCCTCGCCGGCATCACCGTGGGAGACCCGTGGGACCCCGCCACCGACGTCGGCCCGCTGATCTCGGCGGCCCACCGCGACCGGGTGCACGGCTTCGTCTCCGGCTCCGGCGGGCGCGTCGTGCACGGTGGCGCCCCGGTCGACGGACCCGGCTTCTATTACCTTCCGACACTTGTTAACGAAGTGTCACAGAACAGCGATATCGTCCAGGGAGAGCTATTCGGTCCCGTCCTCGTGGTCCTGCCGTTCGACACCGAGGACGAGGCGGTCACGCTGGCCAACGACACGCGCTACGGTCTGGCCTCGTCCGTGTGGTCACGGGACGTCGCCAGGGCGATGCGGGTCTCACACCGCCTCGATGTGGGTGTGACCTGGATCAATGACCACCTTCCGATAGCCAGCGAGGCTCCGCACGGCGGGGTCAAGGGCAGTGGGTTCGGCAAGGACATGAGCCAGGAGGCGGTGCAGGAGTATTCGGTGACCCGTCACCTGATGGTCAAGCACGCGGCGCCGGTGGAGCGAGACTCCTTTCGGCCCGCCTGAAAACGCGCGCGGCGAAATGCGACCTTGTGGGCACGTTTGGTCGTATTTGATGGGATATGTACGGTTGGCCGTCTGGTACGGGTTGTGTTCCAATTACCCAGCCCGCAGAAATCCCATGCGCCCCAAGCGTGTCAGATTTTCGAGCACGTAACGGCGAGAGGTTGCGAGAGTCAGTGAGGACGGATAACCCCAGGCACACCAGGTCCGGGGAGTACACAGGCGGACGGTTCCGGCTGGCGAACTGGCGCGTGCGCTCCAGGCTGGTGGCGCTGATCCTCATCCCCACGATCGTGGGTGTGCTCCTCGCCGGCGTCCAGCTCGCGAACGCCATCGGCACCAGCGCCGAGTACCGCCGGCTGACCCAGGTCGCCGAGCTGGTCCAGCGCGCCTCGGCGCTGTCGCACGAGCTCGCCAAGGAACGCACGCTCACCGCCTGGTACATGGCCGACCGCCGGCGTCCCATTCGCCTGAGCCAGCTCAAGACCCAGCGCGAGGCGTCCGACGCGGCCAAGCAGCGTGTGCTCGCCGCCACCACGTCCATCGACGCCACCCACACCACCCGCGTGATCGGGGAGGTCGACGAGATCCGCCGGTGGCTGACCGGCCTCGACGGCCTGCGCAGGTCGATCGCGGGTGAGGCGAGCGTGCCGCCCCGGGCCGCCATCCGCACCTATTCCTCCCTGATCGAGGTCCTCGAGAGGCTCCAGGGCGACCTGGGCGACGGCATCAGCGACGACGCCCTCCAGGGCGACGTGGCCGCGCTGACCGCCCTCGACGAGACCCGCGAACAGGTGCTGCGCCAGCAGGGCATCCTCGTCGTGGCGCTGATCGAGCGGCGGCTGGACTATGACGACCTGTCCGACTTCCTCGGCTCCTGGAACAGCCAGCAGCTGGAGCTGACCGCCTTCGAGCAGGAAGCCAAACCGCAGGACCTCCAGGCGTACAAGAAGGGCGTGCGCGGCCCGCAGATCGACCGCGCGGACGCGATGCGCCAGCGGGCCCTGGCCCAGCTGCGCGAGTTCAAGACCATCAGGGACCTGGACATCACGACTCGCCGTGACCTCCAGCTCTGGTACGAGAGCACCTCGCTGTCCGCCAACGCCATGCGCAAGGTCGAGGACGGCCTGACCACCAGGATCGTGGCCACCACCCGGGACCTGAGCGACACCGAGCAGCGCAACGCCATCATCTCCGGTGCGACCATCCTGGTCCTGCTGCTCCTCGTCCTGGTGATCACCACCCGGGTGGCCGGTTCGCTGGTCCGCCCGCTGCGCCGGCTGCGTGCCGAGGCGCTCCAGGTGGCCACCACCCGGCTGCCCGAGACCGTCCGCCTGCTGCGCGAGTCCGGGGACAGCGCCGAGGTGCCCGACGTGCCCTCCGTCGGCGTCAACACCCGTGACGAGATCGGGGAAGTGGCCCGGGCCTTCGACGAGGTCCACCGCGAGGCGATCCGGCTGGCCGGCGACGAGGCCAAGCTGCGCGCCAACGTCAACTCGATGTTCGTCAACCTCTCCCGGCGCAGCCAGACGCTCGTCGAGCGGCAGCTGCAGCTCATCGAGGGCCTGGAGCAGGGTGAGGAGGACGAGAACCGGCTGGCGAACCTGTTCCGGCTGGACCACCTCGCCACCCGCATGCGCCGCAACAGCGAGAACCTCCTGGTCCTCGCCGGCCAGGAGGCCGCCCGCAAGTGGAGCGAGCCGGTGCCGCTGGTCGACATCGCCCGCGCCTCGCTGTCCGAGGTCGAGAACTACGAACGGGTCCAGATCCAGATCCCGTCCGGCATCGAGGTGGCCGGCCCGGCCGTCACCGACGCCGTGCACCTGCTCGCCGAGCTGATCGAGAACGCCATCTCCTTCTCCCCGCGCGAGAGCAAGGTCCAGGTCACCAGCTCGCCCATCGAGGGCGGCATCCAGGTGACGATCACCGACCTGGGCATCGGCATGTCGGCCGACGAGCTGGCCGAGGCCAACTGGCGGCTGGCCAACCCGCCGGTGGTGGACGTGGCCGTCTCGCGCCGCATGGGCCTGTTCGTGGTCGGCCGCCTGGCACTGCGCCACGGCATCAGGGTCCAGCTCGGGATGCGGGACGCGGGCGGCCTGGCCGCGCTCGTCATGCTGCCCGACATGCTCCTCGGCGGCGCCGGCTCGGTGCCCCAGCAGCGCGGCCAGTACGAAGCCTTCACCACCTTCGACCCGAGCCAGCTGGAGCCGTCCTCGACGAACGGCTCGGGCGTCTACGCCGCGCCGCAGGCCACGGTCGACACTCCTGACATTCGCGACGACGCGCCGGTCGACACGCAGTGGCCGGGCACGCTGCCCGTGCCGGGCGGTGGCGGCAACTGGCCGCCGTTCGGCGAGGAGCAGCCGCCGCGCCACCAGCAGCCCGACGAGCAGCGCTGGCCGTCGTTCGCGGAGGAGCCGCCCGCGGCCGCCTCCCCGGGCGAGCAGCGCTGGCCGTCCTTCGCCGAGGAGGCGCCGCGGCAGGACGAGCAGCGCTGGCCCTCCTTCGCCACCGAGCCGCCGCCCCCCGCGCAGGACGAGCAGCGTTGGCCGTCCTTCGCCACGGAGCCACCCCCGCCCTCGCCCGCGGAGGAGACGCGCTGGCCGTCCTTCGGCTCGGCCGAGGAGCCGCCGCCCAGGTCGCCGTTCGTCGAGCTGCCCAAGCCGTCCTACGACGCCGAGCCGCGGCCGGCGTACGGGTTCGACGAGCAGCGCTGGCCGTCGTTCGCCGACTCGCCCATCCCGCCCGTCGAGCCGTTCACGCACAACGGCCGCGGCGCGTTCAACCCGTTCGGTCCCGGCGAGTACTCCTCCAAGGACCTGACCGGCCCGCTGCCGGCGGTGCGCAACAACTCGCCGCTGGAGCAGAGCGACGACTTCCTGCCGATCTTCTCCTCGGTCGGCTCCGACTGGTTCCGCAGACCGGAGCCGGAGCCCGAGCCGCTCAAGCCGGATCTGGAGCACCACTCCGAGATCTCCGCGCAGGAGGAGACGCAGATCGGGGGGATACCGGCCGTGCCGCCGGTCGGCCCGCTCCCGCAGCAGCCCGCCGGGCAGCCCTACGCCCAGCCTTACGCTCAGCTCCCCGTGCCTCCCGCGGCCGCGCCCCCGCCGGTCGCCGCGCCCGCCGGGACGCCGGACAAGCCGTCGCTGCCGCAACGCGTGCCGGGTCAGTCCGGCGCGGGCTCGACGTGGTCCTCGCCCGCCGACACCGGCTGGCAGGCCGCGCAGGCCGCCGCCGAGCCGGCCATGGGCGGCACGACGGCCTCCGGCCTGCCGCGACGCGTGCCGAAGGCCAACCTGGTTCCCGGTACGGCCAGCCTGGCGGAGCCACAGGCGACGTCACCGGCACCGCAGATCTCTCCCGATCGCTTGCGGAGCCGGTTGTCCAGCTTCCAGCAGGGGGTACGGCAAGGCCGCGCGTTCACCCGCGGAGAAGACAATGAGGAGGAGCAATGAGAGAACTGAGCCAGGGAGCGCGTGGCATCAGCTGGCTGATCACTGATTTCGTCAATAACGTGCCTGGAGTCGCGCACACCGTGGTGGTGTCGTCCGACGGCTTGCCGCTGGCTTTCTCCGAGGGTTTTCCCAAGGATCGGGCCGACCAGCTGGCCGCGGTCGCCTCGGGTGTGATCAGCCTGACGCAGGGCGCGGCTCGTGTGTTCGAAGGCGGTATGGTCACCCAGACCGTCATCGAGATGCAGCGCGGACTCCTGATGATCATGTCCATCAGCGATGGCTCCTGCCTCGCTGTGCTCGCCGCGCCCGATTGTGACATGGGCCTGGTCGCGTACCAGATGACGCTGCTCGTGGAGCGGGCCGGCCAGGTGCTCACACCGGCCGTGCGCGCCGAGCTGCAGGCGTCCCGCCCGCGTTAGTCGGACGGCGACAGGAGAAGATCATGATGTCAGGTCAGGGTTGGGCTGGTGATAGCACTCCGCCGCATCCGTCGGCTCCGCGTCCGCAGAAGCCGAGCTCCCTTGTCCGGCCCTATGCCGTGACAGGGGGCCGCACGGCCCCACGGATGAAGTTCGCCATGGAGGCCTTGGTGTCCTCCGTGACCTCGGAATATAAAGACATTTCACTATTAAGTCCGGAGTATCAGGCGATCATTCAGCTAACCCGGAACGTCAGGTCGGTTGCCGAGATCTCCGCCCTTTTAAGGCAGCCTCTTGGGGTGGTCCGGGTGCTGATCGCCGACATGGCGTCGGAGGGCCTGATCCGCGTGCACCAGCCTGCGCTGGACGCGGGAAAGCCGGACCTCAACTTGCTCGAAAGGGTGCTCAGTGGACTTCGCAGGCTCTAGCCCCGGCCTCACCTCGACGAAGATCGTCGTGGCCGGTGGCTTCGGCGTGGGCAAGACGACGTTCGTGGGTGCGGTCTCGGAGATTCTGCCGCTCACCACGGAGGCGGTGATGACGGACGCGTCGGCGGGTGTCGACGACGTCTCTCTCACGCCCAACAAGACGACCACGACCGTGGCGATGGACTTCGGCCGGGTCTCGCTCGACCGTGACCTGATCCTTTACCTGTTCGGCACGCCCGGACAGCACCGGTTCTGGTTCATGTGGGACGACCTGGTGCGCGGTGCGATCGGCGCGGTGGTGCTGGTGGACACGCGGCGGCTGGCCGACAGCTTCCCGGCCATCGACTACTTCGAAGAGGCCAAACTCCCCTTCGTCATCGGCATCAACGGCTGGGACGGGAACTTCCAGCACCAGCAGGAGGAGATCCGGGAGGCGCTGTCACTCAACCCGCACATCCCGATCGTCCGCCTGGACGCCCGAGTCAGGGACTCGGTGAAGGGCACGCTGATCACGCTGGTCGAACACGCCCTGACCCGCCACTCCCACACTCCGGCCTGACTTCCTCTGCACCAGTGCCGCCGGGCGAGACGCCCGGCGGCACTGGTGGTTCGGCCTGTCCTTCAGTTATGGGGACGCGCGGTTATGGGGGGTGCTCAGACAGAGGCCACGCCGCGTACCAGGCGCCCCACCTCGGCGCGCAGATGGACGAAGTCCGGGTGCTCGCGAGAGGTGATCTGGTCGCGGGGACTGGGCAGCTCCACCTTCAGGTCGCCCACGACGTGCGCGGGCGCCTTGGACAGCACGACGACGCGGTCGCCCACGTACACGCTCTCGTCGATGTCGTGCGTGATGAGCACGATCGTCATCTGGTGGTGCCCGCGTACCTTCAGCACGAGGTCCTCGAGGTCCTCACGCGTCTGCGCGTCGACCGAGCCGAAGGGCTCGTCCATGAGCATCAGCGCCGGCCGGTAGGCCAGCGCGCGGGCGATGGACACCCGCTGCTGCATGCCGCCCGACAACTGGAACGGGTACTTGCGACCGGCCTCCGCCAGCCCCACCGACTCCAGCGCCTCGTGCGCGGCCTCGCGGCGCTGCTGCTTGGTCATGTCCTTGCGACGCAGCGGCAGCGCGACGTTGTCCGCCACCGACATCCACGGGAACAGCGACCGGCTGTAGTCCTGGAAGACGACGGCCAGGTTGGCGGGCGTCTGGCGGACCAGCTCGCCCTGGACCTTGATGGCCCCGCCCGTGGGCTTGATCAGGCCCGCGATGGAGCGCAGGAGCGTCGACTTGCCGCACCCGGAGGGGCCGACGATGCACAGCAGCTCGCCCTCGGCGACGCTCAGGTTCAGGCCGTCGATGGCGTGGTGCCGCGCCGGGCCCTCGCCGTAGACATGCGTGAGGTTGTCTATCTCAAGCAAGGGGTTTCCTTTCAGCCCAGCGGCCGGGAGATGTACTGGCCTACTGGACGACCCACGATCTTGCCCGCGTCGAGGACGTGGTTGCCCCTGACGAACGTGTCGGTGACCTTGGCGCTCAGCTCGAAGCCCTCGAACGGGGTGTACTCCTGCGTCGACTCCGACTCGGCGGCCCGGACGGTCCACGTGCTGCCGGTGTCGACCAGGCAGAAGTCGGCGTCGAAGCCGGGCGCGATGGTGCCCTTGCTCCGCAGGCCGTACCGGCGCGCGGGGTTCCAGGAGGTGAGGGCGGCGATGCGCCCGTAGGACAGGCCGCGGCGGCGGCCCTCGGTGATCAGGCCGGGCAGCAGGTATTCGGCGCCGCCGAACCCGGCCTTGGCCAGGAACACGTCGTCGGCCGGAGCGCCGAACTTGAGCTCCTCCCGGCAGCAGGCGTGGTCGCTGACCACCCAGTCGACGGTGCCGTCGAGCACGTACTCCCACAGCGCCTCGACGTCCTCGCGCGGCCTGATGGGCGGGTTCACCTTCGCGCCGATCCCGTTGGCGGTCTCGATGTCGGCGAGAAGATGCCCGATCGTGACCTCACGGCGGAAGTCGATGTGCGGGAAGGTCTTGGCCATCCGCACGGCCGCGTCGAGCGCCTTGCGCGAGGACAGGTGGAGCAGGTTGATGTTGGCCAGGCCGGTCTCGTGGGCGAGATAGGAGGCGATGAAGACCGCCAGCCCCTCGGAGTGCGGCGGCCGGGAGGCGCTGTAGGCGGCCAGGCCGCTGAGGTCGCCGGCCTCCTCCACCAGCTTGGTGTAGGCGGTCATGATCTCGGCGGTCTCACAATGTAGCGACAGTGAGATCTCGTCGGCCAGGTGCGGGAAGCGTTCGCGGGCCTCCTGCACGCCACGCATCACGAATTCGAAGTGCCCGTAGTCGTAGCGCTCGCCCTCGGGCAGCATCAGGAACTTGCTCTGGTCGGCCGAGCGCCCGTGCAGCCCGTGCCCGCCGTAGAACATGAAGATCTTGAACGACGAGACCCCGAACTTCTCCACCAGGTCGGGCAGCTCGCCGATGTGCGTGCTCGACATGGGCGCGAGGTGGAAGCCGTAGTCGATGTAGGCCTGTCCCTCCGCCTGGCTGCGCACCTCGGGGAAGAACTCCGCGTAGGAACCGCCCCTGTTGAGGTAGTACTGGCCGGTCCGCATGTAGCTGAGCGCCGTGGTGACGCCGCCCTGGGCGCTGGCCATGCTCTCCGAGGCGGTGTCCTCGGGCAGCGGGTTGTAGATGCCCCAATGCTGGTGGGCGTCCACGACGCCCGGGAAGGCCAGCTTCCCGTCGCCGTCGAGGACCTCCTCGACGCCCTCGGCGGACAGGCCGGCCCCCACCTGCTCGATGCGCCCGCCGGTCACGGCGATGTCCGCGACGACCGGTTCGTCCCGGTCGTGCGTAACGATACGCACGTTCTTCAGCAACAGGTCAGTCACATCCGCCTCCTACGCGGTACGGCGAGCGCCACGGTGCCACGTGAGCATCCGGCGCTCGACCATGAGGAACAGGGTGTTGAGTACGTAACCGAGCACTCCGAGCACGACCACTCCTCCCCAGAGGGCCGGCATGTCGGAGCGGTCGCTCGCGCTGGCCAGCAGGTAACCGATGCCGTCGGTGGCGCCTTTGAGCTCGGAGACGATCATGAGGATCAGCGCCAGCGAGACGCTCAGCCGCAGACCAGCGAAGATCTTCGGTGAGGCGGCGGGCAGGATGATCCGGACCAGGCGCAGGCTCGCCGGGACGCCGAAGACGGTTGCGGTCTCAATCTGGAGACGATCCACGTTACGCGCGCCATCGATTGAATTCAGCAGGATCGGCCAGATGACGCCGAAGACGATGGTCGCGACCTGTACCTGCGTGCCCATGGTGAAAAGCACCAGGAACACGGGGAACATCACAGGTGGTGGCACGGCCCGGGCGAACTCCACCAGCGGGTCGATGTAGTCGGACAGCCAGGCGGTCCTGCCGATCGCGACACCGAGTGCTATCCCGAGGGCCACGGCCACGCCCCACGAGCCGACCAGTCTGATGATGCTGGGGACGAAGTTGTCCACCGCCTCGTCGGTGAGGATGAGGGGCCCGGAGAACCACATCTCGTACATGCGCGCCACGATGACCGTGGGGCGGGGCATGAAGGGGTCGTCCACCGCCCTGGTGATCAGCTCCCACGCGACGAGGGCCACCGGCACCAGCCAGAGCCGTTTGACCAGGGTTTTGATCATGCGTTCCGCCACTTGAACAGCCGCCGCTCGGCACGCAGCAGCAGGGTGTTGACGATCAGTCCGATGGCGCCCGACCACACCAGCACGGCGATCACGTCGACCATCGCCGAATCGTCCAGGGCGGTGCTCGCCTGGATGAGGAAGGCGCCGATCCCGCCGGCGCCGCCGACGACGTACTCCACGCTGATGGCCAGGATGAGCGTGATCGAGGCGGCCAGCCGGATGCCGGTGAAGATGAACGGCGCGGCGCTCGGCAGCGACACCCGCCAGACGACGGCCGCTGGGCCGAAGCTGAACGAGCGCAGCGTCTCCGCGGCCAGCGGGTCGACGTCACGCACGCCGTAGAGCGTGTTGATCAGGATCGGCCAGGACGCGGCGTAGACGATGAGCGCGACCTTGGTGTTGATGTCGGGCTGGAACAGGAACAGCGCCAGCGGGATCAGTGCCACCGAGGGGATGGGGCGCAGGAACTCGACGATCGCGCGGGTCATCTCCTCCACGACGGGAACGGTCCCAAGCAGCAGCCCTACGGGAACGGCCAGCAGGATGGCCAGCGGCAGGCCGATGACGGCGGCGAGCAACGTGGAGCTCAGGTCGGCGAGATACTCGGGATCGAACGCCAGGCCGATCACCCTGGCCAGGCAGGTCGAGGCCGGAGGCAGCCACTCGACCAGGCCGGTCCTGCTGGCGAGTTCCCAGACAAGCAGAAAAACCGCCACGCCGATGGCGTGGCGGATGA
The DNA here is from genome assembly GCF_040648335.1 of Nonomuraea sp. NPDC049158. Lineage (NCBI taxonomy): Bacteria > Bacillati > Actinomycetota > Actinomycetes > Streptosporangiales > Streptosporangiaceae > Nonomuraea > Nonomuraea sp. NPDC049158. Next base: position 844,178 of record NZ_JBEZDM010000001.1, read on the forward strand.
GCTTTCCGACCCTGGCGCGGGCGAGCGTGGAACGCCCGCCCCGCGTCAGTGTTGTGGCAGCGGTCATCCCTGCGAAGTAACGATCATCGAGGAGACGTCGATCTTGGTCTTGATGAAGCCGTACTCGGCCATCAGGTCAGCCACCCGCTGAATGCGCTGGGCGTTCAGTGAGGTCGGGTAGTTGCCCAGGTTGATCGTGGCAGCGGTCGCGGCCGGGATCTGGGTGAAGGTCGGCAGGATCTTCGTCACGGCACTGCGGTCGGTGGCGGCGACGTTCTGCGCCTTCGCCATCGCCCGCTGGAAGGCGGCCAGCGTCTTGGGGTTCTTGCCGATCCACTTCTCCGTGGCCGCCCAGCCCGTGATCGGCAGGCTGTCCGTGGGGCCGGACATCGTGTCGAGCAGCATCGTCGCGCCGTCTTGGTTCTTGGCCTGGCTGACGTACGGGTCGGTCATCCAAACGGCGTCGACGCTGCCGTTCTTCAGGGACTTGAGCCAGTCGGTGCTCGGCACGACGACGTACTTGACGTCCTTGGCGGGGTCGAGCCCGGCGATCTTGAGGTGGGGGTTCATGGTGAGAACACCCAGGCCGACGAGCGCGTTGACGCCGATCTTCTTGCCCTTGAGGTCACCGACGCTCTTGATGGGCGAGTTCTTCGACACCATCACGCCGAAGGCGCCGGCGGCTCCCTGGTAGGAGTCCGCGATGTACTTGAACTTCTCCAGCCCCTGGGACTGGATGGACAAGATGGTGGCGTAGCTGCCCAGCACCACGTCCATGCTGCCGTTGGCGAGCTTGGGCAGTACGGCCTGCGGAGCCTGGATGGCCTCCGTCTTGACATTGAGGCCCTGCTCCTTGAAGAAGCCCTTCTCGATCGCGATGAACAGCGGGGCGGCGTCCGCCCCGGGGTACTCGCCGATCAGGAGGTCTGTCTTCTCAAGACCGTTGGCATTCGAGGCGCCTCCGGTCTTGCTATCTGAGCTGGAACACCCCGTAATGACAAGGGTGGCCACAAGTCCAATCAGGGCGGTGCGCCCTAGTGCACCGAACCTCATGTCGCGTCTCCTTCGAACGGGGGGTGATCGACGACGGTCGCACCCTAGCGCAGCTAACTCTTGCGCATGGTCCCCCGATTCTGGAAATTACCAATATATATACGGAAATGATGATCACAATGTAAGTTTGGGATGAATGTCCGAATCAAGGAGGTGACAGCCCGGCATCCACCAGGAGGATGTGGCTTTTGTCCGGGTTTGGCCTGTTATGCGAAGAGATGGGTTGACTGCGACCTTTGCGGTATTGGCCGATCTCCTGTTGTTGTGCTCAAATAAGCTCTCGCCCCATGGGTGCGTCGGCGTCACACGGCAAACACAATGCATGACGTGATCCTCTTGCACCAGACCATCAGAGGAGAGGTTGCGGAGGCCAGTGAGGAACGCATTCCCCCCAGCAGGTGGGGATCCCGGCTTAACTGCTGAAGCGCCCGCTCCTGCGGCGCTTCACGCCAAGTCAAAGCCCAAAGCACGGGCCGGGCGTGCGAAGAAGACGGGCGGCCTCGCGCTGCGCAACTGGCGCGTGCGCTCGAAGCTGCTCGTTCTGGTTGTCATTCCCACCTTGGCGGCCCTGGTCCTCGGCGGCTTCCGCGTAGCCACCTCGATCAGCAGCGCCACCGAGTACGAGAAGGTCAACGAGGTCGCCGTTTTGGCGAGCCAGCTGACCGCGCTCGCCCACGAGGTCGAGCTCGAACGTGACCTCACCGCCAGCTTCGTCGCCCTCGGGCGCAGGAGCAGCGGCAAGGCCGACGTCGACGCCCAATACAGCACGGTCAACAAGCTTCGCGACAGCGTACGTGGCCCGGTCGACGTGCTCGCCGCTTCTGACAGCCCCCAGCGCGCGCAGGCCATCCGCATCAAGAACCGTCTGATCGAGCTCGACCAGTCACGCAAGACCGCGGTGGACTCGCAACTGAACGTCGGCTCCGTCATCGAGCTGTATGACCGGAGCATCTCCGACTTCATCGGGCTCAACGACAACATCGACCTGGGTGCCGCTGACAAGGAGCTCGCCGACAGCGTCTCCGGCTTCGCCGCTCTGTCCAGGGCCAAGCAGTTCCTCTCCACCCAGCGCGCGCTCCTGGTGGCCGCGCTGGCCGCCAGGCGATTCAGCAAGGACGAGCTCGACTCCTTCATCGCCGCTCGCGCCCAGCGCAACAGCGAGCTGGCGACGTTCAGGGCCCAGGTGCCGCTGAACATCCGCCAGGCGTACGACGACGTCGTCAGTGGCTCGGCCGTCGACAAGTCCGAGCTGATCCAGGCCCGCGCCCTGTTCCTGCAGGACTCGGGGGCGCAGCTGGTCGACCCGGAGGTCGGCCTCCAGCGCGACGGCGAGGACTGGCTCAAGGCCGTGGGCAAGGCCATCGACGGCATGCGCAAGGTCGAACAGCAGGTCTCCGACTCGATCCTGCTGCGCAGCCGCACCCTGCAGGGCCAGGAGCAGCAGGGCGCGATGATCATCGCGATCGCGATCGCCATCCTGTTGATCCTGGTACTGGTGATCACCTCGTTCATGGCGCGCTCGCTCAGCGGCCCGCTGCGCCGGCTGCGCAGGGAGGCGCTGTTCATCGCCAGCCGCCGCCTGCCGGAGACGGTTCAGCAGCTGCGCGAGTCCGAGGCGAGCGGCCCGATGGAGGTCGAGCCGATCGGCGTCATGTCCCAGGACGAGATCGGTGAAGTCGCGCGGGCGTTCGACGAGGTACACCGGGAAGCCGTCCGGCTGGCCGGTGAGGAGTCCCGACTCCGTAGCAACGTCAACGCGATGTTCGTCAACCTGTCGCGTCGCAGCCAGACGCTGGTCGAGCGGCAGATCACCCTGATCGACGGGCTGGAGCAGGGCGAGCAGGACGAGAGCCGGTTGGCGAACCTGTTCAAGCTGGACCACCTGGCCACCCGTATGCGCCGTAACAGTGAGAACCTGCTGGTCCTGGCGGGTCAGGATCCGCCGCGCCGGTGGAGCCAGCCGGTCAAGCTGGTCGACGTGGCCCGTGCCTCGTTGTCGGAGGTCGAGAACTACGAGCGGGTCGTCCTGCAGGTGCCCGACGGCGTGTCCGTGGCCGGTCAGGCCGTCAACGACGTCATTCACCTGCTGGCCGAGCTGGTGGAGAACGCGCTGTCGTTCTCGCCCCGCGAGACCCGCGTGACGGTCTCCGGCAGCCGCATCGACGGCGGCGGCGTGATGCTGTCGATCACCGACTCCGGCATCGGCATGACCCAGGACGAACTGGCCCAGGCCAACGAGCGCCTCACCGACGCGCCCATCGTGGACGTCTCGGTCTCGCGCCGCATGGGCCTGTTCGTGGTCGCCCGGCTGGCGCACCGGCACGGCATCCGCGTACAGCTGCGCCCGCACGGCTCCGGCGGTCTGACCGCCATGGTGCTGGTGCCCGAGAGCCTGCTCGGCAGCCAGTCCCCGGCCTACGCCGGGACGCAGGGCGGCATGCCCGTGCGCGAGGAGACCTACGCGGCTCCCGCTCCCACGGCCGCGCCCCCCGCGCCTCCGCAGTGGCAGGGCGGCGGCTACCAGATGGGCCCGGGACACCCGTCCTACCCGTCCAACCCGGAGCCCGCCGGTGCGGGCGCGGGCGCCTGGCCGTCCATGCCTCAGTGGCCGTCCGACGTCAACGGCTGGCCCTCCGACCCGCGCGCCAGCAGCGGTGGTTACGACACCGCCGATGTCTGGGTGCCGTCGCGAGGCCAGGGCGGTGGCGGTGGGGGCGGCTGGTCAGGCGACAACGGCCTGCCCAAGCGGCCCACCAGCGACCAGCCGCCGTTCCAGCCGCCACAGGACTGGAGCTTCGGTAACCGGCCGGTGGAGCAGAGCCTGCCACCCAGGCCGAGGTACGACTTCCCGGAGACGGAGTCGGCGGCCACCGGCCCCATCCCGGTGGTCAACCCGCCCTCGTCGGGTGACGAGTACCTGCCGATCTTCGCTTCGGTGGAGTCGGCCTGGTTCGAGCACGGCAGTGAAGGCGGCGCGAGCTGGGGTTCTTCCAAGGCGGATGCCGGGTGGAACGCCGCGGCGGCCGTGGTCGAGCCGGTACGTGACGGCGCGACGGCCGCCGGGCTGCCCAAACGGGTGCCCAAGGCCAACCTCGTGCCGGGTTCCGCCGACACCGCCTCGGCGCCGAAGGGCGTCGCCCCGATGCCCTCTGTCTCGCCCGATCGCGTACGCAGCCGCCTGTCCAGCTTCCAGCAGGGCTTCCGCGCGGCACGTGACGACATCAGCGAGGGCAAGGCGTACCCCGCCGGCTCGAGGCCCGTTGATAGCAGGGAGGAGGGCGTATGAACGACCTGAGCCACGCGGCACGCGGAGTCGACTGGTTGATAACCGACTTCGTCAGTACCGTTCCAGGTGTCGCCCACGCGGTCGTTGTCTCGTCCGACGGTCTGCCGCTGGCGGCATCGTCGGGCTTCCCCGTGGACCGGGCTGATCAACTGGCCGCGATCGCGTCCGGCCTGGTGAGCCTGACGCAGGGAGCGGCCAGGGTCTTCGAGGGTGGCGCGGTCAACCAGACCATCGTCGAGATGCAACGCGGGCTGATGCTGATCATGTCGATCAGCGACGGCTCCTGCCTGGCCGTGCTGGCGGCGCCCGACTGCGACATGGGCCTGGTCGCGTATCAAATGACGCTTATGGTCGATCGTGCCGGTCAGGTACTTACTCCGGCGGTGCGCGCCGAGCTGCGCGCTAGCCAGACCAGGTGATGTAGGTGACGGACCCAAGGTGGAACAGCGGTGGCTGGGATCCCCATCCGCAACCCCAGCCGCAGCTGAGCTCAGATCCCGCGTCGCCGGTCCGTCCTTACGCCGTGACGGGAGGACGGACCGCGCCTCGGGTCAAGCTGGCGATGGAGGCCCTGGTCTCGTCCGCGACGGCCGAGCACCGGGAGTTCTCCCACATCACGCCGGAGTATCAGGCGATCAGCCAGCTCTGCCGGCAGGTCCGGTCGGTGGCCGAGGTATCGGCCCTGTTGCGGATCCCGCTCGGCGTGGTGCGCGTGCTGATCGCCGACATGGCGGCCGAAGGTCTGGTACGCGTACACCAGCCAGCGCTGGAGTCCGGACGGCCAGACGTAAACCTGCTCGAAAGGGTGCTCAGTGGACTTCGCAGGCTCTAGCCCCGGCCTCACCTCGACGAAGATCGTGGTGGCCGGAGGGTTCGGGGTGGGCAAGACGACGTTCGTCGGCGCGGTGTCGGAGATCATGCCGCTGACGACCGAGGCCGTCATGACGGACGCTTCGGCGGGCATCGACGACCTCGGTATGACGCCGCTGAAGTCCACCACGACCGTGGCGATGGACTTCGGCCGGGTCTCGCTCGACCGTGACCTGATCCTTTACCTGTTCGGCACGCCTGGACAGCACCGGTTCTGGTTCATGTGGGACGACCTGGTGCGCGGTGCGATCGGCGCGGTGGTGCTGGTGGACACGCGGCGGCTGGCCGACAGCTTCCCGGCGATCGACTACTTCGAAGAGGCGCAGTTGCCGTTCGTCGTGGGCGTGAACGGGTGGGATGGGTCATACCCGCACAGTGACGCGGAGGTGCGCGACGCTCTCACACTGGCGCCGCACATCCCGCTGGTGCGGCTGGACGCCCGCTCGAAGGACTCGGTCAAGAGCGCGCTCATCAACCTGGTCGAACACGCGCTGACGGTCCGGATGGCGGTGCCGGGCTGGAGCGGTAGCTGACCTCGCCTGCCGCCTGGCAGGCCGCCGTCCGGGATGTCGCCGTCTGGGGCATGCTGACAGACCGGATGGCCGAGCCAGGCTGGAAGGGCTGCCGGAGCGGATAGGCTGAACCATTAGACCAACATTCGCTTCGAGGACTGGCCTACCACGTGTTCGAGACGCTTTCCGACCGGCTGACATCGGTCTTCTCCTCCCTCCGCTCCAAGGGTCGGCTGTCTGAGGCCGACATCGACGCCACCACCCGCGAGATCCGCATCGCGCTGCTCGAGGCCGATGTCGCGCTGCCGGTGGTCAAGGCGTTCGTCGCCCAGGTCAAGGAGCGCGCCCGCGGCATCGAGGTCTCCCAGGCGCTCAACCCGGCGCAGCAGGTCGTCAAGATCGTCAACGACGAGCTGATCGAGATCCTCGGCGGCGAGACGCGCCGGCTCCGCTACGCCAAGACCCCGCCGACCGTCATCATGCTCGCGGGCCTTCAGGGCGCCGGTAAGACCACCCTGGCGGGCAAGCTCGCCAAGTGGCTGCGCGAGCAGGGCCACGCGCCCATGCTCGTCGCCGCGGACCTCCAGCGCCCCAACGCCGTGCAGCAGCTCCAGGTCGTGGGCGAGCGCGCGCAGGTGGCCGTCTACGCGCCCGAGCCCGGCAGCGGCGTCGGCGATCCGATCAGGGTCGCCCGCGAGTCGATCGACGAGGCCAAGCGCGCGCAGCACGACATCGTCATCATCGACACCGCCGGCCGTCTGGGCATCGACCAGGAGATGATGCGGCAGGCCGCCGACATCCGCGACGCGGTCTCGCCCGACGAGGTCCTGTTCGTGGTCGACGCCATGATCGGCCAGGACGCCGTGACCACGGCCCAGGCGTTCATGGAGGGCGTCGGCTTCGACGGGGTGGTGCTCACCAAGCTCGACGGCGACGCGCGCGGCGGTGCCGCGCTGTCGGTCAGGCACATCACCGGCCGGCCGATCATGTTCGCGTCGACCGGTGAGAAGCTCGAGGACTTCGACGCCTTCCACCCCGACCGGATGGCCTCCCGCATCCTCGACATGGGTGACATCCTCACCCTGATCGAGCAGGCCCAGAAGACCTTCGACGAGGAGCAGGCCGCCAAGATGGCGGGCAAGCTCACCTCGGGCGAGAACTTCACGCTCGAGGACTTCCTCGAGCAGATGATGATGGTCCAGAAGATGGGCCCGATCAAGAACCTGCTCGGCATGATGCCCGGCATGGGGCAGATGCGCGACCAGCTCAACTCCATCGACGACCGCGATCTCGACCGCATCGCGGCCATCATCCGCTCGATGACGCCGGGCGAGCGCCAGGACCCGAAGATCATCAACGGCTCCCGCCGCGCCCGCATCGCCGCCGGCTCCGGTGTGACGGTGAGCGCCGTCAACAACCTGGTGACGCGGTTCTTCGACGCCCAGAAGATGATGAAGAAGATGGCGGGGGGCATGGGCATCCCCGGCATGCCGGGCGGCCGGGGCAAGGCGGCCAAGGCTCAGAAGAAGACCAAGAAGGGGCGGCGCGTGAGCGGCGACCCGCGCAAGGCCGCGCTGGGCAAGGGCGACTCGGCTCCCGCCGAGCCGCAGCAGCCGGCCAAGGGCGGTCTGCTGGGCAACCTGGGCGGCAAGCTGCCCCCGGGCATGGAGCTGCCGCCGGGCTTCGACCCCAGCAAGTTCAATCTCCCGGGCCAGAAGTAGCAACTTTTCCGGATATTCCGGGTTTACGAGTGCGGCGACCCGCGCCTGCGGGTCGTGCGCAGTCCTGTGCGTCTGGCACAATGACATGTTGGAACACCGTGGCCAGGTGGGTGCCCTCTCATCTCCCGCCGGTCATGCCTGTCCCTGGAGCGGACTCCCATCGTGCCCCACTCGATGTGATGCCGTTCACCCACGCTCGAATGCAGGAGAGACCACACCAGTGGCAGTCAAGATCAAGCTCAAGCGGCTCGGCATGATCCGTAGCCCTCAGTACCGCATCGTCGTCGCCGACAGCCGCACCAAGCGTGACGGCCGGGCGATCGAAGAGATCGGCCTGTACCACCCGAAGGAAGACCCTTCGCGCATCGAGGTCAACGCCGAGCGCGCGGCCTACTGGCTCGGTGTCGGCGCGCAGCCGACCGAGCCGGTGCTCAAGCTGCTCAAGCTGACCGGTGACTGGCAGAAGTTCAAGGGCGAGGCCGCCCCTGCGCCGATGAAGGTCGCCGAGGCGGCGCCCGACCGTCACGCCCTCTACGAGGCCGCGGCCAAGGAGACGCTGTCCGGTGGCGACACCGGCACGTCCGCCACCACGCCGAAGAAGGCTCGCAAGAAGGACGAGACGGCCGAGGCCGCCCCCGTCGAGGCCCCTGCCGCCGCTCCCGCCGAGACCAAGACCGAGGGCGAGGCCTGAAGTGCTCGAGGAGGCTCTCGAGCACCTCGTTAAGGGCATCGTCGAACATCCCGACGATGTCCGGGTCCGCGCACGCCGCATTCGCAGCGGGCGCGTCCTGGAGGTCCGGGTGCACCCCGAGGACCTGGGCAAGGTCATCGGTCGCGGTGGGCGCACCGCCAAGGCGCTGCGCACTGTCGTGAATGCCCTGGCCGACGGGAAGTACGTCCGGGTCGATCTGCTCGACCTGGACGAAGCCGTCCGTTAGCGTCAGGTTCCTGCGCCCTCATCGGTTACTTGCCGATGGGGGCGCTTGCGTTAGAAGCGTTTGCGTTGGAAGCGTTTGCGTTGGAAAAGGTGGGAGTTCACGTGCAGTTGGTCGTCGGCCGGATAGGCCGCCCGCACGGAGTACGCGGCGACGTGACCGTGGAGGTGCGCACCGACGATCCCGAGCTCCGCTTCGCCGTCGGCGCGGCCATCGCCACCGATCCCGCCGACAGGGGGCCGCTGGTCATCGAGAGCCGCCGCTGGCACAAGGGCGCGCTGCTGATCACCTTCGCCGGGGTGACCCAACGCGACACGGCCGAAGAACTCCGCGGCACGATGCTGGTCATCGACTCCGACGAGGTGACGCCCTCCGACGACCCCGACGAGTTCCACGATCACCAGCTCATCGGGCTCACGGTCGTGACCGTCTCGGACGAGGCCGTCGGCGAGGTCACCGACGTGCTCCATCACGGTCAGGACCTCCTGGTCGTACGGCGGAGCGGCCAGGACGACGCGCTCATCCCGTTCGTCAGGGCGCTGGTGCCCGAGGTCGATGTCGAAGGCGGCCGGCTCGTCGTGGACCCGCCCGAAGGGCTGCTGTGATGCGGCTCGACATCGTCTCGATCTTCCCCGAATACTTCGCGCCGCTCGACGTCTCCCTCATCGGCAAGGCCCGCGAGCGCGGCACCCTCGACGTACGGGTGCACCAGCTCCGCGACTGGGCGCACGACGTGCACAAGACCGTGGACGACACGCCCTATGGCGGCGGGCCCGGCATGGTCATGAAGCCCGAGGTGTGGGGCGAGGCCATCGACGCGGTGATCGAGGGCGGCTCGCCGACCGTGGTCGGTGAGGGCGGTTCGCCGACGGTGGTCACTGAGGCGACGGCAGCCGCTGAGGGGGGACCGCCGCGTCTGATCGTTCCCACGCCGAGTGGGCGGCCGTTCACCCAGGAACTCGCCCAGGAGCTCGCGGCCGAGTCCTGGCTGCTGTTCGCGTGCGGGCGCTACGAGGGCATCGACTCGCGCGTCATGGCCGAGTACGGCACGCGCCTGCGCGTCGACGAGATCAGCATCGGCGACTACGTGCTGGCCGGCGGCGAGGTCGCGACGCTGGTGATGGTGGAGGCCATCGGCAGGCTGCTGCCCGGCGTGCTCGGCAACGCCCACTCGGCCGTCGACGACTCCTTCGCGCCGGGGGCCATGCGCAACCTCGTCGAAGGCCCCGTCTTCACCAAGCCGCCGGTCTGGCGGGGGCACGAGGTGCCGCCCGTACTCCTGTCCGGGCATCACGGGAAGGTCGCGCGGTGGCGGCGTGACGAGGCGCTACGCCGTACCGTCGCCAATCGGCCCGAGCTGGCGGCGGCGCTCGACCCCGAGACGCTCGACAAGCACGACCGGCGGCTGCTGGAGGAGCTCTCGTTTCGCGTCCAGCCGGAAGATATGGCAAACTGAATCGCTACCGACCATCATGTGGTTGGTCTGCCATGCCCGGGGGACAGTCCCGGGTTCATCGAATCAGCAGGCGCGTCCGCCGCGAGCTCAGGCCGGGTGGACCTCCGCGTGCTCGCGAGGACTTGAGGACAGCTCTCATGCACACGAAGATCCAGGAGCTCGAGAAGGCGACCCTGCGCGGCGACGTGCCGGACTTCCGCCCCGGTGACACGCTCGAGGTTCACGTCCGCGTCGTCGAAGGAAACCGCTCCCGCGTCCAGGTCTTCAAGGGCTTCGTGCTGCGCAGGCAGGGCAGCGGCGCCCGCGAGACCTTCACGGTCCGCAAGGTCAGCTACAGCGTCGGCGTCGAGCGGACCTTCCCCGTGCACAGCCCGATCATCGAGAAGATCGTGCTCGTGACCCGTGGTGACGTGCGTCGCGCCAAGCTTTACTACATGCGCGACCTGCGCGGCAAGGCCGCCCGCATCCGCGAGAAGCGCGAGGCCGTGCCCGCCAAGTGACACAGACCTTTCCGAATGGCCCGCGTCCTGCGCGGGCCATTCGGCTTTGCAGGGGCATTTCCTTTATGTGGAGCGACTCGGGCGCGGGTGTAACGTCGGTCGAGACTTGTCGAGCCGACGCATCATCTAGGCTCGTCAGCGATGACTAGCGAGAGCCAGGAGCACGGCGCGTCGCGCCGCCCTGTCAAGGACGAGGTGGACGTGGTCGCCGAAGAAACAGAGAAGCCAGCAAAGGGCGGCAAGAAGGACAAAAAGGGATCGTTCTGGAAAGAACTCCCCGTCCTGGTCGTCGTGGCGCTGGTGTTGGCCTTGATCATCAAGACGTTCGTGATCCAGGCCTTCTACATCCCGTCGGAGTCGATGGAGAACACTCTCCTGAAGAACGACCGGGTCCTGGTGAACAAGATGGTCTACCACACGCGTGACATCGAGCGCGGGGACGTGGTGGTGTTCTCGGGCGTCGACTCCTGGGACGGCGAGTTCGAAATGGAGGAGCCGTCCAACCCGGTGGCGGCGTTCTTCCGCTGGGTCGGCACCGCGTTCGGCGTGGTGCCCGGCGAGAAGGACTACATCAAGCGGGTCATCGGCGTCGGCGGCGACCACGTCAAGTGCTGCGATCCCAAGGGGCGCATCACGGTCAACGGCGTGGCGATCGACGAGGGCAGCTATCTCTATCCGGGCAATGTGCCCTCCGACAAGTTCTTCGACATCAAGGTGCCTGAGGGGCGGCTGTGGGTGATGGGCGACCATCGCTCGGTGTCGCTCGACTCGCGCTCGCACCAGGGTGACCCGGGCGGCGGCTCGATTCCCGTGGGCCAGGTGGTCGGGCGGGCGTTCGTCATCGTTTGGCCGTTCAACAGGGCGACCACGCTGCCCATCCCCGACACGTTCGCGCAGCCGGCGTTGCAGGCGCTGGGCGGCTCCGTCCCGCTGGTCGCCGGGTTCGCGGGAGCCCTACCCCTGGTGCTGATCCGTCGGCGCCGGCGAAGCAGGAGGCCCTGATGTCCTTCACCAAGAAGGCGGCGGGGGATGACAAGAAGAAAAAGGGCGGCTTCCGCGAGACGATCCTGCTGCTGGTCCTCGGCGTCGGCATCGCGCTGCTGTTGCAGGCGTACGTCGTCGGATCGTTCTACATCCCGTCGGAGTCGATGGAGAACACCCTGCTGATCAACGACCGGGTGTTCGTCAACAAGCTCTCGGGCAAGCCCGAACGCGGCGACATCATCGTGTTCAAGGGCTGGAACGGCGAGGACACCATCAAGCGGGTCATCGGCATCGGCGGCGACAAGGTGGCCTGCTGCGACGCCAAGAAGCGGGTGACGGTCAACGGCACGCCGCTGGACGAGGCGTCCTACCTCTATCCGGGTGACTTCCCGTCGGGCGACACGTTCAAGTACACCGTGCCGCAGGGCAAGTTGTGGCTGATGGGCGACCACCGAAGCGCCTCCGCCGACTCGCGCAGCCACGTCGAGGAGCCCGGGGGCGGGTTCATCTCGGAGGACGCGGTGATCGGCAAGGCCGTCATGCGCTACTGGCCGCTGTCGCGAGGCAGCATCTTCATGCACCCTGACACCTTCGCCAAGGTCAAATAGAGGCGGCTCCCGGTCGCGGTTTGCGGCGATTGGGGCGTACGCTGCCTCTTGTCATGACAGTTGCGTTCCGCCCTCGGCCCAGCGTTGTCCGGCGTGATTCCGGACTCTATGCCTATGAGCGGGCACTGGCCCGCCGTGGCCTGACCCCGATCGCCGGGGTCGACGAAGCAGGCCGGGGGGCCTGCGCCGGTCCGCTGGTGGTCGCCGCGGCCATCCTGCGCAGGCCTATCGACGGTCTCAACGACTCGAAACTGCTGGTCCCGGCTGTACGAGAACGGCTCTATGACCTGATCATGGACTCGGCCCACGTCGGGATCGTCGTCATACCCCCGGCGGAGATCGACGCGCGGGGGCTGCACAAGAGCAACGTTGCCGGAATGCGCCGGGCCGTCGCGCGGTTGACCTGTGACCCGGGGTACATCCTCACGGACGGCTTCCCCGTCCCGGGCCTGCCGGCGCCTTCGCTGGCGGTGTGGAAGGGGGACCAGGTGGCCGCTTGCGTGGCGGCGGCCTCGATCGTGGCCAAGGTGACCAGGGACCGCATGATGGTCGAACTGGACGCCGAGTTCCCGGGCTACGGCTTCGCCGAGCACAAGGGGTACGTCACTCCAGGGCATCGGCTGGCGCTGGAGACGAACGGGCCGTGCTCCCACCACCGTTACTCCTTCGTCACGGTGGCCAGGGAGATGGGGGAAAATGAAATGGGGGCCGGGGTTGCCTGACCAGGCGAACCGGAAGACCGGTACGACAGGAGGACCGCGATGAGCGCAGAGGATCTCGAAAAGTACGAAACCGAGATGGAGCTGCAGCTTTACCGCGAATACCGCGATGTCGTCGGGCTGTTTACGTATGTCGTGGAGACGGAGCGGCGCTTCTACCTGACCAACTCGGTAGACCTCGACGTCCGGACCGCGGAGAACGGGGACGTGTTCTTCGATGTGAAGATGCAGGATGCTTGGGTTTGGGATATGTACCGGCCGGCGCGGTTTGTGAAGAATGTGCGGGTGGTCACGTTCAAGGACGTCAACGTCGAAGAACTGGCCAAGGCCGACCTGGAGATGCCGAAGGAGGGGTTCTCGGGGTAGGCGCTTTTTGAGGGTGTTCGTTCGGGGTGGCTCGGCTGTTTGTCGGGGCGGGGTTTGCTGGGGGCGGCTGTCCGGTGGGAGGGCAGCGCCTGCTGGGGACGACGCTCATGGCCGACGCCCTGTCCGCCCTGAGGGCCCTCCAGGCCCGCCCCGAAGGGCCGTCCATGGGCCAGCATGGCCATCCGCCTGCTCGGCCGCCCACCCGCTGGGCCATCCGCCCGCTGGGGCGCCCACCCGTTGGGCCGCCCGCCTGCTGGGCCATCCGCCTGCTGGGCCATCCGCCCGCTGGGCCGCTCACTCACTCCGGGGTCGGTCCCCCAGTTTCTGGCGCGCTCGCCTGTGACTCAACCGCCTGCCTGGCATGGCTCATTCACCGGGCCAATCCACAGCCGCCTGCCGGGACATACCCGCAGCCAGTCGTCGAGCACGGCAGCCACACGGCCGCCCGTCGGGCCGCCTGCCCGCTAGGCCACTCATCGTCTCGGGGGTTGGCCACCCTGGTTCCTCGCCCGTGACCAACCGCCTGGCCGCCATGGCCAATCCGCAGTCACCCGCCATGGCCAATCCGCAGCCGGCTTCTGGGCATCGCACCATATGGCACCCCGCCCGCGTCCCTGCCTCATAGCCGCTCGCGGGATCCCCATGGGGCCACCAGTTGCGGCGCCAGCCCTTCATGGGCCAAGCCACAGCCGCATACCGAGCCATCCCCCCGCATCCCTCTCCATGGCCCGCTATCCCGAGGGCCCGGTATTCCGAGGGCCAGTAGGCCCCTCGCAACCCGTAGACCTCCATGCCCGAAGACCCCCATGGGCTGTAGCCCACGGTGAAACCCCTCAGCCGAGGATAAGCGGGAGCTTCGCAGCGAAATCACCCAGCGCAGCCTTCTCCCCATCGGTCGGCGTACGACGTCCGGTGCCGATCAGCAGCGCGTCCTTGTCAGAGAACGAGGCGGGAAACGAGGCCCCACCGATCTTCTCCAGCGACACACGTGCCGCCATGAGGGTCTCGGTAGGCGGCTCGGGAGCCGACGGCAGATGCGCGATCAGGTCGAGGTGGTGCAAGCTCCATTCGAGCACGTACGCGGACAGATAGTCGCCGACGGTCAGCACCTCGTCGCGAGTGCTGACCCGGACGGCGGGATCGGCGAGTTCGGCAGCCCGGCCAGCGGCGGAACCGACGTCGTCGAGGTGGAACTTGAGCCACCGCGGCTCCCCGTACGCGGCGGCCAGCCGGGGGATCAGCGCATCGAGCGGATCCTCGCCGGTCGGAGGCTCGACGAGATTCCAGTAGGTGACCGCGTCCACGGTCGGTTCGGTCTCGGCGGGCGTGACCAGCGTGATCAGTACGTCCTGGGCGTCGATGACCAGGTGGCACACCAGATCTCGAACGAGCCAGCCCACACAGCCGGACGGCCGCTCGAAGTCCTCATCCGAGATTTCGGCGACCGCCGTGCGCAACGCCGTCCAAGAGCGTGAGAAGAGATCCACTGCGGCACGGTAATGCCAACCTGAATCGGCGGACAAGCGTATTCTGCCTGCTTCACATACTCGGACGGTTGGTCGCGTATCTCGGCGAGCTCTCGCGCTTACTAGCCAAGCTCACCCGCCTCGCCACTCACACCACCACCCGCCTCGCCACCGGCACCCGCTACGCGTACTCGCCTCGCCACCCGCACTCGCCACTCGCACCGACCATGCAACCCGCACCGGCCACGGCATCCCCATCCGTCACGCGTCATCCGCACCCCGCACTGCCACGGGCACGGGCACCGGCACCCGCCACGGGCACCTGAACCCGCGCCCGCCGCAGGTCTGCCCGCACCTGCCATAGGTCGGTCGACCACACCTGCCACAAGCCCCGCCACGGGCCACCTGTACCTGCCACAGGCCGGTCACCCGCATCCTGCACAGGCCACCTACCTCTGCCACAGGTCACTCAGGGCGGGTGAGCTGCCTGGGCCGATTCACTCAGAACGGATGGATCGCCTGGTCGGCTCACTCAGGGCGGGCCGATCACCCGGCGGGGCCCGCAGCGGCAGCGCAACCCGCCCGGAGCGGCAGCGCAACCCGCCCGGAGCGCGATGTCGGATGCCCGAGCCCATCCCCGAGTTATCCACAACCCCCGGGACCCACGCCCCACTCTGTCCACAGAACCTCGCTCGGCCCGAACCGCCCATCCCCGATACGCGAAAGTCAGGGCCCGGAGGTGCCACATGGCCGCGAGGAACGACCTCGGCAAACACGGTGAGCAACTCGCCGTCAACTACCTGGAAGCCGAGGGAATGACCATCATCGAACGCAACTGGCGCTGCCGCCACGGTGAGATCGACGTCATCGCCGAGGACGGCCGCAACCTGGTCGTGGTAGAGGTCAAGACCAGATCCAGCCGATCACACGGCACGGCCTTGGAGTCAGTACGACCGGCCAAACTGGCCAAGCTCCGCATGCTGGCCGCCAAATGGCTCACGACCCAGCCCCGAGCCTTCGACACGGTCAGAATCGACGTGATCGCCCTGGAGCGTTTCGCCGGCGACTACTCCCTGCATCACGTACGGGGGGCGATCTGAGATGGCAGTCGCGAGGACCCGCAGCGTGGCCCTGGTAGGTGTCAAAGGCCGCAGCGTGGAAGTGGAAGCCGACGTGGGCAACGGCCTGGCGGGGATCCATCTCATCGGCCTGCCGGACACGGCACTCAGCGAGGCCAGAGAGCGAGTCAGATCGGCGATGGTCAACAGCCATTTCCCCTGGCCAGACGCCCGCATCACAGTAAGCCTCTTCCCCGCAAGCCTCCCCAAGCGTGGCAGCCAGTTCGATCTCGCTATAGCCGTCGCGATACTGGGCGCTGCCGGAGTGGTCCCCGCCGACCGGGTCGCGGAGCCGTTCTTCCTCGGCGAGCTCGGCCTCGACGGACGCCTGAGACCCGTGCGTGGCGTTCTCCCGTCGGTTCTGGGCGCGGCCGAGCACGGAGACGTCACAGTGGTCGTCCCCGCCGCCAACTCGGCGGAGGCGGCGTTGGTGCCTGACGTCAAGGTGGCGCCGTTCACCGACCTGCGCCAGCTGGTGGAGTGGCTACGAAGGGGAGACGACCCGCCCGAGTGGCACATCCAAGACGTCCCAGAGCCGCCGCGGCCGACCATCCGGCCCGCCGTCGACCTGTCCGACGTGGCCGGCCAGCCGGTCGCTCGCCGAGCACTTGAGATATGCGCGGCAGGAGGCCACAACCTCTGGATGCTCGGCCCGCCCGGCACGGGCAAGACCCTGCTAGCCGAACGCCTGCCCACACTCCTCCCCGACCTGGAGCTGGACCATGCGCTCGAGGTGACGGCCATCCACTCGGTGGCAGGCGTATTGCCGGCCAGCAGCCCGATGCTGAGCAGACCGCCGTTCGTCAGCCCCCACCACACCGCTACGGCGGCGGCCATCATCGGCGGCGGCAGCACCGTCATACGCCCCGGCGCGGTCTCCCTCGCCCACCGGGGAGTCTTGTTCATGGATGAAGCCCCCGAATTTCCCCGCCATATCCTCGACTCCCTCCGCCAGCCCCTGGAGGCCGGTCGCGTGACGGTGTGCAGATCTGCGGGCTCCGTCACCTTCCCGGCCCGCTTCATGCTCGTTCTCGCCGCCAACCCCTGCCCCTGCGCCCAACCCCAGGACCAGGGAGAAAGCTGCCAGTGCTCACCCACGATGAGACGCCGTTACCTGGCCAGACTGTCCGGCCCACTTCTCGACCGCGTGGACATGAAGGTCACAGTCGCCCGTACGTCCAGACGCGAGCTCATGGCCGACCGCCAGTTCGTCGAACCGAGCAAGACCGTGGCCGAGCGCGTGCTGGCAGCCCGCCAACGAGCTGCCAAACGCTTGGCCGGCACCGCCTGGCGCACGAACGCCGAAATCCCGTCCGCCGCCCTCCACGCCGACTACCGTCCGTCAGACGCCGCCATGAAGTGCATGACGACCGCCCTCGACTCGGGCACCCTCAGCGCCCGCGGCCTCGATCGCGTTCTACGAGTCGCGTGGACGCTTACGGACTTGGCAGGCAAACCCCGCCCCGAAGAAGCGGAAACATCGACAGCCCTCGCCCTCTGGCTGGGCGTGAACACATGACCTTTCGACCCGCCGCGCAGCCGTCACCGAGGCCCCGCGTACCTGAAGCCCACATTCCCACCCCTCAGGAGCGTCGATGACGAGAGCAGAAGTGGAGGCGAGAGCCGCCCTCATGCGTGTAGCCGACGCTGGAGACCCGACGATGGGTCGTCTCGTCGCCTGCTGCGGCGCCGAGGCAGCGATCGACGCTGTACGCACGGAGACCCTCCCACCCGATTTCATCGCCCAGGAAACCCAAGACCACCACATCCCGGACCCCACCCAACTCCAACTGGCGGCCCCCACCCGCCAACACATCCCGGACGCCCACTATCACCAATCGGCGGACCTCGCCCGACAACGCATCCCGGCCCCCACTCAGCACCAATTTGCGGACCCCGCCCGGCAACACATCGCGGACCCAACGTGGCAGCACACCGCAGCAGACCTCACCCAACACCAGCTCAATGACCCAGGCCAGCAACAACGCCAGCTCAATGACCCAAGCCGGCAACAACGCCAGCTCAATGACCCAAGCTGGCAGCACGGAGCCAATCCCGCCCATAGGCAGACCACAAACCCCAGGGAGCGGTGCGAAACGACCCTGACCCAGGAACAAATCACTGACTCCACCGAGCAGCACGTCACAGCCCCCGGCCAGCAATTCGGCACGGCCCTCACAGAGCGCCGCACAGCGGAGCTCACCCAGCGACTACGCGCCTGGCGCGCCCGGCTGGAATCCGCCGATCCCGCAGCCGACCTCGCCAATGGCGAACGAAGCGGCGCCAGATTCATCATCCCCGGCAGTCCAGAATGGCCTACTCAGCTGGACCAACTCGGACCGCGCCGCCCTCTCGGCCTGTGGCTCCATGGCTCGGCCGACCTGCGCTTCTCCTGCCTGCGATCGATCGCCGTCGTCGGCGCACGGGCCGCCACGGCGTACGGTGTGCACGTCGCGGCTCAGTTCGCCGTCGGATTCAGTGACTCCGGCTGGACCGTGGTCTCGGGCGGTGCGTTTGGGATCGACGGCGCGGCCCATCGCGGCAGCCTGGCCGCCGACTCTCCGACGGTCGTCGTCCTGGCCTGCGGCGTCGATGTCAGCTACCCGACCGGACATCACGAACTGTTCGCCGCCGCCCGCGACCAGGGCGTAGTGGTCAGTGAGTGCCCTCCCGGCGTACACCCCACCCGTGCACGCTTCCTCATCAGAAACCGCTTGATCGCCGCCTTGTCACGAGGCACCGTCGTAGTGGAGGCGGCGCTCCGCAGCGGCGCGCTCAACACAGCCGGTCACGCTTTGTCACTGCAACGCCACTTGGCGGCCGTGCCAGGCCCGATCACCTCCACCATGTCGGCCGGCTGCCACCGCCTACTCCGCGAACGCAAGGCCGTCTGCGTCACTTCGCCCGAGGAAGTGATCGAACTGGTCGGTGCGATAGGCGACGACCTCGCCCCTCAGCCTCGTGGCCCGGTCGTCCCACGAGACACGCTGAGCGAGACAACCAGCCGGGTCCTCGACGCCATCCCCACACGCGGCGCCGCAGGTCCTGCATCCATCGCCGTAGCGGCCGGAGTCTCTCTGGACGCGGCCCTGAGCGCACTGGGCGGCCTGGCCGCCGCGGGTTACATAGAACGAGTGGCCAAGGGCTGGCGTACCCGCAAAACGCCATCAAGAACGTACGTGAAAGCCGACGAAACAGCACCCCCTAGGCAGTACCCCTCAGACCTCACCGATGACGACGATCTCCCACCTTCACCCGACGATCCGTGAACTTCCCGTAGGCAGCCCACACCCGTGTGCCAACGAGCCGCCCGTGACCGTAAGCGATACTGCCCGGCGAAGGGGCGAAGGGGCGAAGGGGCGAAGGGGCGAAGGGGCGAAGGGGCGAAGGGGCGAAGGGGCGAAGGGGCGAAACGCCTACCGATCTGGCCCATGGACGGACACCCGTTGTCTTATGCCCCGTGTGACCACGCCACTCACGGCGGCTCGTGCCGCTTCGCCTTATGTACGAACGCAGCCTCCGTTCCGATGCTGTTGCGGCGGCGGCGATTCGGGTGGAGCGGATCAACGGGCCGGTGCTGCTGGTTGCCGGGGAGGCCGACCAGGTCTGGTCGGCCAAGCGGGTTCGCCCGGGAGCCCGAGGCGTGGCCGGCCGGGCCGGTCTGCTGACCCAAATGCGGATCGGCCGGGCGCAGGTCACTGGGTCTCGTTAGCGGGGGAGCCGCTGCTTGGCCTGGCGATCGTCTACGGCGGCTCACTGGAAGCGGACGCGGCGTTCGGGGCGCTGGCTTGGCCGCGCTCGCTGGACCTGTTGCGGTTGCCGACCGCCGAGAGGCTCCGCTGATAGCGGCTGTACTGCCCACACGACCTAGCGACTTATGGGGGTCTGCTCGTCTTCGACGAGCACGTTGATCATGCTGTGGGCTGTGTTGCCGCCGGAGAGCATCTCGTAGACCTCGGCTCCTTCGGTGGCGATTTCGGTGCTGCGGGTGAACATGGTCTGCTCATACTTGGCGAGGGCGGCCTCGATGTCGTCGGGGTGCGCGGCGATGGCTTGGCCGAGTTCGGTGCCGTCGTACATGGCCAGGTTGGCGCCTTCGCCGTTCGGGGCCGAGAGGTGCGCGGCGTCGCCGAGCAGTGTCACTCCCGGCAGCCGATCCCACCGGTGCCCGATCGGCGGGGCGTGGAAGGGGCGCAGGACCGGCGCGGTGTCACTGTCGGTGATCAGCGCGGTGAGCTCAGGCGCCCAGCCGTCGAACTCCTGCGCGATCCGCGCGCCGGCCGCGGCGGCATCGGTGAAGTCAATGGCGGCTAACCAGTCCTGCGGTTTGGTGGGCGCCACATAAGTGTCCAGGGTGCCGCCGCTCGTACGCCGGGATCGGCACGATCAGGGTGGCCGCGGGGCATACGCCGATTGTTCCGCGCTCACGAGCGCCAGTCTGCCCAGTGAAACTTTCAAGCATTCTGCCTGGTCACAGCCATAGAACCCACGGTGCGTTGACGAGCGTGAAGACGGCGGCCGAGCATGACGCCGCGTTCTCCCTCTCCGAAAGGCACCCCCATGCACTTGTCCAAGGCGATGACGGCAGCCCTGGCCACGCTGGTGGCCGGAGCGGCAGTCGCTGTCGCGGTGACCACCGCCGCCCCAGCAGGCGCAGTCGCCGGCACGGGCACCGGCTACCTGCACACCAGCGGCAACAAGATCGTTGACAGCGCGGGCGCGACCGTGCGCCTGACCGGCCTCAACTGGTTCGGCATGGAGACCGACAACCGGACCTTCCACGGCCTGTGGTCGAGCACTCCCTGGAAGGGCCACATCGACAAGATGGCCTCGCTGGGCTACAACACGATCCGCGTGCCGTACTCCAACGACGCGCTCAAGTCCGGCGCCACGGCCACCGGTATCAACGACTACGTCAACCCCGACCTGATCGGCCTGTCGCCGCTGCAGATCCTGGACAAGATCATCGCGTACGCGGGTGGCAAGGGCATGCGGATCATCCTCGACCGCCACCGCCCGACCGCCGCGGGCCAGTCCGCGCTCTGGTACGTCTCCGCCACGCCGGAGAGCACCTGGATCAACGACTGGAAGGCGCTGGCCCAGCACTACGCGAACAACCCCACCGTCATCGGCGCCGACCTGCACAACGAGCCGCACGCCGAGGGCACCAACCCCAACGCGACCGGCTCCTGCTGGGGCTGTGGCGACCAAGCCCGCGACTGGCGGCTGGCCGCCGAGCGGGCCGGCAACGCGGTCCTGTCGGTCAACCCCAACTGGCTGATCTTCGTGGAGGGCGTGAGCTGCCCGAGCGGCGGCCTGTCCAACGTGTGGGACGGCGATCCCAGCAACGACGAGGACTGCGGCTGGTGGGGCGGGAACCTGTCGAAGGCGGGCCAGTATCCGGTACGGCTCAACGTGGCCAACCGCCTGGTCTACTCACCCCACGACTATGCGACCTCGGTCTACCACCAGACCTGGTTCGACGCCCCCGACTACCCCGCCAACCTGCCGGCCATCTGGGACAAGTACTGGGGCTACCTGTACAAGCAGAACATCGCGCCGATCATGATCGGTGAGTTCGGCACCACCCTGGCCGCGAACGTGGACAAGATCTGGCTGCAGGAGCTCCTGAAGTACACGGGCACCGGGGTGAACGGGATGTCGTTCACCTACTGGTCGTGGAACCCGAACTCCGGTGACACCGGGGGCATCCTCAACGACGACTGGACCACCGTCAACCAGGCCAAGCAGGCCATCCTCCAGCCGTACCTGATCCCGCCGACCGGCGGCACCGGGCAGCCCTCCGATACGCCCACGCCCAACCCTCCCGGGCAGTGCACGGTGACGTACAAGCAGACGAACTCCTGGCAGGGCGGCTTCCAGGGCGAGCTGACGGTGAAGAACACCGGCACCGGCACGATCAGCGACTGGACCGCCACCTGGACGTTCCCGTCGGGGGTGACGCTGGTCAACGGCTGGAACGCGGTCGTGACCCAGTCGGGCACCACGTGGACCGCTAAGGGCCCCGACTACGCCAAGAACCTCGCCCCCGGCGCGTCGGTCGCCGTCGGCTTCACCGCCAACGGCACGGCCGCCCAGCCCACCAACGCCACCTGCTCCTGACCCTTCCACCGTCTCCACCGTCACGGGTTCCCGACTCTCCCCACCGTCACGGGCTGGCGACCTTATGACCGTCGCGAGCTCTTGACCCTCCCGCCGTCGCGGGCGGAGGCGCTCCCGCCCGCGGCCCTGGAACGAGCGCCCGCCCCGCGATCCATGACCGAGCACCGCAGGGCGGGCGCTCGCCTTCCCTCCCAAGGGACAGCACCCCAACGGCCCTCCCCGAGAACGGCGAACTCCAACGCCCTCAAGGAACGGCAACCCCGTCGGGCTTCCCCCAAGGACAGCGGCCCCCCAACGCGCCTCCCCAAGGGACGGCAACCCCCGCGGCCTTCCCCCTCCCCAAAGGGACGGCGCCCCCACGGGCCTCCCTCCTCGTCGAAGGGACGGCAATGCCCATTTGTGGGAGAAGGATTGATCACGAGTCCCACGTAGTGGATAACGGATTCCGGCAAAAGGAGTAAACCTGCACTGTTACGGAGCCCCTGATGGCGGTGGCGTCCCGCTGAGTGGGGGATCCACGAGCTCGCCGCATGGCTTGGTTTCTGCCAGGGATGATTGGGCCCGAGTGACCGAGAAACCACGCCACACTGCGGGTCGTCATCGATCCGCGACCAACGAGTACACCACCCATCGGTCGGCTGGTGGTCGTGGACCAATGTGCAAAGGTGAACGAAACGAGGCGACGGTAGGGCGATATACGGGTAGAAGCCCGGCCGTGGACTGTCGATCGCCTGGTGCGCGCGGCTCCGGCAGCGGTCGGCGTCTGTGAGAGGGGAGGCGCTTGTGGCCGACGGGTGGCTGGGGGCGGATGAGGTGACAGCCGAATTCGGCAGGTACTTGCGGTTTGAAAGGGACCTGTCCCCGCATACCGTGCGTGCTTATCTCTCCGACGTCACGGCCCTGTTCGAGCACCTGGACGGTCAGCTCCACGGCCTTGATATCAGTACGTTGCGCGAATGGCTGGCCGAGCAGCATGCCAATGGCAAGGCGAGGGCGACGCTGGCGCGCAGGACCGCCTGCGTACGTACCTTCACGGCCTACTGCCATCGCAGAGGCTGGTTGCCGGACGACCCCGGCCTGCTGTTGGGCAGTGCCAAGGCTCCCCGCCCTCTGCCCGCCGTGCTCGATCAGGAGCAGGCTCAGGCCGCCCTGGAAGCGCCGGCGGATGGAGAGCCCAAGGAACTCCGGGATCAGGCCATCCTGGAGCTGCTTTACGCCACTGGTGTGCGGGTGAGTGAGCTGTGCGCGTTGGACGTCGACGATGTCGATCGGGATCGGCACGTCATCAGGGTGCTGGGCAAGGGCCGTAAGGAACGGTCTGTGCCATTCGGGTTGCCCGCGCTCCGTGCTCTGGACAGATGGTGTGTCCACGGACGCCCCCGGTGGATCCGCGCGGGCTCGGGGGCGGCGGTGTTTCTTGGGGTACGAGGCGGGCGGATCGACGCGGGTACGGTGCGCCGGGTGGTGCACGCTCGCTTGCGAGAGGTCGAGGGAGCACCGGACATGGGCCCGCACGGGCTGCGACACACTGCGGCGACGCACCTGCTCGAGGGCGGCGCCGACCTGCGTAGCGTCCAGGAGCTTCTCGGACACGCATCGCTGCACACCACCCAGATCTACACGCATGTCTCGATCGAGCGCCTCCGCACGGCATACCGTCAGGCACACCCCAGGGCGTGACCGGATATTTGGTTTGGGGTCCATGAAGATTGCGTTTCGGGTCCAACGGGGGCGGCGTTTCGGTTCAGCGGGGCTGAGTTCCGGCTCTAACGGGGAGTGGGGCTTTTTTCAGTGGGGGCTGGCCTCCAGATCCAGCGGGGGCTGGTTCCGGGGCCAATGGCGGCTGGGTTCCGGTCCAATGAGGGGCGGGGTTTAGGTTCAGCGGGCGGCTGGCCTGCGGATCCTGTGGAGGCTAGGTCCTGGGACCGATGGCGGCTGGGGTTGGGGTTCAGCGGCGGGTTTGGTTCCCGGCTCAAAGGCGGCAGGGTTTCGGGGTCAGCGGGGACGAGGTTGGGATCCAGCGGGTGGGTCTGGTGCGTGATCTACGAGGTATACGAGCGACTCTGCGCGGTGGGATTTTGCGGGTTGCTCGGGGCGGCTGGCCTCATGGTCGTGTCCCCAGATGGGGTCCTGCGTGGCAAGGCTTGGATGACGTCCCGCAGGGCGGTTTGTGGCTTCTCGGTTACTTGGCTCTGATCATCCCTGGTAGGAGCCATGCAGCGAGATCGTGGATCCACCACACAGTGGGACGCTGGCCAAACGCCTGGTAGGTGGCCGTCCTGGGTTATCGCTTGGTGGGCTTGGCTCTGCGTCGGCGCTTTCGTGGGAGCCGCCTGCGTTGCTGTTTGCGGTGCTGACCTCGGGAGATGCAGGGTTGCTGGGGGCGCGTTCTTCGATGGCGGCGGGTCAGGGTGAACAGCAGTAATGCGCTGAACAGCGCCCCCACGCTGATGACTGAGATGGCGGGCGTTGAGGCGGAACGTGCCGAGATGTGGAAGGCCCGGTTGGTCGTGGGGGGCGAGGAGGTTCCGGTCGAAACGGTGGGGGCGGGAGCAGGAGTGCTGCTTGATCGAGGCGGCGATGTCAGCAATCGGGTAGTTGCTGGTGTTTCCGCAGAGGGAGCCATGTCGGCGGGTGCTTGTTGGAGGGGTTCGGTGCTTGATGGTGGTGAGTGCGTCGAGAGGGCGGCGGTGTCTGTCGAGAGGGCGGCGGTGTCTAGGGCGTCCAGGTTCCAGTAAGGGAGGAGGCGGATGTGGGCTCGGCCGAGGAGGAGCAAGGGGTCCAGGTAGTGGGAGCCGCGCAGGAGGCCCCAGTGAAGGCAGGATTCTCGGCAGTGGCCAGTTGGGCGTTCGATGACTCCGAGGCGGGTGCCGGGCGCTACGTGCTGGTGTTGGCGTACTGATGCGTTGACCGGCAGATACGTCGTGCGTAGGCCGTCCGTGTGCTCGATGGTGACCACGCCCCGGCCCGCGAGGGGGCCGGCGAAGCGGACGGTTCCTGGGCCTGCGGCTACGACCGGGGTGCTGGGTGCGGCGGCGAGGTCGATGCCGCGATGGCCCGACAGCCATGGCTCGGGTGGGGGTGCGAAATGGCGGAGGACCCTGGGGTGTCCGTCCATTGGCCATCGCCACGTAGGGCGGTTGGCGGCAGCGGCAGGGCTTGCGAGTGCCAAGGGAATCAGGGGAATGGCGAAGGCGAGGAGGGCGGCCAGAAGCGTCGCCGGGCGTGAGGGCGCTCCTCGCCGAAGGGGCTTTGTTGGCGGGGGATGGGTTGACCTGCTGCCGTCGCAGGGGTGCCGGTGGATTGTGGGGATTTCGTGGTTGAAGGGGTGGTGGCGGTTAGTTGTGGGGTTTTGGTGGTTGAAGGGGTGGTGGCGGTTAGTTGTGGGGTTTTGGTGGTTGAAGGAATGAGGGTGAGTTGTGGGGTTTTGATGGCCGAAGGGATGCGGGGAATCGGGGTCGAAGGGGCGAGAGGAATTGGGGCTGGAGTGGCTGTTGGGAGGGGCCGGATGAGAGTGAAGCGGTGCTGGAGGGGTGGGGCTGGAGTGGGTGACAAGAGGTGATGGGCAGTGGGGGGTGGGGTGGATGGGCATGCGGTGAGTTTGCGGGAGCGGTGGGGGCCGTTGGTGGGGCGAACGTAATTCTGTGGAAAAGGGGGCGCGGGTCGGTAAGCCTGTGGATAGCTGCTGGCATCGTGGCGCGGGCAGGTTTGGGGAGGCGGCATGGTTGAGCTGCGTGGGTCCCGGGTGATCCTGCGGGACGTCGTACGGGATGACGAGGCGCGACTGCGGGAGATCGCGGGGGCACCGGAGGTGGCCAGGTGGTGGGGGCCGGTCGATGAGTTCGACGACATGCTCGCCATTACGGTCGGCGGTGAGGTGATCGGGGCGATTCAGTACGAGGAGGTCGAGGATCCGATGTATCGCAGCTCGGGGATCGATATCTTCCTCGGACCGCGGTGGCATGGACGCGGATTCGGTCAGGAAGCCGTTCGTACGCTGGCGCGATGGTTGATCGAGGAGCGGGGGCATCACCGGCTGACCATCGATCCTGCGGCGCACAACACGGTGGCCATCAATGCCTACGAGCGGGTGGGGTTCAAGCGGGTGGGGATTATGCGGGCCTATGAGCGGGATCCGGCGACTGGAGAGTTTCACGACGGGTTGCTTATGGATCTACTGGCGGGCGAGTTGATCTAGCCAAGCGAGGGGCCGTGTCTGGTCGAGCGAAGGCCTGTGCTCGAAGGGCTGAGGCCGGGGGTGTAGTTGCCTGAGCCGCATGTCACGGATGGTGGCGCTGGATGCTCCATGCTGAGGTGTTCGCAGAGCTTGGCCGTCGGGTTGATGTTCGGTCGCCATGGCGCGTGGCGTAGACGGTGAACGTCGGTTGCCACGGTGTGTCGGTTCGATGGGAAACGTCAGGGGATGGCGCTGGACGAGGTGTTCTCGAAGGGTCAGGACTTCGAGGGCTCTGGTGAGGGTTGGGTTGATGCCAGGTCCCTGGGGGCCGCGAAGCGGCGGCCGGGGCGCAGAGGAGAGGCCCAGATCCAGATCGTACTGAGTGCGATGCCGGCCGCTGAGATGAGGATGACGGGACGCAGGCCCGCGAACTCGGCCAGTACGCCACCCACGAGGCCGCCCAGGGCCATCACACCCTGTACGGCGAACGTCATGGTGGCATTGACACGGCCACGGAGTTCGGGGGCGGTTTCGCGCAGGACGATCGCGCCCATGCAGGTGGCGAACGCGACTACGACGCCACCCGTGACGATGCCGGTGAGCGCGAGCAGAGCCAGCTTCCACCAGAGGGGGCCGCTGAGCAGGCCCACTGCCAGGATTTCGATCGGGAAGAAGAGCACGGAGACGACTAGCACGCGGTTCTCGCCATAGCGTTTGGCGGCGCGGGTGGTGATCCAGGCGCCGATGAGCCCGCCGACGCCGCCGAGGGCGATGAGGGCGCCGATGAGGCCCCTGGGGATGCCGAGGGTGTTCACCATGTACAGCATGTAGACGGCCGTATAGGCCATGGCGAAGAAGTTGATGGTGACGCCCGCGCCGAGGAGGGCGCGGAGTACGGGATGGGTGGTGCTGGCGCGGAGCCCTTCGGTCACGTCTCGCCACATGCCGCGGGAGGGGGCCGGCTCGTTCTTCTCCGGGGTACGAATCGAGCGCAGCAGCAGTGCCGAAGCCAGGAACGACAGCGCCTCTGTGAGCACCGCCAGCGGGGCCGTCAGCAGTTGTACGAGGAGCCCGGCCAGGCCGGGGCCGCCGACAGAGGCCACCGAATAGGAGGCGTGGAAGCCGGCCATGGCCTCCGTTCGCTGTTCGGGGGAGACGATCGCGGCCACGTGCGGGAAGTTCGCGGCCCTGAAGAGGACGCCGGCCGAGCCGATGACCAGAGCGACGACGATGAGCCAGAACGCGTTGAGTACGCCCAGGAGCCAGGCCACAGGGACCGTCAACGCGGCGACGCAGGAGACGAGTTCGCAGGCGATCATGAGGGGGCGGTGGCGCGAGAGGCGGTCGGCGATCGCGCCCGACTGGAGGCCGAAGAGCAGAGCGGGGAGTGAGGCCGCGGCAGTGAGCAGGCCCATTTGCATGGGGGAGGCGGCGAGGAGGGTGACCGCGGTCAGCGGCACGGCCAGCTTGGACACCTCGGAGCCGGTGATGGAGATGGTGCGCGCGGTCCAGAGCAGTCGATAGTCGCGCTGTTTGAGGAGAGGGGTGAGGACTGGCACCTGGTCTAGCTCCTGTGGGGCGTCTCCAGGTGAGGTCGCGTCGCCCGGAGGGATCGGATCGCGGGGCGTGGAGGCAGAGCGGAGCGTGGAGGCAGAGCGGGGTGTGGAGGCAGAACGAGGTGTGGAGGCAGAACGAGGTGGAGGTGCGGAGATAGCGGCCGCCGGTGTGGTGTGGGGCGAGCGGAGGGTCGCCGGAGTGGCGTTGGGCGAGAGAGACGGCGTGGGTGGGACGTCGCTCGGTGGAAGAGAAGATCTGGGTGGGATGTAAGTGGTTTGGGGGGAACTGGTGGAGCCGCGTGGGACAGGGGTAGGCCCAGGCGCCGATTCGTGAAGGGATCGCTTCATAACTATGAAAGTAACCCTTCAGAGTTGTGAAGGCAATGCTTCACATCACTTCCGGGTACCTTGGTGCCATGACGCGGGAGAGCCTCAGTGACCCCAAGGCGATGCGGGCCCTGGCGCACCCGGCCCGGCTGGCGATCCTCAACCGGCTGGGTGTCGATGGCAACGCCACCGCCACCGAGGTCGCCGAGGTCGCCGGCATCACTCCGAGTGCCGCCAGTTATCACCTGCGCATGCTGGCCAAGTACGGCTTCGTGGAGGATGCGCCGCCGCGCGGCGACGGGCGGGAGCGGGTCTGGAAGCCGGCGAGTACGCCCCTGTCGGTCGGTGTGCAGCCGGGCGATCAGCCGGAGGTACGTGAGGCCAAGAACCTGCTGATCCAGGCGTTTCGCCGGGAAGCGGACGAGGAGGCCCGGCGGGCGCTGGAGAACATCGACCAGGAGCCCGAGGAGTGGCGCGAGGTGACCCGCTTCAGCCGCCTGATGCTGCGGCTCGACGCCGAGGAGATGGCGCGGCTCAATGTCGAGGTCGAGAAGCTGTTCGAGCCCTACCTGGCGCGCAATCGCGATGAGCGGGCGGCGCCGCCTGGTTCCAGGGTCGCCGAGGCCCAGGTCAATCTCTTCCCGCATGTGAGGAGGGCGGCGCCGGGGCTGCCCACGGAGGACCACGACGCGGGCTGACCCGAGACGGTCAGGCCGGGGCGGCGTGGGAGGTAGACTTTTGGGTGGCCTGTGCATCACAGGCCGACTTCGCATGCCCCATCGCGGACCGCGCCATCGGTCCGAGCCACGGCTCGGCTGGAGCGTTTCGGGGCATCAGGGCGACAGCCAGTGGGCTGCCGCGGCACAACCGAGAACTGCGCCCGCCCGCACGGGCGCCCAGACCTGGAGGACCAGCACATGGCCCCCGTCGTCACCATGCGACAGCTGCTCGAGAGCGGCGTTCACTTCGGGCACCAGACCCGCCGCTGGAACCCGAAGATGAAGCGCTTCATCTTCACCGAGCGCAACGGCATCTACATCATCGACCTGCAGAAGTCGCTGTCGTTCATCGACCGTGCCTACGACTTCGTCAAGGAGACGGTCGCCCACGGCGGCACGATCCTGTTCATCGGCACCAAGAAGCAGGCGCAGGAGGCCATCTCCGAGCAGGCGGCTCGCGTCGGCATGCCGTACGTGAACCAGCGCTGGCTGGGTGGCATGCTCACCAACTTCTCCACCGTGCACAAGAGGCTTCAGCGTCTGAAGGAGCTCGAGGAGCTCGACTTCGACAACGTCGCCGCCTCGGGGCTCACCAAGAAGGAGCTCCTCATGCGCCGGCGTGAGAAGGACAAGCTCGAGCGCACGCTCGGCGGCATCCGTGACATGGGCCGCGTGCCCAGCGCGGTGTGGATCGTCGACACCAAGAAGGAGCACATCGCGATCAGCGAGGCCAAGAAGCTTGGCATCCCTGTCGTCGCGATCCTCGACACCAACTGCGACCCCGACGAGGTCGACTACCCGATCCCCGGCAACGACGACGCCATCCGCGCCGTCGGCCTGCTGACCAGGGTCGTCGCCGACGGTGTCGCGGCCGGTCTGATGGCCCGCTCGGGTGCCGCCCGTGGTGACGAGAAGCCCGCTGCCGCCGAGCCGCTGGCCGAGTGGGAGCGCGAGCTCATCGAGCAGGGTGCAGCCGAGCAGGCCGCCCCCGAGCCGGCTGCCGAGGCCGCCGCTGCCGAGGCCGCTGCCCCCGAGGCTGAGGTCGAGGCTCCCGCAGCTGAGGTCGAGGCTCCGGCCGAGGTCGCGGCTGAGGCTGAGGTTCCCGCTGAGGCTGAGGCCGCTCCGGCCGCCGCTGAGGGCGAGACCGAGCAGCAGCAGGCCTGACCGCTCACACCTCGGGTAAAGACCGAGGTGGCGAGCAGTCGCGCACTGAGCCCGGCTCCGTGGAGTGACCCGCAAGCGAGGCCGAGCGGACATCGCAGACGCTGAGCCCGGCGGCGGGGGGCAATACCCCCGCCGCCGGGCAAGGCCGGAAGAGCCGGGAAGGCCGCGAAGGCAGGGCTGCTCACCAGGTAAGACTCTGAGCTCCTGTACGGCAGCCGCCGGCCGTTCGAACCATAGGGTGGGTGCCGGAAGGTCGGCGCCCACCCGATCCACGACGAAATCCCACAAGGAAAAAAGCAATGGCTTCCGTGAACATGGCCGACGTCAAGCGGCTTCGCGAGATCACCGCGGCCGGAATGATGTCTTGCAAGAAGGCGCTCGAAGAGGCTGACGGCGACATCGACCGCGCCATCGAGCTGCTGCGCCTCAAGGGCGCCAAGGACGTGGGCAAGCGCGAGGCGCGCACCGCCTCCAACGGCCTGGTCGCGCTCAAGCAGGACGGCGACTCCGCCGCGGCGCTGCTGGAGCTCAACTGCGAGACCGACTTCGTGGCCAAGGGCGAGCGCTTCCAGGAGCTGGCCGGCCAGGTCGTCGAGCACATCCTGGCCACCAGGCCGGCCGATGTGGCGACGCTGCTCGAGTCCTCGATCGACGGCAAGACCGTCAAGGAGCACCTCGACGTGGCCAACGCCGCGCTGGGCGAGAAGATCGAGATCCGCCGGTTCGCGGTGCTGGAGGGCGGCTACATCGGCGCCTACATGCACCGCACCGACCCGGCGCTGCCGCCGGCCGTCGGCGTGCTGGTCCAGCTCGACAAGCCGAACGCCGAAGTCGCCAAGGACATCGCGCAGCACGCCGCCGCGATGGCCCCCCACTACCTCAATGCCGCTGCCGTTCCCGCTGACGTCGTCGAGAAGGAGCGCAAGCTCTTCGAGGAGATGACGCGTGAGGAGGGCAAGCCCGAGGCTGCCATCGGCAAGATCGTCGAAGGCCGCGTCAGCGGCTGGTACAAGGACTTCACCCTGCTCCAGCAGGCGTTCGTCAAGGACAACAAGAAGACCGTCGGCAAGTACGCCGAGGAGAACGGCGCCGAGGTGCTGGCCTTCGTTCGCTTCAAAGTCGGCCAGGCTTAGGCTTGAACGAAATTCCAGCCCATCGAACCGCCTAAGAGGGAGGCCGCCGCCGTGCAGGAGAACCAGGAGCCAGCTACGTCGGCGGCTTCTTCGTATCAGAATCCGCTCCGGTGGAAGCGGGTCATGCTGAAGCTGTCAGGTGAGGCGTTCGCCGGTGGCGACCCGCTGGGGATCGACCCGCTGGTGGTCGATCACCTGGCCGACTCGATCGCCGAGGCCGTACGCGAGGGTGTGCAGGTGTCGGTGGTGGTCGGCGGCGGCAACATGTTCCGCGGGGCGGCGCTGTCCGAGCAGGGCATCGACCGCGCCCGCGCCGACTACATGGGCATGCTGGGCACCGTCATCAACTGTCTCGCGCTGCAGGACTTCCTGGAGCGGCGCGGTGTCGAGACCCGCGTGCAGACCGCCATCACCATGCAGCAGGTCGCCGAGCCGTTCCTGCCGCGCCGCGCGATCAGGCACCTGGAGAAGGGGCGCGTGGTCATCTTCGGTGCCGGGCTCGGCTCGCCGTTCTTCTCCACCGACACCGCGGCGTCCCAGCGCGCCCTGGAGATCGGCGCCGAGGCGCTGCTCAAGGGCACTCAGGTGGACGGGGTCTACGACTCCGATCCACGGAAGAATCCCGACGCGGTCAGGTTCGACCACCTCGACTACGGCGAGGTGCTGATCCGCGACCTCCAGGTCATGGACGCCACCGCGATCAGCCTGTGCAAGGACAACGACCTCCCGATCGTCGTCTTCGACCTGATGGGCGAGGGCAACATCCTGCGAGCGGTCCGCGGTGAGAAAATCGGCACGCTGGTGAGTCCCGCAGGCAAATGAGGGAGCGCGCCCGACATCGCCAGCTAGAAGACAGGGAGCCGCTGTGATCGACGAAACCCTCCTCGAAGCCGAGGAAAAAATGGACAAGGCCGTTACGGTCGCGAAGGACGACTTCGCGGGCATCCGGACCGGCCGGGTCACCCCTTCGATGTTCAACAAGATCAATGCCGAGTACTACGGCACGCCGACCCCGATCCAGCAGCTGGCCTCGTTCCATGTGCCCGAGGCCCGCATGGTGATCATCCAGCCCTACGACAAGGGTTCGATGGCCGCGATCGAGAAGGCGATCCGTGACTCCGACCTGGGCGTCAACCCCGGCAACGACGGGGCGGTGATCCGCGTGTCGTTCCCCGAGCTGTCGGAGGACCGGCGCAAGGAGTACATCAAGGTCGCCAGGAACAAGGGCGAGCACGCCAAGGTGTCCGTGCGCAACATCCGCCGTACCGCCAAAGAGATCCTCGACAAGATGATCAAGGACGGGGAGGCGGGCGAGGACGAGGTCCGCCGCGCGGAGAAGGAGCTCGACGACATCACCCAGAAGCACGTCGCCAAGATCGACGAGCTGCTCAAGCACAAGGAAGCCGAGCTGCTCGAGGTCTGAGCGGCGCGCCGCACGGCCCTCGCCCGGTGGCGGGGGCCGTGGCTCATGGGAGACCCAGGAAGAGATCTGTGGACGAAAGTACGGCTGGCACCAGCCCGAGCGGCGGCAGCCGTACCGGACGGAACCTTCCTGCCGCCATAGCGGTGGGCCTGGGCTTGGGCGCGCTGGTCATCGGCACGCTCTACACCGTCAAAGAACTCTTTCTCCTGGTGCTGGCGGGGGCCGTGGGCGTCGGGGTGGTGGAGCTGACCCAGGCGTTCGGCAGCCGTGGCATCAAGGTGCCGACCGTGCCCTTGCTCGGCGGCATGGTCGCGATGTTCGCCGGTGCCTACTGGGGCGGGCCCGTCTGGCTGCTCGGCGCGTTCGTGGTGGTCGTCTTCGTCCTGCTGATCTGGCGGATGTTCAGCGACGGCACGGACGGCTACGTACGCGACACGACCGCTTCGGTGTTCATCCTGGTCTATCCGCCGCTGCTGGCCGGGTTCGCGGCGCTGCTGCTGGCGCCCGGCGACGGCCGTGATCGGGTGGTCATCTTCATCGCGGTGACCGTGGCCAGCGACATCGGCGGCTACATCGCGGGCGTGCTGTTCGGCAAGCACCAGATGACCGTCATCAGCCCGAAGAAGACCTGGGAGGGGATGGCCGGGTCCATCATCGCGTGCGTGGCGGTGGGCGCCTGGCTGGTGAGCTGGCTCATGGACGGGCAGCTCTGGCAGGGCGCCCTGATCGGCGCGCTCGTGGCGGTGCTGGCGACCGTCGGCGACCTGATCGAGTCGATCATCAAACGGGATCTCGGCATCAAGGACCTGGGCACGCTTCTGCCGGGCCATGGCGGTCTCATGGACCGGCTCGACTCGCTGGTGACCACACTGGTGCCGGTCTGGCTGCTGATGACGCTGTTCTTCTAACGCCTCCCGAGCGCTAGTGGCGGTGTTCTTCCATCGCCTCGATGGTGACCGGCTGGAGCCAGAGCCAGCGGACGGCCTCACCGCCAAAGGCGAATCCTGATAAATCAGGCATGGCGGGTGGGTCGGCGACCATCATGACCCCCGCGTACTGCGGGCCCAGCGGGAACGTGGACGGCTCGTGATACCACTTGGCGGTATGCCCGTGCCCTAGCCACGTGACCGAGTGCCACGGATACTGCGACAGCCACACGAGCAGCAGCGCCGCCTCGCGCGGATCCTCGCGGGTGGCCACGGCCAGCTCGATCCTGGCGTACGCCCCCGGCCGGTCGATCCACTGCTCGACGGTGGGCATCCGCTGGCAGCTCATCCCGACCGTCGACAACACCGTGAACCCCCGGCGCCCGGACGGCGGCCGCTCGGTGATGCCGACAGCCGGCAGCCGCTCCCCGCTCACGTCCCAGTAGCGCCCGGCCGGCCCGAGTCCCCGTTCCAGATGTCCCATGACGAACTCCTGGAACGACGCCCAGGCCCCCTCCCCATGCCGCCAGCGCCAGTAGGACCTGGCGTTGGAGATACGCGGACGCAGCCCTTCTAGCGCCTCGGACAGCGCCCAGGCGAACGGCGTCTCACCCACGGCGTCACGGGCGTAGCCGGGCATCCCCCTGCTCATGTCGGCCCACCCGGGGATGACCGCCAGCAGGTCGTCGTCCTCATAGACTGCGACCCCGTCGCCCTCCTCGAACCACAGCGCCGTCAGTTGCCCGAGCGGCCGGCGGCCGGCCGGGTGCGTGGTGTTGGGCCGGGGCATGAGCGGCGGCAGCCCGGAGTTGAGCCTGGCCAGATCGACCACCTCGGGGGCGGGACGGTGGTTGGCCAGCCACACGGCGCCGTGCACGGCGCCGTCAGGCGAGCACAGGTAAGCTACCGAGGCGTCCTCGTCCCGCTCGACCACGAGCGTTCGGCTGCCGTACGGGTTGCCGGCGGTGAGGACGACCTCGGTCTGCCCCTCGCCAGAAGCCGACCGGAAAATCGCCATACGAGATGCACTCTAGATCGGCCCCTACCCTCATGCGAGAGCTATCGCCACCCGGAGCTCCCTCATGGAATGACACCTGGGAGCCGAACGTTCACTAACCTGGTCGGTATCCACCCAAGCAAAGGCAGGAACGTGTCCCAGCAGCCAGGTCAGCTCACCTTCGTCGCGCCGCGCAGGGCCAAGCCGGCTCGGCACCTGGCGGACCTGTCCATGCCCGACCGCCGCGCGGCGGTGACGGAGCTCGGCGAGAAGGCGTTCCGCGCCGACCAGCTGTCCCGGCACTACTTCGAGCGCCTGAACGCCGACGTGCACGCGATGACCGACCTGCCCGCGGCGGCCCGCGACAAGCTGTCGGTGCTGCTGCCGTCGTTGCTCACTCCGGTCAAGGAGCAGACCACCGACGCCGGCACCACCCGCAAGACGCTGTGGCGCCTGTTCGACGGCGCGCTGGTCGAGTCGGTGCTGATGCGCTACCCCGATCGGGTGACGATGTGCGTGTCGTCACAGGCCGGCTGCGGCATGAACTGCCCGTTCTGCGCCACGGGTCAGGCCGGGCTGACCCGCAACATGTCCACCGCCGAGATCGTCGAGCAGGTGGTCTCCGGTGCCCGCGCGCTGGCCGCGGGCGACGTGCCCGGTGGCCCCGGGCGGGTGAGCAACGTGGTCTTCATGGGCATGGGCGAGCCGCTGGCCAACTACAAGCAGGTCATCGGGGCCGTACGCCGGATGGTGGAGCCCGCCCCGCACGGTCTCGGCATCTCGGCGCGCGGCGTCACGGTCTCCACGGTCGGCCTGGTGCCCGCCATCGGCAAGCTCGCCGACGAGGGCTTGCCGGTCACGCTCGCCCTGTCCTTGCACGCGCCCGACGACGAGCTGCGCGACACGCTGGTGCCGATCAACACGCGCTGGAAGGTGTCGGAGGTCCTCGACGCCGCCTGGGCGTACGCGGCCAAGACCAAGCGGCGGATCTCGATCGAGTACGCGCTGATCAAGGACATCAACGACCAGGAGTGGCGGGCCGACCTGCTCGGCAAGCTCGTACGCAACAAGCTGGTGCACGTCAACCTGATCCCGCTCAACCCGACGCCCGGCTCCAAGTGGACCGCCTCCCGGCCGGAGGACGAGCGGGCGTTCGTGCGGCGGCTGGAATACCACGGTGTGCCGGTGACCGTCCGCGACACCCGAGGCCGCGAGATCGACGGCGCCTGCGGGCAGCTCGCCGCCGCCGAATAGCTCGGGGAAGAGCTCCAGGAAAGCTCAGGAAGAGCGCACGACGCCCTCGATCAGGTCCGCGATCATCGCGGCGCCGCGGCTGTTCAGGTGGACGGTGTCCGTGGTCAGCAGCAGTCCGCGGCTCCTGGCGATCGCGTCGAAGCCGCGCCCGAGAAAGAAGTGCTGCATCGCGGCGGTGGGCGCCAGCAGGCTGTCCGCCCGGTAGTGGACGCGCGGCTTGCCCTCCGCCTTCTCCAGGTGCGCCACCATCTGCTCGTTGAGCGGGAGATACTGCACGAACTGCTCGGCCGCCACCTTGCGGACGATCTCCCCGAACTCCGACGTCCGCCGCAGCGCCACCGAGTCGAGGTCCTCGCCGAGCACCGGCGGCGAGATCAGCGCGATGCGGGCCCGGGTCTCGTCCTTGAGCCGGGTGGCGATGGCGGAGAGGTTCGCCGCGTAGCCGTCGGGGCTGGGGTCCTCGGCCAGCTTCCACCGGTCGCGCAGCTTGCGGGCGGTCGTCTCGCCCAGCGTGGCAGTGGCGTCGTTGGTGCCGATGAGTACGGTGACCACGTCGGGATCCTGGTCGACGACCTCGGACAGCCGGTCCAGCACATGGGCGGAGACGTCGTAGTTGACGCCCGCGTTGATCACCGTGGTGCCCGGCAGCCTGGACTCCAGCACCTTCACGTAGTTCGCGCTGACCTGACCGCGCGTGATGCTGTCGCCGACACAGATCACCTTCATGACGCCCGCTCCTCATAGGTGGGTGAGTACTCACTAACCTAGCGGCAAAAAGGGGCGCGCGTGACGTTCCCTCCTGTTTTCAGGGTCGGGTACGGCGCAGCCAGGCGTAACAGCCCAGGCCGAGCAGGCACCACGCCAGCGAGATGGCCGCGAGCTCGGGCAGCCGGGCGGTCAGCTCGGCGGAGTTCGCGGACTTCATCCAGGTGATGACCGGGACCGTGAGCCAGTACAGCGGCGAGGCGCTGAGCATCAGCATGACCAGGAAGCCCAGCAGCAGCGACATGATGGAGATCGCGGGGGAGCGCAGGATCGCCCGGCTGGTGAGCGCGCCGAGCGTGACTCCGGCGAGCGTCGCGAGGCCGTACAACGTCAGGACCGCGGCGAACTCCTCAGGCCGCGGGACCGCGCTGACGCCCAGTACCAGGCCCCAGCCCAGGGCCAGCGCGATGAGCACCAGGGACGTCGCGAGCGCCGCCAGCAGGCCCGCGCTCAGCTCGCGCAACCGGCTGCCCACACTGATCGCCGACATGGCGCGCTGCTGATCCGGCTCGGTGTCGAGCAGGCTCCTGCTGGACCAGGCCAGGATCGGGATCACCAGCACCGCGGCGTCCGTGAGGACTTCGGTCTCGGCGCCCTTGGGCGCGCGGCTGCCGTAGAGGATCGCGATCAGCGCGAGCATGAGCAGCAGCGCCTGGAAAATGCGGTGGGACCGGATGTAGGCCTCGACGCGGAAAACGGTCAGCGCGATCATCGCTGCTCCTCGGTGACGTCCGTGACCGCTGATGTGGCGGAGGTGGTGACTGACACGTCCTGGACCTGGTAGCCCTCGTCACGCATCCTGGCCACGAACGACCGGACCTCGTCCACCGGCAGATCCACCCGCACGGTCGCCCGCTGCCCCGCCGTACCCTCCTTGACCAGGCCGTCCACCACCGTCCAGTGCCGGATGGAGGAAAGGTGGCGCAGGCCGCCCTGGTGGTCGCTGGCGACCACGATGGCGCCGCCCTCGGAGAGCTCCGTGACGATGGACGGGAGCACCTCGCGGGTGTCGGCGTCGAGCCCCGCGAACGGCTCGTCCAGGATGAGCAGACCGGGCCCGCACATCAGGGCCTGGGTCAGCCCGACCTTGTGGGCGCTGCCCTTCGATAACTCGCTCAGCCGCAGGCCGAGCAGGTGAGCCATGCCGAGGCGCTCCGCCCAAGGCTCCCAGCGGGCGCCCCCGCGTACACGGGACATATGGCGCAGATAGCCGGACACCGTGAAGGGCTGCTCGAGCGGGAAGCGGTCCGGAGCGAAGCCGACCACCGCCGGGCGGTCGGTGATGGTGCCCGACGACGGCTTGGTGAGCCCGGCCAGCAGGCGGAGCAGGGTGGACTTGCCCGCACCGTTGACGCCGGCGACCTCGATCACGTCGCCAGGATCAAGGTGCGCGTCCACGTCCTTCATGACAGAAGGATCACGTCTTCGATAACGGAAAGAGACCTTGGTCAATCGCATGGTGCGGTAACGGTATATCTCAGTTCGCATTGTCAGGATAAAGAGCCCCACAATATGAGCAGCCCCCCAGCACACCGCAGAAGGAGTGAGCTTGAACCGCTTTCCACGCGTCATGGGTATGCGTTCAGGCTACGACCCGGTCGAGGTCGACGCCCTGATCGGGCGCATCGAGGCGACACTGGGCAGGGGGCCGCGCGACATCGAGCAGGTCACGGCCGACGACGTACGCAGGGCGACGTTCCGGGCCAGGCGCGGCGGTTATCAGGAGACCGCGGTGGACTTCGCGCTGGAGGCGTTCGTGGTGGCGCTGGAGACGCGGGCCAAGAGTCCCGTACGGCTGGCCATGACCGAGCCGACCGGTGAGATGCTGCGCGAGGAGTGGTTCGAGACGCAGGCGGCGCGGGTGGAGCGGGTGGCCTTCCGGCCCGGGCGGATGGGCACGGGCTACAACGAGGACGAGGTCGACGCCTTCCTGGATCGGATCGTGGCCACGCTGCGTGGCACCACCGACTACCCGGTGACGGCCAAGGACGTCCGCGAGGCGAAGTTCTCGACCGTGCTGCTGCGGCCCGGCTACCTGATCGCGGACGTCGACTCGTTCCTGGCGGGCATCGCCGATGTCCTGAAGCAGCGGGCCTGAAGCAGCGGGCCTGAAGCAGCGGGCGTGGAGCAGCGGGCGTGGAGTAGCGCTCCTTCTGTCAGGTGGGCGTGATGTGCGGCTTCTGGGCGCTCTTCTCGGACTCGTACGAAGCGCGCACCATAGGGCCTTCAGGAGCCGTGGAGATCTCGGCGACCGGGACGTCCCACCACGCCTCCGACGATGGGCTGTCCAGCATGGGGTCGGCACGGACATAGATCACGGTCGTCTCCTCGGCGGCGCGGGCCGCCTCCAGAGCCTTGCGGAAGTCGGTCAGCGTGTCGGGCCGCAGCACGGTGGCGCCGAGGCTGGCGGCGTTGGCGGCCAGATCCACCGGCAGGCCGTCGCCGTCGTAACGGCCGGTGCCCCGGTAGGCGTAGGAGGTGCCGAGCCGCTGGGCGCCGACGCTCTCCGACAGGCGGCCGATCGAGGCGAAGCCGGAGTTGTCCACCAGCACCACGATCAGCTTGACGCCCTCGGAGACGGCCGTGACGAGTTCCTGGGCCATCATCAGGTAGGACCCGTCGCCCACCATGACGAACACCTCACGGTCGGGGACGGCCATCTTGACGCCCAGCCCGCCGGCGATCTCGTAGCCCATGCAGGAATAGCCGTACTCCACGTGATAGCTGCCAGGCCCGCTCGGCCGCCACAGTTTGTGCAGGTCGCCGGGCATGGAGCCGGCCGCGCAGACCACCACGCCGTCGTCGCCGGCCGCGGCGTTGACCGCGCCGATCACGGCCGACTGCGGCATCGGCCGGCCGTCCAGCGCGTACGCCTCGTCCACCACCGCGTCCCAGGCCGCGGTCAGCACGGCGGCGCGCGAGCGGTATGCCTCCGGGGTGCTCCAGCCCGCGCATGCCCCGGTCAGCTCGGTCAGCCCCTCGCGGGCGTCGGCCACGAGCTGGAGCCCCGACAGCTTGGCGGCGTCGAAGCCGGTGATGTTCAGGTTGACGAACCGAGTCTCGGCGGAGAAGAGCGTGCGGGAGGCCGTGGTGAAGTCGCTGTAGCGGGTGCCGACGCCGATGATCAGGTCGGCCTCGCGGGCCAGCGCGTTGGCCGCCGTGGTGCCGGTCGCGCCGACCGCGCCCATCGCGAGCGGGTGCCCGTAGGGCAGCGCGCCCTTGCCCGCCTGCGTCTCGGCGACCGGGATGCCGTACGCCTCGGCGAAGGCCCGCAGCTCGGCCGTGGCCTCGCTGTAGATCACCCCGCCGCCGGCGATGATCAACGGCCGGCTCGCCGACTTGATCAGCTCGGCCGCCCGCGCCAGGGCCACCCGCTCGGGGCGTGGTCGCGGCACGTGCCAGAGGCGGTGCTCGAACAGCTCCTGCGGCCAGTCGTACGCCTCGGCCTGGACGTCCTGCGGCAGCGCCAGCGTCACCGCGCCCGTCTCGGCCGGGTCGGTGAGGACCCGCATGGCGGCCAGCAGCGCCGATGGGAGCTGTTCGGGCCGGTTGATCCGGTCCCAGAAGCGCGACACCGGCTTGAAGCAGTCGTTGACCGAGATGTCGTACGAGCGGGTGTCTTCGAGCTCCTGGAGTACCGGGTTGGCGACCCGGGTGGAGAACACGTCGCCAGGCAGCAGCAGCACGGGCAGCCGGTTGATCGTCGCGCCCGCCGCGCCGGTGATCATGTTGGTCGCGCCGGGGCCGATCGAGGTGGTGCAGGCCAGGGTGGACAGCCGGTTGGCGGCCCGCGCGTAGGCGGCGGCCGCGTGCACCATGGCCTGTTCGTTGCGGCTCAGGTGGTAGGGCAGGTCCTCGGTCGAGGTGGCGAGCGCCTGGCCGAGCCCGGCCACGTTGCCATGGCCGAAGATGCCGAAGCAGCCGCCGAACAGCCGGTGCTCGACGCCGTCGCGCTCGCTCCACTGGTGGGCCAGGAAGCGCACCACGGCCTGCGCCACGGTCAAACGGGTCATGAAGTCCTCCCGAACGGCAGTCTCGCATCGATGGCCTGGCCGTCCCAGGAAGAGCGGATCCAGGCGTGCCGGGGGTCGTCGCAGAACGCCATCGACCGCTCCTCGGCGGGACCGGCCAGGACGTTCAGGTAGTACAGGTCGTAGCCGGGCGCGGCCATCGACGGGCCGTGATAGCCATAGGGCACCAGCACCACGTCACCGGAGGAGACCTCGGCCAGCGTGTCGATCTGGCCCCGCTCGGAGGAGTAGACGCGCTGGTAGCCCAGGCCGTCGCCGGCCACCTCGAAGTAGTAGATCTCCTCCAGCACGGCCTCGCCCTCGTTGGGGGTGTCGTGTTTGTGCGGGGGATAGGACGACCAGTTGCCGCTCGGCGTGAGCACCTCCACGGCCACGAGCTTGTCGCACTCGAAGACGCCGGGGGCGCAGAAGTTGTTCACCTGACGGCTGGCCTGGCCCGCGCCCCGGATCTCGACCGGCACCTCCGAGGCCGGGACGTACCGTGGGGCCAGTCGCCGGGTCGCCCGAGCGGAGGGGAACGCGATGCGGCCCGACCCCTCGACCGTCACATCCGTAGAAATCGGGATATAGGCGAAATCAGAAGGCCCAGCGAAGACCGACGCGCGGCCTGTCAGCTCGAACCGCTCGCCACCGCACATCACCGTGCACGAACCCGACAACGGCAGGACCAGCATCTCCTCCTCCCCGGTCGAGAAGGAGACCGAGCCGCCCAGGTCGGCCACGCGCAGCCCCGAGTAGGTCCAACCGGCCAAGGCGGGCGTGATCTCCACCGACCACGACCCGCCGGCGGCCTTGCCGTACGGAAGGTATGTCATGAGCGCACCTCTCGAACCAGAGCGGCCGCGCCGTCCACCGCGGCGGCCACGTCGTCGTCCGGAGGGTAGAGCAGCGCGCGCCCGATGACGAGCCCGCGCACCCCTGGCAGGCGCAGCGCGCGATCCCAGTCGGCGTAGGCCGCGTCGATGTCGGGCGGGTCGCCGCCGAGCAGCAGCGCGGGCAGCGTGGTGGCGGCCATGACGCGCTCCATCTCGGCGACCGCGGGGATCTTCAGCCAGGTGTAGGCGGAGGTCGTGCCGAGTGCCTGGGCGACGCTGATCGACCGGATGACCGCCTCGGGCGACAGGTCGTTGCGCAGGACGCCCGTCTCCGTACGCGCCGCCCAGAACGGCTCGACCATCGCCAGCAGTCGCCGGCGGGCCAGGTCGCTGACCGCGTGGGCGCACGACTCGAGCGTGGTGACGGTGGCGTGGTCGGCCGGGTCGATGCGGCAGAGCATCTTGCCGCCGTCCAGGCGCATGGCGTCGATGGCGGCCGCGTCGAAGCCGGTGAACCGGTCGTCCAGTTCGAACACCGAGCCCTGCAGACCGCCCCGGTTCATCGAGCCGAAGGCCAGCTTCTCCTCCAGCGCGCCGAGCAGCAGCAGGTCCTCCAGCACGTCGGGGGAGGCCAGGATGCCATCCACGCCGGGTCTGGCCAGCGCCGTCTGGAGCCGGTCGAGCAGGTCGGGGCGGCTGGCCATGGCCAGTGGCCGGTCGCGGACGCCGAGCGACCCGCGCGCCGGATGGTCGGCCGCGATGATCAGCAGGCGTTCGCCCTCGCCCGGCAGTCCCCGGCGCTGCCGGCGGGCGGCGGCGCGCTCGATCTCGTCCGGCCTGGTGGCCCGGATGTCGGTCAGGTGGTCGTAGCGGGCGGTTCGGGGCAGCGTCATGTCGCTCATAGGAGTGCCTGCACCTCGTCAGTCGTGGGCATCGCGTCGGCACAGGCCAGGCGGGCGGCCACGTAGGCCCCGGCGGCGTTGGCGAAGCGGATCGTCCGCTCCAGCGGCCAGTCGCGCAGCAGCCCCAGGCAGACGGCGCCGCCGAAGGCGTCGCCCGCGCCGATGCCGTTGACCACGTCGACCTTGACCGGCTCCGCCACCACGTACTCCTCCCGGCTGCGGGCCAGCACCCCGTTGGGGCCCATCTTGACGATGGCGACGCGCATCCCGGCGTCGAGCAGCGCCTGCGCGGCCGCCTCCGGGTCGCGGGTGCCCACCGCGTTCTCCACCTCGTCGAGGTTGCCGACGGCCACGTTGGCGTACGGAAGCGCCTGGCGTACCGCCTCCTGGGAAGCCTCGGGCGACTCCCACAGCATGGGGCGGTGATCCAGGTCGAAGACGGTCAAGCCGGACGTGCGCGCGGCCAGGGCGGCGGCGTGCGCGGCTCGGCTGGGCTCCTGGCTCAGGCCGGTGCCGGTGAACCAGAACAGCTTCGCGTCCCGGATCGCGGCCAGGTCCAGCGACTCGGCGGTCAGTTGCAGGTCCGGTGGATGCTCGCCCCGGTAGAAGTAGAGCGGGAAGTCGTCCGGCGGGAAGATCTCGCAGAACGTGACGGGCGTCGGGGGACCTTGGACGGTGGCCACGAAGGAGTCGTCCACGCCGAAACCGCGGATCGCCTGCCGTACGTACTCCCCGAAGGGGTCGGCGCCGACCGCGGTGATCACGGCGGCGCGCAGCCCGTGGCGCGCGGCCGCGACCGCGACGTTTGTCGGGCTCCCGCCGAGGAACTTACCGAAGGTCTCGACATGGGCCAGGCCCACGCCGGTCTGCAGCGGATAGACGTCGACCCCGGAGCGGCCGATCGTGATCAGGTCGTACAACGCACCTCCAGTGACGGAGCCTTCGTGCCTACTATGGCATATTGTCATGACATTCGGATGTCCGCTATGCCGGTCTTTCTTCCCTGACCGAAACCCCAGTAAGTGGATCGTCTAGGGTTGGACCGCCGCCGAGACCTCCTCGTGACAAAGATGCAGCATGCGGACACACTCCCGAAATATCGGCAGGCCTTTACGTCATCTGGATGTCATGACATATTGGCCGGGTTCCTGGCTTTAAGGACATGTCGGAGGGTTTGCATGGGATTGCGGAAAAGGTCGGTAGGCGCGGTCGCGGTCCTCGCCGTGTCCACGCTGGGGCTCGCCGCGTGCGGCCAGTCGTCCGGCGGCGACTCCGGTGGCACGATCGAGTTAACGATCGCCCAGAACGCCATCGCGGGCGGCAAGAACGCGGCGGCGGCCGACTTCCTCGCCAACTGGGTCGCCCCCAAGTTCGAGGCGGCCGAGAAGGCGAAGGGGAAGGACGTCAAGGTCAAGTTCATCCCCAGCGGTGTCGACGACGAGCAGTACAAGACCAAGCTCTCCCTCGACCTGAAGTCAGGCAAGGGCGCGGACGTGATCGACCTCGACGGCATCTGGGCCGGTGAGTTCGCCGAGGCGGGCTACATCAAGCCGCTGTCCGATCTGGTGGGGGCGAGCGCCGACAGCTGGGACGGCTGGCAGCAGATCCCCGAATCGGTCCAGGGGCTGGCCACCTTCAACGGCAAGAAGTACGCCCTGCCCGTCGGCACGGACGGCCGGGTGCTCTACTTCAACAAGACGCTCTTCCAGAAGGCCGGGCTGCCCGCCGACTGGCAGCCGAAGAGCTGGCAGGAGATCCTCGACGCGGGCGCCAAGCTGAAGACGGCGGGCGTACCGGTGCCGATCCAGATCAACGCCGGCACCGCGATGGGCGAGGCCACCTCGATGCAGGGCGTGCTCCCGCTGCTGGCGGGCGCGGGCGGCGAGGTACAGAAGGACGGCAAGTGGACCGGCGCCTCCCAGCCGCTCAAGGACGCGCTCGGCCTCTACCAGAAGATCTACGGCGGCAGCGGCCTCGGTGACCCCAAGCTCCAGCAGGAGGCCAAGGGCCGCGACAAGTCCTTCCAGCAGTTCGCCGGCGGCAAGATCGGCATCCTGATGGAGGGCGACTACTTCTGGCGCGGCGTGGTCAACCCCAAGGACGGCGTGGCCAAGATGGCCGACCGTGACCAGACCGTCGGCTACGCCCTGATCCCCGCCATGGAGCCCGGCAAGGGACTGCGCGGCCAGGACTTCGTCAGCATGTCGGGCGGCGCGCTGCGGACCGTCAACCCCAACAGCAAGCATCCGAAGGAGGCCTTCGACCTGCTGGCCTTCACTCTCTCGCCGGACGCCCTGA
Source organism: Nonomuraea sp. NPDC049158 (assembly GCF_040648335.1). Lineage (NCBI taxonomy): Bacteria > Bacillati > Actinomycetota > Actinomycetes > Streptosporangiales > Streptosporangiaceae > Nonomuraea > Nonomuraea sp. NPDC049158. The sequence goes on from NZ_JBEZDM010000001.1 coordinate 888,382, forward strand.
AGGAGGAGACCAAGGACGGCAACGTGCGCATCACCCCGCGCACCGACGTCAACAAGGAGATCCTCGCCGGGGAGCCGCTGCTGACGTTCATCTCGGAGAAGGTGCTGCCGCTGACGGCCTACCGGCCGCCGGTCGCCGTCTATCCGCAGGTGTCGGCCGCGCTCCAGGAGGCCACGGCCGCCGTCGTCGGGGGCACGGCACCCGACCAGGCCGCCGCGGACTACCAGAAGAAGCTCGAAGGAATCGTCGGTGGCGCAGGCAACATCGCCTCTTGAGGTCATTGACGACGCGCCCGCCCGCCGCTTCAGCTCCGATGCGGCGGGCCTGGGCAGGCTGAGAGCGGGCGCGTTCGTGGCGCCCGCGCTGGCGCTGATCGCGGTGTTCCTGGTCTTCCCCGCGCTCTGGGTCCTCTACCTCGGCCTCACCAACTACCGCCTCACGGGCACCGCCGCCGTCGAGCCCCAGTTCGTCGGCCTGGACAACTTCGTCAAGGCGGTCTCCGATCCCGCGTTCTGGAACTCGACCTGGCTGACCGTCCAGTTCGTGCTCGGCTCGGCCGTCATCGGCCAGGTCGTGCTCGGGTTCACGATCGCCTGGCTGATGCGCGATCGCACCGGACCGCTCAAACGGACCGTCGAGGGCCTGGTCATCCTGGCCTGGATCCTGCCCAGCGCGGTGGTCTCGTTCCTGTGGGTGGCGCTGCTCGACCGCGACGGCGGCACACTCCAAGCGCTGCTGCACGTCCCGGGATTCGCGCCGCTGCTCGACCACCCGATGCTGTCGATCGTCATCTTCAACACCTGGCGCGGCGCCGCCTTCTCGATGATGTTGTACGGCGCCGCGCTCGGGAACGTGCCGCCCTCGCACCTGGAGAGCGCCCGCCTGGCCGGGGCCTCCGGCTGGCAGCAGTTACGTGACGTGGTGTTCCCCCACATCAGGGGACACATCCTGACGAACCTCCTGCTGATCAGCTTGTGGACGTTCAACGACTTCACGCCGTTCATGCTCACCGCGGGTGGGCCCGACGGTAAGACCGAGGTGCTGGCCGTACACGTCTACAAGGTGGCGATGCTGGGCCAGGAGCTGGGCTACGGCGCGGCCGTCTCCACGGTCATCCTGCTGATCAACCTGGTCGTGGCGGTGTTCTACCTGCGCCTGCTCAGGAGTAAGAAATGACGCGGTTCGTGCTGGGCCGGATCGGCTTCTACACGCTGATCGCGGTGCTGCTGGCCTTCTTCACCATCCCCCTGCTGTGGCTGGTCGCCGCGCCGCTCACGTCGGACCCCACCTACGAGGTCCGGGTGCCCGACTTCACGCTGGACAACTTCCGGGCGATCCTGGAGCACCCGTACGCGCTTCCGTCGCTCCTGAACTCGCTGGTGCTGGCGGTCGGCACGGCCCTGCTCGTGGTGGTCTTCGCGGCGCTGGCCGCGTACGCGCTCAGCCGGGTGCGGCTGCCGGGCCGCGACGCGCTGCTCTACGCGCTGCTGCTGCTGTCCTCGATCATCACCGGCACGGCCGCGATGGTGCCGCTGTTCCAGCTGGCCGTCGAGCTGAACCTGATCGACTCGCAGTTCGGGGTGATCCTCATCCTGACCGGCGGCCTGCTGCCCGCGGCGATCTTCATGCTCAAGGACTTCATGGACTCCACGCCGAAGTCCTACGAGGAGTCGGCGCGCGTCTTCGGGGCCTCACCGCTGCAGATCGTCCGCCACGTGGTCGTCCCCCTGGTACGGCCGGGGCTGGCGACGATCGCGGTGTGGGCCGTGGCCAACGTGTGGGGCAACTTCCTGATGCCGTACCTGCTGCTCAGCGATGTCGAGAAGCAGCCCGCGGCGGTCATCATGTACACGCTCTACACCGAGGGCGGCCAGGCCAACCTCACCCTGCTGTCCACGTTCGGCCTGCTCTATTCGGTCCCCGTGGTGCTCATGTACCTGTTCGTCAGCAAGAAGTATGGCTTCCGCTTCCACGGAGGGATCAAGCGCTGATGGCCGCAATCGAACTGCGAGCCCTGACCAAGGTCTACCCCGGGGGAGTCAAAGCGCTCGACTCGCTCGACCTGGCCATCCCCGACGGCGAGTTCTTCGCCCTGCTCGGCCCGTCCGGCTGCGGCAAGACCACGCTGCTGCGCACGATCGCCGGGCTGGAGACCGCCACCGGCGGCTCCGTCGTCATCGGCGAGCGCGACGTGACCGGCGTCCAGCCGGGCGGCCGGGACATCGCGATGGTCTTCCAGGACTACGCGTTGTTCCCGCACATGGACGTCACCGACAACATCGCCTACCCGCTGCGCATCAAGAAGGTCGGCAAGGCCGCCCGGCAGCGCAAGGCCGAGGAGGTCGGCGCCAGGCTGGGCCTGGACCAGCTCATGGACCGGCGCCCCGGCCAGCTGTCCGGCGGCCAGCAGCAGCGGGTCGCGCTGGCCCGCGTCATGGCGACGCAGGCGCAGGCGTTCCTGTTCGACGAGCCGCTGTCGAACCTCGACGCCCGCCTCCGCCTGGAGGCCCGGACGTTCCTGAAGAAGCTGCAGCGCGAGCTCGGCGTCACCACCGTCTTCGTCACCCACGACCAGGCCGAGGCGCTGGCCATGGCCGACCGGATGGCCGTCATGGAAGCCGGGCACATCCGTCAGATCGGGACGCCGGCCGAGGTGTTCCAACGGCCCGCCAACACCTTCGTCGCCGGCTTCATCGGCTCGACGCCGATGAACCTGCTCCACGGGACCGTCCACGGTGACACGCTGGAGGTGGCCGGATGCAAGGTGCCGGTCCCCGTCTCGGCCGAGGGCCTGCTGACCGACGGCGAACGGGTCGTGTACGGCGTGCGACCCGAGTACAACACCTACTCGGCCGAGCCCGTCGAGGGCTCGCTGGGTGGGAAGGTGGTCATCGTGGAGAACCTGGGGGCGTCCCACCTGGTGACGCTGGAGGTCGGCGAGGTGCTCGTGCAGGCGGTCGTGCCCGAGGGCGGCGAGCCCTCGATCGGCGCCGACGGCTTCGCCGCGCCGCGCCGCGACCGGGCCCTGGTCTACCGGGACGGCGAGCTGGTGTCGGCATGACCGTGATCCGCGGCCACTGGAGCCTGGACGACCGGCTGGAGCGGATCCTGCGCGAGGTGCCCTTCGAGGTGCCGGCCGGCACCGGCGCGCTGACCGTACGGCTGAGCTTCGACCGGTCACAGGGCGTGCTCGACCTCGGCTGCGGCTCGCCCGACGGGTTCCGTGGCTGGTCGGGCGGCGCGCGCGACGAGTACACGATCACCGCCGACTGGGCGACCCCCGGCTACCTGCCCGGCGCGCTGGAGCCGGGGACGTGGCAGGTGTGGCTGCGGCTGCACCGGGTGCCGCCGCAGGGCCTCGACTACACGCTGGAGATCCGCACCGCGGCCGCCGCGCTCCCACGGCCGGTGATCGAGGAGCCGCCGCACGGGGACCGGCCGCCGCGCCGCGACCTGCCCGGTGTCGACGGCCTGCGCTGGTTCGCGGGCGACTTCCACTCCCACACCGTCCACAGCGACGGCGTGCTGACCATCCCGGAGCTGGCCGAGCTGGCCAAGGGCCGCGGCCTCGACTTCCTGGTCGTCACCGACCACAACACCGTCAGCCACCACCCCTGGCTCGGCGACGACCGCGGCATCGCCCTGCTGCCCGGCCAGGAGGTGACCACCGACCGGGGCCACGCCAACGTGTTCGGCGACGTCGGCTGGGTGGACTTCCGGCAGCCCGCCGACTCCTGGGTCCGGCACGCCGCGCGCGAGGGCGGGCTGATGTCGATCAACCACCCGCTCGGCGGCGACTGCGCCTGGCTCCAGCCGCTGAGCGAGCGACCGCGGATCGCCGAGGTCTGGCACTCCGGCTGGTGGGACCGGCGCTGGGGCGCGCCCCTGGCCTGGGCCGACGCATGGGGACCCGACCTGGTCGCGATCGGCGCCAGCGACTTCCACCGCGTCGGCGACGACGGCCTGCCGGGCGCGCCGACCACCTGGGTCCTGGCCGAGGACACCAGCACGATCTTCGATGCCGTCGCCGCGGGCCGTACCGCGATCTCCGCGGGCCCCGGCGAGCCGCTGTTGCTCAGGCTGGGCGACGAGCTGCTCGCGCTCGACGCCGACGGCCTCGTCCTGGTGCGCCCCGGCGGCGATCGCCAGGTCATCCGCGGCGAGCGGGTACTGGTCCCCGCGGGAGAGGGACGGCACCGCCTGGAAACGTACGAGAACGAGGTGATCGCCATATGCGCGTGACACGAGTCGCCAACGCCCCCGTGAGCTTCGGCGTGTTCGAACTGGCCGACGCGCCGCCCCCGCTGAGCGCCGACCAGATGGTCCGCGCGCTCGCCGACGCCGGCTACGCGGGCATCGACCTGGGGCCCATCGGCTATCTCGGCACCGGCGCCGACCTGGTGGAACGCCTCGACGGGCTGCTGCTCGCCGGCGGCTGGGCCGACCTGCGCTACAGCGACCCCGTGGAGTTCGAGAAGGGACTGACCGCGCTGGACGCGACGCTCGACGTGTTCGCCGCCGCGCCGGCCGCCCCCGAGCACCTGGCGCCCCGGCCCACGCTCGGCTGCTCGGGCTCTCCGGCGAGGTTCGCCAGGCCCGGCGGGAACGCTCCCGGGCTGGCCGCCGCCGACTGGCCCGGCTACGCCTCCCGCGTCCAGATCGCGGCCGACCGCTGTCGCGAACGCGGCTTCGAGCCCGCCTTCCACCACCATCTCGGCACCTACGTCGAGACGCCCGAGGACGTCGAGCGGCTGCTGGAGCTGACCGACGTACAGCTCTGCCTGGACACCGGCCACCTGCTGCTGGCCGGCGGCGACCCGGTGACCGCCCTGCGCGACTGGTCGGACCGGGTCGGCCACGTGCACGTCAAGGACGGCGACACCGCGATACTCGGCCAGGCCCTCGCCGACGGCGTGGACCTGCGCGAGCTCATGGGCCGGGGCGGCTTCGCGCCGCTGGGCGAGGGCGAGCTGGATCTGCCGGGCGTCGTCCGCGCGCTCGACGAGATCGGCTACCAGGGCTGGATCATCATCGAGCAGGACACCCTGCCCGGCCGAAGGTCGGTTGAGCGGAACATCGCCGATCAAGCCGCCAACCGCGAGAAGCTGAGAGAACTGGGACTGTGACCCCCAAGCTGACCCCACGCTGGAGGATCGGGTTTTGAAGATCGCGCTTGTCGGATGTGGCGCCGTCACGCAGGCGGTGTACGTGCCGCTGCTGTCGAGGCGCCGCGACCTGTTCGAAGTGACCGCCGTCTGTGACCTGTCGCGAGCTCTCGCCGACGTCGTCGGCGACCGGCTCGGCGCGCCAGGCCGCTTCACGGCCGTGGAGAGCATGCTGGCCGAGGGCGGGTTCGACGCCGTGCTCATCCTCGCCTCCGGCTCCCACGGCGAGCCGGTACGCCGGGCGCTGGCCGCGGGCTACGCCGTGCTCTGCGAGAAGCCGCTCGCGCTGACCAGGGCCGAGGTCGAGGCGCTGCCCGAGGGGCGGCTGATGGTCGGCTACATGAAGCAGTACGACCCGGCCGTGCGCCGGGCCGAGGCGCTGCTGGCCGAGCTGGGCGGCCCGGCCGCGATCCGGTCGGTCGAGGTGACCGTGCTGCACCCGAGCGCCGAGTCGCAGCTGGCCTTCGCGAGCCTGACGCCGGCCCGCGACGTCGGCCCCGAACTGCTGGCCTCGCTGCGCGCGGCGGAGCGTTCGCTGGTCTCCCGGGCGCTGGGGGAGTCGGCTCCCGACTCGGTACGGGCCCTCTACGGGGTAGCACTCGGCTCGATATGCCACGATTTGTCGCTCCTTCGGCGATTTAGCGGGTCGCCTGCCGAAATTTCGGCTGTTGAGACGTGGGGGCCGGGGCCCGGGTCCGTCGAGATCTCCGGGACGCTGCCGGTCAGCGGGCGGTTCTCGATCCGGTGGCACTATCTGGAGGACTACCCCGCCTACCGGGAGACCGTGGTCATTCACCACGACAAGGGCTCGCTGGAGCTGGTCTTCCCCTCTCCCTACCTCATGAACGCGCCCACGACGCTGACCGTGGTCTCGGGCGACGGCTCTGGCGGCGAGAGCCGGGCCGAGTGGCGTGACGTGACCGAGGCGTTCGAGGTGCAGCTGGCCGCCTTCCACGCCTATGTCACCGAGGACGAGCCGCCGCTCACCGCCGCGGCCGGCGGGCTGGCCGACATCGTCACGGCCCAGAGCATCGCCGCGCGCTATGCCGTACAGCATGACCTGCCCATCGGAGGGGAAGCCGCGTGAGCGCCGAAATCGTCGTCGTCCCGCACACGCACTGGGACAGGGAGTGGTACGAGCCCTTCCAGCGCTTCCGGCTGCGGCTGGTGGCGCTGCTCGACGAGGTGCTCGACACGATGGAGCGCGAGCCCGACTACCACTTCACCCTCGACGGGCAGCTGGCCTGCGTGGACGACTACCTGGAGGTGCGGCCGGAGAACCGCGACCGCATCGCCGCGCTGGTCGAGTCCGGGCGGCTGGCGGTCGGGCCGTGGCAGATCCTGCTCGACGAGTTCCTGTGCTCGGGCGAGAACATCGTGCGCAACCTCGAACTCGGCATGAACCGGGCCGACAAGCTCGGCGGAGCCATGCCGGTGGGGTACCTGCCCGACATGTTCGGGCACACGGCGCAGATGCCACAGATTCTGCGGCGGGCCGGGCTGCTGCACGCCTGCGTCTACCGGGGTGTGCCGTCGTCCGTAGTGACCGACGCCTTCGCCTGGGTCGCGCCCGACGGCACGGCGCTGCGGACCCAGTACCTGCCGGCCGGCGGCTACGGCAATGGGGCGCACCTCTTCGAGGATCCGGCGCATCTGCCGGAGCGGGCCGCCGAGTTCACCGAGCGGATGCGGGAGTGGCACGGGCCCGAGGGGGCTTTGCTGGCGATGTACGGGACCGACCATTCGGCCCCCGTGCGCGGGTTGCCCGGCATGGTGGCGGACATCGGCGCCCGCATGGACACCTTGTCCGGATATATCGGTGCTTATTCGGGTGATGTGGAGGGGCTGCCCCGGGTCTCCGGCGAGCTGCGCTCCCACGCCCGCGCGAACATCCTGCCCGGCGTCATCTCCGTCCGCGCCCACGTCAAGCAGGCCATGGGCCGGGCCGAGCGGATGGTCGAGCGCTACGCCGAGCCGCTGGCCACCCTCTGGGGCGGCGACTGGCCCGGCCGCTTCCTCGACATGGCGTGGTGGCGGCTGGTGGACGCCAGCGGCCACGACTCGGTGACCGGCTGCGGCGTCGACGACACGGCCCAGCAGGTCGCCGCGCGCATCGCCGAAGCCGAGCACCTCGGGCAGGCCGTACGCGACATGGTGACCGCCCGGCTGTCCGCCGCCGTCCCCTCGGACGGGGTGCTCGTCGTCAACCCGACGCCCGCCACGCGGCGCGGCGTCGTGCTGGTGGACGTGGCGGGCCGGGATCCCCTGGTGGACCCGACCGGCGCGCGGGTGCCCGCGCAGACCCTGGAGTACGCGCCCACGCTGCTGCTGGACGCCGAGATGGACCCGGCCACCGCGCTGACGTTCATCCACGGCACGGAGCTGTACGGGCAGCACATCACCGGCTGGTCGGTGGACGACGGCACGCTGACGTTCACGGTGGCGCGGGAGTCGGCGACGGCCTTCAACGTGGCGCAGCTGCGCGGGGCGCTCGACGGGGTGACCCGGGTACGCATCGTCGCCGAGGCCCGCCGTACCGTCGCCGCCCTCGTCGAGACGCCACCCCTGGGACGCACCAGCATCCGACCGGCGTCCGGTGCCTCATCCGCGGTGAGCGCGCCGGTCGTCGGGGTGCGGGCCGAGGAGCGGGCGCTCGACAACGGGCTGCTGCGCGTCGAGGTGGCGGCGGACGGGACACTGGCGCTGACCGGCGCCGACGGGATCACCCTCACGGGCGCCGGGCGCATCGTGGACGGCGGCGACGTGGGCGACACCTACAACTACGCGCCCCCGGCCGAGGACCGGATCGTGTCAGACCCGGTGTCGGTCGAGCTGACGCCGGTCTGCTCGGGCCCGCTGGTGGCCGCCTTCGACGTCCGCCGCACCTACCGCTGGCCCGCCGCGGGCCAGGGCATCGAGGGCACCCCGGAGATCCCGGCCGCCGCCAGGACCGAGGCGACCGAGGACATCGTCGTCGACACGCGGGTCGAACTGCGGGCCGGAGAGCCGTACGTCAGACTGCACGTCTCGTTCGACAACCGCTGCTCCGACCACCGGGTACGCCTGCACGTACCGCTGCCCACGCGGGCGGCGGCCTCGCACGCGGAGGGCCAGTTCGCGGTCGTCACCCGCGGCCTGTCCTCGGAGGGCGGCTGCGGCGAGGAGCCGCTGCCCACGTTCCCGGCCTCCGGGTGGGTGGCCGCCGGTGGTGTCGCGGCGCTGCTGGAGCACGTCACCGAGTACGAGCTGGTGGACGACGGCGCGGAGCTGGCCCTCACCCTGCTGCGCTCGGTCGGCTACCTCTCCCGCAACCTGCACGTCATGCGCCCCGAGCCCGCCGGTCCCCAGCTGCCGACCCCGGCCGCCCAGTCGCGCGGCCTGCGTTCGGTCAGCCTCGCGCTCATGCCGTACGGCGAGTCGTGGGCGGCGGTCCCGCCGGCGGCCGAGACCTTCCGGCACGATCTCCTCGCGGTGCCCGGCACCGGCGACCCGTCACTCGCCCTGCCCCCGGCGGCTTCCGGCCTGTCGGTGACGGGCGACGGCGTGGTCATGACCTCGCTCAGGGTCCGCGACGGCCGACACGAACTCCGCGTCGTGGCGTACTCAGAAACCCCCACGAACGCCATCATCTCCGGCACGTTCACTCAGGCCCGCCACGCCGACCTCCGCGGCCGCCCAGGCGACCCGATCCCCGTCTCCTCCGGCACGGTCCACCTTCCCCTGCGCCCTTGGGAGATCGCCACCATCCAGCTTGGAAACTGAGAGTCTTTACATGACTACGTAGAGTAATATCTCGGCCATGATCACCCCATTGCACGAGGGGCTGGTCGGGATCACCACTCTCGACCCCGAACTTACGGCGCGGATGCTGCGCGAGCTGTTCGCCCTCCCGATACCCGAGGAGTCCAAGGGCGCCCAGGTGTCCTGCGACTTGTCGGAATGCGTACCGGCCGTCTACCGGGCGGACGCGGCACTGCTGTACGGCGATGACCCCAAGAAAGCCGAGCTGGGGGTCATCGCCGAGGTTCAACTGGAGCAGGACGAGAGGAAGCGGTTGTCCTGGCTCGCCTACATCGCCAACCTCCGCGCCCGCGATAAGTGTCCCGTCTGCCTCGTCGTCATTTGCCCCAAGCGAAGGACCGCCGAGTGGGCGGCTCTTCCCATCGAAACCGGCCATCCGGGCCTGACTCTCACCCCGCTGGTGATCGGGCCCGACAACACTCCCGTCATCACGGATGTGGCCGAAGCCGTCGGCAACATCGGCCTGGCGGCCATCTCCGCGATCACGCAGAGCAAGCATCCGCTGATAGCGGACATCCTCGCCACCCTGACGGAGGCTTTGGACAGCCTCGATTCGGACGTGGCCCGACGCTACGCTGAATATGTCACCGTGGCGCTGACAGGCAACGCGCAGAAGGAAATGGAGCGACTCATGGCCACAGAGACCTACGTCTACCAGGGAGAGTACGCACAGAGCCTGCTCGCCAAGGGCGTGGCCAAGGGGCGCGTCGAGGAGGATATCGAGTGCCTGCTCATGGTGCTCGAGACTCGAGGGATGGCGCTGTCCGACGGTGACCGTGAGCGCATCACGACCTGTGGTGACATCGCACGCCTCCGGCTGTGGATGAAGCGGGCGGTTCTGGCCTCCACGGTGGAGGAAATCTTTGCCTGAGACCGATCCCTATCGGTTCACCGTGAGCGATATCAAGGGCATGGTCAAAGTGATCCTCAGGGTACTCGAGGCCCGCGGGGTTGCGTTGTCCGATAGTGACCGTGAGCGCATCGCGACCTGCGGTAACGTTGCGCGGCTTGAGCTGTGGCTGGATCGGGTAGCTCTGGTCTCCACGGTGGAGGAGCTCTTCGTCTGCCCCACATGTAAACGACGATGACTGTAGGCGGGCGTACAGACCCCGCCTACAGTCAGCTCAGCGCGTCCCCCACGAGTAAGTCTGCTTACGCAGCTTCAAATACACGAACGACTCGGTGGCCCGCACAGCCGGGATGGCCCGGATCTTGCTGAGGATCTCCAGCAGGTGCCCATCCCCTTCACACACCACCTCGACGATCACGTCGAACGACCCGGCCGTCAGCACGACATAGTCGATCTCGTCGATGGCCGCCAGTTCGTCCGCGACCGACTCCAGGTCGCCCTCGCAGTTGACCCCGATCATCGCCTGTCGCGGGAAGCCGAGCGTCAGGGGGTCCGTGACCGCGACGATCTGCATCACCCCGGCCTCCTGCAGGCGTTGTACCCGCTGCCGGACCGCCGCCTCCGACAGGCCCACGGCCTTGCCGATCGCCGCGTACGGCATGCGCCCGTCGCTCTGCAGCTGTTCGATGATCTGCTTGGAGAGATCGTCGAGCACGAACGGCCCAGAGGGCGCGTCACTGTTGCGTCGTACGCGGGGCGGCGTGGACATTGCGAGGATCCTCCTAGCGGTCCGGCGTTGCGGGCGCATTCCCGCGGTGTTGCCGTCCTGGTGCGACATGGTGTCAGTTCTGATCGCTCTGTCAAGCGAATTCGTAGCAATTTGGTATATTCGCCACGAAATCCCTTGTCGTGAGGCGTGTGCTCTGTAAGAGTCTCGGCATCTCAGCCACCTCACCAGGAGGTCATATGACCGAGCTTGTCGAGGTCATCCATAGGCACAGCACCTTGGTCAGGCGACCGACGAAGGAGAGCGCATGACGACCCGTCTGCAGAACTTCATCAACGGTGAGTATGTGGACGCCAAGAGCGGCCGATTCTCCGATGTCATCGACCCCTGCACGGGCGAGGCCTACCTTCAGGCCCCGATCTCGGGCGGCGAGGACGTCGACACCGCCTACGCCGCCGCGGCTGCCGCGTTCGAGTCGTGGGGCCGGACCACCCCGGGGGAGCGGGCCAACCTGCTGCTCAAGGTGGCCGACGCCATCGACTCCCGCGCCGACGAGATCAACGAGGCGGAGTGCCTGAACACCGGCAAGCCGCGGGCCCGCATGGCCGAGGACGAGACTCCGGTCGCCTCCGATCACTTCCGCTTCTTCGCCGGGGCGGCCCGTACGCTGGAGGGCCCCACCTCGGGTGAGTTCCTCGCCGAGCACACCAGCGTCATCAGGCACGAGCCGATCGGTGTGATCGGTCAGGTCACGCCGTGGAACTACCCGATGATGATGGCGGTCTGGAAGATCGCCCCGGCGCTGGCCGCCGGCAACACGATCGTGCTCAAGCCGTCCGACACCACCCCGGCCTCCACGCTCAAGCTGGCCGAGATCCTCGGCGAGGTGCTGCCCGCCGGCGTCTTCAACGTCGTGACGGGTGACCGGGAGACCGGCGCGCTCGTCGTGGGCCATCCGACCGCGGCCATGGTCGCCATCACCGGCTCCGTCGGCGCCGGCATGTCGGTGGCCAAGACCGCCGCCGACGACCTCAAGCGGGTGCACCTGGAGCTCGGCGGCAAGGCGCCCGTCGTGGTCTTCGAGGACGTCAGGGACCTGCGCAAGGCCGCCGGCGACATCGCCACCGCGGGCCTGTACAACGCCGGCCAGGACTGTACGGCCGCGTGCCGCGTGCTGGTCCACGAGAGCGTGCACGACGAGTTCGTCGCCGCGCTCACCGAGGCCGCCGCCGGCACCGTGACCGGTGACCTGTCCAACGACGAGGCGCTGTACGGCCCCCTCAACAACGAGAACCAGCTGGCCAGGGTGCAGGGCTTCATCGAGCGCGTCCCGGCGCACGCCAAGGTGCTCACCGGCGGTCACCGGGTCGGCGAGAAGGGGTACTTCTTCGCCCCCACGATCGTCGACGGGCTCAAGCAGGACGACGAGATGGTGCAGAACGAGGTGTTCGGCCCGGTCATCACCGTCCAGACCTTCTCCGACGAGGCCGACGCGCTGACCAAGGCCAACGACGTCAGGTACGGCCTGAGCGGCTCCGTCTGGACCTCCGACCACGGCCGCGCCATGCGCATGTCCAACAGGCTCGACTTCGGCGTGGTTTGGGTGAACACGCACATCCCGTTCGTGTCGGAGATGCCGCACGGCGGCTTCAAGCACTCGGGGTACGGCAAGGATCTCTCGGTGTTCGGTCTGCATGACTACACCCGGGTCAAGCATGTCATGCACTACATCGGCGACTAAGGACTGTGCCGGGACATGGCCGATTTGAACGCGATCGAACTGGATGACGTCGTCAAGGAGTACCTCTCGCACGGCGAGGTCGTCCAGGCCGTGAAGGGCATAACGCTGGGCATCGCCGAGGGGGAGTTCTTCTCGCTCCTCGGCCCGTCCGGGTGCGGCAAGACCACGACCATGCGGATGGTCGCCGGGTTCGAGGACCCCTCGCGTGGCGTGGTCAGGCTGCACGGCAAGGACGTGACCGATGTCCCGCCGAACAAGCGTGACGTGAACATGGTTTTCCAGTCCTACGCGCTGTTCCCGCACATGAGCGTGTGGGAGAACGTGGCGTTCGGGCTCAAGCAGCGCAAGGTCCCGCAGGCGGAGATCAGGCAGCGCGTCGGCGAGATCCTGGAGATCGTCGATCTCACCGGCCGGGAGAAGCGCCGGCCGCGCGAGATGTCCGGCGGCCAGCAGCAGCGGGTGGCGCTGGCCCGCGCCCTGGTCAACAAGCCGCGGGCGCTCCTGCTGGACGAGCCGCTCGGCGCGCTCGACCTCAAGCTCCGCCAGGCCATGCAGATCGAGCTCAAGCGCATCCAGCGCGAGGTCGGCATCACGTTCGTGTACGTGACGCACGACCAGGGCGAGGCGCTCACCATGAGCGACCGGATCGCGGTCATGAACGACGGCCTGGTCGAGCAGCTGGCCAAGCCGCGCGAGATCTACGAGCGGCCGGCGACGGCGTTCGTAGCCGGGTTCATCGGCACCTCCAACCTGCTGGCGGGCACGGCGGCCGGCGGCGTGCTGACCGTCGGCGGCGGCCGGGTGCTGGTGCCCGAGCAGAACGGCCAGGTCACCGTGACCGTCCGGCCGGAGAAGATCACCATCTCGACGGAGCAGCCCGACGGCGACGTCAGCGCCGTGCCCGGCACCGTGGCCGAGGTGGTCTACCTGGGGACCTACAACAGTTACGCCGTGAGCCTCGCGGACGGGGCCGAGATCACGGTGTTCCAGCAGAACGCGCTCGACTCGACGACCACCGCGGAGCGGGGCGATCCCGTCTGGCTGTCGTGGAGGGCGCAGCACTCTTATGCGATCGGAAGTTGATTCATGGACCCCTCGATCAACCCAGCCCTCCTGAGGGGCATGACCCAAGCCCGTACCCGTCGAGACGCCTTCAGGATCGCCGGCCTGTCCGCCGCCGGGCTCGCCCTGGCCGCCTGCGGCGTGCAGGGTAAGAAGGCGGCGCCGCCCAAGGCCGACGCCGTCAAGGAGTTCTGGGCCAAGCAGACCAAGCACGGCCGGGTGGTCTTCGCCAACTGGCCCGAGTACATGCCCGAGAACCAGGCGCCGCTGAAGAAGTTCCAGCAGGCCACCGGCATCTCCTACGAGTACAAGGAGGTCATCCAGGAGAACGCCGAGTTCTTCGGCAAGGCCGACCCCGTGCTCAGGGCGGGCCAGTCGCTCGGCTTCGACATCGTCGTGATGACCAACGGCGTCCAGCTCCAGCACATGATCGACCTGGGCTACGTCACGGCGCTCGACCACTCGCAGATGCCGAACTTCCTGGCCAACGTCGGCGACAAGTACAAGGATCGCGCCTACGACCCCGGCAACGTCTACACGATGCCGTACACGTCGGGCGTGACGGGGATCGCCTACAACACCAAGTACGTCAAGGACGAGCCCAAGAGCATCGAGGCGCTCTTCGACCCGAAGTACAAGGGCCGGGTCGGCATGATGAGTGACGCGCAGGAGATCGCCAACTTCGGCATGTTCGCCCTGGGCCTGGACCCGGAGAAGTCGACCGAGGCCGACTGGCAGAAGGCCGGGGCGAAGCTCAAGGCCCAACGCGACGCCGGAATTGTCCGGAAATATTACGACCAGAGCTATATCGATGCCGTGTCCAAGGGCGACGTCTGGATCAGCATGGCCTGGTCGGGCGACGTCTTCCAGCGCCAGCTCGCCGGTGAGCCGGTCAAGTTCGTCGTGCCCGAGGAGGGCGGCACGATCTGGACCGACAACATGCTCATCCCCAAGAACGCCGCCAACCCGCTCGACGCGCTCATCCTCATGGACTACCTCTACCAGCCGGCCGTCGCCGCCGAGCTGGATGAGTTCATCCAGTACGTCACGCCGGTGCCGGCCGTACAGGATCTGCTGCGTGAGAACGCCGCGAAGGCGAAGGGCGAGGCGAAGAAGTCACTGGAGGAGATGGTGGACAGCCCGCTGATGTTCCCGTCGGAGGCCGACTACGCCAAGCTGCGCACCTACACCAAGTTGACCACCAAGCAGGAGCAGGTGTTCAACCCGATCTTCCAGTCGATCACGCAGGCGTAGCCGATGAGGCGGCTCACCCCCTACCTGCTGGCGCTGCCGAGCTGGATGTGGCTGGGAATCTTCCTGGTCGTGCCGATGGCCGCCATGGCGTCGGTGTCGTTGCAGACGGGCAACGCGATCGACGGCTTCGCCATGACGTTCAGCTTCTCCAACTACACCGACGCGCTCAGCCGCTACAGCCCGCAGCTCCTGCGCTCCCTCCTGTACGGCGGGCTCGCCACGGTGGCGATGCTGGTCATCGGCTACCCCGTGGCCTACTGGATCGCCTTCAAGGGCGGCGCGCGCAAGTCGATGTACCTGTTCCTGCTGCTGCTGCCGTTCTTCGTGTCGTTCGTGCTGCGGACGATCTCGTGGGGCTTCCTGCTGGCCGACGACGGCGTCCTGTTCGGCCCGCTGAAGAGCTGGGGCGTGCTGCCCGTCGGCTTCCACGTGCTGGCCACGACGTTCGCGGTGGTGGGCGGGCTGACCTACAACTTCCTGCCGTTCATGATCCTGCCGATCTACGTGGCGCTGGAGCGGGTCGATCCGCGGATCATCGAGGCGGCCTACGACCTGTACGCCTCCCGCACGGCGGCCTTCCGCCGGGTGGTGCTGCCGCTGTCGCTGCCGGGGGTGTTCGCCGGGGTGCTGATGACGTTCGTGCCCGCCACGGCGGACCCGGTCAACGCGCAGATCCTCGGCGGCACGTCCAACACGATGATCGGCAACATCATCCAGACCCAGTATCTGACGAACCTCGACTACCCGACGGCCTCGGCGCTGTCGTTCACACTGATGGCCGTGCTGCTCGTGGGCATCTTCATCTACGCCAAGGCGCTCGGCACCGAGAACGTCCTCGAGGCGGCGGCTCGATGAGGGGCCGCGGGCTCGGGGACCGGCTGCTGCACGCCTACACCTGGCTGATCATCGTCTGGCTGTCGTCGCCGATCGCGGTGATGATCCTGTTCGGGTTCAACGACAAGAAGAGCAAGTCGAACACCACCTGGCAGGGCTTCACCCTGAAGTGGTACCACCAGCTCTTCGACATCTCCGACCTGACCGTCGCACTGCGCAACTCGCTGGTGATCGCCCTGGTCAGCACGCTCATCACGGTCGTGATCGGCACCATGCTGGGACTGGCCATCGGCCGCTATCGCTTCCGGGGCCAGGGGGTGACGAACTTCCTGGTGTTCGCCGCGATCTCGACGCCCGAGCTGGTCATGGGGGCGTCGCTGCTGTCGCTGTTCGTCTCGGGCAACGTGCCGCGCGACGCGAACACGATCATCGTCTCGCACGTGCTGTTCTCGCTCTCGTTCGTCGTCGTCACCGTACGGGCCAGGGTGATCGTGCTGGATCCTTCGCTCGAGGAGGCGGCCAAGGATCTCGGGGCGACCAGCTGGGGAACCTTCCGGCAGGTGACGCTGCCGTCGATCCTGCCGGGTGTGCTGGCGGGGGCGATGCTGTCGTTCGCGCTGTCGATCGACGACTACGTGGTGACCAGCTTCGTGAACGGCTCCACCGTCACCTTCCCGCTGTGGATCGTCGGGTCCGTCAAGACCGGCATCCCGCCGCAGGTCAACGTCATGGGTACGCTGATCTTCGGCGTCGGAGTACTGATCGCCATCGCCACCTCGGTCACGGCTCGCCGTCGTGCCTGAACGTCCTCGAACCGAACCCGTGGGGAAGTGGAATGTGTGGATCCGCTGAAGGCGCTTGCTGACGCGGAGCGCAAGCCGTACTGGCTGGACAGTCCGGCCAGACCGGAGCCGCGACCGCGGCTCTTCGGAGACACCAGCGCCGACCTCGTCGTGGTCGGCGGCGGCTTCACGGGGCTGTGGACCGCCTTGCTGGCCAAGGAACGCGACCCTGACCAGGACGTCGTCCTGCTCGAAGGCCGCAGGATCGGCTGGGCGGCCTCCGGCCGCAACGGCGGCTTCTGCATGGCGACCCTCACCCATGGCCTGCCCAACGGCCTCGAACGCTGGCCCGATGAGATCGACCGGCTCGAACGCCTCGGCGTGGCCAACCTCGACGAGATCGAGCGGACGCTGGAGCGCTACGGCATCGACTGCTCCTTCGAACGCACCGGCGAGCTGAACGTCGCCACCGAGCCATGGCAGCTCGACGCGCTCGGTGAGCACCTCGATCTCGTCTCCGAGCTCGGCCTGGACTACGTGGCTCTCGACCAGGACCAGGTGCGGGCCGAGGTGAACTCGCCCACCTACCTGGGCGGGGTCTGGGACCGCAGCGGCTGCGCCATGCTCGACCCCGCCCGGCTGGCCTGGGGGCTGCGCGAGGTCTGCGTGTCGCTCGGCGTCCGGGTCTACGAGCGCAGCCCGGTCCGCTCGCTGATCGACGACGGCGTCACGATCAGCCTGCGTACCCCGCACGGCGTCGCCACCGGCCGCCGCGTCGCGCTCGGCACCGGCGTGTTCCCGCCGCTGCTGCGGCGGCTCAAGCACTTCGTGGTGCCGGTGTACGACTACGCGCTCATGACCGAGCCCCTGACCGAGGCGCAGCTCGCCGAGGTGGGCTGGCGCAACCGGCAGGGCGTCGGCGACGGGGCCAACCAGTTCCACTACTACCGGCTGACCGACGACAACCGCGTCCTGTGGGGCGGCTACGACGCCGTCTACTACAACGGCGGCCTGGTCAAGCCGGAGTACGACCAGCGCGACGAGACCTTCGTCAAGCTCGCCGGGCACTTCGCCACCACGTTCCCGCAGCTGGCCGATGTGCGCTTCACGCACCGCTGGGGCGGCGTGATCGACACCTGCAGCCGCTTCAGCGCCTTCTACGGCCAGGCGCACGCCGGTCGGCTGGCCTACGCGGTCGGCTACACCGGCATGGGAGTCGGTGCCACCCGCTTCGGTGCGAACGTCATGCTCGACCTGCTCTCAGGCGAGCGCACCGAGCGGACCGACCTGCGGATGGTACGCGAGAAGCCGATCCCGTTCCCGCCGGAGCCGGTGCGGTCCGGGGTGATCCAGTTCACCCGGTGGTCGATCGCCCAGGCCGACCAGCACGAGGGCAGGCGCAACCTCTGGCTGCGCGCCCTCGACCGAATGGGCCTCGGCTTCGACTCATAGCCCGGTCGAAGGCTCATAACCCATCAAGGGCGGGATCATCGACATATGAGGGTTGAGTTCACCGCTGACGAGATCATGCTGGCCGGGGACCTGCGGGTGCCCGAAGGAGAGGGCCCGTGGCCCGGTCTGGTGTTCACCGGGCCGTTCACCGGCGTACGTGACCAGGTCACCGGGCTCTACGCGGAGCGGCTGACCGCGCGGGGCTACGTGACGCTGGCCTTCGACCATCGCAACTGGGGCGAGTCCGGTGGCGAGCCGCGCCGCCACGAGGATCCGCAGGGCAAGCTGGGCGACCTGCGGGCCGCGGTGTCGCTGCTGCGGTCGCGACCCGAGGTGGACGCGGCGCGGATCGGCGCGGTCGGCATCTGCCTGGGCGGGGGATACGCGCTGCGGTTCGCCGCCTTCGATCCCCGGGTGAAGGTCTTCGCCGGGATCGCCGGGGCCTACAACAACCCCTACGCGATGCGCTCGGGCATGGACTACCAGGCGGCCCTGGCCTCCTTCACCGAGGTGCTGGAGCGTCAGGACCTCGGCGGGCCGGTGGAATACCTGCCCGCCGTGGCGGAGGAGGGGGAGGCGGCGATGCCCGGCGACGAGCCGTACGCCTACTACGGTGGCGCGCGTGCCGCGTCGGAGACCTGGGCGAACGAGGTCACCCGGGCCAGCGTGCGCGAGCTGATCACCATGGACAACGTGATGGGCGCCGACTTCCTGTCGCCCAAACCGGCGCTGATCGTGCACGGCGTGGTGGACCGGTTCTGCTCGCCGGAGGGCGCGGAGGAGGCGTTCCGGCGGCTCGACCAGCCCAAGAAGCTCGTCTGGGTCGACGCCAAGCAGCACATCGACCTCTACGACCAGGAGCCGTACGTCACGCAGGCCGTCGACGCGGCAGCGGACTTCCTGCGCGAGCACCTGTGACCGCCTGACCACGTCAGACCCTGACCGTCTCGGACACGGTCTCGGGAATGACCTTGGGCACGCCGCGCAGCCCCACCAGCGCGAGCACCGCCACCACGGCCAGCATCGCCGAGGTGGACAGCGCCGTGACGTGGACGGCCTCGACGTAGGCGACCCGGGCCGCCTCGATGAGCTGCCCGGCCTGTGCCGCGGGCAGCGTCTCGGCCGTGTGCAGCGCGCCCGCGATCGACTCCCTGGCGGCCTGGCCCGGCACTCCGGCGGGCAGGCGCAGGCCGGCGCTGTAGGAGCTGTTCAGCAGGGTGCCCAGGATGGCGATGCCCAGCGCCCCGCCCAGCTCGAACGCCGTCTCCGACACCGCGGCCGCCGCCCCGGCCCGCTCCTTGGGCGCGGTGGCCAGCACGTTGTCGTGGTTGACGGTGAAGGCGAACCCGATCCCGATCCCGCTGAGGAACTGCGGAGCGAGGATGACGAGCAGGCTCGTGTCGAGCCCGAACGTGCTGTAGCAGAGGAACGCGCCCGCGGCCATCGCCAGGCCGAGCGCCACGACGCCGTTCCTGCCCAGGCGCCCGATGGCCCGGCCCGCCAGCATGCCGCTGATCGCGCCGCTGAGCCCGCCCGGCAGGCTCGCCAGCCCGGCCTGAAGCGGCGTCCAGCCGAGCACGAGCTGGAAGTACCAGGCGGACATCAGCGACATGGCGGTCATCGTGAAGATCGCCAGCAGGTTGGTGCCGATCGACGCGCTGAAGGCCCGGTTCCTGAACAGCCGCACGTCGATCAGCGGCTCCGCCAGCCTGGTCTGCCGCCACCCGAACAGCCCCAGGCACGCCACGCCCAGCACGGCCGCCACCGGCACACTGGCGTGCGCGAACCCCTGGTGGGCGGCCTCCTTGATCGCGTAGATGGCCGTCACGATGCCGGCGAAGGAGAGCGCCACGCTCGGCAGGTCGACGCGGCCGGCCTCGGGGTTGCGTGACTCCGGCAGTACGAGAACGCCCCCGACCAGCACCAGCGCCATGATCGGCACGTTGATCAGGAAGACCGAGCCCCACCAGAAGTGGTCGAGCAGCAGCCCGCCGATGACCGGCCCCACGGCGAACCCGGCGGCGCTCATCCCGCTCCAGAGGCCGACGGCGGCGGTCCGCTCCCTGGGATCGGTGAAGACGTTGCGGAGGGTCGACAGCGTCGACGGCATGATCGTCGCCCCGGCCACGCCGAGCAGCGCCCGGGCCGCGATGAGCAGCTCCGGGTTGGGGGCGTAGGCGGTCACCGCCGAGGCCGCCCCGAACGCGGCGGCGCCGATGAGCAGCAGGCGCTTGCGGCCGATGCGGTCGCCGAGGTTGCCCATGGTGACGAGCAGGCCCGCGAGCGCGAAGCCGTATATGTCGCCGATCCACAGGAGCTGCGTGGCGTTCGCGCCGAGCTCGCCGACCAGCCTGGGCAGGGCCAGGTGCAGGACCGTCATGTCGAGCGAGAGGAGGAGGCTGGCCAGGCACGCGACGGCCAGACAGGCCCATTTGCTGTTGATGGTGCGCATGCGGACCACCATGATCGGAGGCGCTGACCGATCGCCTACCGCTCGCTGACGATCTCCCCGAGCTCGGCCAGCCCGGCCTGGATGCGGGCGCGGACCTCGCCCGCGCTGTACCAGTCGCCGGGGCACTCGGCCAGGGCCTGCTCCATGAGCGCGCGGGCCTCGTCGCGGTCGCCGCGGAGCATCGCCAGCTCGCCCAGCCCCACGTGCGCCCTGGCCATCGTGTCGCCCGAGCCGATCCGGCGGGCCATCTCGGCGGCCCGCAGATAGTCGGCCCGCGCCCCGTCGAGGTCGCCCAGGCGGGCCATGGAATCCGCGCGCAGGCACAGGCACTCGGCCATGTCCGCCTTCGCGCCCAGCTCGCCGGACGTCCGCAGGCCCTGGTCGGCCAGGTCGCGCGAGGTCGCGTAGTCACCCTGCTCATAGGCCAGCTCGCTGAGCCCGCTGAGCGCCAGCGTGGCGCCCCAGCGCTCGCCGAGGGCCCGGAACGCGGCCAGTGCCCGCTCGAACTCGGCCCCGGCCTCGTCACCACGGCCGATGATCTCCAGCATGAACGCGAAGCCGCAGTGCATCAAGGCCCGCGACCAGGGCGACAGGCTGCCGGAATAGTGGGCCACCAGCTTCTGGACGCCCTCGTAGTCGTCGGGCGGGCCGGTGAACATCGGCAGCATCATCGTCAGGGACTCCAGCCGCGTCGGCAGGTAGGCGACCGGCATCAGGCGGCGGAGCCTGCCCAGCCGGGCACGCAGCTCGTCGCCCGGCTGCCTGCCCCAGGCCGCGACCAGCACGCACATGGCGTACTCCTCCTCAAGACCGTCGGGCGGGGTGCTGCCCATATCGGCGATCAGCCCGTCGGCCAGGCTCGCACTGGTGCCCCGGTGGCCGCGCATCCACCAGTAGTAGGCGGAGTAGGCGAGGATCCGCAGGCCCAGCGCCTGCCTGCCGGTCTCGGCCGACCAGCGTACGGCGGCGGCCACGTTGTCGCTCTCCTCGTCGAGACGCGCCAGCCACTCCAGCTGCTCGGCCTTGCGCATGTGGCCGTCCGCCTCGATGGCCAGCGCCAGATAGCAGTCGGCGTGCGCCTCGCGCACCGCCTCGGTCTCGCCCGACTCCGCGAGCTTCTCGGCGCAGAACGCCCGGATCGTCTCCATCATCCAGTAGCGGCCGTCCACGGCCTCGACCAGCGACTTCTCGGCCAGCGAGAACAGCACCTCCTCCGGCAGCCCGCACACCCGCTCCGCGGACCCGGGCGTGGCGCCGCCCACGAACACCGTCAGCCGCCTGGCCATCCGCTGCTCCCGCTCGTCGAGCAGGTCCCAGCTCCACGCCACGACCGCGCGGAGCGTCTGGTGCCTGGGCAGGGCCGTACGGCTGCCGCGGGCCAGCAACCGGAACCGGTCGTCGAGCCGCGCCGCGACGTCGCCGACCGACATCGTGCGCAGCCGCGCGGCCGCCAGTTCGATCGCGAGCGGCAGCCCGTCGAGCGCCCGGCAGATGCCGGCCACCTGGGCCAGGTTCGTCTCGTCGACCGGTTGCCGGACCGCGGCCGCCCGGTCGGCGAACAGCCGGACGGCGGGGTAGTCGAGGGGGTTCGCGGCGTCGGGTGGCGGCAGCCGCAGCGGCGCCACGGGCAGCAGGGACTCGCCGGTGATGCCCAGGGCCTCGCGGCTGGTCGCCAGCACCCGCAGCGCGGGGCAGGAGGCCAGCAGCAGGTCGGCCAGCTCGGCCGCGGCCGCGACGAGATGCTCGCAGTTGTCGAGCACCAGCAGCAGCCCGCGGTCGGCGAGCGCGGCGAGCAGGCGGGCGACGGGATCGACGGCGGGCCGGTCATGGCCGGACAGCCGGGTGTCGCGGATGTCGAGCGCGGCCAGCACCGCCTTCGGCACGTCGGCGGGGTCGCTCACGGGCGCGAGCTGCACGACGCAGACGTCACCGGTGGTCCGCTCGGCGGCCTCCATCGCGAGCCGGGTCTTGCCCGCCCCGCCGGGTCCGATGAGCGTGACGAGCCTGGCCGCCTCTAAGTGGGCCCCCACCTGCCGCAGCTCCTCGGCCCTGCCGACGAAGCTGGTGAGCTGGGCGCGCAGGCCCTGCCTGCTCACGGCCGCCGCCGTGGCCGCCAGCGACGGATCGGCCCTGAGCACGGCCAGGTGCGCCGCGGCCAGCTCGGCTCCCGGCTCGACGCCCAGCTCCTCGTCGAGGATCCGCCGGGCGTCGGCGTAGGCCGTCAAGGCCTCGGCCTGCCGGCCGCTGCCGTACAGGGCCCGCATGAGCTGGGCCCGCATCCGCTCGCGCAGCGGGTGGGCGGCCGTCAGCCGCCGCAGCTCGGCGACCAGCTCGCGGTGGGCGCCCAGCTCCAGGTCGGCCTGGATGCGGTCCTCCACGGCGGCCAGGCGCAGCTCCTCCAGCCCGGCGGCGGCCGCCTGCGCGTACGGGGCGTCGGAGAGCGGCGCGCCGCGCCACAGCGCCAGCGCCTCGCGCAGCAGCGCCGCCGCGCGGCGGGGGTCGCCGCCGAGAGCCCGCCTGCCGTCGCCGACCAGCCGCTCGAACCGGTGCGCGTCGACGTCCTGCGGGTCGGCCGCCAGCCGGTAGCCCGCCGGGTGGAACTCCACCCGGTCCCGGCCCAGCGCCCGGCGCAGCCTCGACACCTGCGCCTGCAGCGCGTTGGCCACGCCCTCGGGCGGCTGCG
Organism: Nonomuraea sp. NPDC049158; assembly: GCF_040648335.1. Classification (NCBI taxonomy): domain Bacteria; kingdom Bacillati; phylum Actinomycetota; class Actinomycetes; order Streptosporangiales; family Streptosporangiaceae; genus Nonomuraea; species Nonomuraea sp. NPDC049158. The sequence continues at coordinate 911,185 of NZ_JBEZDM010000001.1, forward strand.
GGCCGTAGAGGGCGGCGGCCAGCCGCTCGGCGCCGACGACCCGGCCCGCGTCGAGCGCCAGCAGCGTGAGCAGCCCCCGCACCCGGGGGCCGCCGAGCGCGACCGGCTCGCCGTCCTCGCCCAGCGCCCGTGCCGGGCCGAGGATTTCGAAGCGCATACCTCGATTATCGCGGCCCCGCGAAGATCGCGGCGATCTCCGGGCGCGTCGGCATGACGACGATCTCCGCGCACGCCCGCTAGCGCGGCTCCGGCAGCATCGCGACGATCTCCGCGTACGTCGGCGCCGGTGGTGCCGCCTTCCCCTGTACGGCCAGCAGGCTCGACAACGCCCCGTGCAGCGAGGCCCGGTACAGCAGCGACCCGGTGCTCACCCTGGCGACGCCCACCGAGGCGAGCTGGGCCAGCGTCGGCCCGTCGGGCAGGAAGAGCACGTTGACCGGCAGCGGCGTGCTCGCCACCACCTCGGCGATCTCCCCGAGGTCGCGCAGGCCGGGGACGAAGACACCGTCGGCGTGTCCGTAGGCGTTCACCCGCTCGCGCGTGTCGCCCGTCTTCAGCCAGTGGGTGTCGGTCCGGGCGTTGACGAACACGCCGTGGCCCATGGCCGCCTCGATGATCCGCTGGTGCAGCTCGATCGGCCGCAGCGTGCCGTCGGGCCGGCCGTCCTCCAGGTTGACGCCCGCGACGCCCAGGGCCGCGAGCGCCGCGACCAGGTCGGACACCCGCGCGGGATCGTCGCTGAAGCCGCCCTCGATGTCGACGGTGATCAGGACGCCGAGGTTCGTGAGCAGCTCGGCCAGCTCGATCGTCTCCGCCTTGGTGGCGCCCGCGGCGTCCGGCTTGCCGTGCACGGCGGCCACGCCGAGGCTGGTGGTGCCGATCGCCGGGAAGCCCTGCGCGGCCAGCATGGCGGCGGACCCGTAGTCCCAGGCGTTGGGCAGCAGCAGCGGGTCGCCCGGCCGGTGCAGGTCGCGGAACTGTGTGCTCATCGGGTGTCCTCCGGTCGCAGGATGGCCTCCAGCACGCCGGCCGCCAGGGCGAGCGCGTGGGCGGAGGCGGGGCAGGGGCGCACGCCCGAGCCGAACGTCAGGTGGGGTGTCGGGCCGCGCGAGACGTCGAACCGCTCGGGCTGCTGGAAGACGGCCGGGTCGCGGTTGGCGGCCACCAGGTCGATCGTGACCTCCTCGCCCGTCTGGCGGTCGAGCCGGCGGCTGGCCTTGAGCGGCGGATCGTGGCGGAGCGTCTCGTGCAGCAGGTCGTCGGTGTCGGCGCCGGTGTCGGCGCCGGGTTCGGCGTGGGTGAGCGCGTTCGCGATGAGGGCCGTCGTGGCGGCGTGGGCCTGCAGGAGGATGGTGATCCCGGGGATCGGGTCGCCCGCGCCGGACAGGAGCTCGACCAGGTCGGCCACCGCGGCGTCGGCCTCGGGCCCGGCCTCGCCCGACAGGTAGCCGGCGGCGGCGGCCGTCACCGCTCCTGTCAGCCGCTTCTCGTCGGTGATCCCGAGCGCGGCGCCGAGCACCGCCGTCGGGACGCCCGGCCAGTCGCCGCCCCGCTCCAGCGTCTTCGCCGTGGCGGACTGTCTCAGCGCGGCCGGGTCGAGCGCGGCGAGTCGTTCGGTGACCAGACGGCGACGGTCGGCGTGGACCTCGCCGGTGCTGAACCGGGACACCTGGGAACGGAGCCAGGCGAGCGTCCCGGAGGGCGCGTCCTGGGGCACCGGAGGCGGCACGTAACGGGTGTCGGCCAGCACCGAGACGGCATCGGCATGGCGGGTGATGAGCATGGGACCACGCTAGGCCGGAATCCCTTCGACGCCGAGCGAAGTATCGGCGCGTCAGACCCACCAGGCGGTCAGGCCACCAGGCATCAGGCCGCTAGGCGTTCGGGATGTTCGGGGTGTTCGGCCGAGCCGGGCTGGGCCGCCGGCCGGACCGTGGGGCGCCGATCCACGGCGGTCACGGCCATGCACACGACCAGCGCGATGTCGGCCAGTACCACGCCTCGTTCCAGCAGCCCGTAGTAGGAGCCGCCGCCGATCAGCGGCGAGGTGAAGGCGGCCGGGTGCGCGGCCAGATAGGCGATCAGCGCCACCACCGAGGTCGCGCTGAGCGCCCTGACCCGGTTCCACTTCGGCAGGGGCGCGCGGCCCCTGGCCAGGGTCCAGCCGGCCACGGGCAGGGTGGTGAAGATGACGGCCGAGGACCAGCGGTGGATCTCACCCGCCAGCGAGCCGACCGCCGCGTCGCCGGGGTCGGTGGGGAAGACCGCGCTCAGCATCAACCCGGCCGTGGCGGCCAGCAGCAGCACCCGGGCGGCCGCGCTGCGGCCGGGCTCGCGGGTCGCCAGCGCGTACGCCAGGGACAGGCAGGCACCGGCCAGAGCGAGCATGCCGATCAGCACGGGCGCCATCCCGCCGGGGATCAGCGCGTAGTCGCTCAGCAGCGGCTGGCCGGGCAGCGCGAACTGCGCGTAGCCGAGCGCGGCGACGGCGGCCAGCGCGCCGGCCACGGCACTCACCACGGGCACCGTCACCGAAACCGGCTCCATGCCGTGAGCTGGGAGGTTCGTCTGGCTCATCGCGCCACCTCGTCATAGATCTTCTCGAAGCGGGCCAGAGAGTTCTGGTGGTCGTGCGTGAGGGCCAGGTCGCGGCTCGCCTTGCCGAGGCGGGTGCGCAGGTCCTCGTCGGTGAGGATGGTGGTCATGTGACGGGCCAGCGACATGACGTCCCGCGGCTCGAACAGGTAGCCGTTGTCCGCCACCAGGTGCGGCAGGGCCATGGCGTTCGCCGCGACCACGGGCAGCCCGCTGGCCATGGCCTCCAGGGTCGCGATGCTCTGCAGTTCGGCGATGCTCGGCATGGCGAACAGGTCGGCCGCGGCGAACGCCTGCGGCATGTTCTCGTCGGGCACGTAGCCGAGGAAGAACACCCGCTCGCGGACCCCGATGCGCTCAGCCAGCCGCTCCAGCTCCGGCCGCTGGTTGCCCTGCCCGACGAGCGCGATCTGCGCGTCGGTGTCGTTGAGCACGTACGGCAGCGCGCGGACGAGATCGTCGAGGCGCTTCTCCTCGTCCAGGCGGCCGACGAACAGGGCGGTGGGGCGGTCGGGCAGGTCGAACAGCTTGCGGGCCCACGCCTTGGGCTCGGCGTGCGGGTAGAAGCGGGCCAGGTCGATGCCGCACGACACCGACTCCACCTCGCGGGCGAAACCCTGGTCGGCCAGCAGCTTGGCGGCCAGCGGCGTGGGCGTGGTGATGTGGTCGGCGCGGTTGAAGATCCGGGCGAAGTCGCGCCAGGCCAGCTGGCCGGCCTTCTGCCGGAGCCGGTCGGGGATGTGGCCGAACTGGAAGAGGTTGTCCGGCATGAAGTGGTTGGTGGCCACGATGGGCACCTGGCGGCGGCGGGCGGCGGCGATGGCGGCCCGGCCGACGACGAAGTGGCCCTGGGAGTGCAGGACGTCGGGCTGTACGGCGTTCATCAGCCGGTCCAGCCGGGTGGGGACGGTGACCCGCATGGTGGGGTGGACCAGGAGGGGCGCGGAGCGCAGCCGGTGCACCACGACGCCGTCGACCACGTCGGCCGTGGCCGGGCCCTGGTCCGACTGGCAGACGACGTGCACCTCGTTGCCGCGCGCGGCCAGGCCGGTGGCCAGGCGGTAGGTGAAGACGGCGGTGCCGTTGACGTCGGGCGGATAGGTGTCGGTGGAGATCAGGATGCGCCGTGGCCGCGTGGGGACGGGCGCGAGCTCTGGGCGCTGGGCGGTGGTGGTGCGCAGGGGCATGACCATGACAGGGGACTCCAGTCGAAAGGGTGATCGCCGACCGGCTGGGGAAGGCCGGTGCGGGAGTAGGTGGTGGGGGGTAGGTGGTTCAGGGGCAGGTCAATGGCGCGCCTCCAGCGGAGTGGTGCGAGCCAGGGCGAGGGTTCCCGCCGCGGTCAGCGCCGCCGCCGCGATCGGGGCCAGTCCGGAGGGCAGCGGCTCGCCGAGCAGCAGCGCGCCGAAGGCGACCGCGGTGAGCGGGTCGGCGATCTGCAGCGAGGCGAAGGAGACGCCGAAGTGGCCGACGGCGTAGGCCCGCTGGAGCATCATCAGCGCCAACAGCGCGGGCACCGGCATCGCCAGCAGGTACCACCAGTTCCAGGAGCCGTCGACCAGCGCCCGCATGAGCGTGGCCGTGGCGCCGTACAACACGCCCGAACTGGTGGCCAGCAGCGCCGCCCGGCCCGCCGGCGAGGCGATCTTCGAGCCCGCCCAGAGCAGCACCGACGCGATGCCGGCGACCGCCAGCAACGTCAGTACGCCGTTCGGGCTCAGGTACGTCGGGCCTTCGGCCGCGGGCACCAGCAGGACCAGACCGATCAGCCCGGCCGCCACCAGACCCGCGGCGCTCAGCTCCTTGCGGGAGGGCCGGCGGCCGTGCAGCGCGGCGGCGATCGGCAGCGCGAACAGCAGGCTCGCCACCCCCATCGGCTGCACGACGGTCAGCGGACCCAGGCCGAGGGCGACGATGTGCAGGCCGCCGCCGGACAGGATCGACAGGCCGCCGAGCAGCCAGCGCGGCCTCCGCAACAGCATGAGCAGGGTGGGCTTGGTCGTACCGGCCGCTTCGAACTGCTGAAGCGCGGCGCCGAGCGCGAAGAACAGGGAACCGACCAGGGCGATAACGGCGGCCAGGACAGTCATGCCCACTCCTCTCAAACAGATGGTTACCGGGCGAGGTCAAACAGACGTGTCCACCGGAAGGCGCTCCGGGGAAGCCTGGGTGGCGCGTCGCTTCCGCGCCCACCGGATGACCTCGACGAGGCCGGTGACGGACAGGGCGATGCCCAGGCCGAGCAGCAGTCCCTTGATCGGGTCGTTCTCGAAGGCCATCCCGCCGAAGAAGCCGATCAGGCCGGAGTACAGGCCCCACGAGGCGGCCGCGATCGCGTCGAAGAAGGTGAAGGAGCGCAGCGGATGGCGTACGGCGCCCATGGTCAGCGTGGTCGCGGTACGCCCGCCGGGGATGTAGCGAGCGGCCACGAGGATCATCCCGCCGCGCTCGGCCAGTGCGTTCCCGGCCCACACGAACGCCTTGCGGTGCCGCAGCCGCCCGCCCGACTTCTTGCCGATCAGGTAGGAGACGTGGTCACCCGCGAAGGCGCCCAGAGCGGACACCACGATCACCAACGCCAGGTTCGTCTGCCCGGAGGCGGCGAAGACGGCCGCGGTGATCACCGCGGTCTCCGCCGGCACGACCGGGAAGAACCCGTCGAGCAGTGCCAGCGCGAACAGCGCCACGTACAGCCAAGGTGACGACATCACCTGCTGGACCAGATCCAGAATGGCGTGCGACATTGCGTGTACTCCGATCGTTGGGGCGCCCTCACAGCGTGTCTGTGTGAGGTGCCGTGGGACATCGGGGATCACCCCGGTCGAACGCGTGCCCCACCCCGATAGGGGTCAGGGCGCGCACCTTTTGAAGCTAGAAACTCCGCAGGTCACGGCACATCAGTCGATCGGCACACATGACCCCCGACTTTCGTCAGGGGCGGTCATACGACCTCCGGGCGACGCTCTTCGATCAAAGCGGGTCGCGGCTACCAGCACAGGAGTGTGGGTGGGCGGCTTTTGGGTGGGGTTAGCACTACCGGGGATGGTTTATCCAGCACCACCCTGACTTTCGTCAGGGAAGTCCCCTACTCCCATCCGGACGCCGGGTTCCCCCGCACGGGTGAGGCGGATCCCTCCGCTGCGGGAGGGATGACCGGGGTGGGGAGGCGCACTGTTGGCACATGACTCCCCAGAAGGCCGGAATCGGCCGCATCACGGCGGCGGTCGTGGCGATGGCCGCCATGCTCCCGTACCTGACACTGAAGATCTTCTGGCTGACCGGCCGTCCGGTGGGCGTCTCCGACCCCGCGTTCATGGACGATCCGGCGATGGTCGGGCTGAACGTGATGACGTTCGGCATGGACGCGGTCGCGCTGCTCCTGGCGCTGGCGTTCACCACGCGGCAGGGCATGCGGCTGCCCGCCTGGCTGGTGCTGCTGCCCCTCTGGGTCGGCACCGGCCTGCTGTCCGTGGTGATCGTCACGGTGCCGGCCAGCGTCCTGGTCTCCGGCCCGTCGGTCTTCGTGACGGGCGGGCCCATCGCTCCCTGGGTCTACATGATGGTCTACGGCGGGTTCATCGGGCAGGGCGTGGGGCTGATCGTGGCGTTCGTGCTGTACGCCAGGAATCGGTGGCCCGTGGTGTTCTCCACGGCTCTGGGGTACGGCTACGCGAGCCCGACCAGGCCGTTCCAGACCGTCGTCGCCCGAGGGGCGCTGCCGGTGTCGGCGCTGCTCGGCGGGACCCGCCTGTACTGGGCCGCCGGTAACCCCGCGCCGGAGCAGGTGCTGCAGGACGGCTTCAAGGGCCTGCTCACGCTCGGGGCGGGGATCGCGCTGGTCCTCCTCGTCAGAGGCCGGGGCACCCGGGCGTTCTGGCCGCCGCTGGTGGTGGGCTGGCTCGGCACGGGCGTCATGTTCGCCTGGGGGCTCTACGCGATGACCCTCACGGTCACCGCCGGGCCGCTCGGCGCGAAGATGACCGGCGCGGAGGGCCTGGTGGAGCTGTTCGGCACGCTGACCGGGCTGGTGATGGCGATGTGCGGGGCGTTCCTGCTGGCCGAACGGTCAGGCGTGAGCCACGTGCAAGCGGCGCAGGACGCGCTTGAAGGCGAAGATCGAGAAGGCGATCGCCAGACCGCTGATCACGGCCACCGCTGACGTGCGAAGCAGCATGAACGTGCTGAGCGACTCGTGCAGCGCGAGCCAGATGCTCACCGTCGAGTTGGCCATCAGCACGAACGCCCACAGCAGCGTGATCCTGGCGAAGAACCTGCGCACCCGCTCATGCTTGAGCACCGCCGACGGCAGGTGGATGTAGTCGAGCGTGAGCTTCTGCACGAGCGGCTTGTTGAGCCGCACCGAGGCCAGGAAGGCCATGCTGATGCAGAGTGTGCCCAGCTCCGGCTGGATGAAGTAGACCACCCAGCTGCCGGTCCAGAAGCCCACGGCGGCGCGCGCGGTGATCGCGATCGCGGCCAGGATCATCGTGGCGGGCACCCGGATGCCCCTGATCAACCGCCAGGCGACGCCGAGGTAGACCCAGGACACGGCCGCGGCCAGCGCCCCGTTGAGCCCCAGCACGGCCAGGGCGGCGTAGAACACGGCGAGCGGCGCGACCACGCCTTCGAGCAGACGGGGCACCGCCTGTCGCACAAGAGCGGTCAGACGCGGCAGGGTTACGGGAGGGTGATTCACGACTGCTCCGCAAATTGGCCGACGATCAGCGAACTACCCGAGCTTCGGGAGACCAGGCTTCCCGGACGGACCGGTGGAGATTACGAATTGGTTACTCCGGGTCTGCCGGTGGCTTACCGTACCCGACGAATCGGTATGCCACTGCCTCTTTTGCCACGTTCCATGAGTTTGTGGCTGTCCGACTCGGTGCGGCGCGGGTGGCGCGCCGCCGCCGATCGTCACTCAACCAGAGCTCGCTTGCGCCCCGCCGTAGACGCGGTTTCAGCTCAGTGAAGTGGTCGCCAGCTTGGCGCCGAAACCGAGGAAAAGGGCGCCGACACCCGAGGTCAAGCCCGCGCTGAGTTTTCTGCGGGCGCGGAACTGGGTGGCCAGGAAGGTGCCCCCGAGGATGAGCGCGGTGAGGTAGAGCAGGCTGAAGACCTGGATGATCGCGCCCAGGATGAGGAACGACAGCACGGGCGCGCTGTAGCCCGGGTCCACGAACTGGATGAAGAACGAGACGAAGAAGAGGATCGCCTTGGGGTTGAGCAGGCTGATCGTCAGCGCCTTGCGGAAGGGGCGGAGACGGTTGCCCGGGATTTCCGCGTCAGCGGTCTCGGCCGAGGCGGCGGTCTCGGCCGTGCCGGCGTCGGCGGTCTCGGCGATGCCGGGCCGGGAGCGCCAGGCACGCCAGGCGCTCCGCAGCATCTGGAAGCCGATCCACGCCAGGTAGCCGGCGCCCGCGTACTTGACGATGCTGAACAGCACCGGGCTGGAGCGCAGCAGGGAGGCAGCGCCCGCGGCCGCCAGGGCCATCAGGACCGTGTCGCCGACGAAGACGCCCGCCGCGGCCCGGTAGCCGTGCCGCACTCCGTGCTGGGCCGCCGCACTCAGGACGTACAGGGAGTTGGGGCCCGGCAGCAGGATGATGAGGAAGGCACCGAGGACGTAGGTCGAGAGATCCGTGATACCGAAGAACATGCCGCTCGCTCCTGGAATGCGTAATGACAAGCCAGGGTATCGCGCGATTAATCCCTCGGCGCGTACCAAATTCCTCCATGGGCTTGCTGGTAGCCGAGCGCCCGATAAGTGGCGTCCGCCAGTGCCTGGCCGCGTGGGTTGACACCCAGTCCGATGCCCTGCTTGTTCATCGTGTAGCCGAAGGCCAGCCGGGCCGCCGGGTCGCAGAAGCCGAGCGAGCCGCCCATGCCCGCGTGCCCGAACGCGGTCGCCGACAGCAGCGCGCCCTCGCTGTCGGCGGGCGGCAGGTACCTGTTGTCGACCGCCTTCATGAAGCCGGTCGAGAACCGGCTCGGCACGGCCAGCACGGCGTCGGTCCCCGCCGAGGCGGTCAGCCCCATCACGGCAACCTGCTCCTCGGTCACGAGTTCGCCACCCCCGAGAGACAGCGGCCGGTACATGCCCGCAAGCCCCCGGGCATTCGTCACCGCGCCGACGGCGCCGTACTCCGCCGCGTGCGCCTCCCGGCTGTCCGACTCGCCGGGCGTCGTCATGTAGCCGCCCTCGTTGGCCAGCAGCAGCCCCGGAATCGAGGCGGGATCGGTGAACGCCTTGACGTAGAACATGGGCGGATCCGAGGGCGGATCGGCGGGGATCGTGGGCGCCACCCGGCCTTCCTGCTCCTCGGGCAGGCCCAGCCAGAAGTCCAGGCCGAGCGGCTCGGCCACCTCCTCGCGGAAGAACGTGCCGAGCGAGCGCCCGCTCACCCTCCGGACGACCTCGCCGACCAGGAACCCGAACGTCAGCGCGTGATAGCCGTGCCGGCTGCCCGGCTCCCAGAACGGCCGCTCTCCGGCCAGCCGGTCGACCATCACCTTCCAGTCGTAGAACGCGCCCGGCGGCAGCGGCTCGCGCAACACCGGCACCCCCGCCTGATGCGAGAGCAGATGCCTGACCAGCGTCGATTCCTTGCCGTGGGCGCCGTACTCGGGCCAGTAGCGGACGACGGGGGCATCGAGATCCAGCTCACCACGCGCGGCCAGCATGTGAGCGCAGAGCGCCGTGGCGCCCTTCGTACATGACCAGACATGGCCGATGGTGTCGTGCAGCCAGGGGACGCCGGGCGCGGCCTGGCCGCCCCAGAGATCGACGACGACCTCGCCGTCGAGCACCACGCACACCGACGCGCCGACCTCGCCGCGAAGCGCGAGGTTGCGATCGAACTCCTCCGCGACCTGGGAGAACCTGGGGTCGCACGTCCCTTGTACGGTCATTGCCCGAATCCATCACGAAAGCCGACCGGTGTAAACCGACTGCCCCGATGGCCACGGGTCTGAGGTTCTGTCAGGCGAAGAGCTCGTCAGCGGAATCAATGGTCAGGGCCTGGTGGGCCCATGATTCGAGGACGGCTACGTCGGTGCAGGTACGGATGCGCTCGCGGGCCTCCTCGGAGATGGTGATGCCTCGGCGGTCGAGGATCAGTAGCAGCATCTTGGCCTCGCCCTCTACATGGCCTTCTGCGCGGAGCTGCTGGGCGAACTCGGACTGATAGCGGTACGTCTTGGTCGACATCAGTGTTCTCCAGAGTTGTCGGGCGTCCGTGTCGCCGAGGCCCACTTCGGTGAGTTCGGCGCAGTAGCCGGCGGTGCCGGGGTCGATCGTGTCCAGGGCTGTGGCCAGGACTTCAAGTATGTCAGCGACCTCTGGCGAACGCCCGTGTGTGAGTGCCGAAAAGACGGCGAGCCATACGTCGGCCGACGCCTCGGCCACGTCGGTTATCACCGGGACGTTGTCGGGACCCAGCACGATCGGCTTGAGCGTCAGGGTCGGCCTGTCGGTCAGGCCGATCGTCTTCGGGCGCCGGGCCCAGCGGGCGGTGATCCCGTCCAGGCACACCACCACCAGGATGACGGGGCAGTGGTGTTTGGCATGCAGGTAACTCACGTAGTAAGCCCAGCTGCTGGACTTCTTGGGTTTGGCGCCGGTCTGGGCCTCGATGATGACCAGGTGGTCTCCGAGGTCGGTCTTCAGTTGAAGCACCGTGTCGACTCGGCGCTCGATGGGGGAGAGCTCGGTGAGGTCGGTGTCGATGACGGAGACCGCACAGTCGGCGGGGAGGGGGATGTCGAGGAGGCGCTCGAAGGTACGGGCGAACAGAGAGGGGTCTTCCTGGAAGATCCGGTGAAGTGCCTCGTGTTGGGCGGTGACCATGTACAGAATGTTATCGAACAACTACGCAGAGTTTTCGGAAAATTGACTCGGAGGCCCCAGTGGTTTACCTTTATTCTATGTAGGTTTAGTGTGGAAATGTGCGGTTGATCGACGAGGGCTGGGCGGTGACAAGGCCACCATCGCGGTGGTGAACGAGCTGCGAGTGTGCTTCCTGATTCTGGCGTTCGTCAGCATCGGGCTGGAGTTGCCTCTCCTCATTCAGGGAGGCGGGCTGGCGTCCGGTCGGCGTTTTCGCCGCCGCGACGGCGGTGAACCTGCTGCTGGCGCTGGGGCTGGCCGCGCTGTTGCTCGGCGGGTTCGCCGTTTGAGAGTGGGTACGGCTCGCGTGGCTAGGGGTGGTCGCGCGAGCCGTACCACTTGAGCGGTCATCCGGGGGAAAGCGGCAGGATGGGTTTCGTGCGGATATCCATCCTGGGGACACTGGAAGTGACCGGCGCGGAGCCGATCGTGGTCGGCGGGTTCCGGTTACGGGCGCTCCTGGCCGTCCTCGCCCTCGAAGCCGGGCGGACGGTCACCTCGGAGCGGCTCATCGACATGCTCTGGCCGCAGGAGCCGCCGGGCAACGCCGCCAACGCGCTGCAGACGCTGGTCAGGCGGCTGCGCGTGGCGCTCAGGCCGTACGAGATCGTGGAGAGCCGGGCGGGTGGCTATGTGCTGGCCGTCGACGCCGACCAGGTCGACGCGCTGCGCTTTCGCCGCCTGATCGGCCTCGCGAAGCTCGATCTGATCGGCCTCGCGAAGCCCGATCCGACCGGCCTCGCGAAGCTCGATGAGGCGCTCGCGCTCTGGCGTGGGCCCGCGCTCGCCGGTCTCGGTGCCGTGCCGTACCTGGCCAACGTGGCCGCCGGGCTGGAGGAAGATCGGCTGGCCGCCGTCGAGACCCGCGCCGAGGCGCGGCTGGCGGCCGGGCTGTCGGCCGATCTGGCGGCGGAGGTGGTCGCGCACCCCCTCCGCGAGCGGCTGTGCGCGCTGGAGATGCGCGGGCTGGCCGCCGCCGGGCGGCAGGCCGACGCGCTGGCCCTGTTCGAGCGCACCCGCCGGACGCTCGCCGACGAGCTCGGCGTCGACCCGGGGCCCGAGCTGCGCGCCGCCCACCTGGCCGTCGTGTCGGGCGAGGTTCCCGTACGGCAGGACGCTCCCAAGGGCCTGCCCAAAGGCAACGTCCGGGTCCCCCTGACCACGTTCATCGGCCGCGAGGATGAGCTGGACCTGCTGACAACCGTCCTCGGCCACGCCCGGATGGTCACGATCGTCGGGCCGGGCGGCGCGGGCAAGACCAGGCTGGCCGCCGAGGCGGCCCTGCGCATGGGCACGCGGTTCGACGGCACGTGGATGGTCGAGCTGGCCTCCGTCACCGACCCCGCGGCCGTGCCCGGCGCGGTGCTGGACGCCCTCGGCCTGCGCGACGACGGGCCCGGCTACACGCATCACTCGCCGGAGGCGACCGGCTATCCGCGCCAAGGGCCGCCGGACACGCCGGACACGTCGGGCGCGTGGACGGACGGGCGACCGGGAGGGGCAGGGCGACCAGGAGGGGCCGGGGGACCAGGAGTGGGCGGCCGGTTTGGCGGGAGCGGGCCGCTCCAGCAGGTGGTCGAGGCGCTGGGCGAGCGCCGGGTGCTGATCGTGCTGGACAACTGCGAGCACCTCGTCGACGCCGCCGCGCGCCTGGCCGACGACCTGCTGGCCGGCTGCCCCGGCCTGCACGTGCTGGCCACCAGCCGGGAGCCGCTCGGCGTGCCGGGGGAGCGGCTGACGCCCATCCCGCCGCTGGAGCCGCCCCCGACCGGCGTGAGCGCGATCCGAGCGGCCGAATACCCGTCGGTACGCCTGCTGCTCGACCGCGCCACCGCCGCCCGGCCCGCGTTCGCCCTCGACGAGGGGAACGTCGCGGCCGTGGTGGCCCTGTGCCGCCGGTTGGACGGCATGCCGCTGGCCATCGAGCTGGCCGCGGCCCGGCTGCGGACGATGACGCCGCGCCAGCTCGCCGACCGCATCGACGATCGCTTCCGGCTCCTGACGGGCGGCAGCCGTACGGCGTTGCCCCGCCAGCAGACGCTCAGGGCGGTGGTGGAGTGGAGCTGGGACCTGCTCGACGAGGCCGAACGCGAGCTGGCCCGCGGGTTCGCGGTCTTCGCCGGCGGCGCCACACTCGAATCCGTCGAGGCGGTGTGCGGTGGCACCGCCCACGTGCTGGGCGCGCTGGCCGACAAGTCGCTGGTCCAGGTGTCGCCGGCGGGCCGCTATTCGATGCTGGAGACGATCCGCGCGTACGCCGCCGACCGGCTGGCCGAGTCCGGGGAGATGGCGGCGTACCGGCGGCGCCATGCCGTACACCTGCTCGATCTCGCCGAACGGGCGGTTCCCCAGCTGCGGACCGGCGCGCAGATCGAGTGGATCGAGCGGCTCTCGGCCGAGCGCGACGACTGCTCGGTGGCGCTGCGCTGGGCGCTCGACGAGCGCGACGTGGAGATCGCGCTGCGGCTCTGCGCGGCACTCAACTGGTACTGGTGGATGTGCGGCTACCGGCACGAGAGCGCGAGCTGGGCGCGGCAGGTGCTCGACCTGGCGGGCGACACCCCGCCTCCGGGCCTGGTGCGGGCGTACGTGGCCTGCCTGTTCGCGGATGGGGTGAGCCGGTTCGCCGCGATCGTCAGCGATCGGGCGGCGATGCGGGTCCTGTCGGTGCGGATGGACGAGCTGATCACGGCGGCGGAGCGGGAAGGGCCCGTCCACCCGCTGCTGCTGATCAGCCGGGCCATCATGGCGAGCGCGGCCGGGCAGGACGAGCGGGCCGCCGCGGTGCTCGATCACCTCGCCGAGAGCGACGACCTCTGGCTGGCCAGCTCGGCCAAGATGATCGGCGGCCCGCACCCGTCCGAAGAGCGGCTCGAGCAGGCGGTGGCCGGGTTCAGGAAGCTGGGCGAACGGTGGGGGCTGAGCGAGGCGCTGCTGAATCTGGCCGCGTTGCGCGCCGCGCGCGGCGCGCCCACGGACGATCTGATCGCCGAGACCCAGTCGCTCACCAGCGAGTGGGTGAGCTCGGAGGAGACGATCTCGACGCTGACGCGGCTGGCGACGCTCCGCGCGCAGAGCGGCGACCTCGACGGCGCCGCCGCCGACCTGGCCAGGGCCCGACGCGGAGTCACAGCGGACCGGATCACCAGCCGGGCCGCCGACCGGATCACCAGCCGGGGCGCCGACCGGATCACTGGCCGAGCCGCCGCCGGAGCCGCCGCCGGAGCCGCTGACGGAACCACCGATCGGGCCGACGACGGCGTTGCCGGCCGGGCCGCCGACCCGGCCGGTGCCCGGCTCGGCTTGGATGCGGAGATCTCGGCGTTCACCCTCATCCAGCTTGGGCTGGGGGAGGCGGCGCTGGCCTACCGGCTCGGCGATGTCGAGAAGAGCCTGGCCACCTACCGCGACCTGTTCCCGCTGCTGGCCGAGGCGCCGCCGATTCCGCAGGTCGCGGTGGCGGCGCACACCGGCTACGGCAGGGCGCTGACGATCGGTGGCGACCCCGCGGCCGCGCTCGAACAGCACCGCCTGGCGCTCGGCCTGCTGGGACCCACGCCGGATCTGCCGTACCTGTCGATCGTGCTGGCCGGGTGCGCGCTGGCCGAGCTGTCGGGCGGTGACCCGGAACGCGCGGCCGTCCTGTTCGGCGCGTCGGCCGCCGTCGAGCCGCCGGACGCGTCGGCCGACACCGTCGCGGGGACGGCGTCGGCCAAGGCGGCGCTCGGCGACGCGCGCTACGACGACCTGTACGGCAAGGGCGCCGCCAAGACCAGGCAGGAGGTCTACGAGATGATCGGCAGCATCGCGTAGGAGGGCTCGTGGACCGTGGTCGTGCCCTTCTGGGGGTTCCTGGCGAACCTGGGGAAGTTCGATCCCGCCACGTCGATCCTGATCCGGTGTCCGGGGCGGAAGAGGTTCGAGATCGCGCCCAGCTCGACCCTGACCTCACGTACCTCGCCGGGCGTCAGGTCCGTCACCCGGGTGATGGCGTCGGTCAGCAGCTCGGCCCGGCCACCGGGGTGCACGTCGATCAGCTTGACGGCGACGTCCGCGCTGGTCGCGGTGGACGACACGAGCACGACCAGCTCGACGTCCCCGGTCACCTCCAGCGCGGCGTCGAGCGGTTCGCTCTGGTGACGCAGCACGTCACCGCGCTCGTCGAGCGGACGCTGGTCGAGTGGCCCGAAGGCGTCGAACGTCATCACCGCCCCGCCCACCGTGGGGACCGGGTCGCCGGGGTCGCTGACGAACTCGCCGCCCCCGCCGCCCGCCGGGACGGTGCCGAGCGTGCCGTTCGGGCCCAGGTGGTAGGCCACGCGCCGGGTGGCGGGCGGCGGCCAGTCGGTCGCGGTGCGCCATTCGTCTGCGCCCATCAGGAAGTATGTGACCGTGGCTCGGTCGGCCGGCGGCTCTCCGCGCAACCATTGGCCGAACCAGTCCAGGTGCAGGCCGGTCCAGTCGATCGCGTCCTGGCTCGCCCCGGCCCCGTAGTCCCGCCCGCAGACGTCGCCGTCCTGCGTGAAGTGCGCCCACGGGCCCACGACGAGCCGGGATCCGCCGCGCAGGTGCTGGTAGTGGCCGATGGAGGCGTCGCGGAAGAAGTCGTACCAGCCGGTGCCCACCAGCGCCGGAACCTCGATCTCGGCGTAGCGGACGGCGCCGCCCCGCCACGTCTCCGCCGCCGGGTCGGGATGGTCCATCCAGTCGGCGTAGAAGGGCGCGAGGTCGGTCAGGAGCGGCTGGTCGCTGAGCGGCAGGCGCTCGGCCAGCCGCCGCATGG
The DNA here is from genome assembly GCF_040648335.1 of Nonomuraea sp. NPDC049158. NCBI lineage: Bacteria > Bacillati > Actinomycetota > Actinomycetes > Streptosporangiales > Streptosporangiaceae > Nonomuraea > Nonomuraea sp. NPDC049158. Next base: position 926,448 of record NZ_JBEZDM010000001.1, read on the forward strand.
TCTCGGGGAACCGGTCGGGGAAGCCCAGCGCCGCCAGATAGGCGTCGCGGTCGGCGGCGAGCGCCGTACCCCGGTTGACGCGGCGCTCCAGCTCGTTGAGCGCGAGCACGGTCGCGCTGACGGTCAGGACCACGTTGAGGTTGGGCACGCCCGAGTGGTACGCCACCTCGTGCGGTGACGCGGGCGCCACATGCGGCGCGATGGCCCGCAAGCCCGCCGGGCGTTCCTGCGCGGCCAGGAGCTGGGTGATGCCGAGGTAGGAGTCGCCGAACATGCCGACCTTCCCGTCCGACCAGGGCCGCGTGGCCGCCCATCGCACCGCGTCATGGCCGTCGGCGGCCTCGCCGGCGATGAAGGTGAACGCGCCGTCCGAATCGCCGGTCCCGCGCACGTCCTGGATGGCGACCGCGTATCCGGCGGTCACCAGCCGGGGCACGTCCAGGTGCACTCCCGGCCCGGGAGCCGCCCTGCCGTACGGCGTGCGGGCCAGCAGCACCGGAAAGGGGCCCGGTCCGGCGGGCCGCCAGAGCGTGGCGACGAGGGTGACGCCGTCGCGGGTGGTCATGGTCTCGGTGGTCTTGATCATGGGAACTTCCTGTCGTCAGCCATGCTCATGTCGCTCAGCGTGTCGAAACGCCCTGGTAGAGGGCTGGCATTAACCTGTCGCTTAGCTGTCAGGCTCTGGAGCCGACAGGAAACGGGCCCACCGGACGGGCCGGAAAGTTGGGCCTTTCCCAACCACCGCAACGTCCTCACCCTCGGTTCAGGCGCGTGTCAACGACATCCCACGCGCTCGAGGAGGACTAGGTGAAACGCCGTTTTGTCATCCTGCTCGCCGTCCTCGGCCTGGTCTGCCTGACCGGCATGACCGGCGCCGGGGCCGCCGCCGAGCCGCCGCCGAACCGGCAGTATCGCGTGGAGGGACCGGCGAACGGCCAGCAACGCAGCGCCGTCGCCGCGACCGGTGCGGCGATCGACGAGGTGGCCACGGAGTCGGTCCTGATCACCGCCACGCCGGCCGAGGTGGACGCGATCAAGCGCCTCGGTTACCGGGTCTCGGAGGTGCGACGCCCGTTATCGCCGTCCGACGGTGTCGGGCCCTTTGACTTCCCGCCGGCGGACTCCGGGTACCACAACTACGCCGAGGCGAACGCCGACATCAACGCGCTCGTCGCCGCTCATCCCACCCTCGCGACCGTCTCCACGTACGGCACGTCGTACGAGGGCAGAGCCATGCGCGTCATCAAGATCAGCGACAACGTCGCGACCGACGAGGCCGAGCCGGAGGTGCTCTTCACCGCGCACCAGCACGCCCGCGAGCACCTCACGGTGGAGATGGCGCTCTACCTGGCGCACCTGCTGGTGGACAACTACGGCACCGATACCCGGATCACGAACCTGGTGAACTCCCGCGAGATCTGGATCATGCCGGACCTGAACCCGGACGGGGGCGAGTACGACATCGCCAGCGGCTCCTACCGCTCCTGGCGCAAGAACCGCCAGCCGAACAGCGGCTCGTCGGCCGTCGGGACCGACCTGAACCGTAACTGGGCCTACAACTTCGGCTGCTGCGGCGGCTCCTCCGGCAGCACCTCCAGCGAGACCTACCGCGGTGCGGCGGCCGAGTCGGCGCCCGAGGTCAGGGCCGTGGCCACCTTCGTACGTGGCCGGGTCGTCGGCGGCGTCCAGCAGATCAAGTCGAACATCGACTTCCACACCTACGGCGAACTCGTCCTGTGGCCCTACGGCTTCACCTTCAACGACACGGCCCCGGGCCTGACCCAGGACGACCATGACGCCTTCGCCGCGCTCGGCCGGAACCTGGCCTCGACCAACAACTACACCCCGGAGCAGGCCAGCGACCTCTACATCACCGACGGGACGATCGACGACTGGCTGTGGGGCGCCTACAAGATCTTCAGCTTCACCTTCGAGATGTATCCCGTCAGCTCCAACCCGGGCTTCTACCCGCCGGACGAGCAGATCGTCCCGCAGACCACCCGGAACAGGGAGGCGGTGCTCCGCTTCCTCGAGTACTCCGACTGCGTCTACCGGATCATCGGCAAGGAGGCCCAGTACTGCGGCACCGGCACCCCGCCCGTGACCGTCTACTCCGACACCTTCGAGACGGGCACCGGCTGGACCGTCAACGCGAGCGCCACGGACACGGCCACCCTCGGTGCGTGGGAGCGCGGCGTCCCAGAGGCGACCACCTCCTCCGGCGCCAAGCAGCTCGCCACCACGGTCAGCGGCACCAACGACCTGGTGACGGGCCGTCTCGCGGGCACCGCCGCGGGTGACTTCGACGTCGACGGCGGCACCACCTCGATCCAGTCGCCGCCCATCACGCTGCCCGCCACCGGCACGCTCAGCCTCTCGCTGTCGTGGTACCTGGCGCACGGCTCGAACGCCTCCAGCGCCGACTACCTCCGGGTCAGGGTGGTCGGCAATACCACGACGACCGTCTTCCAGCAGGCCGGCGCGGCGGCCAACCGCAACGGGGCCTGGGCCACGGCCACGGCCAGTCTGAGCGCGTACGCGGGGCAGACGGTCCGCATCCTCATCGACGCCGCCGACGCCTCCGGCGCGTCCCTGGTCGAGGCGGGCGTCGACGACGTCCGCATCACTCAGCAGAACTGATCGTCCTAAGGTCGGTCATCACGGCGGAGCACCGAGTCCAGGTGCTCCGCCGTTGCCGTGCTTTCGGACCTCATCTTTGGGTCTTGTAAGACTCCGGTGTCAAGGCTACGATCGCGGCAACTCTTAGGAAACTTTCCTAAAAGAAATCATGAATCAGGAAGCCATGTCCCGGTCTCCGCCGCCCTCCTCCACTCTGAGCCAGAGTGTTCCGGGCCGTCGAAGCGACCCTCCGGCGTAGGCGCTGACTGGCCGAGCAAAGCGAACCCTCCTGCTGCCACCCCCCAGCGGCCCGCGCCACCCCGCGGGCCCATGCCGTACGGCTCGCGCTCTCACCCCCCGGCGCGAGCCGTACGGCACGCCACAAGGACATGACCCGTCACAGCCGCACCACCAGGGAATGCCATGAGATTTCGCCGCATGTTCCTCGCCTTACTCGCCGCCCTGGCCATGCTGGGGGCCGGGCTCACCACCGTCTCGACCAGCGCCTACGGGGCCGTGGCCCTCGCCTACCCCGCGTGGACGGCATGGACGGCCTACAGCGTGGGCACCCGCGTCACCTACAACGGCGTCGACTACGAGTGCATCCAGGCCCACACCTCCCAGCCCGACTGGACGCCGGATGCCGTGCCCGCCCTGTGGAAGACCGTCTCCGGCGGCGGCGGCGACACCACCGCCCCCTCGGTGCCGGGCAACCTCCGCTCGACCGGCACCACCTCCAGCAGCGTCTCGCTGGCCTGGAACGCCTCCACCGACAACGTCGGCGTCACCGGGTACAACGTGTACCGGGGCTCGACACTGGTGACGACGGCCACCGGCACCACCTACACCGACGGCGGGCTCGCGGCCTCCACCAGCTACACCTACACGGTCCGCGCCCGTGACGCCGCCGGGAACCTCTCCGCGGCCGGCAACTCCGTCACTGCCACCACCTCGGCCGGCACCGGCGCCCCCGGCCAGCCGGGTTCGCCGAGCGTCAGCGGGTCCACGAACAGCTCCCTCTCCCTGTCGTGGGGCGCGTCGTCGGGCACGGTCACCGGCTATCGCGTGTACGAGGGCAGCACGGTCAAGGCCACCGTCACCGGGACCTCGGCCACCATCGGCTCCCTGGGCACCTGCACCTCGCACACCTTCACCGTCAGGGCGTACAACTCGGTAGGCGAGTCGGCCTCCAGCGCCGCGGTCTCCGGGACGACCACCGGCTGCACCGGCGGCGGCAGCAAGCTGCCCGGCGCGCCCTACCTCTACATGGGCTGGGGCGACCCGCCCGCGCCCGCCTCGGTGATGAGCGCGACCGGCGTCAAGTCGTTCACGATGGCGTTCATCCTGAGCAGCGGCGGCTGCAACGCGGCCTGGGACGGTAGCCGTCCGCTCACCGGCGGCGCCGACGCGCAGGCGATCTCGGCCATCAAGTCGGCCGGCGGCAGCGTGCAGGTCTCCTTCGGCGGCTGGTCGGGCAACAAGCTCGGCCCGAACTGCTCCTCGCCCTCGGCGTTCGCCGGCGCGGTGCAGACCGTCATCAACGCCGTCGGTCCCGCGGCCGTCGACTTCGACATCGAGAACACCGACGAGTTCGAGAGCGAGGCGGTCCAGGACCGCATCCTGAACGGCCTCAAGATCGTCAAGCAGAACAACCCCAACGTCAAGATCGTCGTCACCTTCGGCACCTCGACCACCGGCCCCACCTACTGGGGCACCCGCCTGATCAACCGCTCGAAGGAGCTCGCGGTCCCGATCGACAACTACACGATCATGCCGTTCGACTTCGGCGGCGGCTCGAACATGTACCAGAGCACGGTCAACGCCTCCGAAGGGCTGAAGAACACCCTCAAGACGGCCTTCGGCTGGTCGGACGCCACGGCGTACGCGCACATGGGCATCTCGGGCATGAACGGTCTGTCGGACCAGCAGGAGCTCACCTCCACGGCCACCTGGACCCAGATCCGTGACTACGCCAGGAACAACGGGCTGACCAGGCTCGCGTACTGGGCCGTCAACCGCGACCGGCCGTGCCCGGGCGGCGGGGTCGTGTCCAACTGCAGCGGGATCGCCCAGTCGAACTGGGACTTCACCAGGATCACCGCCGGCTTCTGACCCGAAACCGGCCCACCGCACCCGTCGCACCGGCGTCCCGCCGCCGGTGCGGCGGGTGGCCCACGGGGGCGCGGCGGCACTTTCACGACGACGAGTTTCACGAAGACGCGAACGTTTGGGACCTCCATGAACCTGCGAGGACTCGCGGCGACCGCCGCCATCGCCCTGGGCCTCTTAGCCCTCCACGCCACACCCGCCTCGGCCGCCAACATCCTGACCAACCCCGGCTTCGAGTCCGCCCTGTCCGGCTGGACCTGCCAGGCCTCCGCCGCCGCCCAGGCGGTGGCGCAGCCCGTTCACGGCGGTACGAAGGCCCTGCGGGCCACCCCGGTGGGCAATGACTACGCCAGATGCCAGCAGACCGTGACAGTCCAGCCCAACACGACCTACCAGCTGTCGGCCTGGGTCCAGGGCAACTACATCTTCCTGGGGGCGACGGGCACCGGGATCGACGTCAGCACCTGGGGTGCCCCGGGCGGTCAATGGCAGCAGCTGAAAACCTCGTTCACCACCGGCGCGGGTGTGACGAGCGTGATCATCTACGTCAACGGATGGTACGGCCAGGGCGCCTACTATGCCGATGACGTCGTGCTCGACGGACCGGGCGGTGCCCCGGACACCCAGGCGCCGACCGTGCCGGGAAGCCCGGCGGTCGGCGGCGCCACCAACTCCAGCCTGACCGTGACGTGGTCCGCCTCCACCGACAACTCCGGCAGCGTCGCCCGTTATGAGGTGTCCAGGGACAACGCGGCTCCCACGGTGGCCACCGGCACCACCTACACGGCCACCGGGCTCAGCGCCGCCACGACCTACGGCTTCCGCGTCCGGGCGTGCGACGCCGCCGGCAACTGCTCGGCGTACACGGCCTCCGTCAGCGGGAAGACCACCAACGACACCACGCCGCCGCCGACCGGCGACATCCGCTACGCGCCCTACATCGACATCACCATGAACACCCCGTCCCTGACCGGCGCCGCCGCCGCGACCGGGGTGAAGAACTACACGCTGGCCTTCGTGCTCGGCGACAGCACGGGCTGCAACCCGGCTTGGGGCGGGGTCATCCCGCTCACCGACGCGAGGATCATCAACGACGTCAAGGCGCTCCAGGCCCAGGGCGGCCAGGTGGTCGTCGCCAGCGGTGGCGCCCAGGGCCCGTACCTGGAGCACAACTGCGGCACCACCGCCACCCTGCTCGCCGCCTACAAGAAGGTGCTCGACGCGGTCGGCACGAACCAGCTGGACATCGATGTCGAGGCGTCGATCGATGTGAACAAGGTCAACAGCGCGCTGAAGCAGTTGCAGTCAGAACGCGGCACCGTCGTGCGATACACGCTGCGCGTGCAGGCACAGGACTACGGGCTCGACCCGTTCTCGGTGCAGATCCTCCAGGACGCCGCCGCCAAGGGCCTGAACGTGATCGTCAACCCGATGGTCATGGACTTCGGGTACACCGGCAACTGGGGCGACGCGATGGTCTCAGCCGCCCAGGCGACGCTCGGCCAGATGAAGGGCGTGTGGCCGTCGAAGACCGACGCTCAGCTCAAGCGGATGCTCGGCGTCACTCCGATGATCGGCAAGAACGACACGGGCCAGACCACCACTCAGGCCGACGCCCGCAAGCTGCGCGACTGGGCCAACGCCAACCACATCGGCTTCGTCGGCTTCTGGTCGGCAGGCCGTGACAACGGCGGCTGCCCCAACGGCAGCGTCTCGCCGACGTGCAGCGGGATCTCCCAGTCGGCGTACGAGTTCACCGGCATCTTCAAGGGGTTCACCGGCTAACGCACCAACTGGGTCGGTTTCACGGGGAGCCCCTGCCCTGGCGGGCGATACGTCGGCAGGGCCTCCCCGTACTCGTGCATCCACGCGTGATCGACCAGCAACCGCATCCGCCCTCCCGCGGCGACCACCGCCGGAGCCGGCGGAGCGGGCTCCATGTGATCGACGGTCAGCTTGGCCACCGCGTCCGCCACCAGGTAGGCGTCGGGCGGCGCGAGGTCGCACCGGTCGTCGGGCCCGATGAGCAGCTCCACCTCGGGCGGAAGCGGGTAGATCGGACGCGGGATGGCCAGCACCCGGGGCGACGGCGCCATCGGCAACCCGTCCCGCACCGCTTCGAGCAGCATCGACCGCGACGACCGCCGGTCGAACAGCCCCTCGGCCAGCGGCCAGCTCAGCGCGCCCACGTCCGTGCCGTCCTCGCCGCACGCGTGCAGGCACAGGTACGGCACGAGCGGGATGGCCGAGCCCGCCCCGGCCTGCGCCCAGCCGCCGCCGCAGCCGGTCAGGACGAGCAGCGCCAGCATCGCCCGGTAGGCCGTGTCGGCGTGGTTCGTCTCCAGCCGCCCGGGCACGATCACGCACCGCCCGCCGGTCCGCTCCGCCGTCGCCCCCAGCTCCCGCGCGATCTTCAGCGTGCGCGCGGCGGCCACGCCCGTGTACGCCTCCTGCCAGGCGGGCGTGTACGGCTCACCGCGATCGCCATAGCCGTCGGGCCAGCAGCCCGGCAACCCGTCGCGGGCCACCCCGTACACCGCCAGCAGCAGGTCGAACACCGTCGTCACCGGCTCGTCGCCGTCCCTGACCACCGGCACCCCGCGGCGCAGCACGCCGGGCCCGTCGTCGAAGCGCGGCAGCAGCACCTCCACCGAGTCGCCGCCGTACACGCTCAGACCTTCGGCGGGCCGCCCGGTCAGCCCGCCGGCCACGAAGGCGCCGCCGTGTTCGCGCAGCCGCACCAGGAACGGCAGGTCCGTACGCTCCATCGCGTGCTCGGCGAACGCCGCCCGCTCCAGGAAGAACTCCTTGAGCAGTACATGCCCCATGGCCATGGCCAGCGCGCCGTCGGTGCCCGGCCGGACGACCAGGGTCTCGTCCGACAGGCGCGTCGGATGCGGCCCGATCGCCACGACCTTCTGGCCCTTGTAGCGCCCGGCGATCACCGGGGGCATGCCGGGCGTGCGGGCGAGTCTGTTGTTCTCTCCCCACAGCAGCACATACGCCGCCAGCGGCCAGTCCGCCGGCGACGTGCCGGGGAAGCCCTGGCCGAGCAGTTGGTCCGGCACGCTGGACTGCTCGGTCAGCACCGCGCCGCCCAGGCCGCCGACCAGCCCGGCGAGCGGCGAGGTGGACAGCGCGGCCACCCGGTCCGCGCCGTGCTCGGTGGCCGTGTGCACGATCGCCGCGGCGGTCAGCTCGGCCGCCGTCCCGTCATCCAGCGGAACCCGTCGTCCACCCCTGGCCTGCTGGTACACCTGCGAATTTCCTGTGAGTTTCGCCCAGGCCGCGACCGGGTCACGCAGCCCGTCTTTCACCTCGAAGTAGAGCCTTACCAGAGCCTGGTTGACCTGCGATCCCCCCATGAGAAAAGTTCAGCACAGAGGGTCATGTTCTATCGCGTTACGACCCGCCATGTCAGAGTTAAGAATCGGAACCCTCGGTGGAAGTACTCAGACGAGTACGGCAGGCTAGAAGCCGCCATGGAATACGCAGTTCTCACGGGGACGATCCTCGTCGTAGGTGTCTTGCTCGCTCTCATCGCCCAATGGCGTGACTGGCGACCCCCTCTCCTTGTCTCCGTCCTGGTCGGCGTGGCCGTACGCGTGGTGCTGATGTTCACCGCGGCTCACGACTCCTGGCAGCCCGTCGACTTCATGGAGAGCTTCCAGCCGGCGGGTCAGGCGGTGCTGAACGGACAGGACCCGGTCCTGGCCAGTGAGGGCGGCTGGCACTTCCTGCCGACCATCCCCTATGTCTACGGGATCCTGCTGTGGCTGGGCATCCCGTGGGTCTACGCCGGGCGCCTGGTCACCGTGGTCGCCGACATCGTGCTGATCCCGCTGGTCGCCAAGCTGGCCGGCGGCCCCAAGGCGTCGCTGCGCGCCCTGCAGTACGCGCTCAACCCGCTCGCCCTGCTCGTCGCCTGCATCCATGGCCAGGTCGAGCCGGTGGCGCTGGTCTTCGGCGTGGCCGCCTTCGTGGTGGCCCGCGGCCCCGGCTCGCCCGAGCGGGCCGGCATCACGACCCGGGTGGTGGCCAAGGTACGCCACGGCGTCGCGGCCTACGGCTGGCGGCCGTCGCTGCGCCGGATCATCGGCCGCGGCGGCATGCTCCACCGCGCCCTCATGCCCGGCTCGATGGACCGCGCCGATCTGAGGCGCGGCGCGCTGGCCGGCCTGCTGATGGGCCTTGCGCTGTGCGCGAAGAGCTGGCCGATCTGGCTGATCCCCGGCATGCTGCTGCTCCTGCCCAACCTGCGGGCCAGGATCGCCGCGCTGTTCATGACCGGCGCGCTGCCGGTGTTCTTCCTGGTCACGCTGCCGATCTTCGCCGGCACGTCGCTCAAGCAGATCCCCGCGGTCATCGAGACCATTCAGGACATCCGGCCGATCATCGGAGAGTGGGGCTGGACGCCGCACTTCACCGGCGGCGACTGGGCGCTGATCCCCGGCCTGGCCAAGATCGGCACCTACCTGATCTACATCTGCGTCGTCCTCGCGGTGCTGATCTGGCGGCGGGCCGACCCGATCGACATGACCACGGCCATCCTGCTGATCTTCATGGTCGTCACCCCGCGGCTGGGCGCCCAGTATCTCCTGTGGTTCATGCCGTTCCTGATCGCCAGGCCCACCAAGTTCGCCTGGCCGGCGATCATCGGCGTCTCGTTGTGGTCGGCGTACGGCTATCTGTACATGACCCAGTTCGGCGACAACGCCTGGTGGCTGCTGCACCGCGACTGGTCGAGAGCGTCGATCGTGTTGCTGCCGATCCTGTTCATGGCGATGCCCTGGGGCCGCCGGTCCCCGGCGGCCCAGGTGCTCGCCCCGCCCGTCGAGCCGGCGGGGAAGGCCACGGTCACGTCAGCGGCATAGCCGCTCCCACAACGTGATCCACTGGTCGGGGTGGACATGCCCCACGACCGTGTCGCGAGCGATGCCCGCCGCGGCGACGGCCGCGTCCACCCCCTCGTAGTGGCGCCTGAGTGAGGCGCGCACCGAGCCGCCGACCCCGCCGAACCCCACCTCGACCAGCTCCTGGTAGCCGCGCCGCGCCTCGACCAGCGGCGTGGGCCGCCGCTCGATCCGCAGGATCGCCGAGTCGACCGCCGGGACCGGCCGGAAGCTCTCCCTGCCGACCCGGTCGCCCAGCCGCCAGTGGAACCACGGCCACGACTCCACCGTCACCAGGCTCCAGCGGCCGTAGTCGCCCGAGCGCTTGCGGGCGTACTCCCGCTGGGTGAGCAGCGTCGCCGACGTGAGCCCCGGTGCCCGCAGGCACCAGGCGACGATCCGCGAGGTGACCGAGTAGGGGATGTTGCCGACGACCGCGAACGGCTCGTCCGGCGCCCGCGCGGTCGTGAAGTCGGCCCTGACCACGTCGATCCGGGAATCGTCACGGGTCCGCGCGGCGAGCCGGCCGGCCAGCCGCGGGTCGATCTCATAGCCGATCACCTGGGCGCCGGCCTCGGCCAGCGCCCAGGTCAGTACGCCCTCACCCGAGCCGGGTTCGAGCACCAGCCCGTCGGGGGCGGCCGCCTTGACCACCAGCTCGACGGCATGCCGGTCGACCAGGAAATTCTGCGACAAGGCGCGCCTGGCCCGGTCTCTGGGCGTGCGACCGCCGCTGTTCCTGACGTTCTTCTGGGTATGTGAATAGTTTCCGTGCGCGAAGTTCTGCGCCACAGCCGCCCTCTCGGGTCTTCGAGATGTAGGGGTCTCTCGAAGGGCCCGGGGCGCGCCGGCGGACGCCTAGGTCGTAACCGCGTCAGCTAGCGGGCCCGAGCCCGGTCGCTGCGCAGACGCATGAAGCAGAGGCAATACATGCCGACGATGCTAGGAACGCGGCAGCCGGCCCGGCAACCCAATAAAAAACCTGATGCGCGGCACCGCCACTGTTCGCCACTCTGAAGACGTGCAGGCGACGGTTACGGTGACTCCGATGCAGCTCCCCGAGCTGCTGCTGCACGTCGCCGTCGTCCGGCCGGTGTTCCTGTGGGGCGCGCCCGGCATCGGCAAGAGCTCGCTCGTCCGCGAGTTCGCCGACTCCCTCGGCCTCGACTGCGTGACCCTGCTCGGCACCCAGCTCGCGCCCGAGGACCTCATCGGGGTGCCCGAGCTGGTCGACGGCCGCAGCCGGTTCGCACCCCCTGAGTCGATCGCCCGCGCCGAGCCCTACTGCCTGTTCCTCGACGAGCTCAACGCCTCGGCGCCCGAGGTGCAGAAGGCGTTCTACTCGCTGATCCTCGACCGCAGGATCGGCGCGTACGAGCTGCCCGCCGGGTCCGTGGTGATCGGCGCCGGCAACCGGGCCACCGACAACGCGCTCGCCCGCCCGATGGCCTCCGCGCTGATCAACCGGCTGGTCCACGTACACCTGCGGGCCTCGTCCGACGACTGGCTCAAGTGGGCCGCCGCCAACGGCATCCACCCGTGGATCGTCGACTACCTGGTGCAGCGGCCCGACCACCTGTGGAGCGCGCCGCCCAAGACCGAGGAGCCCTTCTCCTCACCGCGCGCCTGGCACATGCTCTCCGACGTGCTGACCTCCTACGGCGACGACGTCGCCGACGAGACGCTCGCCATGCTCGCCTTCGGCACGCTCACCGCCAACCACGCCTCCGCCTTCCGCGCCTACGTCAAGACCGTCCGGCACGCCTACGACCTCAACGCGGTGATCAAGGGCGAGGCGCCGTGGCCGCGCCGGCCCGAGGAGCGCGACCTGCTCTACTTCCTGGCCGAGGCGTTCCGGGCCCGGTTGGTCAAGGAGCTGCCCGCCGACAAGCGCGGCGCCTCCTCCAGAGGGCGTGACCTGGGCTTCCGCGCCAAGACCCTGCTGGTCGAGCTGGCCGAGATCTCGCTGGAGTGCGCCCAGCTCGTCATCGCCTCCGACGCGAACGGCGCGCCCGCGCTGCCCACCTGGTTCCTCGTCGAGGTCGGCAGGGACGTGCCCAGGCTGATGGCGGCCCGGTCATGAGCCCCCGCAACAAGGCCAAGTCCGACCCGTGGCGCGCCGAGGTACGCAAGGGCTGGCAGCTCGTCGACCGGCACCCCCTGTTCTCCGTCTACCACAGCTGGCTCTACGCGGCGGATGAGGGGGAGCTGTCGGCCGACACCTGGGCGGTGGTGACGGAGGACGGGGACATCCGCCACCACCCCCGCCGCCGCGCCGAGGCGGCCGAGTGGGCGTGGATCTTCGCCCACCTGCTGCTCCATCTCGGCTTCGGCCACGCCGACCCGCGCACCTGCGCGCCGAAGGACGTCGAAGGCGACCGTCCCGAGGCCGCCTACCGGGCCGCGTGCTGCCTGGCCGTCGACCGGTTCCTGCGTACCCTCAAGATCGGCCGCTGCCCCGCGCCGCTGCCCGCCGAACTGCCCGAGCAGGACGAGGTCACGCTGTCGGAGCGCTGGCGCAGGCTCGGCATCCCCGAGACGTACCAGCCGCTCGGCGAGGAGGACTTCCGCGTCTGCTCGGCGGAGATGGCCGAGCACTTCGACTTCCCGTCCATGTTCGCGGTGGGCGTCGCCGAGGCGGCCACCACCGCGCTCGACCAGGCGGGCGCCCCGCGCGTCACGGCCGACAAGCACGTCGAGGGGCCGTGGGACGCCGCGTTGCGCAGGTTCGTCTCCTCCTATCCGCTGCTGGGCGCGCTCGCCGCCGGCATGAAGATCGTCGCCGAGGTGGAGCTGGCCAGGAGCTGGGGGATCTCCATCGCCGCGGTCAGCGCGGAGGCCGGCGAGATCTACGTCAACCCGCTCGCCCGGCACTCCGAGGAGGAGTGGCGGTTCGTGCTGGCCCACGAGATGCTGCACGCCGCGCTCCGCCATGGCGAGCGGGTCGGCCCGCGCGAGCCGTACATCTGGAACGTCGCCTGCGACTACGTGATCAACGGCTGGCTGACCGAGATGGGCGTCGGCGAGATGCCCGAAGGGCTGCTGTTCGACCAGGCGCTGTCCGGCATGTCGGGTGAGGCGGTCTACGACACGATCGTCACCGACCTGCGGCGGATGCGGAAGCTCGCCACGCTGCGCGGGCGCGGCCTCGGCGACGTCCTCGACCGGCCACCACGCCCGGCCGGCGGTGTCGACCTCGACGAGTACTACCGCAGCGCGCTCTGCACGGGCCTGGCCTTCCACCAGGGCAACCGCCGCGGCTTCGTGCCGGCCGGGCTGGAGCAGGAGATCCGGGCGCTCGACCAGCCGCCGCTGCCGTGGGACGCGCAGCTGGCCCGCTGGTTCGACGAGCACTTCCAGCCGGAGGAGACCCGGCGCTCCTATGCCCGCGCCTCCCGCCGCCAGGCCGCCACCCCGCACATCCCGCGCCCCGGCCGGGTGCGGCCGGAGGAACTGGTCAGGAAGGCCACGTTCGGCGTGGTGCTGGACACCTCCGGCTCGATGGACGTCAAGCTGCTCGGCAAGGCGCTCGGCGCGATCGCCTCCTACGCCTCGGTCCGCGACGTGCCGCGGGCGCGCGTGGTGTTCTGCGACGCGATCGCGTACGACGCCGGCTACCTGCCGGTCGAGGACATCGCGAACCGGGTCAGAGTACGCGGCCGGGGCGGCACGATCCTGCAGCCCGGCGTCAGCCTGCTGGAGCGGGCCGACGACTTCCCGACGGACGGGCCGATCCTGCTCATCACCGACGGCCAGTGCGACGTGATCCGCATCCGCCGCGACCACGCCTTCCTCGTGCCACAGGGCGCTTCGCTGCCGTTCCGGACGCGCGGGCCGATCTTCTTCATGCGATGACTTTGAGCTGGCATTGAACTGGCTTGGGTAGACCTTGACCATGGATCGACCGGCCAGGGTGCTCGTCGTGGACGACGAGCCGAACATCCGTGCCCTGCTCTCGCAGACATTGCGCCTGGTCTCGTTCGAGGTCAGGACCGCCGAGTCCGGCGCCGAGGCGGTGCGGGCCGCCAGGGAGTTCGAGCCCGACATCGTGGTGCTCGACGTGATGATGGCCGACATCGACGGGTTCGAGGTGGCCAGGCGGCTCGGCGAGAGCGTCCCGGTGCTGTTCCTGACCGCGCGTGACACGGTCGAGGACCGGGTCAAGGGGCTCACGCTGGGCGCCGACGACTACGTGGCCAAGCCGTTCAGCCTGGAGGAGGTGGTGCTGCGCATCCGGGCCATCCTGCGGCGCAGCCGTACCGAGACCGGGCACAAGGACGTGCTGCGCTACGCCGACGTGGAGCTCGACGTTGCCGCGCACGAGGTACGCCGCGGCGGCGTGCCCGTCGATCTGTCGCCCACCGAGTTCAACCTGCTCGAATACCTGCTGACGAACGCCGGCCGGGTGGTGAGCAAGGCGCAGATCCTCGACAGCGTGTGGCGCTACGACTTCGACGGCGACTCCAGCATCGTCGAGTCGTACGTCTACTACCTGCGCAAGAAGATCGACAAGTTCGAGCCACAGCTCATCCACACCGTGCGCGGCGTCGGCTACACGCTCAGGACCCCGCGGTGAGGCCGGGCAGGTGGACGCTGCGCGCCCGGCTCGTCATGGCGATACTCGGGCTCACCACGGTCGCGCTCGTGCTGGCCAACGTGGTCGGCATCGCGCTGCTCGGCGACAATCTCCTGCGCCGGGTGGACACCCAGCTCAACACGATGAGCGGCGCGGCCGGCAAGCTGCCGATGATGGCCGGCCTGATCTCCGGCGGTCAGATCATGGACTGGGAGAAGGTGCTGACCAAGCGGGTCGCCTCCGTGGCCAGGATCTACATCTACTCCGCCGACGGCAGGCTGGTCAGCGAGCTGCCGAGCGACTCGGGCCCCGGCCCGGTGCTCGACGACGTCCACGTGGGCGACCCCTACACGGTGAGCGGCACCACGGGGCCGTCCTGGCGGCTGAAGGCGATCACGACCGGCGGCGGTGGCACCGTGGTGGTCGCGCAGTCCCTCAGCGAGCTGGAGGCCACCCGCGCCTCACTCGTCGCCATCGCCTTCGCCGTCAGCGCGCTCATCCTGCTCCTGCTCGGCCTGGCCGCCGACGCCGTCGTACGCCTCGGCCTGCGCCCGCTGACCAGGATGGAGCGTACGGCCGGCCAGATCGCCATGGGCGACTTCGCCAGCCGGGTCCCCGCCCCCGACCCGCACACCGAGGCGGGCCGCCTGGGCACGGCCATGAACGTCATGCTCGACCGCGTCGAGAACGAGATCGCCGCCAGGACCGACTCAGAGTCCCGCATGCGACGCTTCCTGGCCGACGCCTCGCACGAGCTGCGCACCCCGCTCACCTCGGTCCGCGGCTTCGCCGAGCTCTACCGCCGGGGCGGCGGAGACGAGCAGGAGACGATGCGCAGGATCGAGGAGGAGGCCGCCAGGATGGGCATGCTCGTCAACGACCTGCTCACCCTGGCCCAGCTCGACCAGGAACGCCCCATGGACCGCCACCCCGTCGACCTGCTGGAGGTGGCGGCCGACACCATCCGGGACGCCCGCGTCCGGGTGCCCGGCAGGCAGGTCAAACTGAGCGGCGTGAGCGGGACGTTGACCCCCGTCTCGGTGGTGGGCGACGAGGCCCGGCTGCGCCAGGTCGCCGCCAACCTCGTCGGCAACGCCCTCACCCACACCCCGGAGGACGCGTCGGTGACGGTGAGGGTGGGCACCTCACGCGGCAGGGCGGTGTTCGAGGTGGCCGACACCGGGCCCGGCGTGCCGGAGCGGCACATCCCCCACGTCTTCGACCGCCTGTACCGCGTCGGCCAGGGCAGATCCAGGACCGACGGCGGCGCGGGACTGGGCCTGGCCATCGTGGCCGCGATCGTGCACGCCCACGGTGGCACGATCGAACTCGACTCCGCACCGGGCCGGGGCGCCACCTTCCGCGTGCTCCTACCCGGCTCCTAGGCGGCTCCCAGGCTCCTCTGATCGGCGCTCGGCACATTCGGGGCATGAAGCGAAAAATCCTGATCGCCAGCGGCGTGCTGGCGCTGGCCGCCGCCGGCTGCGCCTCGGCGCCCAGCTCCGCCGGAGTCGCCTCCATCAAGACCACCACGGCCAGCCCGTCGCCCTCGGCCAGTGTGGACAAGGCCGAGCAGGGCAGGAAGTTCGCCGCCTGCTTGCGTGAGAACGGCCTCGACGTTCCCGACCCCGACCCGAACGGCGAAGGGGTGTTCCAGGCCCTGCCCAAGTCGGAGACGAACTCGGGGAAGGTCAAGAAGGCGATGCAGGCCTGCCGCTCCGTCGCTCCGATCAGGGACGCCAAGGAGCTGAGCCCGGCGGACCAGGACAAGATGCGCCAGTTCGCCGCCTGTATGCGCGAGAACGGCATCGACCTGCCCGACCCGGACTTCACCGGGAAGACCAACCAGAACCTCGCCAAGAGCTTCAGGCTGGACGACCCCGACTTCAAGAAGGCCTATGAGGTCTGCCGGGCCAAGTTCCCGCAGCTGGGCAAGACGCGATGACGCAGGTCAAGTCCCAGCCCGAGGTCGTTCCCGGCAGGCCACCGCGGCCCAGGCGGCGCTCGCTCCGCACCGTCGCCTGGGCCGGCGGCACCGCCCTGCTCGCCGCCGCCGTCGCGGCCGCCGCCATCGGCTTCGGCGGCGACGGCTCGGGCACGGCCGTCGCCGACCGTACGCCCCCGGCCACCGCGAAGGTGACCCGCACGACGCTCACCGAGACCAAGACCGTCGACGGCACGCTCGGCTACGGCGACACCATCACGGTCACCGCCAAGTCGCCGGGCACGATCACCTGGCTGCCCGCGGAAGGCGCCACCATCACCCGGGGCAAGGCCGTCTACAGCGTCGACGCCGACCGCCGCCCCCTGCTCTACGGCGGCATGCCGCTCTACCGCGTGCTCAAGGACGGCGTCGAGGGCAAGGACGTCGAGTTACTGGAGCGGAACCTGGCCAAGCTCGGCTACACCGGCTTCGACGTCGACAAGGAGTTCACCTGGGCCACCCGCGAGGCCGTCGAGGACTGGCAGGACGACCTCGGCCTGGACGTCACCGGCGAGGTCCAGCCCGCCGACGTGGTCGTGGAGCGCGGGCCGCTCCGCGTCGCCGACCTCAAGACCACGCTCGGCGCCGGCGGCACGGGACCCGTGCTCACCGCGACAGGCACCACCCGCCAGGTGCTCGTCAATCTCGACGTGGCCGACGCGCACCTGGTCAAGAAGGGCCTCGACGCCACGGTCGAGCTGCCCGACGGCGCCACCGTGAAGGGCAAGATCACCAGCGTGGGCAAGGTCGCGACCGAGACGGGCACGGGCGGCGACGCCACCACCACGATCGAGGTCAAGGTGTCGGTGAGCGGTCTGAAGAAGCCGTTCGACGCCGCCCCGGTCGACGTCACGATCGTGTCGGCCCAGCGCGAGAACGTGCTGGCCGTACCCGTCGGAGCGCTCCTGGCCCTCGTGGAGGGCGGCTACGGCGTGCAGATCGTGGAGGGCGGCACCACCCAGTACGCGGCCGTCGACATCGGCATGTTCGCCGGCGGCAAAGTGGAGGTCGGCGGCGTCCAGGAGGGCGCGACCGTGGCGGTGCCCAAGTGATCGTCCAGCTGCGCGAGGTGAGCAAGGAGTACGGCGAGGTGGCCGCGCTGCGCGGCGTCTCCATGGGCATCGAGTACGGCGAACTCGTCGGCATCGTCGGCCCGTCGGGTTCCGGCAAGTCGACCATGCTCAACATGATCGGCACCCTGGACCGCCCGTCGAGCGGCACCGTGAACATCGCCGGGCACGACGTGCTCACCCTCAACGACAAGCGGCTGTCCGCGCTGCGGGCGAACGTCATCGGCTTCGTCTTCCAGCAGTTCCACCTCGCAGCGGGGGTCCCCGCGCTGGACAACGTCGCCGACGGTCTCCTCTATGCGGGTCCCTCCCTGCGCGAACGCCGCCTGCGCGCGGGCGAGGCCCTCGAACGGGTCGGACTCGGGCACCGGCTCGGCCACCGCCCGCACGAGCTGTCCGGGGGCGAGCGGCAGCGGGTGGCGATCGCCCGTGCCGTGGTCGGCGGACCGCGACTGCTGCTGGCCGACGAGCCGACGGGCAACCTCGACTCCCGCTCCGGCGCGGGCGTCATGGACCTGCTGCGCGAGCTGAACGCCGGCGGCACCACCGTGGTCGTCATCACCCACGACCGCGACATCGCGGCCTCGCTCCCAAGGCAGGTCGAGATGCTCGACGGCCTCGTGGTGGACCTCGTGGACGGGGTCAGAGCATGACCGCCGCCATCCTCACCTCCGCCCGGCTGCGACCGCGCGACGTCATCAGGGTCGGCGGCGCGGGCCTGCGGGCCAGGCCGCTGCGGGTGTTCCTGTCGGCGCTCGGCATCGCCATCGGCATCGCGGCCATGCTCGGCGTCGTCGGCATCTCCGCCTCCAGCCAGGAGGACCTGAACCGCCAGCTCGAAGCACTCGGCACGAACCTGCTCACCGTCTCACCCGGCCAGACCCTCTTCGGCGAGAGCTCCCACCTGCCCGCCGAGGCGGAGGGCATGATCGAGCGGATCGCACCCGTCACCTCGGTCACCGCCACGGGCACCACGCCCGCCAAGGTCTACCGCAACGACCACATCCCGGTGGCCGAGTCGGGCAGCATCTCGGTCACGGCCGCCCGCCTCGACCTGCCGCACGACGTGGGCGCCCAGGTCGTCAGCGGCACCTGGCTGAACGCGGCCACCCAGCGGTACCCGGCCACCGTGCTCGGTGCCAAGGCGGCCGACCGGCTCGGCGTCGTGCGGGCGGGCCCCGACCAGCGGGTCTGGCTGGGCGGGCAGTGGTTCACCGTCGTCGGCGTGCTCGGCCCCGCGCCGCTCGCCCCCGAACTCGACACCGCGGCGCTGATCGGCTGGCCGGTCGCCGAGGAGCGGCTGGACTTCGACGGCTACCCGACCACGATCTACGCCAGGGCCGAGGAGGCGTCCGTCGTCGCCGTACGCGATGTGCTGGGCCCCACCGCCAACCCGGAGAAGCCCAACGAGGTCGAGGTCTCCAGACCGTCGGACGCGCTGGCCGCCAAACAGGCCACCGACACCACGCTGAACGCCCTCCTGCTCGGCCTCGGTGGCGTCGCCCTGCTGGTCGGCGGGGTCGGCGTGGCCAACACGATGGTGATCTCGGTGCTCGAACGGCGCTCCGAGATCGGGCTGCGCCGCTCGCTGGGCGCGACCCGGGGGCAGATCCGGCTGCAGTTCTTAGCCGAATCGCTGCTTCTGTCGGCCATCGGTGGCGTCGGCGGCGTCGTGCTCGGCATCGGCGTCACCGCCGGCTACGCGAGCTTCCAGGGTTGGCCGGCGATCGTGCCGGTCTGGGCCATGCTCGGCGGCGTGCTCGCCACCCTGGTCATCGGCGGGATCGCCGGGTTCTATCCGGCCGTACGAGCCGCCCGCATGTCACCCACGGAGGCTCTGGCCACGCCGTGACGATCAGACGCCTGTGCGGCGCGCACCCCCGCCGTCCCGCGCTTGGACGTGTCCGTTTCTTACAAGAAGAACCTGGCCAGGCGGGGATAGCTTCGCCGGTATGGAGCTGAATTCGCGGGCGGTCTCCCGCGCTGAGAGGTACCTGCTGCTGCACGGGCGGCTGATCGACAGGCTCAGGTTCGCGGCCCTGTTCAGGGGTGCCTCCCGTACGCGCGTGCTCGACGCCCTGCGCTGCTACCGGAACGACGACGGCGGCTTCGGCAACGCCCTCGAACCGGACCTGCGCGGGGCGGGCAGCCAGCCGGAGCCGGTGGAGGTGGCGTTCTGGATCCTCGACGAGCTGGACGCCTTCGACGATCCGATAGTGGCCGCCGCCTGCGACTACCTCCTGGGGATCACGGCCAAGGACGGCGGCGTGCCGTTCGCGCTGCCGAGCGTCCGCGACACGCCGCGGGCGCCCTGGTGGGAGACCGGCGACGAGCCGCCGGGCAACCTCATCCCCACCGCGTCGATCGCCGGACTCCTGCACAAGCACGGTGTCGCCCATCCATGGCTCGGGCCCGCCACCGACTTCTGCTGGTCGGCGATCGCCGGCATCTCGGACACGACCCCGTACGAGGCACGGGCCGTCGTCCAGTTCCTGGACCTCGTCCCCGACCGGGCACGGGCCGAGGCGGAGTTCGCCCGGCTGCGCGAGGCCCTGCTGGCCACGGTCACCTTCGACCCCGACGCGTCCGGCGAGGTGCATTTCCCCCTCGACTTCGCTCCGTCGCCGCTGCGGCTGCCGCTGTTCGCGCGGGACGTCCTGGACCGGCACCTCGACGCGCTCGCCGCCGCCCAGTCGGAGGAGGGCGGGTGGCAGGGGAACTGGCTGATCTGGACGCCCGTGGTGGAGCACGAGTGGGGCGGCTTCATCACCGTGCACCGACTGCGGACGCTCCAGGCGTACGGGCGGGTGTGACTGCTTGGGCGTACGGGCGGCTGTGGCTTCTTGTCGGTGGGGGTGCGTAGCTTGGAGGCATGTACGAAGAGCGGCCTCCCGGGGACGGCTTCGACGGCCGGGTCACCTGCGTGTGGCGGCAGCTGAACGACGCCGACAGCACGCGACTCGTGGTGCCCGACGGATGCGTGGACCTCATCTGGGGACCTTCGGGGGCGTTCGTGGCCGGGCCGGACACCGGGCCGATGCCGATGCCGGTGCGGGTGCGCGCGGGCGATGCCTTCACCGGGATCCGGTTCAAGCCGGGCGGTGTCGGAGACGTGTTCGGCGTTCCGGTGCACGCCCTGCGCGACCAGCGGGTGCCGTTGGCGGACCTGGGGTTCTCCCTGTCGTGCTCCATTTGGCGGCAGGTGGCGACGTCCGATGAGGAGTTCTCCGCATGGCGGCATGTGGCGATGGCGCCCGCCATCGCGAACGCCACCGCCGACATCGGCGGGCGGCTCGCGAGCATGCGGGCCGCGGTCGTGGCCCGGCTGCGGGCCACCGCGCCCGCCGACGCCGCGGCGCCCGCGATAGCCGAGGCGCTCCGGGCGGGGCGGAGCGTGGGAGAGGTGGCCTGGGCGCTGGGGTTCAGCGAGCGGCAGCTGCTGCGGCGCAGTCTGGCCTCGTTCGGATACGGGCCGAAGGTCCTGCAGCGGGTCGTCCGGTTCCAGCGGGCGCTGAAACTGGCTCGCGCGGGGGTGGCGCCGGCGGAGGTGGCGGTGGTCTCGGGATACGCGGATCAGGCGCACCTGGCCAACGAGGTCAAGCGCCTGAGCGGCGTGACTCTGGCGGAGCTCCGGAGATGAGAGCGGCCGCCCAGCCCGCGCTGGGGTCGCTGTCGACGAGGAGCGCCCGCGTGAGCAGGCTGAGGGGGATCGCCAGGAGGGCGCCCAGCGGCCCCAGGACGAACGCCCAGACGATCAGTGACAGGAACGTCATCGTGGTCGACAGCCCCACCGCGTCACCCAGGAACTTGGGCTGGATGAACGACTGGATCACCACGTTGATGGCGATGTAGGCGGCGATGACGAGGAGCATCTGCTTGATGCCGCCGTCGAGGAGCGCCAGCGTCGCGGGCGGGATCAGACCGAGGACGAAGCCGATGTTCGGGATGTAGTTGGTGATCAGCGCCAGGACACCCCAGAGAAGGGGCAACGGCACACCCAGGATGGACAGGGCCAAGACGTCCAGTGCAGCGCAGATGAGACCGAAGATCGTGGAGACGATGAGATAGCGCCTGGTCTTGTGGGCGAACGTGCCGAACGCCGCCACCAGGTGCGGCTTGGCCTCCTTGCCCGACGCGATGATCCGGGCGGTGGCCGGGGTGTCCAGGCACATCGCGAGCAGCAGCACCACGATGAGGAACAAGCTGGACAAGATCCCCAGCAGACTCGACAACAGGCTCTGCGCCAGCCCGAGCACCTTGGCCGGATCGAAGGCCTGGATCGCCTTGTCGAGCTGGGCGTTGCTGACGCCGTGGGTGGTGGCGAAGTTCTGGGCGTCGTTGAGCAACTGCTGAAACTGCGGGGCGTACGCGGGGAGCAGTGAGGCGAGCTGGGTGACGGAGACGGTCAGGACCGCGACCATGCCCAGCAGCACGAACAGCACGATGAGGAAGGGCACGGCGACCTGCACCCAGCCGGGAGCGCCCGCGCGGGCGAGCCGGCTCCGTACCGGGGCGACGGCGATGACCAGCACGAGCGCGAGCACGACCGGGCCCAGGATCGACGCGACCTCGCGCATGCCGAACAGGACGATCACCGCGCAGGCGATACCCAGCAGGATGGTGAGGGCTCGGGGCACAGTGGCTTCCTACCCGTGGGTGGGGGATGACACCGGCGGGCGGTTGATTTGACGGTTCCGGGAGCCGTACATAGAGTTCACCAGTCCCGCGAGGACGGCGATGATCGTCGGTCTCACTCGGGGACAACCTCCACACAGATCCTTTCGGATGGTGTTAGCACCACTCAGGATGGTCTGGTAAGTTAGAGGGGTTGTCCCGGAAACGGGGCGGTCTTTATTCCAGCAGGTCGGAGCGGGTCGGGTCAATTTGACACCGGGCCGGGCGGCTGAAAAGATAAAGACACAACGAAAACAGAAAACGAAATGAACGCCTCTCGCAGGTTGGGGAGTACGCGTCCGTTTCTTGAGAACTCAACAGTGTGTTAAAAGCCAGTGCATGATGCACAACCCCGTCATGTCTGCGCCTTTATTGGTGTGGATGTGGTGGATTCCTTTTATATGGTTGGGATTTCTTTCCCTTCAGACATTGTTTGGAGAGTTTGATCCTGGCTCAGGACGAACGCTGGC